>JAGPMT010000033.1 GCA_018052735.1 Phycisphaerae bacterium | reverse complement strand
GAGGATGAATGGACTCCCGACCCGATGGAGGGCCTGACCCGTGCTGTCAGCCAAGAGGAGCTGGACAGGATTTTGGGCGAGTCGGCTTGGTCTGCCGGCTGCTGGGAAGAGTCTGCTGCCGCCGGCAACATCAGCCGGCAAACACAGGAAATTTGGGAAAAACAGCCGGCAATCGGGGCCGTATCAGGCATATTTTGCCGGCAGCAAGCGTCTAAACAGCAGGAAACAGTTCCAATTTCGGACAATTTCGGGTATAATACAGCCCGATGCGAAAGGACTTTTTATGATGCGTAAAATCAATGCTGCGGTAATGACGCTGGCCGGCCTGCTGCTGATTGCGGCGGCCGGATTGAAGTTTCACGAGATGCTGACCATCTGCGTGCCGTCGTGGCAGTCCAACAAGCTGGGCTTTTGGGAGTCTTACGAATTCCTGCTGATACAGATCCCGCTGGAATTGGCACTGGGGGTATGGATGGTCTGCGGGCTGTTCCGCAAGGCCGCATGGATCGCCGGCACGCTGGCTTATCTGGGCTTTATCGCCGTCACGCTGGTCAAGGCGCTGACGGGCGCGGCATCGTGCGGCTGCTTCGGACAGATTCATGTAAATCCGTGGATTACGCTGTTTTCCATCGATATTCCCTTTTTTGTCCTGCTGGCGGTTTTCCGGCCCGCAGGCGCCAAGCTGCTGCCGCCGCCGTGGCCGAATGTGTTTTATCTGCTGGCGGTCGCCGTCCCGACGCTGGGGCTGATGGCGCTGGCGGCGCCGGTGATGGTGATGTTCCGACCTGCCTGCATCAAGGCCGACGATGTCCAGCCGGACATGACCGCTCCGCTGCGGCTGCAGCTGCATCAGGCAAACCAGATGCTGGCGGCCAAAGACGAGCAGCTCAAAGGCCTCAGCAGCCAGATTGCCGCACTCCATCTGCAGATTGAGCAGCTCCGGCAGGCGGCCGCCGCACAGACAGTTCCGCAGCCGGTGCCGCCGGACAAGACAGGACCGCTGACCCAGCAGCCCATCCAGAGCCAGCCGGATGACAGCCAGACCCGCCCGCCGGCCAACAGCCAGCCCGCACGGCCGGCAAGCCAGCAGTGGGAGTGGATGCCCTATATTGTCGAGGAGACGGTCCGAAAGGAGCTTGCCGAGGGCATTGCGGTGGTTTTAATGTATCACTACGACTGCCCGACCTGTGCCCAGATGGTTCCGCTTTACAGCGCCTACTGCAAGCAGATGACTGAACAGGGCAATGAGGCGTTCAAGATTGCTTTTCTGGCCGTGCCGCCATACGGTCAAGGCCCCGTTCCGGCCGATACGACCTGCATTCAGGGCACGCTGACCGACCAGCAGAAATGGGAGCTGACCAGTCCCTATGTGGTGGCGCTGCTGGATGGGCAGATTGTCAAGACATGGCCGCAGGGAACCGCACCGGCTCCGGATAAAATTTTGGATGACATCTTCGGCCGCTGACAGCAGAAAAAAACTGTACAATCTGCGGAAGCCAGCCCGCCTTAACACATTAAAGCAAATATATATCCTGTTATGCCGTATTTCAAAAATGCCCCTTTTTTAGGCTGAAATCGAGGATTTTTTAGGAATGTCCAGACAACTATAAATTTATTTAAGCGTTTTCTGCTGGCTGCTTATTGCAGGCGAACAAATTTTTATTGATATTTTATATAAAAATTGGTATAGTTGTTTTTTTACCTCCTCCCCGAACTCCATGTTCCCTGTGCGGGTGTATCCGCAGTTGCGGGAATAATGTCTATTCGGAAGGGGACTATTTAGAAAAGGCGTTGAAGAAAAGGTATGGGAACGAAAACTCTGATTGTTGTGGCGTTTTTAATTTCATCGATAACCGCATGGACACAGTCCGACCAGTTTGCGATGGCGGTGGATTTTCTGCGTGCACAGCCCTACGGCGAGGTCTATATTCTGCTGGGGCAGGTGCTGCTGGTGATCAATTTAAGTGCGTTTCTGTGGCGCGTGATTTTGTTCTTCCGCTACCGTCCGGTCGAACCGTGCTCTGATTCGCAGCTGCCTACCTGCACAGTCGTTGTGCCGGCTTACAATGAAGGTAGCATGGTCTTCAAAACGCTCGAAAGCGTGTTGCAGAGCGATTACCCTGCCGACAAGCTTCAAATCATCGCTGTCGATGACGGCAGCGCGGACGATACATGGGAATGGATGAAAAAGGCCGCCGCCCAGTCCGGCGGCCGGATTGAAGCGGTGCGTCTGGCCAAAAACGGCGGCAAGCGCCGCGCGCTGTACGAGGGCTTCATCCGCAGCCGGGCTGAGGTACTGGTGACGATTGACAGCGACTCGCTGATCAATCCCGATACGCTCCGCTGCCTTGTCAGTCCCTTTGCCGCCGATGAAAAAATCGGCGGCGTGGCCGGCAATGTGGCCGTGCTCAACCGGCACAAAGACATCATTCCCCGGATGCTGGAAGTCATCTTTGCATACAGCTTTGAGTTTATCCGCGCCAGTCAAAGCGCTGTCAACAGCGTCTTCTGCACGCCGGGGGCTCTGTCGGCTTACCGCCGGACAGCGGTGATGAAGGTTCTGGATGCATGGCTCAACCAGACCTTTCTGGGCCGGCCGGCCGGCATCGGCGAAGACCGTGCCATGACCAACGCCATTCTCCAGCAGGGCTTGCATGTGGTGTTTCAGTCCAATGCCGTCGTTTACACCACTGTGCCGGTGCGGTACAAAGGGCTGTGCAAGATGTTCCTCCGCTGGGCCCGCAGCAATGTGCGGGAAACGATTGCAATGGCCGGATTCATTTTTACCCGCTTCCGGCAGACCCCGGCGCTGGGGGCACGGGTGAATTTTGTGCTCAGCGTCATCCAGATGATTGTTCCGCAGATTCTGCTGGCGGGGCTGACCGGCTGCATCCTGTGGCATCCGGCTTTGTTCATCAGCCACACCCTGCTGGGGGCCTGCCTGACCGGCATGGTGCCGGCGGCGTTTTATGCGTGGCGGCGCCAGTACAGCAGCGAGGCCCTGTGGGCGATTCTCTATGCGATGTTCTGGATTTTCGGTCTGTCGTGGATTACCCCCTATGCCCTTGTGACGGTGGGCAACAACAAATGGCTGACCCGCGATGTGAAACGCAAGAGAGGTTCGCTGCGCCGGGGGCGGTTGATGCTGCATCTGTTCCGGCGGGCGGCTTATGCGACGGTGCACACGCTGGCCGTCAGGCGGTTTTAAGCAGCCGGCAGCAGTGCTGTCAGCGCCGGATAATGTCGGCGATTTTCATCAGGCGGCTGATGTTGTCGCGTTCGGCCTCGCCGAGCTTGTCGTAGATGTACTTGATGGTTTCCTTGGTCTCGGGAATGACCACATGCTCCAGCACATTGACCCGCCGGCGGGTGGACTGCAACTCCGCGGCCAGAAGCTGGCACTGCTTTTCCTTCTCGGCCAGTTCAATCAGCCCGTCGAAGGCCCGCTCCAGCGCCCGCAGCGCCGCATCCAGTTCGCCGCTGGTGGATAAAAAGCCGTAGCACAGGATGTCGCCGGCGATTTCCTTGGCCAGCCGCGGCACCTGCACGCTCATAATCGAAGCAAAACTGACCGCCAGCTTGAAGGTCTTGGACGGCACATCCAGCGCCGCCCGGATATGCTCCGGCTCCATCACCGCCCGCGCCATCATAAACCGCCGGCTGGTTTCCAGCAGGTCGCGCTCCACGCGGCTGCGCAGATCCCGGAGGTCGCGGGCAATCTGCACCAGCTGGCGGCAGATTTCGTCGCGTTTTTCGCTGAGCAGGCGATGCCCGCGCAGCGCCAGCGCCACCCGCTTTCGCAGCGCCAGCAATTCCATTCGTGTGGCATTGACATTCTGGATCATGCGGCGGCACCCTGCTGCTTGCGGAACCGGGGCATATACTTGTCAATCAGCTTCTTGTCGATGCGCTTGAGCTCTACATCGTCAAACATGCTCAGCAGCTCCCAGCCCAAATCGAGCGTCTGCATTATATCGCGGTTTTCATAATAGCCCTGCGAGATATACCGGGCCTCAAAGGCATTGGCAAACTTCATATACTTCTGGTCTTCGGCCGACAGGGCCGCTTCGCCCAGAATCGTCGCCAGCTCCTGCGCCTCTTTGCCGCGGGCATAGGCGGCATAGAGCTGGTTGTACAGTGCGGCGTGGTCTTCGCGGGTTTTGCCGGGGCCGATGCCCTTGTCTTTCAGACGCGACAGACTCGGCAGCACATCCACCGGCGGCGCCACGGCCTTGCGGTGCAGCGAGCGGCTCATAATAATCTGGCCTTCGGTGATGTAGCCGGTCAGGTCGGGCACCGGATGGGTCTTGTCGTCTTCGGGCATGGTCAGCACCGGCACCATGGTAATCGAGCCCTTCTTGCCCTTGATGCGGCCGGCCCGCTCGTAAATCGTGGCCAAGTCCGTATAGAGGTAGCCCGGAAAGCCCCGCCGGCCGGGCACTTCCTTGCGGGCAGCCGAAATTTCCCGCAGCGCCTCGCAGTAATTGGTCATGTCGTTGAGAATCACCAGCACATGCATATCTTCCTCAAAGGCCAGATACTCGGCCGCGGTCAGCGCCACCCGCGGGGCGGCAATCCGCTCGATGGCCGGGTCGTTGGCCAGATTGATAAACAGCACCGCCCGCTCGATGGCTCCGGTGTTGGTCAGGTCGTTGATGAAGAACTGGGCGGCCTCGAAGGTGATGCCCATTGCCGCAAACACCACGGCAAACGCCTCGCCCTTGCCGCGCACCGTGGCCTGACGGGCCAGCTGGGCTGTGATTTCATCGTGCGGAAGACCGGCGCCGGAGAAAATCGGCAGCTTCTGTCCCCGCACCAGCGGATTCAGCCCGTCAATGGTGCTGATGCCGGTCTGGATGAATTCATTCGGATAGTCGCGGGCGTACGGATTGATGGGGTTGCCGTTGATGTTGAGCTTCATCTTCGGCAGAATCCGCGGGCCGCCGTCGATGGGGACGCCGGTGCCGCTGAAGACCCGTCCGAGGATGTCCCGCGAAACGGCCATCTCCATCGGCTTGCCCAGAAAACGCACTGTGGTGCCGCTGACATTGATGCTTTCGGTGCCTTCGAAGACCTGCACCAGCACCTTGTCGCCTTCGACCTGCAGAATCTGGCCGTGCCGCATCGAACCGTCGGCCAGCTCGATATCGACAATATGGCCGTATTTGGCATTGTCGACCCCTTCGACCATCATCAGCGGGCCGGAAATCTGGGAAACCGTTTTATACTCTTTCAGCATGTCTGACTCCTCTACTGCACTAATCCGCTTATTCCGCTGCGGCGGCCAAGAGTTCCTTGACCTGCCGGTCAATCACATCCCGAATAGCCGCCACCTGCTCAATTTTGTCATTATCCAGATATTTGGCGCGGGCGATAGCCTCACGCACCGGCAGCTTGAACAGGCCGGCGGTGTCTGCGCCGCTGTCGATGGCTGCCAGACCAGCCTGATGGAAATGCAGAATCAGCTTAATCATCTCATACTGCTTTTCAATCGGCGTATAGGTATCCACTTCGTGGAAGGCATTCTGATGCAGGAAATCCTCCCGGATGCTCTTGGCGGTTTCCAGCGTCATCCGGTCGCGGGCACTGATGGACTCGGCGCCGACCAGACGGACAATTTCCACCAGCTGGGCTTCCTGCTCCAGCAGGGTCATCGCCTGCTGCATCATCTCGGCAAATTCCCGCCCCATCTGCTTGTCTTTGAAGGACTCGGGCAGGTACTGCTTGTAGAAGGAGTAGCTGGTCAGCCAGTCAATCGCCGGAAAGTGGCGCTGCTGGGCCAGCCGGCCCTGCAGAGACCAGAAGACCTTGACCACATGCAGCGTGGCCTGCACCACCGTATCGGACAAGTCGCCGCCGGGCGGGCTGACGGCTCCAATCACCGACAGCGCCCCTTCGCGCTGGGGGCTTCCGGCGCAGACCACCCGGCCGGCACGCTCATAGAACGAGGCGATGCGGGCGCCCAGATAAGCCGGGTAGCCCTCTTCGGCGGGCATTTCCTCCAGCCGCGTGGAGATTTCGCGCATGGCTTCGGCCCAGCGGCTGGTGCTGTCGGCCATCAGTGCCACCGAATAGCCCATATCGCGATAGTACTCGGCAATGGTGATGCCGGTATAGACCGACGCCTCGCGGGCGGCCACCGGCATATCGGAGGTGTTGGCAATCAGCACCACCCGCTTCATCAGCGGTTGGCCGCTGTGGGGGTCGGTCAGTTCGGGAAACTCCATCAGCACATCGGTCATTTCGTTGCCGCGCTCGCCGCAGCCGACATAGACAATCACATCGGCATCCACCCACTTGGCCAGCTGGTGCTGGACGACGGTTTTGCCGGTGCCGAACGGGCCGGGCACACAGGCGGTGCCGCCGCGGGCAATCGGGAAGAAGGCATCGATGACGCGCTGGCCGGTCAGCAGGACATGATTGGGGTTGAGCCGCTGGCGGATGGCACGCGGCTGGCGGACGGGCCATTTCTGCATCAGTTTCAGTTCGGTTTTCGTCCCGTCGGCGGCGGTGACTGTGGCGATGGGCTGATCCACCGTATAGTCGCCTTCGCTCAAGCCGTCAATCCGGCCGGACACGCCGGGCGGAACCATAATCTTGTGGAGCACCAGCGTGGATTCCTGAACCTGACCGATGATGTCGCCGGACTGGACGTCGGTGCCGCCGGAGACTGTGGGGGTAAAATGCCAGCGGGTTTGGCGCTGCAGACCGGGGATGGCGCTGCCGCGCTTGATGAAGCTGCCTTGGGCGGCCGCCAGCTGGTCCAGCGGACGCTGGATGCCGTCGTAGATGCTCGATATCAGCCCGGGGCCCAGCTCGACGCTCAGGGGGGCACCGGTATTGACGACTTCTTCGCCCGGACCAATGCCGATGGTGTCTTCGTACACCTGAATGCTGGCACGGTCGCCGTGCAGTCCCACGATTTCGCCAATCAGGTTCTCGCGGCCCACCCGCACCACATCGTACATGCGGGCGCCGAGCATGCCTTCGGCTACCACAACTGGTCCTGCTACCTTGATAATTCTGCCGTTGTGTACATTCGTCATTGCACTGCCTTTGTGAATGAAACAGTCCGCTTGTTTGGTTTAGTTTTTCAGAATATTAATGCCCGTTGCCATTTTCAGCATCCGGCCGAGGGACTCGGTGGCGATGCCTGTCGGCTCGGTTGTAAACGGCACGACAATCACGCAGGGCATGGCGGCCTTCTGGACGGCTTCAAACACGCCCTGCGCTGCCTGCGCCACATTCTCAGCCACGACCACCAGCGCATATTTATCCCGCAGAATACGGGCGGCCTGCGCCTGCACTGCGGCCGCATCGGCCTCCACCGCAAAGGTGTCAAGGCCCATTGCCGCAAACGGCATCACAAAATCCGCACTGCCTAAAACGGCTGCTTTGCCTTCCATCATCATCCGCTGTTTCCTTGTCTGCTTACGGCATCCATTCGCCCAGCCGGTCCAGAATCAATTTTGCCGCAAGACCGTTTTTCTTGCCGGTCAAGACCATCCGCACGGTGCGAATCTCGGCCTCTTTCATCAGAAAGTAGGCAATCACCGGCTGCGGTCCGGCGGGGATGCTGCGGGTGGTCTTGAGAAATCCCTTGACATAGTCTTCGCATTCCTTTTCCAGCTTCAGAAACGACTGCTCGCTGCGCAGATAGGGAATCGAAGTTTCCAGCAGCTCATAATACGGCGTGGCATAAAAGCCGGCGGCGACGGCTTCCCAGCCGGCGGCAAGCCCCTGCACAAACCGGTCGGTCTCCACAAAGCCGGGCGGCAGAAACAGCCGCGTGTCTTCTTCCCGTCCGGCCATTTTCAGCCGCAGCATCATCCGCAGATTGTCCAAATCGTTGCGGATCCGCATCAGTGACAGGCAGAAGACATCCTTCAGCGCCTCGGCCTGCCGAATCCGCCATGCCGCATACATCCGGTCAATTTCATAATCAATCCGCCGAATATCGCGGTTTTCATAGTAGCCCAGAATGGCCGCCTCCACCGCTTCCTGCAGATAGTCGGGCAGCCGCTCGTAATTTTCCTGTGCAAAGATATCCTCAAATTCCTCGGCCGGCACATTGCCGTCGTTGCTGTAATCCAGCCCCAGCGGCCGTTCCGTAACGACCCGCCGGACAGCCAGCCGCATATTGGCAAAATCCTCCCGGGCGCGGAGAAAGGTGAGAATGCCCTCATCCAGTATCAGCTGGCTGAAAAGGCGGCGCACCTCGCTGCGGCGCTCCAGCAGCATCTGCTCCAGCCGGGCGGCATCGGTCTGAGCATCGACGGCATACTCGGTTCCGGCCAGCAGTTCGGCCGCATCCGCAAAGGAAGCGGCATTGGCCATATCGGCAAAGACGCTGCGCGGCAGCATGGCCAGCTCCAGCGCGCGGACCCGAGCGGTCGGATAGGCATAGCGCCAATCTTCCTGTCCGATGGGCGGATAGCGGTAAAAACTGATGTCGCTGCCGATGGTCACGTGTCTGCTCCTGTCGGGATTTTAATCCGTGCCGAAAAGCATGCCGGCCAGTTCCATTTCCATTGCGTCGCGCAGCCGGTCCACCAGCACCTCCGCGCTGGCATTGATCTGCACGCGCTGGCGGCGGAGGATAAAGCCGCCTTCGAAATCGCCCCGCTGCGGGCACAGCCGCAGGCGGCCGCGGTCCGGCCCCAGCCGGCTGTTGACCATCGCCAGAAACGGCTCATGGATGCGGGTTTCGCCCCGGCCGATCACCACTTCCTCATCGCCTGTTTCGACGGCTTTTGTCATCAGGTCTGCCATCAGCGCCTGATAGGGCGCATCGGGCATCTGACAGAGGGCTTGGCGGGCTTTGGCGAAGACCTCATCCAGAATTGCCGTGCGTGCGGCCAGCAGACGCCGGGCATTGTCCATCCGCGCCGCTGCCAGCATCCGCTGCCAGCGATCCTGACCGGCCGCTTCAGCCAGCTGTTCTGTCTTCCTGTCAAACTCGGCAAGCTCGGCTTCCAGCTGGGCATCGGCTTGGGCGGCCTTCTGACGGGCCTGTCCCAGAATGGCCTCCGCCTCGGCACGGGCCTGCGAGAGGATTTTTTCGACTACCTGTTCTGCATTCATTGGTATTGGTCCAATCGTACAAACAGCTTGCTGCGTTTTGTTAGCCGACTTTAATGCCCATCAGGAGAATCAGCAGCGAAATCAGAAAGCCCAGAATCGCATACAGTTCAATCATCGCCGCATACACCACGCCGGCCTTAAAAGCCATTTCCGGGCGTTTGGCGGTCATCAGAATGCCGGCGGCGCCGGTGCGCCCCTGATGAATGGCGCTGAACAGACCGCCGAAGGCCACCGGCAGACAGGCGGCCAAAATCTCCAGCCCCTGATGCCAGGCCACGGGATTTACGCTGCCGCCGAACATATTGAGCTTAATCATCACAAACAGACCGACGACAAATCCGTAGATGCCCTGCGTGCTGGGCAGCACCACCAGCAGCATCAGCGTTCCGTAGCGTTCGGGCTTTTCGCTGAGCACGCCTGTGGCGCTTTTGCTGGCAGCCGCCAGACCCACCGCAGACCCAATGCCGGCCAGAAAGACCGCCAGTGCCGCTCCTGTCAAAGCAAACGTCAAACCCATCATTTCCAGCATAATTCTTTTCCTTTCTTGTTCTTGTCTTTTCTGCAGGAATTATTCTTTCAGGTCAATATACCGGTACTGCCGGCGCAGGGGGGTAAATTCCTGACCGCCGCCGACGAAGAATTTGGGGAAGAACTCCACAAACTGCAGCCGCAGGCTGTGAACAAAAGCCCCCAGCATTGACATCGCCAGATTAAACAGATGCCCGCCGACAAACAAAACTGCTCCCAGCAGCCATCCGACATACGGAACATCGGCGACCAGCTTGACCAGCACATTGATGGCCAGACCGAAGCCCGAACCGACCATTCCCAGCGCCATCAGCCGCACATAACTGAGGATATCGCCCATGTAGAAAACGGTGCTGAAAAGCTGAAACACGCCGAACCCGACGCGTCCGCCCCAGCCCATTCCGCGTCCGCTGAACAGCAGAATCACAACCGCCGGCAGCAGGGCTGTCAAGCCAAACGGCTTGGCCAGTCCGGCCGGCAGCAGTTCGCCTTTGGACAAGCCCAGCCCTGCCAGACAATTGAGCATCACAATCCACGTCAGCTGGTCAAACACCGCCGCCGCAATGTCTTTTTTGAACAGATTGGCAAAGAAGGCAATAAACAGGCCGAACTGTATCTGCAGATAACCCAGCCCCAGCGACAGGGCAAAAAAGGTCATCGGCTGGGTCATCGGATCGAACAGCATAATCTTCTGGCGCATCCAGTTGAGCGCACCGCCGACAGCCGTGCCGGCCGGCAGCAGTGCGGTTACTGCATCGCCGAACCAGCTTCCGGTAATGGCGCCGGCCAGAAATGTCGTAAAGCCGCAGACCAGCAGCATCCAGAAGACCCCCTTGTCGCCGCGGGTCTTTTTCAGCACCCACGCCAGCAGCGCCATCAATATCAGCCCGTAGCCGGCATCGGCCAGACACAGCCCGAAGAAAATGGCAAAAAACGGCGCCAAAAACACCGTCGGGTCCACTGAACTGGGCAGCGGCATGCCGTACAGGCGGGTAATCACCTCGAACGGACGAACAGCCCTGTTATTATCGATTTCAATGGGGATGTCTTCGTCCTGTGCCGGTTCGATAGGCGCTAGGTCGCAGCCGTCAAAATCCCGGACCAGCGCTTCCAGCTTGGGGTAATCCTTTTTCTTGACCCAGCCCTCCATAAAAACGGCATGGTCTGTGGCCGGGGCGCTGGCCTGTGTGTGTATCCGCCGATAGAGATTCTGCATATGGTCGAAGAGGATTTGCAGCTTGAGGCGGTCTTTGGCTGTTTGGGCGGCCTGCTTTTCCAGCTGGGCCCGCTGGGCAGCAATTTCTTTCTGGCGGCGCTGAATGCCTGCGATATTGTCCTGAACGGTACCGGTTAGCCCTTCAAAAGAGACCGGTTCAAATTCTGCCGACCGCAGGATTTTCTGGACTTCGGCAGCCGATTCATTCAGACAGACGACCACACAGGCAGCCATTCCGCCGGTTTGGCCGACCTGCTGGAGGACGGCTGCCAGCGGCTCAAGCTTGGCCCGTGCGGCTTCGGCATGCTGCGGGGCAATCAGGCCTGTGAAAACCGTCGCCGTCGTCAAGCTGCCCAGTTCTTCCAGACGCACGGACAAATCCTTCCACGGCAGCAGCTTGCCAAGCAGGGCCTCCAGCGTCTGGGACTCTGCCGACAGCTTTTCCATGGCATTGCGGATATGCTCGGCCTTTTCCAGCACCGCCAGCGAATCCTGCTGGGTGACAATCCTGCCGTAGTCGGCGGCGCCGATTTCGATTTTCGGGGCAAACAGAGAGGTCGGCTCTTTGCCGGCATAGGGTTTGAGGAAATCAACAGCCCTGCCGAGCCGCTCGATGGTCTCTTCCAAGTCGCGATGCCGCTTGACTTCGACCACCAGCTCCGGCCATTCTTTGGTCACCATCGCCCGTTCGGCATCCAGTATCTGCATAATGCCGGCCTCCTGCAGACGTGCCAGCAACTCGGCCGTCTGGCTGCGATGGGCCACAATCATCACTTTCTGCATTGAGGCGATA
The DNA here is from genome assembly GCA_018052735.1 of Phycisphaerae bacterium. GTDB lineage: Bacteria > Planctomycetota > Phycisphaerae > Sedimentisphaerales > Anaerohalosphaeraceae > 4572-13. Next base: position 17,367 of record JAGPMT010000033.1, on the reverse strand, counting down.
GCCATTTATACTCTCACAGATAACAACTCTCTATTTGCCTGAAGACACACTTGGAGCTTGACAAAACGCCTGACCCGGGGAAAAACAGCGTTTGGAGCGAAAACTCTGTCCTACGGCTCCTGCTGCAACCGCTGAATAATTGCATCGACACATTGCTGAATTTTCGGCTGACAGGCCGCTTGAAGGGCTTCGATGTCCTGCTGGCCCTGCCTGACAAGTGCTTCGGCGTCCTTTTTGCCGCGTTCTTCTGCCAGAGCAACCGCTTTATCGATGGCTTCCTGCCGCCGCTGCTGGGCCTGACGCAGACGAACAGACCGCCGCTTTTGGCTTACCTCGAGCAGTAAAGCCGCATCCCGCCGGGCCTTTTCAACGATCTCTCTGGCCTGTCTTTCGGTGTCTTTTATCTGCTTAATCAATTCCATTGTAAAATTCGCCCCATAAGGTACTGACTGAAACCCTTCAGGTCAACATTTATTCGATTTAATTTTAATGTTCCTAAAATCACATATACCAGAAATCAACGTCGTTATCCAGAAAAATATTTCCTGATATTGTGCAAAATAATACTTATTTAGTTTCTTCCTTCGGAATCATATTCCGCTGTTCCATTGCCAAGATAATATGGTCAGCGATTTGCTCATTGGTGAATACGGAGTTATCAAACACGATATTAAAGGCCGGTTCTCTCGGATTTTGGCGTTCATAAATCTTCCGCAGATGCTCCCGCTGCTTTTCAATTTCGGCGATTTTAGCCGCAGCGGCCTGCTTGTCCAAATTTTCCCGCAGGCAGATGCGGGCAATCCGCCATTCCCGCGGGGCTTCCACCCGAATGCTCAATCCGTTGGCCAGATCGCCTGTGGCTGCCGTGCCGCCCTGTCCGATAATATTGGCATAGCCTTCAAATGCGATGGTTCGGACCATCATTGTAATTTTATTTCTCACCTCAAAGCCGTCGGGGATGCTGTTTTTGGTAAGTCCCCGCAGAAAATCCTTCAGCAAACTGGGCTTGGACAGCCGCTCTTTTTCCAGCACCTCTTCGGTCAGTCCGGTATCTTGTGCCAGCTGGGTCAGAAGCTCCTTGTGACAGAGTTTCCAGCGCTGCTGGTCATCGCGCTGGTTGAGCCGATCAACCAGAATCTGCCCCAGACCGATGCCGTCGCAGCCCCACTGCCGGGAGATTGTGATATAAGGTCCCGGCTCTTTCTTTGTGCCGATTTGGTCCAAATGCTGCCGCAAATAAGAAGATAGGGTTGGCTTTGTCATTGCTTGCCTCTCCTGCAAAAACCGACGAATGCCGACATTGTTATTCCAAAACGCCGAAGCGCTGTCTTTGCGGGGTTGTTCCCTGCAGGGGCATACTATACCAGACAGGCGGGTTTTTGTCTGTATTTTTTCTGATTTTTTGCGGATAAAAAATGCCTGTCAGCCAGAGCCAAGCATTGTTTAGAAACCCCGTAGCTGGGTGCTGGTTCTGCGGACCAGTCCCGGCTTGGGCAGCCGCCGGAGAACGATGTATTCGATGCCCAGACTCTGGCAAAACTGGCGTTTGACGGGTTTGTCGCCGTCTTCATTGACGATGTAGCAATCGGGCCTGATTCGGCGGATTTCCGGCTCGGCATCCAGCCAGCCGCTGCCGGTGGAAATCAGGGCCTGATGGACAAAGCGAATCGAACCGACGATATAGGCGCGCTGCTGCTGCCCAAACATCGGGTGGCCGGGGCCTTTGAGCAGTTCAATATTCTTATCATGCCCGACGACAACATACAAATCGCCGTACTGCGAGGCCTCTTCAAAAAAGCGGATATGTCCGGTATGAAACCAGTCATAACAGCCGGTAACAATCACTTTGCGTGCCGATGAGGGACTCGGCGGGCAGGCGTGCGGGGGGAATCCGGCCAGTGCGGCCTCTTGAATCAGCCGATAGTCAGCCCCGCAGGCGGCGGCAGCGGTGCGGAATTCTGCCCGATCCTCAAAGGCCGGCGCAATCCATTCCGATGGGCGCCGCCGGCAGGCAGCGGCACAGAGCTGCTCCAGAGATCCTGCCGTTTCAACAGCGGCGGTATAGCGGATATTTTCGACAAAATACAGCCGCTCGGCCAGCGGAAACTGGGGCGGTGCCCCTGTCAATTGCTGGACAAAGGCGTCGTCCAGCAGCACAACCGTCAGGCGACCGCGCTGCGCTGCTTCCTGAAGAAAGCGGATGCGTCGGGCATCCATTGGGTCAAACGTGCCGGCGGTGAGGATGTCTGCTGTCATAGGGCAACCTTGATTTGCACCTGAAAGCCGCCGGGAACCGGCTCGGAAGAAGCCACATACAAATACCCGCCGCCGCAGCCGGAATACATCGCCCCAGCATAGCGCGACTGGTAATATTCCAGCAGAGCCGGCAGCTCTTTGGGCAGCAGCGGATGCTCCAGAATATCGGGCATCAGCACGCTCCAAGCCTTCATACAGTCGTTAAACGACCGTCCCAGCGCTGCCAGATCCCTGCGGACGATGGCGTCGAAGCAGTCCCAGCCGGACTGCCCCAGCCGGCGCACCCATTCGGGCGTCAGATTCTGCCGGCCCAGCGGGCTGTAGCCGTCGGGGCGGATATTGACCGGCAGAATGTACAGATGCTGCTGGAGCCAGCCGGCGGCATCGGGGTCGTTGAGGGATTCAATATGCCGCGGAAAAAGCCCGCCTTCATAGGCATAATCGTAATCCAGCCGGCTGATGCCCGGATAGATAATCCCAATCATATCCTGCGAACCGGAGGGATTGGCTTTGTCTTTGTTTTCCGCCTCATAGAGCTTGCGGACCAGTGTAGCGGGCTGTTCATCGGGCAGCCCCTGCCCCCAAAGCCGCAGGGCCACCGAGCGGGTGCTGCCGCAGATGCCGGCACGGTCCATCCATCGAAACTGGGGCTGGACGGCTGCCACGACCATCGAGCCGGGCGGCCGGGGGTCATAGCGGGACACAAAGGGCTGGTCAATCCAGCCGCCGGCCAGCGCCAGCCGATACTGGAGTTTGCCGATAATATCCGTTATATCCGGTTTGCTGCCGGGCATAGGCGCTCCTGTGCTGTCAGCTGACTGTTCTCTTGCCGGCCTTGCGGTCATAATACTGTTTTTCAATCCATTCGTAGGTTTTGGCCAGACCGGTCTTAAACGGCGTACTCGGCTCCCAGTTGAGCATCTGCCGGATAAAGGTGTTGTCGCTGTTTCGGCCGGCCACGCCCCGCGGGGCATTGAGATTGTAGCGCCGCTGGAGTTTGACGCCGGCGATCTGCTCGACTAAATCCACCAGCGTGTTGATGGAAATCAGCTCGCAGGAGCCGAGGTTGATCGGCACAGCGGTCAGCTTGTCGCAATGGGTAATCATATCGATGCCCAGCACGCAGTCATCGATATACATAAAGCTGCGTGTTTGGGAGCCGTCGCCCCAGATTTCGATGTCCATTCGGCCGGTGTCTTTGGCTTCAATCACTTTGCGGCAAATGGCCGCCGGGGCCTTTTCCCTGCCGCCGTCCCACGTGCCGAACGGCCCATAAACATTGTGGAAGCGGGCAATGGCTGTTTTGAGGCCGCGCTCGTGCCAGTATTCCTGACAGACCATTTCGGAAAACAGCTTTTCCCAGCCGTAGCCGCGCTCGGCCATCGCCGGATAGGCATCCGATTCCTTCAGTGCCCGCACGTTGGGGTCTTTCTGCAATTCCACATTGTAGGCACAGGCCGAAGAAGAAAAGAAATACCGTTCGGCGCCGGCCCGGTAGGCGGCTTCGGTCAGATGGGTGTTAATCAGGACGCTGCGGAGACATTCCACGCGATACCGCTCGATAAAGCCCATCCCGCCCATATCCGCCGCCAGATTGTACACTTCCCGCGCGCCGCGGCAGGCCTCGACGGCATTGTCTTTTTCGCTCAGATCCATGCAGAGGCTTTCCACGCCCGGCACTACCTGATACCACTGGGGAAGGGGTTTTTTGTCTATCGCCCGAATCCGCGTGAAGCCCTGCTGACGAAAATAGCGGGTCAGCGCACCGGCAATAAATCCGCCGGCACCGCAAATGACAATCCGATCATTTTTGTCCAGCATATCGACTGCTTTTTTGTTGGCCATAGGCGCCATCCTTTCCTGACTCTGCTGTAAAATATTGTCTTTACCTTCAACCGCCGCCTATTTTATAATAGGGCCAAACGGTTTAGAATGCAAAATGTTGTCATTTTAATGCCAATTTTTGACTTTTTTTGGGGAGCGGCCGATGGCGGCAAAAGAACCTGATTTTTTCTCGCCTCAGGTAACCGGTGCGCGGCGGTTCTACCTGCAGCAGTCCCGCATTCCCGACGGCCGGCCGCGGGCAGTCTGCGGGGGATGCGAGCATACAGCGCCGGATTTTGAGATTAACCGAAAGGATTTTCCCTACTGGTGCATTGAGTTTGTCGCCAAAGGTACAGGCCGGGCGGTACTCAACGGGCGTAGCTGGGAGCTGAAAGCCGGCACGGTGTTTACCTATGGGCCGGGGATCAGTCAGCATATTCTGTCTGCCGGCGGAGGGCCGATGGTGAAGTATTTTATCGACTTTACCGGTCAGCGGGCTGTGCGGCTGCTGACCAAGCATATCGGGCCGCTGGGCACGGCTGTTCATATCAAGCGGGCCGACGAGCTGACAGCCGTCTGGGATGCCCTGATTGCGCAGGGTCTTTCCGACAGCCCCTACAAAGCAATGACCTGCTCGCTGCTGCTGGAATATCTGCTGTACCGCATTGCGGACATCCGCATCGGGCAAAAGGGAAGTCCCAGCCGGGCTTTTGCCACCTACCAGAGCTGCCGGCAGACCATCAGCCGCAACTTTATGACACTCCAATCCCTTGCCCAGATCGCCGATGCCTGTATGATTGATGCGGCCTATCTGTGCCGGCTGTTCAAGCGGTTCGACACCCAAAGTCCCTATCAGTACCTGCTGAATCTGAAAATGGCGTATGCGGCAGACGGCTTCCAGAACAGCGGGGTTCTGGTCAAGGAAATGGCCGGCCGGCTGGGCTTTGACGATGCGTTTCATTTCAGCCGCACTTTCAAGCGGGTTTTCGGCATCAGTCCGCAGGCCTTCAAGGGGCTTCGGTAGGGCCGCCGGGAGGCAGACAGCGTGCGGCCGGCACGGCAGCTGCAGCAGAACTGCCGGCCGGTTGAGCCGGCAGACGAGCCGGGAGCCGACGGGACGGTTTGGCGGGTTTATCCGGCCGGCAAAAAATAAAGGTTGAAACGGAGGCGGTTTTTGCTTATTCTGTATGCACTCTAACATAAAATCAGACAAAATTAAGGTTTAGAAACAGGAGAAAAAACGACCATGGCGACACTGTATTACGAAAAAGATGCCCCGATTGACGGCTTGAAGGGCAAAAAGGTCTGCGTTATCGGCTACGGCAGCCAAGGGCACGCCCACAGCCAGAATCTGCGGGACAGCGGGATTGAGGTTTCGGTGGCGGAACTGGCGGGCACGGCCAACTATACGCTGGCGGTGGAACACGGTTTTGTGCCGACGACGATTGCCAAGGCGATGGACGGGGCGGCGCTGATCATCATTACGCTGCCGGATGAAATTCAGGCCAAGGTCTATGAAAGCGACATCAAGCCCAATCTCAAGAGCGGCCAGACGCTGGGCTTCTGCCACGGCTTCAACATTCACTTCGGCTATATCGTTCCGCCGCCGGGGGTCAATGTGGTGATGATTGCGCCCAAAGGGCCGGGGCATCTGGTCCGCAGCGAGTTTGAAAAAGGCGGCGGGGTGCCGTGCCTGATTGCCGTGCATACCAATGCCGACGGCAACGCCAAAAAAATCGCACTGGCATGGGCCAACGGCATCGGCGGCGCCCGGGCGGGTGTCATCGAAACAACCTTCAAGGAAGAGACCGAAACGGACCTGTTCGGCGAGCAGGTGGTGCTGTGCGGCGGGCTGAGTGCCCTGATTAAGGCCGGCTTTGAAACGTTGGTCGAGGCCGGCTACCAGCCCGAAATTGCCTATTTTGAATGCATGCACGAGGTCAAGCTGATTGTGGACCTGATGTATCAGGGCGGGCTGAGCTATATGCGCTACAGCATTTCCAACACCGCCGAATACGGCGACCTGACCCGCGGGCCGCGGATTATCACGGCTGAAACCAAAAAAGAGATGAAGAAAATCCTCAGCGAAATCACCTCAGGGCAGTTTGCCAAAGAATGGGTCAACGAATACAAGACAGGCCTGAAGAACTTCAATGCCCTCTACGAGAAAGATCACGGCAGTCAGCTGGAAGAAGTCGGGCGCAAGCTGCGGAAAATGATGAAATGGGTCAAGGCCAAGGAAGTTTAATCCGATAAGACACAAGGGCGGCCGCTGCAAGCCGCCCCTTTTTGGCTTTAATCTTGTGCAGCCGATAGAGTGAAAACCAGTTAAGGAGTGTAACGGTGAAAACGACGGTATGGAGCATACAAGCGGTAATCGGGATTGCCTGTCTGTGCGGCTGCAGCACGCCGCCGCACACCTACAAGCAGGTGTTTGACCGGTATTATGCGACGACGCTCAAGAGCAGCACCTCGGCCGAGGTACTGGCGTCGATTGCAGATCCCCAGACCGATTTGCTCAGCCAAAGCGACAGCGTGGTGGCGGCCTGGGGCAAGCAGGGCCGTAAAGACCGCACCCACTGGTTCAATATGGTTGCCTTTGATGAGCAGCAGATGAATGCCGTCCGCAAGTACGGTTTTATTCTGGAAGAAACCCGCTGGGGATGGAATCGGGTGCCCAAGCCGGCTCTGCGCTTCGATGCGGAGCTGGTGATGGAGCCGGATGTGCTCAATGCCGCTTATGCCAGCAGCAACGAAAAGCAGATAGCGATGATTAAGAAGACCCAAGAGCACTTCTCCAAAGACCGGCTGGAAGTTGTCTTCGACGGCCAGACGCTGAACAGCTCGATGATGATGGTCCAGCAGGCGCTCCACAGCGTGCTGACCAAGCTGAGCCAGTCGCCGGCGTATGCCGCCAAGCTGGCCCAGCCGGAAGGATTGGACTTTGACCATCCGACGCTAGGCGAAAGCCGGGTGCGTCTGCTGATGGAAGGCGACATTGTGAAACTCAAAATCAAAGCCGGCAAGCCGTGGTTTCAGCGGTACTATATTGACGATCCTTTTGAGGAACACCCGGACGTCAAATATATGTAGTGCCCTGCCGGCGGACAAGCCGGACGATTCAGCGGGCCCAATGCCTGTATGTTCACAAAGGTAACCATCATCGGCGACGGCGGAATGGGCAGCGTCTGTGCGATGCTGCTGTGCGAAAACGGCGTCCAGACCACCCTGTGGGGCTACGATGCGGCGCAGCTAGCCCGCATTGCGGCGGCCAAGGAAAACATCCTCTTTCTACCGGGCTGCCCGCTGCCGGATTCGCTGATCTATCAAGCCGATGATGCGCTGGCTGCCGCCGATGCGCAGCTTCTGGTGTCGGCGGTTCCGTGCCAGTTTACGCGGGGCATCTGGCAGCGGCTCAAGCCCCATATCCGCCCGGGCATTCCGATTGTCAGCGTTACCAAAGGAGTCGAAAACGGCACCCTGCTGCGGCCGACGCAGATTATTGCCGAGGTACTGGGGCCATCGCATCCGTTGGCGGCCCTGTCGGGGCCGACTATCGCCGATGAAGTAGCCCGCAGGCTGCCAGCCACCGCCACGGTTGCCTGTTCGGATGCAGCGCTGGCAGGACGCATTCAGCAGACCTTCAGCACGCCGATGTTCCGGATTTACACCAACGATGACCTGACAGGGGTGGAACTGGCCGGAGCGATGAAAAATGTCATTGCCATTGCCGCCGGCATCATTGACGGCATCGGCGCCGGCGACAACGCCAAAGCCGCCCTGATTACCCGGGGTCTGGCTGAAATCCAGCGGCTGGGCACCGCACTGGGGGCCAAAGCCAAAACCTTCGCCGGCCTGAGCGGCTTGGGCGATCTGGTTACCACCTGCATCTCGCCCAAAGGACGCAACCGCAGCTTCGGCGAACGCATCGGCAGGGGCTTGAGCGTCAAGGAGGCACTGGGCGCAACGCACAGTGTGGTCGAGGGGGCTTCCACCTGCCAGTCCATCGTTCAGCTGGCTGCCAAGCACAGTATCGAAATGCCCATCACGCAGGCCGTACACGAGGTTATCCAAGGCCGCAAAACCGTCCGGGAAGCCATCGCCGAACTGATGACCCGCCAGCTGAAGGCGGAATGATTCTCCATCGTACGCGGGCTTGTGGCCAGCGCTTCAACGGCGCCGGCACAATGCCTGCGCGGCATTGAAGTGCAAGTTACAGATATTCGATTTGGCAGGCGTTGAGGCGCTGGAGGTGGGCTAACTGGTTTTTGCCCAGCGTGGCTTCGATGCAGACTGAGCCGTCGCGGTATTCGACCAGCAGGTCGGCTGCCGCCATTCGGAGAAAACTTTGCAGCCGGCCGTCCGCGGCATCGGCTGTAATGCGAATGCGAACCTGCCCGCCGGAGACCTTCTGGACGATCCGCCCGGCCAGCACATCCAGATTCATGCCGGTTTTGGCCGAAATGGTCAGGGCATCGGGAAAAACGGTCTGAACGGCCTCGAATACCGAGCGGTTGGCGATGCGGTCGGCTTTGTTGAGCAGCACCAGCGTGTCCTTGCGGTGGCAATCCAGCTCCTTGAGCACGGCCTGCACGCTTTGAATCTGCTCAAACGCCTGCGGGCTGGAGGCATCGACGACATGCAGCAGCAAATCGGCATGGACGGTTTCTTCGAGGGTTGCCTTGAACGAGGCAACCAGATGGTGCGGCAGTTTGCTGACAAATCCGACGGTATCGCTGACCAGAACTTCCACGCCGGCAGCAGGCTGCCAGCGGCGGGTTCGGGTATCCAGCGTGGCAAAGAGTTTATCCTCCACATAGACTCCGGCACCGGTCAGGGCGTTCATCAGGGTGCTTTTGCCGGCATTGGTGTAGCCGACAATGGAGATTTTGAACACATCGCGGCGGCCTTCAATCTCGCGCATCTTGCGTTTGTCGATAGCGGCGATGTCGCGCTTGAGTTCGGTAATCCGCTTGCTGACCAGCCGGCGGTCGATTTCCAGCTGCTTTTCGCCGGTGCCGCGGGTGCCGATGCCGCCGACAGCGCCGGCGCCTGTTCCGCCGGCAGCGCCGGTAACCGTATCCAGATGGCTCCACATGCGGGTCAGACGCGGATAGGTGTATTCCAACTGTGCCAGCTCTACCTGCAGCTTGGCCTGACGGGTCTGGGCACGCGTGGCGAAGATGTCCAAAATCAATTCGCTGCGGTCCAGCACTTTGACATTGACGATTTTTTCCAGCTCCCGAATCTGTCCGGGGGACAGGTCGTTGTCGAATATCACCACATCGGCGCCGGCCTGTTTGACTTTATCGGCCAGCTGGGCGGCCTTGCCCGAGCCGATATAGGTTGCCGCGTGAATTTGCGGCATCCGCTGGATAAACCGCCCTACCACAATCGCTCCGGCACTTTCGGCCAGTGCTGTCAATTCTTCCAGCACATCCTGATTGGCTTGTTTTTTAAGGTCAGTCTTCAGGAAGGCGCCAACCAGTATTGCCCGTTCCTGATGAACCTTTATCTGCTCACGCATTTTTTCCAATTGCCAGCATCGCCTCCGCAGTTTGCAGCAGTTTCTGTTAAATTAGGCAAATTTGCTTTTCTTGACAAATTATACCATACCGGCGACACTTTCACAAGACCGCCGGGGACAATGGAGAAATTTGACTTGCTGCCGGCAATCGGCCGATTACAATGACGGACTTTCACCAGAACGGAAAATGGCAACAGAAACTATCAATTATTATAACGAACGGCGGCTGCGTCAGAAGACGCTGCGGCTGGTGGTGTATGAAGGCATATTCTCGATGATAGCCATCGGCTTTCAACAGACCTTCTACATCCCGTTTCTGAACGCGATGGGCGCCAGCCGGCTTGAGGTGGGCATCGGGGCAGGGCTGCCGGCCCTGATGACCGGGCTTATTCAATTGTGGACACCGCAGCTGCTGCGACGGGAAAAGGGCTATAAGAAACTGGTGCTGATCAGCGTTTTCGGACATGCGGTCAGTTTTCTGCCGTTTACGCTGATTGCGCTGTCCCGTAGCCCCAACGCCGTCTGGCTGGCAATAGCCGCCGGGGCTGTCAATGCGGCGATGATGGGGCTTGGCAACTCGGCTTGGAGCGACTGGATGAGCTATTTGGTTCCGCGTCGGCGGCGCGGGGCGTATTTCTCCATGCGCAACCGCATCCTGACGCTGCTGCAGCTTCTGACATCGCTGGCGGCCGGACAGTTTCTGGATACTTTTCCCGGCCGGACGCTGCTGATTTTCTCGCTGATATGGACACTGGCTTTTCTGATGCGCAGCATCGGCGGCGGGTACATGGCCGCCCAGTATGAACCGCCGGCCGTGCGCCGCCGAGCGCCGGAACAGGGAGCATTCATTGACTTTCTCCGGCGCCTGCACAGCGAGGCCTTCGGGCGGTTTGTGCTGGCCTTTGCGCTGCTGAACCTCGGGGCCAATTTCAGCGGTCCGTTTTTTGCCGTCTATATGCTCAACGACCTGCAGCTCAATTATCTGGCCTATACGGTGCTGGTCAGTATCCCGTCGCTGACGATTGTGCTGATGATGAGCTTCTGGGGGCGGCTGTGCGACCGCATCGGGTATGTGATGCCGATGCGGTTTTTCAGCACGGTGGTGATGGGGCTGCCGCTGGTCTGGATTGTCACGCGCAATTACTGGCTGCTGGCGGCGGTACAGGTGCTGGCGGGCATTTCATGGGGCGGGATGCAGATGGCCAGCTTCAACTACTCACTGGATGCCGTCGGCTCGCACAACCGCCTGCGGTCGATATCGTATCTGAACGTCATTACCGGCATCTGCATCTGTGCCGGCTGCACGCTGGGCGGCCTTCTTGAGCCGCATCTGCCGCCGGTCAGCGGCAACCAGATTTACTCGGTCTTTCTGGTCAGCGTGCTGATACGGATTATCCCGACGCTGATTTTCCAGACGCTGCCCGAAGACAAGCCGCGCCATGCCAAAATGACGGCGCTGGAGCGGTTCTTCTTTGACCCGCGCCTGTCGCTGCGCAGCGGACTGGACCGCACCATCTTCGGACGGGGCAAACAGACACTTTGACCGGCAGCAGAATGGATTTGCCCGATGCGCCGGTCTTCTATATAATGGAGCTTTCAAACAGGCACAGCCCAGCCGCTACTGTGCCGCCGAACAAGGAACCTTTTGGAGGTAGAGCAACAATGCGTCGTATAATATGGACAGCCGCCGCAATCACAGCAGTAGCCGGATGCGTGACAACACAGACATTTCTGTCTGCCAATCACCGGTCAGACCTGCAAGCCGTCAATCTTCGCTGCGAGCATCGTACCGAGCCGCTGGGAATCGATGTCGTCAATCCGCGCTTGAGCTGGACCCTGCAGTCCCGTCAGCGCGGCCAGCGGCAGACGGCCTATCGGGTTCTGGTCGCCTCGGATGCGGCGCTGCTGAAGGCTGACATCGGCAACCTGTGGGATTCAGGCCGTGTCGAAAGCAGTCAAACTTTTGGGCTGGAGTATGCCGGCAAGCCGCTGGAATCGGGCAGCAGCTGCTTCTGGAAGGTGTGCGTCTGGGACAAAGACGGCAAGCCTTCGGCGTGGAGCAAGCCGGCGCTGTGGTCAATGGGGCTGCTGAAAAAAGAGGATTGGCAGGCGGAGTGGGTGGGGCTGGACCTGCCGGCGTCGGCACTGGAGCTGCCGGCAGTGCTCAAGAAAGCCGTCTGGATATGGTCAGAGGCCGGCGCCGCTGGAAGCACAGCGGCCGGCCAGCGGTTTTTCAGGCGGTCGTTTGAGCTGCCGGCCGACTGGAACGGCGGTGATGTTGTCTGCTATATTACAGCCGACAATTCGTTCCGGCTGTTTGTCAACGGGCAACTGGTTCGGACCGACAAGAACTTTAATGTCATCCATGAAGTTCCCATCGGCAGTTATCTGCGCGGCGGACGGAATACATTGGCCGTGCTGGCAATCAACGAGGGCAATGCGCCCAATCCGGCAGGTCTGCTGGCGGCGGTGCAGATTCCGGCAGGCAGCGGAGCGGCTGTCGAAATCGTTTCCGATGCCCAATGGCGCTGCTCGGACAAGGCAGCAGCCGGCTGGACAGGACCGGACTGTGATGATTCAGACTGGACCCCTGCGGCGGTTCTCGGACCGCTGGGCACGGCGCCGTGGAGCAAAACCACACTGGCACGGCTGACCCTGCCGCCGGCGCGGTATCTGCGGTGCGAGTATGCGGTGGCCGACAAGCCGGTCCAGCAGGCGCGGCTGTACGCCACAGCGCTGGGGATTTATCAGCTTTACCTCAACGGCCAGCGGGTTGGAGACGATTATTTTTCGCCCGGCTGGACCGATTACAGCCGGCGGATTTACTACCGGACGTATGATGTAACCGCTCTGCTGCAGCGGGGCACCAACGCCCTTGGCGCTGTGCTGGCTGACGGGTGGTTTGCCGGCTATGTCGGCTATGCCCGCCAGCGGAATCACTACGGCAGCAAGCTGCGTCTGCTGGGGCAGCTGGTGATTGACTACGCCGACGGGACGCGGCAGGTTGTCGCCACAGGCCCCGGCTGGAAGGGCTCGCTGGGGCCGATTCAGCAGGCTGATTTCCTGCAGGGCGAGACCTACGATGCCCGTCTGGAGGAGCCGGGCTGGAACGCGCCGGGCTTTGACGACAGCCGCTGGCAGAAAGCCGATGTCGGCGGCAATGAGGTCAGCCCGCTGGTGCAGGCGGCTGTTTCTGAACCGGTGGCAGTATTTGCCCGGGTAAAGCCCGTCTCAGTCAGCGAGCCGGCTGTGGGGGTGTATGTGTTTGATATGGGGCAGAACTTTGCCGGGGTTGTGCAGATTACGGTGAAAGGAAAGGCCGGCCAGAAGATTGTGATTCGCCACGCCGAACGGCTCAATCCCGACGGCACGATTTACACCGCCAACCTCCGCAGCGCTGCGGCAACCGATACTTACATCTGCAAAGGGGGCCGGACAGAAATCTGGCAGCCGTACTTTACCTTCCACGGCTTCCAGTATGTCGAGCTGACCGGTCTGGACAGCAAACCGGCTCTGGATGCCGTTGTCGGGCTGGCGCTGTCCAGCAATACGCCGGCAGCCGGCACAATCGAATGCTCCGATGCGGTGGTCAATAAAATCCAGTCCAACGCTGTCTGGACACAGCGGGCTAATTTCATCGATATTCCCACCGACTGCCCGCAGCGGGACGAGCGGCTCGGCTGGACGGGCGATGCGCAGGTGTACATCAACACGGCCTGCTATCACAACGATGTGCAGGCGTTCTTTACCAAGTGGCTGACTGACCTGACGGACGCTCAGCGGGCCGACGGCCAATTTCCGATGGTGGCGCCGCTGAAGGTGGCCGGCGATGACGGCGGACCGGCGTGGGCGGACGCCGGCGTTATCTGTCCGTGGACGATTTACAAGATGTACGGCGACAAGCGGATCATTGAAACGCATTATGAGGCGATGAAGAAGTTTATCGCCTTCTGCAAAAACCGCTGCACGGCCGATCTGCTGCCGCCGGCACAGTTCCACTGCTTCGGCGACTGGCTCAACATCGGCGATGATACGCCCCGGGATGTGATTTATACGGCGTATTTCGGCTGCAGCACCAAGCTGCTGGCCCAGATGGCCGAGGCGCTGGATAAGCCGCAGGAGGCTGCCGAATACCAGAATCTGTTTGAGCAGATCAAGGCCTCATTCTGCAGGGCTTATGTCCAGCCGGACGGCCGCATCAAGGGCGATTCGCAGACGGCCTATGTGCTGGCGATTGCCTATGAGCTGCTGGATGCTCAGATGCAGGCCAAAGCCGCAGCGCATTTGGTCCGGCGGATAGAAGAATGCGGCTGGCATTTATCGACCGGATTTGTCGGCACCAAAGACCTGATGCTGGTCTTGGCTAAAATCGGCCGCAACGATGTTGCCTACCGTCTGCTGCACAACGATACATTCCCTTCGTGGGGCTTTTCCGTCAAGCACGGCGCCACGAGCATCTGGGAGCGGTGGAACGGCTGGACGCCCGAGCAGGGCTTTGGCGATCCAGAGATGAACTCGTTTGCGCATTATTCGTTTGGGGCAGTCTGCCAGTGGATGTTCGAAAATATCGGCGGCATTCAGACAGACGGGCCGGCCTTTGGGCATATTCTGCTAAAACCCCAGCCGGGCGGCACGCTCCAATGGGCCAAGACGGCATACAACTCCATTCGCGGTCCGATACGGACGGCTTGGGAAATCCGAGACGGCCGGTTCATCTGCGAGGTGTCGATTCCGCCCAATACTACGGCAACGCTGTATCTGCCGGCGGCCGGTCATCAAGCCGTGTATGAATCGAACAAGCCCATCAGCGAGGCCGAGGGCATCTTGGCTGTATCGCATCAGCCGGGCGCTGTCATTGCGGAACTTGAAAGCGGCGATTACCGGTTCAGCTCGTATCTGCCCTGACCGGCGGCAAAAGCCCCGCACAGTCTTTGGGCTTATTTGAAGTCGTCGGGGGTAAACTGGGTTTCGAAGCGGGTTCCGCCCAGCCGCAGGGCGGCCAGTTCCGCTTCGCCGACGCGGCCGTGGATGAACTGCTGGACCACATCGTGCGGATGATTGCGTATGTGGTCGGCGTCGCCGTCGGCGATGATGCGGCCGTTGTAGAGCATCACAATGCGGTCGGCGATTTTGTAGGCGCTTTTCATATCGTGGGTAACCACCACGCTGGTGATTTTCAGCTCCTTCTGGAGCTTGATAATCAGCTCGTTGATGACATCGGAGGTGATAGGGTCCAGTCCGGTAGTCGGTTCGTCGTAGAGAATGACTTCGGGATTGAGCGCAATGGCCCGCGCCAGAGCCACGCGCTTCCGCTGGCCGCCGGAAAGCGACGCCGGATACTGGTGCTGAAAGCCGTCCATTCCGACCAGCGCCAGTTTCTGCTTGACCAGTTCGTCCAGCATACGGGGATTGGCAGTCTTGTAATGCTGGCGGACGGGAAATGTAATATTTTCATAGACAGTCAGACTGTCGAACAGCGCCCCCATCTGAAAGCAGAAGCCGAAATGCATGCGGATTTTGGCCAGCGACCGCTCGTCCAGATGGTCGATGCGCTGCCCCTTGAAGTAGACCTGTCCTTCGGTCGGCCGCTCCAGCACAATCAGATGCTTCATAAAGACCGTCTTGCCGCAGCCGGAAGGCCCGATGATAACGGTTGTTTTGCCTTCCTCAATGGCCAGCGAGATGCTGTCAAACACCAGCTGGTCCTCAAACCGTTTGGTCAGGTTGAGCGTTACCAGAATGCCGTCTTGGGGCTGTATCGGTTTTTTTGTCATAGCGCTGTGTCCGCCTGAGTCTCTACAGCAGCATCCGCAGCGGCCAGAAGCATTTGTAAACGGCATCGAAAACCACTGCAAATACATAATTCAAGAACAAAATCGTCATAAAGCAGCCGACAAAGGCCTCTGTGCAGGCCTGACCTACTCCATGAGCGCCCTGCCGGCAGGTAAAGCCCTTGTAGCAGCTTATCAGGGCGATCGCCCCGCCGAAGAAAAATCCTTTCAGGATGCCGGTACAGATATCCCAGCGCTCCACCCCGATGGCGCTGTAATTCCAGTAGGCTCCGGCGTTGATTTTCAGCTGATAGACGCTGATAAACCAGCCGCCCAGAATGCCCAGCAGGTCGGCATAGACAATCAGAAACGGCGTCAGCAGCAGGCAAGCCAGCACCCGCGGGGCAACCAGATAATGGATCGGGTTTGTCCCCATACTTTCGACTGCGGCAATTTGTTCGGTTACATTCATCGTCCCCAGCTCAGCCGTCAACGCCCCGCCGACCCGTCCGGCCAGCATGACAGCCGCAAGCACCGGTCCCAACTCCTTGACGACAGCGATATTGATCAGCACGCCCAGCCGTTCTTCAAAACCCATACTGGCAAGCTGGCCATAGGCCTGAATGGCCAGAATCATCCCCACAAACGCCCCTGTCGTCATCACCACAGGAGCCGACTGCACCCCGATGGCATACATTTGGGTCAATATCAGCGGATAATCGCGCGGACGCAGTACCGCATGCACCAGCGCAGCCATTGAAGCCCAGATAAATCTGAAAAAGCGGCCTGTATTGCCGACTTTTGTGATTGTCCACTCACCCAGCGATTCAATAATCATTATACATCCGTATCAAGACACATTATAACCAGTATTTAGACTGTCTGCGTCCATTTATCCATCCTGAATTATCGGTCTTTTTCCATCCTGAACTTAAGCCGGAATTGGGCCGCTCAACGTGCAAATTCGGCAGGCGGCAAAACTTTTTCAACCGACTTTTCTGGCGTTGAGTATATAATAGAGAATAGAGCCGTATCGGACAAACAACAATGCCTGCAAAAAGATTACAGCATGCGTTTACGCTGATTGAGCTGCTGGCGGTGCTGGCGGTAATCGCGCTGATGCTGAGTGTGGTTCTGCCGGCTCTGCGTCAGGCCAAAGAGGCCGCCCGCACCGTGCAGTGCAAAACGCTGATGAAAAACTACGCATTGGCCTTTTACAGCTATTTCTGGCAGACCAATACGCTGTTTCCGCTTTCGATTCAGGACTGGCAGAACAATATCCCGATGCATCCGTGGCATTCTCTCGATGAGTTTCGGGCGCTGGTGGATTTGGAGCCGACGGGGCCGGAATACCGCATCCGCCGAACGGGACAGTTGCAGGAATACAAGCCGGCCTTTCCGCGGCGGTTTATCTGTCCATCGGCACGGTATGCGCTGGAGCATCCGGAAGACGGTCTGTATCCGATGAACCGCAGCTACGGCCTAAATGCGCATGTTTATTACTTCAAAGATTATGTGCGGCGCCGTCTGGAAAGCCAAAGCAGCCGTATTTCCTGCATGGCCGATGCGCTGGACTGGTGGTTCAGCTACTGGCAGTGCGATATCTACCTCCAGACCGGCGAGCAGTGGCTTGGATTTGACACCTACGGCTCGGCGGCCTTTCGCCACCGGGACAAGGCCAATATTTCGTACTGGGACGGCCATGTGGAGCAGATGGCTGCCGGCGAATTGAAAGAGCATCTCAACCAGTGGCGCTATTATGACCCTTAGGGCCTCTGGGATTTTGCTGGGCGGCAGGGGCAGGGGCATCTCTTGCGGCAGGCGTCGGAATCGGGTATAATGGAAGCGTTCTTTGAAAAATCGGGGGCGACTGGCTTCGACCGGACAGGTAGAGGGCCAGGCGGCATGCCCAGGATGACGGTTGGCCTGGTAAATCATCCGTTACTAAATTTAACTGGCAACTACCAGTATGCAATGGCTGCTTAATTA
>JAGPMT010000007.1 GCA_018052735.1 Phycisphaerae bacterium | reverse complement strand
GTGAATATATGTAAATACCTGTATCTATGGAAAATTTGGCTAAAAATCCATACTCACAGTCTGTGCCTATGGATAATGAGCTAAAAATCCATAGGCGCAGGTATTTACAGGTCTCAGATGCAATCCCCGCCGCAAGCCGTATGTAAATAACGGTGGCATCAGCCAATCAATGAATAATATATCCTGAATGTTCTGTTAGATAATTAACAAATATTTTTTTGTATTAGCATTTTCTTGTTGCTTTGCAGGGGCGGACACAGTATATTAGTCCCCCAGCGGCCCGGATGGCTTATCGGGCTTATGCGGCGGCAGTGGCAGCCGTGCTGCTGGATACGATTGCAGCGGGGCAGCCGGAAACAAGAGAAGGAAAAAAGATGGTATAAGCAGCAGCAACAAGGGAGAAAAGGGCTAAAACAATGCCGCAGGCAAATCAAATCCAACGCATCCGGCAGCCATCGAGCCGGTTCTGGAGCAGCCGGCCGACGCAGGGGGCAGGTTTGGGCGCTAGCCTATCCGTCGCCGGCAGCGGCAATCCCAGAAGGCCGTCGGAAGCGCAGTCGGCGGGGGTGCAAAGCCCGACAGTGAGGGATATTCAAGCCGTCGCCGGACTGCTGTTTGAGCCGGCCGATATTGTGGAACTTCGTGCCATTGGCGCCCGGTGCCGGCGGATGCGCATTGTGAAGCGCTGGACGCCGGCTGCGGACCTGCCGGCAATGGCCGACGAACTGGCCGCCCTCAACCGGCAGGGTTTTGGCATCTATTTTGGCGTCAATCCCCGCCGGCAGTCCGGCTGCAGCGGCGACAGCAATGTGCGGCTGGCACGGTGTCTGTTTGCGGATATGGATGATGTCGAACCGGGCGACGGCTGCGGCCGCTTTGAGTTTGTCTATACCGACCTGATGGCGGCCGGACTGCCCGAGCCGACGCTGGCCGTCCACAGCGGCCACGGGATTCATCTCTATTGGCGTCTGGATGAGCCGCTGGACGACTTGGTTTTGTGGCAGCGGATTCAGTCGCAGCTCAACGAGCGGCTGGGGGCGGACAAGGCCATCAAAAATCCCGAGCGGCTGATGCGCCTGCCCGGTTTCTGGAACACCAAACGGCAACCCTATCAAGACTGTTTTATCTGCTGGGGAGTATCCTATGCAAACGGCAAAATTGTCTGACTTTACGGCAGTCCTGAAACCTCCTGCACCGATCCCGTCCGGGCCGCCGGCACTGCCGCCGGATGAGGATGCCCAGCGGAAGGCACGGGCGGCCCTGTATGCGGCGGCTGCCGACCATCGGGCAGCCGGGCAGGGACGCAACACCAAGGCCTATCTGCTCAGTGCCCAGTTGCGCGAGAAGTTCGGGCTGGCCGAAGCCGACCGGCTGGAGATCCTGCGGCTGTGGAATGCCGGCAACAGGCCGCCGCTGGACGATGCAGAGCTGGCCCAAGCCGTCCGCAACCCCGACCGCTATGCCAAGCGGCCGGCCGGAGCGGGCTTGCAGCCGGGGCGCTTGCAGGCAGGCTTGCGGCCTGAACCGGCGGACAAGCCGTTGGAAGCCCTGCCGCTGATTCGGCTGTCCGGCGTGCAGGCCGAGTCGGTCAGCTGGCAGTGGCCCAACCGTTTCCCCGCCAAGAGCATCAACCTCATCCCCGGACAGGGGGCAGCCGGCAAGACCACCTTTGCGGCGTATCTGATGGCCTGTCTGACAACCGGACGCGACTGGGCCGACTGCCCCAACACCACGCCGCCGGGCACGTGCCTCTTTATCGGCGATGAAGACGATCTGGCCTCGTGCATCCGTCCCAAGCTGGATGCGGCGGGGGCGGATGCGGAGAAAGTGGTCGCGCTGGATTACGATGCCTTCTTCAAAACGGCCGGCCAAAGCTTCAGTCTGGACGCCCACGCCGCCATGCTGGACAAAACCATTGCCGACATCGGCGATGTGCGGGCGGTCTTTTTCGACCCGCTCAACGGCTATCTGGGACGCATCAACAGCTACAACGACGGACAGGCCCGCTCGGTGCTGATTCCGCTGCAGAACATCGCCAAACAGCACAATATAGCCATTTACGGCCTGTGCCACCTGAACAAGAAATGCGACCTGTCGGCCTTGGAACGGGTGCTGGGCTCTGTGGCGTTTGTCAACACAAGCCGAGCGACATGGTTTATCACATGGGATAAGAAAACCGATATTCGCTACCTGACCTGTGAAAAATCGAATTATACGATTCATCCGACAAACCTGTCGTTTCGGATTATTGACGGGGCCTGTTCATTCCTCGAGGGAACCACCGACAAGACGGCCGATGCGGTTTTACAGGCCGGACGGCAGCAGTCTGACGGCACGCTCGAATGTATAGAATGGCTGCGGAAAAAGCTGTCTTACAATTCGGAATTGTCCAGCGAAATCTCCCAGCAGGCAAGGCACGAGGGATTTTCCCGGTACGCACTGGATGAAGCCAAAAGGACGCTGAAGGTGGTATCCAGACGGGATGGCTACGGCGGTAAATGGCGGCTCTATCTGCCTGATGCCGCCGATGGGGGCAGGTAGTCTATGAGGGAATTATATGTGAATATATGTAAATACCTGTATCTATGGAAAATTTGGTTAAAAATCCATACTCACAGTCTGCGCCTATGGATAATGAGCTAAAAATCCATAGGCGCAGGTATTCACAGGTCTCAGACGGCACAGGCAGCGACAAATCTCTCTTGCCGGCGGCCGGATGGAGGAAATCTCCGGCCGGTTTGGCTCCTCTGAGCCGACGCAGAGATTTCCCTGTTAAGAGGGAGAAAAAGTAAAATGCGTACTGCCAAGCCCGCCGCAAACGGTGGGATTTTAGCGGCAGGCCGGCAGCAAACGAGGCCGAAGGGGCTCGAACCCTCAACCTTCGGATCGACAGTCCGATGCTCTAACCAATTGAGCTACGGCCCCGAACGCAAAGTCCGCATTAAACAGCGGCCGACGGCTTCTGTCAACTATTTTTTTGACGGCAAAGCAGTTTTTTTGCCCTGCAGTTTTTTTTGGCGCCGTCTGGCGGGGACTTGGCCGCCCCCTGCGGGACGACGGCAGCCAAGGCCGTTTTGAGCACCTCAGCGGCGCTGCGGGCATAGACAAACTGCATGCCGCTTTTGGCCTCGCGGGGGATTTCGAGCATATCTTTTTTGTTCCGCTGGGGCAGGATGACCGTCTTGATTCCGGCCTGCTTGGCGGCCAGAATCTTTTCTTTGAGCCCCCCAATCGGCAGCAGGAGCCCCTGCAGGGTAATTTCGCCGGTCATAGCCACATCCGGACGGACGGGAATGCCTTTCAGCAGCGACGCCAGCGAGGTAAAGATGGCAACGCCGGCACTGGGGCCGTCTTTGGGCACGGCGCCGGCCGGAACATGGATATGAAAGTCGTATTTGGAAAAGACCTTCGGCTCGATAGCCAGCGCCTCGGCATGCGAGCGAAGAACCGAAAAGGCCGCCTGAGCGCTTTCCTTCATCACCTCACCGATCTGGCCGGTCAGCTGCAATTGCCCCTTGCCGGGCATTTTCACCGACTCGACAAACAGGATTTGGCCGCCGGCAGGCGTATAAGCCAGCCCTGTGGCAACTCCCGCAACGGCGGTCCGCAGGGCTACTTCCGGTTCAAACTGGGGCGGTCCCAAAATCGTCAGAAGGTCTTGGGTGCGGATGGCAGCCTGTTTTCGCTTGCCCTCGGCGATTTGCGTGGCCACATAGCGGCAGATCGAGCCGATGGTGCGTTCCAGATTCCGCACGCCGGCCTCGCGGGTATAGGAGTCAATCATCACCCCTAGCGCCTCATCGCTGATGGTCAGCTGCGAGGGCGTTAATCCGTGCTCTTTGAGCTGTCTGGCGATAAGGTATTTTTTGGCAATGTGCAGTTTTTCATTTTTGGTATAGCCGGCTAGCTGCAGGATTTCCATCCGGTCCATCAGTGCCGGCGGAATGGGTTCGGTATAATTGGCCGTGCCGATGAACATCACATTGGACAGGTCAAAAGGCAGGTCAAGGTAGTGGTCTGTAAAGGTATTGTTCTGTTCCGGGTCCAGTACCTCCAGCAGCGCCGAAGCCGGGTCGCCGCGAAAATCCTGTCCGATTTTGTCCAGTTCATCCAGCATAAAAACAGGATTTTTTGAGCCGCATTTTCGCAATTCCTGCAAAATGCGTCCGGGCAGGGCGCCGATGTACGTCCGCCGATGGCCGCGAATGTCGGCTTCGTCGCGTATTCCGCCTAACGAGATCCGCACAAACTTGCGTCCCATCGAACGGGCTATCGATTTGCCCAGCGAGGTTTTGCCCACTCCCGGAGGGCCTACAAAGCACAGAATAGCGGCTTTGCCGCGGGGATTTAACTTGCGGACGGCCAGAAATTCGAGTATCCGCCGTTTCACCTTGTCCAGACCGTAATGGTCCTGATTGAGAATCCGCCGGGCCCGTGCGATGCTGATGCGGTCGTCGGTTTGCACCGCCCACGGCAGTTCGCACATCCAGTCCAGATAGGTCCGAATGACCCCGTAGTCGGGCGAGCCGGGCGGGGTTTTGCCCAGACGGTCCAGCTCCCGCCGGGCCTCGGCCTCTACCGCCGGCGGCATGTGGGCGGCCTCGATTTTTTCCTGAAGCTCCTTGAGTTCCTGTGTCCGCCGGTCATCCTGCCCTAATTCGGCCTGAATGGCTTTCATCTCCTCCTGCAGGAAGTATTCGCGCTGGCTTTTGTCGATGGATTCCCGCACCTGCCCCTGTATTTTGTGGCTCAGCTCCAGAACTTCCAGCTGGCTGGCCAGCGCCAGTGAAATCTCTTCCAGACGCTTGTAGGCATCGGTTTCTTCCAGCAGGGCCTGCTTTTCGGCAATGGAGATATTCAGGGTTGCGGCTAAAAAATCGGCCAGCGCCGACGGATCGGCAATATTCTCCAGCAGCAGAGCCGCTTCCTCCGGCACATTCGGACTCAGCGCAATGACCCGATTGGCCGTATTGCGGACGCTGACCATCAGCGCCTGCAGCTTCTTGGTGTTTTTGACCTGCACCGGCAGCGGCTCAACGCGGGCTTTCAGGTAAGGCTCCGTGGCGGTAAAGCGGAGCACTTTGAAGCGCATCATTCCGTGAACGACAATATTGACCGATCCCTGCGGCATGCGAATCACCTTTAAGACCGACGCAGCGGTCCCGACGGTGTAAAGGTCCGTCGGCGCAGGGTCTTCAATGTCCGGATTTTTTTGCGTCAGCAAGCCGAAAATCGTTTCCTGCGGCGCAATATCGGTAATCAGCCGCTTGCTCCGTTCACGCCCGACAGCCAGCGGCATCACGGTGCCCGGATAAGCCACCGCACTGCGGATCGGCAGAATGCCGATTTCCTCCGGCAGACTGTATTCGGCATTGCGGCCATTGCCGGCCGACGGTGCGGCATCGTTTTTGGGTTCCAGTTCAATCAGTTCCATCAGTCGCATGCAGGTAGCAAATCCCTTCAAAACGGTTTTTTTGTCTCTTGAATACCTGCCGGCTATCTTACCGGATTGGCCGGCAAGAAGAAAGAGCGATGTTTGGGCTTTCTTAAAATTACGCATTTTGAAGGGCTGCCGGCCGGCTTATTGCGGCATCCGTATTGCCGGGCAGGGAATCCGTCGAACAGAAAAGTTTTTCTGTGCAAAACGCCCCGGCAGGTGTTATAAAACAGGTTGGCCTCTTAGGGTATGCAATAAAACGCCGCCGGATGCGTTCTTTATTAAAAGGCAAACCGCCGGCAATGCAATCATAAGTACTTTTATAAAGGGGATTTAGGCGATGAATATGAGGCGCCGTGAGTTTTTGAAAGGTTCAGCAGCCGTTGCGTTGGGTTTATCTGCCGCTTCCGGCAGCCGTATTCTGGGGGCCAATGATGTGATTCGGGTGGGGATTATCGGCGTCGGCCGTCAGGGTTCGTATCATGCCCAGCGGCTTGCCAAAATGCCCGGCGTGCAGCTTGCAGCGCTGGCCGACCCGGACCCGGGGTATAAAATGGGACAGCTCAAGGATGAACTGGCCCACAGCGAGGATAATCCGCTGGAAGTAGAGATATACACAGATTACCGCAAGCTTCTGGACCGCAAGGACATCGATGCCGTTGTGATTGTTTCCTGCAACCACTGGCATGCCCTTCACAGCATTCATACCTTGCAGGCGGGCAAGCATGTGTATGTTGAAAAGCCGGTTTCGCACGATGTCTGGCAAGGCCGTCAGCTGGTCAACTTGGCCGGCAAGAGCCGTCTGGTCGTACAGGCCGGCCTGCATCACCGCAGCCGGCAGTGCTGGCAGGAAGCGATGGAGTACCTCAAGCAGGGGCATTTGGGCAAGGTCCTGTGCGTGCGGGGACTGTGCTATAAAGAGCGCGGCGATATCGGCAAGCTGGATACTCCCGCTGCTCCGCCGGCAACCTGCGATTACCAGATATGGCTGGGACCGGCGCAGGATGAGCCGATTTGGCGGCCCCAGTTCCATTACGATTGGCACTGGGTCTGGAATACCGGCGACGGGGATTTGGGCAATCAGGGCGTTCATCAGGTCGATATCGGCCGCTGGATGCTCGGGCAAACGGGCTATCCCGACCATATTCTCAGCATCGGCGGGCGATTTGTTTACAGCGATGCCGGACAAACGCCCAATACGCAAATCCTGTTCTATGATTATAAGCCTGTCCCGCTGATTTTCGAGGTCCGCGGGCTGCCTGCCCAGCCGGGCATTCGCGGGATGTCGATCTACAAGAAAACCCGCATCGGCAATGTGATTGAATGCGAAGGCGGCTACATTGCCGAAGAAACCGTCTATGACAACGACGGCCGGCGGATCCACCGCTTTTCCAGCGGCGGGGGGGAACTGCATTTGACGCGGTTTATCGATGCCGTCCGCAGCGGACAGGCGGATGCCGTGCCCTGTTCTATTGCCGACGGCCATATTTCCTCGGCCCTCTGCCATCTGGCCAACATTTCCCACCGGCTGGGCCGACAAGCGCCGCCGGAAGCCATTGCCCAGCAGGTCAAACAGGATGCCCTTCTGGCCGATGCTTGGCAGCGGTTTGCCGAGCATCTGGAAGCCAACGGCGTCGATTTGAAACAGACGCAGGCGGTCCTTGGGGCGGCATTGACCTTTGACGGCCGGCAGGAGCAGTTTACCGGTCCTCTTGCCCCGACGGCCAACGGGTATCTGAAAAACAATTATCGGGATGGATGGATAATCCCCGAAATCAAGGTATAATAGCGTTCTGTCAGATTCCGGCGGCGCCGCCGGATGCAAAAACAATCGTTTTATGGAGGATTATAAAATGAAACACCTGAAATGGATGGCTGCTGCTGCCGTGGCGGCGGCCCTGTCAATGCCACTGATGGCCGCCGAGCAGGCTGACCCGGCGGTCGGGGACTGGCTGCTGAAAGCCGACTTTGACGGACGTCCGATGAATGCGATTTTGATTATCGCCAAGGACAAAGACGGCAAGCTGACCGGCCTGTGGGGCAGCTTTTTCGGGACGGATGCGGTGGACAATCTGAAAGCGGCTGACGGCAAAATCAGCTTTTCCCAGACGATTCGGTTCCGTCCCCCCGGCGGCGGGCAGGACCAGTCCGAAGGTTTTACAGTGGACTATTCCGGAACCATCAAAGAGGGCAAGATGTCGCTGACGGCCTCCAGCGACCGCGGCGATTTTGTGTATGAAGGGCGGCGCCTCGATGCGCTGCCGCCGGTTTTGGGCGTGTGGGAATTCAAACGCCAGCGGAACGAACAGGAAATCATCACGCTTCTGACAGTCAGCCAAGCCGCCGACGGCACCCTGACGGCCGACTGGACGGGCCCGGCCAATTCCCAGATGCAGGCGGAAAGCAAGATTTCCGATGTGAAATTTGAAAACGGCAAACTCACATTTACCCGCTCCCTCAGCTTTCAGGACCGGCAGATGGAAACAACCTATGAACTGACGGCTTCCGGCGATACTCTCTCGGGCGTATCCAAAAGCCAGCGCGGAGAACGGGAAGTGACCGGCCGCCGTTTGGGCAGCGAACTCATCGGCAAATGGGACTTGTCCGTCTCATCGGACTTCGGCCAGCGCCGGCAGCTGCTGATTGTGCTGCCGGATATGACGGGCATGTACGGCGCCGTCAATGTCGGCAAAATCACCTTTGAAAACGGCCAAGTCAGCTTCAAATATTCGATGGGCTTTGGCGATCAGACCTTTGAAAGCGAGTTCAAAGGACAATTGCAGGACGGCAAGCTGACCGGCCAGATAACCACCAGCCGCGGTACGCAGCAGGTCGAAGGCAAAAAAATGATGCCGGCGGCCTAAAACGGTTCTTGCCGGCACCGTCCTTAAGCGGTGGATAAGGGGGCTCTGTTTCTGCGACAGGGCCCCCTTTTGCTGTCTATTGTTTCGACAGGCTTCGTTTTTGAAGCGGCGGGGGCTGCTGAAGATATTTTATGTAAAATCCGCACCTGAACCGATACAATAAAAGCCCTGTCCTGTGCACAACGGCTGCAAAAGACGCCGCCAAAAATATATAACAGCTTGCAAATAAAGAAGATAGGGTAAGTTTACGCAAAAAAGACCAGATTGTCGCCCTGTGCAGGGTCGGTTCAGGCCGGCATGGATTATCCGGCAGGAGGCCGGCTGTGCAGACAGGACTGAACCGGTTTCAGACAGGATAACTGAGGACAATAGAAAATGAATCCAATGGCATTGTTGGCGACCGTTGCTGAAGAATCTGCCGGCCGTTCTGCCGGCTTGTTTGACGTGGTGCAGGCCAAGCAGGAACTGTGGGACAGCATCAGCCGGCTGGACTGGCGGTTTGCTCTGCTGATGATTTCGGTCGGTGTGGTCTATACGCTGTACGGCTGGCGGATCTTTCGGGTGCTGGTGGTGATCAGTTTTGGATTTATTGGGCTGTTTTTAGGCATTCTGGCTGGCAATAAACTCAACTCCGAGGCATACAATCCGGTTCTGTGGGGCGGGATCATCGGGATGGTCTTGTTTGCGGCTGTTTCGATGCCGCTGATGAAATGGTGCGTTTCGGTGCTCGGAGCGCTGGCCGGCGGCATCATCACAGGGGGGCTGTGGATTGCCTTCGGCCTGTCGCAGACGTATCTGCCAGCCGGATTTATTGTCGGTTTTATTGCCGGCGGCCTGATCTCGTTTATTCTGCTGAAAGTGTCGGTCATGTTGTTTACCAGTCTGGGGGGCAGTCTGATTATGATGACCGGAATGCTGACGCTGGTGTATCAGTACGAGAAGTATGTGATGAATCCCCCCACGCAGCATCTGAACGCCTTCTTCTTTCAGCACGATTGGTTTCTGCCGCTGGTGCTGATTATTCCGACGGTCATTGGAATGCTGATTCAGAACAAGCTGATCAAGCATTCCCCCAACTGGGAAATATAATCACGGATTGCAGGTTTTGCAGGGACGGCGTCCGCTGGCCGCTGCATTCTGCCGGGTTGGGAAAACAACGGTTTTGGATGCATCCAGACGTTTGATATGAGGGCAGTCGGCCCGATGAAATACCTTGCTGGTTTTGGTGGCTATATAGCCGGCTGGGCTGGGCTGTGAGGCGGAAGGGGGGTTTTGTAGTCCTGCACTGGCCCCGGCGGCGTCCGGCCGGCTGCCGGCGGCAGAGGGGATTTCAATAATCCGCTGAGCCAGTTTCTTTTCAACCAGCAGCTGGCACAAATCCTGCCCGTCAACTTCAATATCCGCCACCAGACAGAACTGTTGGCCGCGCTGGATATTCCGGAGCACAAGGGTGTGCTGGACGCTGCCGGAAAAGAAAAACGTATTCAGAAAAGCCAGCAGCGGCAGGTTGTCCTGCCCGGAAGCGGCGGTTTTGAGCCCTCTGATTTGGACCGGCATATTTTGGCCGATGACGGGCGGAAAGTCCGCAATATCGCAAAATAGGGTAACGGTTTCATCAATCCGCAGCAGGGCCGATACAGAGACATCGCCGTATGTTTCCGGGTCCGCCCACAGTACCCCCGATGTCAGCACGACCGCACAAGCCAATCCGACAGTTTTCATACAATCCTCCCGAATCCGATTCAACCGAAGAGAAATACTATAAAAGCAGGACGCCGGCTGCAATGAAAAAATCAGCCGGACAATACAAAATGCCGGCTTTTCAGGCAGGAGGGCATCAATGAGGTCCAAGCGGACATTACGGCCAGAATGCAGCCACGGCAATCATCAGCCAAATCAGGCAGCCGACGGCAAATTTGGCGGCAATGCCGACCAACACGCCGGTTCCTGCTCCAACACCGGAGCGGACCGAATGCTGTTTCGGTCTGCCGGCTGTCCGTTCGGCCGCCCAAGTCAGCAGTCCTGCCCCCAGACAGGCCCCCAGCAGGGTTCCAAACAGCGGCACCGGAATGACGGCGGTTCCTGCAACAGCCCCTGCAACAGCCCCGACGACGGCCCAAGCAGCGCCCGTCCAGCCGGCACCGGCTTTTTTGGCGCCGCCGGCACCGGCAAAAAATTCAATCAGTTCCCCCGCCAGCGCCAGCACCGTGATGCCGGCCAGCAGCGGCCAGCTGAATACGCCTGTGTCCCATTTCCACCACGCAAACAGGCAGGTGCTGACGACCATCAGCCAGTTGCCCGGCAGCATAAACAACACCGTTGCTAGCCAGCCGGCATTGACCAGAATCAGCAGAACCAGCCAGACCGTCAGCATGTTAGACCTTCACAAATTTGAATCCATGCGCATCCGCATCGATGCGGATAGTGTCGCCTTCGGCAAATTTGCCGGCAATGATTTCTTTAGCCAGCTCATTTTCAATCCGCTGCTGAATGACCCGCTTGAGCGGCCGGGCGCCGAAAGAGGGGTCATAGCCCTCGTCCATCAGCAGTTTTCTGGCGGCTGCGGTTACCTCTGCGGCAAACTGCCGCTCTTTGAGCCGGCTTATCAGATACCCCAGCTGAATATCGACAATCTGCTCCAGATGCTCCCGTTTGAGCGTATGGAAGATGATAATCTCGTCGATGCGGTTGAGAAACTCCGGCTTGAAGTAATTGCGCAGCGCTTCCTTGACATGGGCTTCGATTTCCCAGTCGGCGCCGTTTTGTTCGCTCAGCTGCAGAATCTGCTGGCTGGCGAAGTTGCTTGTCATAATGATCACGGTATTCTTGAAATCCACCGTTCGGCCCTTGCCGTCGGTCAGCCGGCCGTCGTCAAAGACCTGCAGCAGCACATTAAAGACATCCGGATGCGCTTTCTCGATTTCATCCAGCAGCACCACCGAATAGGGTTTTCGCCGCACGGCCTCAGTCAGGCGGCCGCCTTCTTCATAGCCCACATAGCCGGGCGGCGCTCCAATCAGGCGGGCGACCGAATGCTGCTCCATAAATTCGCTCATGTCAATCCGCACCATGCTGTTGGGGTCGTTGAACATAAACTCCGACAGGGCTTTGGACAGTTCGGTTTTCCCCACACCGGTAGGACCGAGGAACAGAAAGGTTCCGATAGGCCGATGGGGATCGCCTAATCCGGCACGGCTACGGCGGACCGCATTGCAAACGGCGGCAACCGCTTCGTCCTGCCCCACGACGCGCCGGCGGATTTCCTCTTCCATCTTCATCAGCCGCTCCCGCTGGCCGCTCATCAGACGGCTGACGGGAATGCCTGTCCATGTGCTGACGACTTGGGCGATGTGCTCTTCCGTGACCTCGTTGTGAATCATCGCCGAGCCGTTGGCTTTGGCGACACTCTCTTCGGCTGCTTTGAGCTCTTTTTGCAGCCCCAACAGCGTTTCGTATTTCAGACGGGCCGCGCGTTCCAGATCCCCGCGCCGCTGGGCTTCCTCAAACTGGGACTGAACAGCGGTGATCTTTTCCTTCAGGGCTTTTACTTTGTCAATGGCTCCTTTTTCATTTTCCCACCGGGCTGTCAGCTGCGCATTCTGTGTCTTGAGTTCGGCAAGCTGCTTTTCACATTTCTCCAGCTGCTTTCGGCTGGCCGCGTCGGTTTCTTTCTTCAGGGCTTCCCGCTCGATTTCCAACCGCATTATTTCCCGGCGAATGCTGTCCAGTTCGGACGGCAGCGAGTCGTTTTCAATCCGCAGGCGGGATGCCGCCTCGTCCATCAGGTCGATGGCTTTGTCCGGCAGAAACCGATCAGAAATGTACCGATTCGATAAGGCGGCTGCGGCCACCAGAGCCGCATCGGTAATCCGCACGCCGTGATGGGCATCGTAGCGGTCTTTCAGCCCCCGCAGGATGGCAATGGTCTCTTCCACCGTCGGCGGATCGACCATTACCGGCTGAAACCGCCGCTCCAGTGCGGCATCCTTTTCAATGTACTTGCGGTATTCATCCAGCGTCGTGGCCCCGATGCAGCGCAGATCGCCCCGGGCAAGCGACGGCTTGAGCAGATTGCCGGCGTCAACAGAGCCTTCGGTTTTGCCGGCGCCGACAATGGTATGCAGCTCATCAATAAAGAGGATAATCTGGCCGTCCGACTGGATGACTTCTTTCAGAACGGCTTTGAAGCGGTCTTCGAATTCGCCCCGAAACTTGGTTCCGGCGATTAAAGCCCCCATGTCGAGAGCGATGATTTTCTTGTTCTTCAGCCCCGAGGGCACATCGCCGGCTACAATCCGCTGGGCCAGTCCCTCCACAATGGCGGTTTTGCCGACGCCCGGCTCGCCGATGAGAACCGGATTGTTCTTGGTGCGGCGGTTAAGAACCTGCATGCAGCGGCGGATCTCGTCATCCCGCCCGATAACCGGATCCAGTTTGCCCTTCTGCGCCTGTGCAATCAAATCGATGCCGTAGCGCTCGAGGGCTTTGTATTTGCTTTCCGGATTGTCATCGGTCACTTTCGCATCGCCGCGCAGGTTTTGCAGGGCTTTGGTGATCGCCTCGACCGAAATCGAATTGACGCTGAGGATTTCTTTGGCATCGCTTTTCACATCGGCCAGAGCCATCAGCAGATGCTCGATGCTGAGAAATTCATCCCCCATCTTGTCGGCTTTGTTTTGCGCATCCAGAACGACCTGACTGAACGCCGCATCGGGCATGATCATCCCGTTGACCTGACCTTTCGGCTGGCGGTTCAGCTCGCTTTCGGTCATCTGCCGGATCCGCTCCACATTGGTGCCGATGTTTTTCAAAATCTCAACGGCCATTCCATCCGCATCGTCCAGCAGGGCGCTGAGCAGATGCAGCGGCGTAACCACCGTATGACGGCCTGCCAGTGCAAGCTGCTGGCTTGTGGCGATGGCTTCTTGGGCCTTTACCGTGAATTTATCAAATTTCATACGATTGTCCTTTCTGTCATGGAACCGGCATACAAAGGTAGCAAATGCCGTGCCCGAAAGTTGGAAAGTCTCTAACATCTTGCATAATAAAGACTTGTTGTCCTTTCAGGAGGTCCAGTATGCCAAAATGACAGGGCCAACAACAGCCGTTGGGCCGGCAGGGTTTGGAGAAATCCTGTCCGAGGCCGTCCGGACAAGACGGTTTGGCCGCTCCGCCGGTTGGGCTTGGGTCCGCAATGTAGTTGTCAGTGCCGCTTGCCGCCGTGTAGGACGCTGTTGTCAATAGCGGTAATGGTCCGGCTTAAAGGGACCGTTCACAGGTACGCCTAAATAGCCGGCCTGTTTTTCCGTCAGATGGGTTAATTTGCCGCCCAGCGCCTTGACATGCAGCCGGGCCACTTCTTCATCCAGCTTTTTTGGCAGGGTGTAAACTCCCGGCTCCAGCGATTCGGTAG
This sequence comes from Phycisphaerae bacterium, assembly GCA_018052735.1. GTDB lineage: Bacteria > Planctomycetota > Phycisphaerae > Sedimentisphaerales > Anaerohalosphaeraceae > 4572-13. The sequence goes on along the minus strand of JAGPMT010000007.1, from coordinate 79,907 downwards.
CCAGCATAATCTGAGCCAAGCATTGGTTGGTAAAACTGCTGCTCATAACAAAACTGGGGTGTCCGGTTGCACAGCCGAGGTTGACCAGACGGCCTTCGGCCAGCACGATAAGCGACCGGCCGGAGGGAAGTGTCCATTTGTCCACCTGCGGCTTGATGTTGGTTTTTTTGCACAGCGGGCTGTGTTCAAGGTAATGCATGTCTATTTCGCTGTCAAAGTGGCCGATGTTGCACAGAATGGCCTCGTCCTTCATCTGCTCCATATGTTCGGCCCGGATGACATCGCAGCAGCCGGTAGCAGTGATAAAAATGTCGCCTTGCGGGGCTGCCTCTTCCATAGTGGTAACCTGAAAACCCTCCATCAATGCCTGCAGCGCGCAGATCGGATCGATTTCCGTAATCAGCACGCGGGCTCCCAGTGCCCGCATCGATTGAGCACAGCCCTTGCCGACATCCCCATAGCCGCAGACGACGACGACTTTGCCGGCCACCATGACATCGGTTGCCCGCTTGATGCCGTCGGCCAGAGATTCCCGGCAGCCGTAGAGATTGTCAAATTTCGATTTGGTGACCGAGTCGTTGACATTGATGGCCGGAAAAGGCAGTTCGCCCGACTCCTGCAGCTGATACAGCCGATGAACGCCGGTTGTTGTTTCTTCCGAGACGCCTTTGAGGTTTTGGGCGACGGTTGTCCAGCGCCGGGGATTGGCTGAATAACTGGCGGCCAAGCGGTCCATAATAATTTGAAATTCTTTGTTGTCGTATGTTTTGGCAAGCAGCGAGGGGTCTTTCTCAACCCGCATTCCCTGAATCACCATCAATGTGGCATCGCCGCCGTCATCTACAATCAAATCCGGTCCGCTGCCGTCCGGCCATGTCAGCGCCTGCTCGGTGCACCACCAGTAATCCTCCAGCGTTTCCCCTTTCCAAGCAAAGACTGCGCTGCGTCCTGCCGCTGCAATGGCGGCTGCGGCATGGTCTTGGGTGGAGAAAATATTGCAGGAGGCCCAGCGGACATCAGCCCCGAGAATTTCGAGGGTTTCAATCAGCATCGCCGTCTGGATGGTCATATGCAGAGAACCGGTGATTTTCAATCCCTTTAAGGGCTTTTCTGTGCCGTATTTTTCCCGTGTCGCCATGAGGCCGGGCATTTCCTTTTCGGCCAGCTGCATTTCTTTGCGGCCAAACTCGGCCAGCGACAGGTCTGCTACTTTGTATTTTAAGCTCAAATCCAGCATTTTCGTTTTTGTCGAGGTGTTTTGCACGGTTTTCATCAAGTTTTCCTTTCAAGGGTCTGATGGGTTTTGTTCGCCAAAAAATATACCACAAAACAGTTGTATCTGCAACCTCCAAAATTGGCCGGCAGGATGAATTCCCCCGCCTTGCGGATTGCAAACGAAAGCCGATGGAAATAGAATAAGCAATATGACACTGACGGATTTTGAAATGGATGTTCTGCGCTGGATTCAGCGGCCGCTGCCGGTTTGCAGCCGGCCGTTTGCCGTTTTGGCCGAGCGGCTGTCTGCAACGCAAGAACAGGTCATCCGAACCATCCGTCAGCTTCAGCAGCAGCGCCTTATCCGCCGTATCCGGGCACAGATTGACTATCGGGCATTAGGCCGGACTGCCTCGCTGATTGCGGCTCATGTGCCGGCCGAGCGCTTCAGCGAGGTTGCCGATGCCGTCAGCCGCCTGCCTGCGGTGTCTCACAGCTACTGCCGCGACCACTACTATAACCTGTGGTTTACGATGCAGGCGCCGTCTTTGATAGCGGTGGATGCGGAATTGGCCGGCTTGCAGGAGCAGCTGCAGGTTGAATTTCACAGTCTGCCGGCACAGCGGCTGTTTAAGCTCGATGTCTATTTTGAGCCGGCCGGGCCTTTTGCATCTGTATCGGACCCGATGCCCCAGCCGGTCCAAGACATTGCATTGTCCGATATCCCCCGGCAGCCGGCGGAGCTGTCGGACAGCGAACGACATACGCTTCATCTGATCCAGCAGGACCTGCCTGTCGCGGAATATGCCTTTGCTGTTCTTGCCGGCCAAGACGGCACAATAACAGAAGCCGATTTTCTCGCAGCGCTGCAGAGCCTGCTTCAAAAGGGTGTTGTCAGGAAAATTGCTGCTGTCGTAAATTATCCGGCTTTGGGGTATGCCGCCAATGCCCTGTTTTGTGCACACGTTGCCCAAGACAGCATCCGCACGGCGGGGCAGGCCTTGGCTTTGTGCCCGTGGGTCAGTCATTGCTACCAGCGCCGATCCGTTGAGGGCTGGCCTTTCAGCCTCTATGCGATGGGCCACGCCGGAAGCAGGGAGCAGATTGCAGACCTTGTCCGGCTGTTTTGTGAGGCAAACGGAATCTGCCGCTGGCAGATTCTGCCGACCGTCAGCGAGCTTAAAAAAGAGCCGGTCAAAATCCAATTGCCCCGCTGAACACAGACACCCCTGCTGTTCTGCAGCATCCGCTTGACAGTAACAGTCCCGTGCAGGAGCCGGCAGCAGAAGCAGGCATCCGGCCGCTTAGCTGATTTTGTTTAGCGCCGTCAGAATATCCTGCGGTTTTTCAAATCCCACGATGATATCGCGAATAATGCCCTTGGTGTCGATTACAAACACCGTAGGCAGGGCGGTAATCTGGCTGTACGGTGCCGGCAGATTGTCCCCATAGGAAATAATCGGATAATTGATTTTGAAATCTTTGACAAACTGATTCAGCCGGTCTGTCGGCTCATCGGACAATCCGAAAATAACAAGATCGGCATCACTGGTTTTGCCCCGCAGTTCAACAAGGAAAGGAATGGATTCTTTGCAGGGCGGACACCATGTAGCCCAGAAATCCAGAAGCACTTTTTTGCCTTTCAGGCGCGAGACGCGGTAGATTTTGCCTTCCAGATCAACCATGCGCAGTTCCGGCGCCGGCTTGCCGATCCAGCTTTTCAGAATCGCCGCTGTCTCAGACGCATCATCGGCTGCAGGCCGTTTCTGACTGGCCGGGGCTTCCGGCACGGCAGGCGCTGCAGTTTGGACGCCGGGCTTTATTGCCGCCTGCTGGGCTTCTATTCCTTTCTGCTGCATCTTCATGACAGCGGAAATGATTTCCGTCAAATGCTGTTTGGGGAAAGCGGCGCGAATGGCAAGTTGACCATCGGCAGAAAAACCGCCCAGCGCCAGACAGCTTTGCGTCTGCATGCCTTTGAGCCCTCCGAAAATATCGGGAATGGGGGTTGATGCCGCTGGTTCCACCGATTGCATCATTTCGCCCAGCCCTGTGAGAAGCTTGATAATATTAATGCTGCATACGCATTCGCTGTAAGGGGTGTTCTGAAGCATCTCCCAAGCCATTTTGAAATCGCCGGCTGGTGCTGCTGCGGCGGGCTGATCGAGCATTTTCTGAAGGGTTTCCTGACTGTCGGTCCCCATCGTCATAAGAAACTTGTCGGGCGTCAGAGCCATATGATAGGCAAACGCATCGCCATACATCTGTTCGATGGCCGCATTCATGGGATTATTGGGATCCTGCGGCAGTTTCATCTCAATGGATGCTGCATCGATCGAGATGCCTTTATAGGTCGAAACATTCGGCTGATATTTGAAAACGGCCGGAAATCCCATCGCCTGATAGATCAGATTGGCACACGCGACATTTTCGCTCATCAGTTCCTTCATGGCGGCGCTGTCTCGAACGGCCACAATCTCGCGAAGTTTGACCGGCGGTTTGCTGCCCGCATAGGAAAAGGAAAAGGCAACTTCCTCACCCATTGCAGCAATCGATTTCTTCAGCATGGCCTTCATCGTCTCCATTTGGTCTTTCATGGCGGTTTGCTCGGATGCAGCTGCGAGGATATCAAATATCTTGTCGTACATTTTCTGCACCGAAGCAAGATTCAGCTTTGCCAGACCGTTGATGGCGCTGGCATCGTCCAGATAACCAGCCATGGTGAAGCCTTTGGCCGGCTGCGGCGAAGCCGTAAGCATTCCAGCCAGCTGGCTGCCGTCTTTGGTTTGCAGGGCGGTATCGATGCACAGCAGAGCCGGTTCCGGCGTTAATGTCACAGCGGCATAGTCGGCATCTTTGGCAAACTCCTTAAAAAGCTCGGCATACATCTTCAGGACAAATGCTGTCATGCCTGCCATCTCTTCGCTGGCTGCCGGGATTTGGCTCTGGGCCTGCTGGAGCATATTGAGCACCATCGGCTGATAGGTGTTGTACAGCAGGGACAGATTGATATAGCCCCACGCCGGAGCAGCAGCGGCCGTTTGACTGTGCGCCGGACGGAGTCTTGCAGCCAGCGGTTTAGCAGGGGCCGACAGGGCTGTTTTCAGCGTCCCCAGAGTGTCCCGCTGGCCTTCCATGACCGCCAGAGCATATTTCCCGCCGGCTGCTTCTGTCAGCATGAGGCTGCCTATCTGTGAATTGGGAGCCGACAGCACCGTAACGCCGCTGTCGCCGGCTTTGCAGTTTGGATTGTTCTTGACAAAATCTGCATAGTTGGTGACAGGAATCAGAACACCCCCTATGACCGGAACCCCCGCGGCAGCGTCAGGATTCAGCAGTCCGAAAACCGCAAAATCTCCGTTCTGGTCGATGCCGCCAAGCATTGGATCGCCGGTGATGCCGATAAGCTGCATATTGGCCAGCATAGCGATGCTCATCGGAATTGGGGATGTGCCGGCCAAGTACATATCCAGCTTGCTGAGGGTGGTGCTGAAGGCGTTGACCCGCAGGCAAAACAGGCAGTTATCCGGCAGCGTGTTCAGCAGCACATCGTCGGAACCATTGGCAGCCTGTGCCGGCAGACAAGCAAAGAAAATGAAAGATGCCAGTAATACTTCTATAAATAAACGCTTGGTATTCATGTTGATTCTCCTTTTTAAAATTTGCTGTTTTTACAGTAAGACGTTAAAGGGCAGTGTAACGTTTCAACTAATTTTGAATAAAATAGCATTAACCTGCAAATAGTTCAAGAGCTTTTGGATATATTTTTGCCGAAGTTGCGAGTATCGGCAGCCGTTCCATATTGTAAAGCTGGGGATTGACAGGAAACAGGGGATTGCCTTTCAAATCGGAAACTCTGCCGCCGGCACGTTCCACAAGGATAGCGCCGGCAGCAATATCCCACAAGCGGGCAGAGCTGCTGAACATCCCTATCATAGCCCCTTTGGCAACATAGGCCATATGCAGGGCGGTTGAGCCCAGACAGCGGAAGCGGGTGGACTGCATTATCTGCTTGACGGCAGAATCTGTTTGCGGTGCTGTATGGCTGTCAATGGCAAAGCTGGCAAAGGGCCCGATGGCATCATCACTGACAACAATCCGGGAACCGTTCAGCAGGGCATCCATATCCTGTGCAGCCGAATACATCGAATCGGTTGTAGGGTCAAAGACAACACCCAGAAGCGGCTGCCCCTCGAGCATCGCTGCAATGCTGACGCAGAAACACAGCAGCCCGTTGGCGAAATTATTCGTGCCGTCAATCGGATCAATAATCCACCAAACGGCCTCCTCCCCGCGAGGCTGGATGCGGTACAGCTGCCCGTTGGGGCCTTCTTCGCAAAGAAAACCATGGTCGGGATAATGTTCGCGAATGCAGTCGATAATTATTTTCTGACACACCGGATCGGCCTGTGTCACCAACTCGTTATCGCTTTTTGGCAATTTGCGGATATACCGCAGTTCTTCCATCGCCCGCTGTCCGGCAAGGCGGGCAGCCACGACAGCCGTTTCCAGCATTTGACTCAGATCCGTATGGGGTATTGACATATGCATCCTTTCCGTCTTGACAAGATGTAGCTGGGTGTCTATTGTACCCAAAGAACAGCAGAAGACCAATATGCAATTTACAGAAAATAATCGGCGGCTGTCCGGCAGAATGAGACTTCTGGCAGCGGGTATTTTTGTTGCTGCCGCGGTCGTTTTTGGACTCCTTTGGGCGGCCGCTGAAGGCTATGTTGACCTCAGCAGATGGGTGGGCATCTGCGGCTTTAAGCAGCGGTATGGACTGCCTTGCCCCGGCTGCGGCTGGACCCACGCGGCGCAGGCATTTGCACAAGGACATCCGATAGAGGCATTTAAGATTCAGCCGGCGGCATGTATTTTTTGCCTGACGGCGGCAATAACAGCGTTTTTTGCTTTACTTTACGCTCTTTTTGGTATAAAGTTCCTTCCTTTGGAGCGGCTTTTCAGTTCCACAACTATACGAAACCTGATTATTGCTGGCATCCTTGTTATTATGACTGGCTGGATTGTAACTCTTATAAGGACGGTACTTGAAAACGCTAAACCTTAAGTATTCGGTGCGTTTTATTGCACGATTTTTCGTGTTTGTTGTTCTGCTTTCCAATGTTTTTGTGCTGTCGGGGTGCGCATCCGGTCTGGGCTTATTGTTCAGCCCCGGGGCATTTGAGAAAAAGACAACGCCGGACTATAATCTGAAAGAACAGGAGAAACGAAAAATACTGGTCTGGATTGAATGCCCGCGTTCGGCCGGCGCTGATTACGGTTTCCCCCAGCAGCTGGCATCGGCCTTCCATCTGTATATGACGGCAAAGGCGGGATTTAACAGCAGCAATATCATTTTGAATCCTCCCGCACCCTCCCAAGCCGCAGGGCTGAATCCGCAGGAGATTGCCCGCTCGCAAGGGGCTGGATATGTCCTGATTGTCCATGTGGACAAGTTTGAAGCCGAGGCATTGGGGATTCGTTCTTACTGCAGCGGGCGCCTGATTATCCGAGCCGCTCTTCTGGATACCGATCTGGGAGTTGCTGTGTGGCCTTCACAGCCGGAAGGCAAAATGATCGATCTGGCTGTCGAAATGGAAACCGGAGGGCGCGCCAATCTGGTAAGCCGTCTGACAGCCGGTGCAGCCCATTGCACGCTGCGTTATTTGTATCCCTGTGATAAACTGAAATTTAAATGTGCCGATGAACGTGTTTCAGTTCAGGAAGCTTTTGAAACAGAAACATTTTAGGAGAAGTTTCTATGTACAAAATTCTGATTACCGACAAGCTGGCAAAAGAGGGTATCGATTTAATCAAATCGATGGACGATTTCGAGCCTGTGGTTCGTACAGGCATCAGCGAAGACGAATTAGCCCAAATTATCGGGGATTATGACGGGCTGATTATCCGCAGCGGCACGCAAGTGACGGCCAAAGTCCTTGAGAATCCGGGCAAATTAAAGGGGATAGCCCGTGCCGGCGTAGGCATCGACAATGTCGATGTGCCTGCGGCGACCCGCAAGGGCATTTTGGTTATGAATACTCCCGGCGGCAACACGATCAGTGCCGCAGAGCATACAATGGCATTGATGCTGGCGCTGAGCCGCAATGTCGTTCCGGCCTGCAATAGCTTGAAGGCCGGCACATGGGACCGCAAGAGCTATACCGGCAACCAGCTCAATAACAAGGTGCTGGGAGTCATTGGGTTGGGACGCATCGGAATGGCAGTGGTAAAAATGGCCCTTGGTTTTAATATGAAAATCATCGGCTATGATCCCTTTGCAGCCCCCAAAGAGGCAGAACAGTTGGGAGTGCAGATAACAGATAATATCGAGAAGATATATCGGGAGGCAGATTATATCACGCTTCATATTCCCCGCAATGAGCAGACATTGAATCTTATTACATCCAAACAGCTCAAAATGATGAAGCCGACCTGCCGCATCATCAATTGTGCCCGCGGCGGCATCATTAACGAAGATGATTTGTATAATGCTCTCAGTGCCGGTACGATTGCCGGTGCAGCGCTGGATGTGTTCTCCAAAGAGCCGACGGAAAATAAGCGTTTTGCTGAATGCCCGACCTGCCTGGTAACTCCGCATCTCGGTGCCAGCACCGAAGAAGCCCAGATCGAGGTTGCTGTCGAAGCCGCCCAGATTTTGTGCGATGCCATTAAAGGGGGACCGATTCGCAATGCCCTCAACGCGCCGGCGACTTCCGGTGCCGTGCCGCCGATTGTCAGCCGCTATGCCGACCTTGCCCAGCGCATTGGCACCATGCTCAGCACGTTGGCGCCGGGGCATCTGAAGAGCGCTAAAATTGAATTCCGCGGCTCCATCGCCGAAAAGCCGGTAGATGCTGCGGCGACGGCTTTCACCATCGGTCTTCTCCAGCCGCATTTCGATACCGTTGTAAATATGGTGAATGCTCCCTTGCTGGCCAAAGAACGCGGCGTCAGCATAGACCGCACCAAAAATCCGGAAATCAAAGATTTGGAGTCCAGCTTTACGGCGACCGTCGTAACCGATAAGATTACACGGTCCATCCGCGGGACGGTTTTTAGCGGTAATCTTCTGCGGATTATTGAAATTGACGGCTTCAGCATCGAAGTAACACCGGAAGGCACGATGGTTATTATTTTCAACCAAGACAAGCCGGGTGTGATCGGGGCTGTGGGAACAGCTCTCGGCAGACACGGCATCAACATTAATACTATGGGTGTGGGGCATAAGCTGGAGGAAGGCAAGGCGATTCTGGCTGTCAGTCTTGACAAAACCCCCGATGCCCAAGCGGCACAGGAATTGGCTGGTTTGGAATTTGTCAATGAAATGTATGTATGTAAACTGCAGTAAAATGGGAACGATGTAACAAGAGCGGTTCGGCTTTGGTATCCGCAGAGTCGAACCGCTCTGTGATTATCTGGGAATCAAAGGAATGACCTCGCGCAAGACAAAACAGCAAACCCAAATGCGGTTTGAATTCGGGACAGCTGACTCCGGCCCCGGTCAGGGGCAGGCCCATCCGTCAGGGATGAAATCGAACCGTAAAAGAACAGAGAACGCCGAATCTTCGGATGCCTTGGAGAATCTCAACACTCTTCAAACGCCGGCTGCCGGATCTTCAGCCAAAGCCGGCGAGAATGCGGCCGGCAGCACATCCGCTGCGGCGGCTGCCCCCAAAAAAGTGCGAAAATCCCAAGCCGCCACAGCCGAGTCGATGGCGGCTAAGCAGCGGGAAATCAGCGTGAGCGAATTTTTCGCCAAGAACCGCCATCTGCTCGGATTTGACAATCCTCGAAAAGCGCTGCTGACTGCTGTTAAAGAGGCCGTTGATAACTCCCTCGACGCCTGTGAAGAGGCACAAATTCTGCCGGCCATATCGGTGCATATTGAGGCGCTGGATGGAACGGATAACAAATTCCGGGTTACGGTCAAGGATAACGGCCCGGGGATTGTCCCCAAACAGATTCCGAATATTTTTGCACGGCTGCTGTACGGAAGCAAGTTTCACACGCTCAAAATGAGCCGCGGTCAGCAGGGCATCGGCATCAGCGCAGCAGGAATGTACGGTCTGCTGACAACCGGCGAACCTGTCCAGATTATCTCCCGCACCAGCGGTTCCAAGCCGGCCAAACATTACCACGTGCAGATTGATACCTCAAAAAACCGCCCGGAAGTGATTCTCGATGAAGAATGCGAGTTTGACCAGCCCAGCGGAACCAGCGTTTCAATTGTGCTGGAAGGGCGGTACCAGAAAGGCCGCCAAAGCGTCGATGAATACCTCGCCCAGACAGCGATGGCCAATCCTCACGCTTCGATTACATACAGGGCCCCCGACGGCACCGTCAGCCAGTATCCGCGTCAGACGGAGGAAATGCCCTATATCCCGGCGGAGATTAAACCACATCCCTACGGCGTCGAATTGGGCATTTTGTACAAAATGGCCCGCGACTCCGAATGCAGACGTCTGGCCGATTTTATGCATCGGGAATTCTCACGGGTCAGCGAGCGTCTGGCAGCAGAAATCATCAAAAAAGCCAAGCTTTCGGTCAATATGAAGCCGGCGGCGATAACCCTCAAAGATGCAGAAAAACTGCACGCCGCCATCAATGCCACCAAGCTGATGGCACCGCCGACCGACTGCATCAGTCCGATTGGGCAGGAAAAGCTCATTGACGGTCTCAAGCGGGTAACAGAAGCGGAATTTTATGTCAGCTGCACCCGCAAGCCGGCGGTGTATCGGGGCAATCCCTTCATCATCGAAGCGGCGCTGGCCTACGGATGCAAAGAGATGAAGGATGAGGATCAGGAGGAAGGCAAAGAACCCCTGATGCGGCTGGTGCGGTTTGCCAACCGCGTGCCGCTGCTGTATCAGCAGTCGGCCTGTGCCACCTACAAAGCGGTGATGGAGACCAATTGGCGGGCCTACGGCCTTAATCAGAGCAAAGGGGCATTGCCCAGCGGACCGGTGATGCTGATGGTGCATATTGCTTCGGTGTGGGTGCCGTTTACATCCGAAAGCAAGGAGGCGGTGGCGCATTATCCGGAGATTATCAAAGAAATCAAGCTGGCAATTCAGGAATGCGGGCGCAAGCTGGGACTTCACGTGCGCCGACAGCGGCGGATGAAAGAGGAACTGCTCAAACGCAGTTATATAGAAACGTATCTGCCGCATATCGGTCAGGCCCTGAAAGACATTCTGCTGCTGAAAGAAGCGCAGGTTGAGAAACTGCTGAACAATCTCAGCACAATCCTTGAACGGACTCGGTCGTTACCTTAGGATAGAGGAAGCTAAACTATGGCGCAGGAACTTATTATCAGTATCAGCGGAATGCGCGGATTGGTAGGGCACAACCTTTTCCCCAATACGGCCGCAGACTACGGCAGCGCGTTTGGGACCTTTCTGAAACGGCAATGCAGCAGCTCGGGGAGGTGTGCTGTGGCAATCGGCCGGGATTCGCGCCCATCGGGGCAGATGCTGTTTTCGGCCGTAGCCTCGGGATTGACCGCGGCAGGTGCGGATGTCATCGATCTGGGCATCTGTTCGACGCCGGGAGTGGGAATCATGGTGCGCCATTTGGGATGCGCCGGGGGGGTTGTGATTACCGCCAGTCATAATCCGGCACCGTACAATGGAATCAAGCTGCTGCTGGGCAACGGCATTGCACCGCCCAAGCCGACAGCAGAACAAATCATTCAGCTCTTTCGCAGTCAGCAGTTTGAACGGACCGATGCACTGGGCTGCGGGACGATTTGCCAAAACAGGGATACCCATCAGGTTCATCTGGAAAAGGTACTGGCCATCGTCCAGAAAGAGTCCATCATTCCAAAGCATTTCAGGGTCGTACTGGACAGCGTCAACGGAGCCGGCGGCACCGCCGGACAGATGCTGCTGGAGGCGCTGGGCTGTCAGGTCATCTGCATGAATGCCGAACCCACAGGCCGCTTTGCGCATGCGCCGGAGCCGACCGCCGAAAACCTGACCGCTTTATGCCGGCAAGTCGCCGCCGAAAAAGCCGACATCGGTTTTGCGCAAGACCCCGATGCAGACCGTTTGGCTATTGTTGATGAAAAGGGTGTTTACATCGGCGAGGAATTTACACTGGCGCTGGCCGCCAAACAGGTTTTCTCCCGAAAGAAGGGGGCGGCTGCGGCCAATCTTTCCACGTCGCGAATGATCGATGACATCGCCTCTGCCGCCGGCTGCCGGGTCATTCGGACACCGGTCGGCGAAGCCCATGTGGCCAATGCGATGATTGAACACAACTGCGTTATCGGCGGCGAAGGCAACGGCGGCATTATTGATCTGCGGGTAGGGCCTGTGCGGGACAGTTTGGTCGGGATGGCGCTGGTGCTGCAGCTGATGGCGGACGCCGGCAAATCTGTTTCCCAGCTGGCTGCAGAGGTCGGCGGGTACTGCATGTATAAAACCAAATACAGCGCGGATACAATCCAAGCCCAAGCAGTTATCGAAAAGGCCAAATCCCTTTTTGCCGATGCGCTGATCAATACCCGTGACGGGTGCCGGCTGGATTTGCCCGACGGCTGGATTCATATCCGTACCAGCAATACAGAGCCGATTATGCGCGTTATTATAGAGGCCAAAGAAGCGGCTGCCGCCGACAGGTATGCCAAGCAGATAGAACGCATCTGCGGTGAAGTCATAGGAAAGTAAAATGGCCGATCTCAAGCGGGGCAATTCGGCAATTTGCGCTGTAACCTACTGGGGAATGGTGATCAATATCGTGCTGTCGGTGCTGAAATGCGTTGTGGGCATTGCGGTGGCTTCTCTTTCCCTCTTCGCCGATGGTATCCATTCGCTTTCGGATTGTCTGACGGATATTGCCGTGTTGGTCGGCATTCATTTGGGGGCCAAAGAAGCCGACTCGGAGCATCCCTTCGGACACGGACGGCAGGAAACCTTTGCGACGGCTGTTATCGCGCTGGTGCTGATTGCCGTAGGGGCAGGGATGATTTATAAGGCGTCTATGGATATTGCCAAAATGCATTATACGATCGGCAGCCAACCCGTGACAATCAGCTCCTCGGTTATCTGGATAGCCCTGCTGTCGGTAATCACCAAAGAAGCCCTTTACCAATGGACCCGCATCATTGCTGTGCGTACCCACAGTTCGATTCTTTACGCCAATGCCTGGCACCACCGTTCGGATGCCTTTAGTTCTGTAGCCGTCTTGTTCGGTGCGGTCTCTGTGAAACTGGGCTACCCGTATGGCGACCAGCTTGCTGCCATTGTTGTCGGATTAATGATTATTTTCGTCGGCGGAAAAGTGATCAGTGATTGTCTGGGGGAGTTTGCCGAGCGGGCAGTGGATAAGCAGACTGTCCGGCAGATTCAAACAATTATCGAATCAGACAGAAAAATCCTGAATTGGCATCAGCTTCGCACCCGCCGCGTTGGACGTGAAATTTTTCTGGATCTGCATATTCTGGTCAATCCCGAACTGAGCATCGCAGAGGCCCACGAAATCTCCGAAGGTCTTGAGCAGGCACTTCGGGACCAGCTGACTCAGCCGGTTAATGTGATTGTTCATATTGAACCGGATCTGCCGCATTTAAGACGAGAAAGGAAAACCGCGGATGGATGAGAAGACAAGCCCTTCAGCGTATCCAGCCGTCTTGCTGGCGGTATTGGGGGCTGTATTTCTCTGGTCGGCAGTGAAGCCGGCGGACAGGTTTACGTGGGTGCTGGAGATGTTTCCTGTTGTGCTGGCCCTACTGGTGCTGATTCCGACCTGCCGCCGCTTTCCTCTGACCCATTTGAGTTATACCCTGATACTGCTTCATGCCGTTATCCTGCTGGTGGGAGCTCATTATACCTATGCCCAAGTGCCTTTGTTTAATTGGATAAAAAGCACTTTTGATCTGAGCCGCAATCATTATGACCGCATCGGGCATCTGGCGCAGGGATTTGTTCCGGCTATTGTTGGGCGTGAACTCCTGATACGCACCTCGCCGCTGAAGAACAGCAAATGGCTGGCGCCGGTTGTTCTGGCGTTTTGTCTGAGTATCAGCGCCCTCTATGAGCTGCTGGAATGGACTGTTGCTGAATTATCGGGGACTGCTGCTGAGGCATTTCTCGGCACGCAGGGAGATGTGTGGGATACGCAGAAAGATATGCTGTTCTGCCTTGTGGGTGCGGCTGTTTCCCTGCTTGTGCTGAGCCGCTGGCACAGCCGGCAGCTGCGGCGCTTGGAATGAACATCCTTCTTTGCTTCTGCTGCCCGATTTTTATCCTGCCGTTTGCCGGATCTTTTAGTCCAGCAGACCGTAGTCTTTGAGCAGTTGGCGAAGCTGCGCCTTTTTGGCTTCCTCCAGCACCGTCATCGGCAGACGCAATTCTTCCGATGCCATATTCAGCATCGCCAGCGCCGCCTTGACCGGGATCGGATTGGTTGCCAGCGACAGCATGGTTTTGGATAAGGGAAAGAGCTTGCGGTGCCATTTTCGGGCCGAAACAAAGTCGCCTTCGAGAATCAAATCGGTCATGGCCTTGACATCGGCAGGCACAATATTGGCGACAACGCTGATGACGCCTTTGGCGCCGATGGCTGCCAGCGGCAGCGTCAGCGAATCATCGCCTGACAGGATTGTGATGTCGCAGCGCGACGCAATTTCGCTGGCCATATCCATCGAGCCGGTTGCCTCTTTGATGGCAACAATATTGTCCACCTCGGCCAGACGGGCGACCGTTTCAGCTGTCAGACCGGTTCCGCCGCAGCGGCCGGGAATATTGTAAAGGACCATCGGAAGATCCACTTCCTCGGCAATTGCCTTAAAGTGCTGATAGAAGCCCTCCTGCATGGGCTTGTTGTAGTAGGGAGCCACCTGCAGAGAGGCGTCGGCGCCGACCTTGCGGGCAAATTCGGTCAGCTCGATTGCTTCGGCTGTGCTGTTGGAACCGGTGCCTGCAATGACCGGAACCTGTCGGCCGACTGTTTTAACGACATGTTCGATGACCCGCTTGTGCTCGTCATAGCTCAGTGTCGGCGACTCGCCGGTGGTGCCTACCGGAACAATGCCGTCAATGCCGCTTTCGAGCTGGAATTCCACCAGCTCGGTTAAGGTTTCGAAATCCACTTGGCCTTCTGAAAACGGGGTGATAATTGCGACCAATGCGCCGCTGAACATGCGTGACTCCTGTTAAAAAGGATTCTCAATCAACTGCTTCATTTCACGGACGGCCTGATGCAGGCCAACCAAAACCGCCCGGCTGACAATGCTGTGGCCGATGTTGAATTCACAAAGCCCTTCGATGTTAGCGACCGGCCGGATATTGCGGTATGTCAAGCCGTGTCCTGCGTGGACAATCAAGCCCGCAGCGGCAGCAAGGTCGCGTCCATCCCGGAGCAGATTCAGCTGTTTTTCAATGTCCTTATCGCTGACCGCATTGGCATACCTGCCGGTATGCAGCTCGACCGCATCGCAGCCAGCCTCGGCACTGGCAAGTATCTGCCGTTCATCCGGCAGGATAAATGTGCTGACCAAAATGCCTTTTTTGTGCATCCGCTTGACAACGGCTGCCAGACGCTGTTTAACCGCTGCACAATCCAAGCCGCCTTCTGTCGTCAATTCAGCCCGGTTTTCGGGTACCAGAGTTACTTGGTCGGGAATGACCGCCTCAGCGATTCTGACAATCGATTCCGACAGACACATTTCCAGATTGAACTTGCAGGCCACTGTTTCTTTCAGGACACGCACATCCCTGTCGTTAATGTGCCGTCTGTCCTGACGGAGATGCACTGTAATCCCGTTGGCTCCTGCCAGCTGGCACTGTACAGCCGCCCATACAGGATCGGGCTCATCGGTCCGGCGGGCTTGGCGGATGGTGGCAATATGGTCAATGTTTACATTTAATAAAGCCATGAAAAGTCCTTAAAGTATCCTCAGTTCGGGTGTATTATAATCTCGGATTTGCCGTCTGCAAGCAAAATTGGAGTCAATTTCAGACAGGCCTTGCCGGTTCAGGGGATTTGCTATACGATATGAATTATGGAGTATGACAATGCAGCAGCCATTATCACCGGAGCCAGCGGAAAACTGGGCAGAGAAATCGCCGTTTTTCTTGGGCGGAAGGGGTTTCATTGTCTGTGCCATTATGGAACCAATGCGGCTGCCGCTCAACAGGCCGCAGAGACCATACGTCAATACGGGCGGAAGGCACTGGCTGTTGCGTGCGATTTGGAAGAACCGGACTGTGCAGACTTTCTTATCGAGCAGGCCCGGCGGCTGGGACCTATTCGGCTTGTTGTACATTCTGCCTCGGTTTTTCAAAGGCAGCCGGCAGAAACGTTGACGCCTCTGCAGGTTAGCCGGATGCTGGCGGTTAATCTGGCGGCCCCGCTTTCTATCTCTAATGTGTTTGTCCGCTATCTCAAACAGGAGGGACTGGATTGGAAAAACGCTGTCCAGCCCTTTGCCGCCATTATTCATATGGTCGATATCGCCGGCGTGAAGCCGTGGGCGGAGTATGCTCCGTATAGTGCCGCCCGAGCAGGGCTGATAGCCGCTGCCAAGGCGCTGGCTAAAGAACTGGCCCCCGGCATAACGGTCAATGCTGTTGCCCCCGGAATTGTGACTTGGCCGGACAAAATGGATCCTGCCGAAGAGGAAAAACAGTTGAAATTGATACCAGCCGGAAGGTTTGGAACCCCGGCGGATGTCACCGGTGCGATAGGATTTCTACTGGATAATTCCTACATCACTGGGCAGGTTTTGTGCGTCGACGGCGGGCGGAGTATCTGATGCCAATTCCCAATTGGTCAAATAGCGCTTCCAGACATCCCAGCCGCCGACTAACAGATTGATCCGTTCCGGAGTGCAGTTGAGGGCCTGCCCCAAGGATACGGCATCGGCATCCGTAAACATACCGGAATCGAGCATGGCATAAATCAGTTGGTCTGTTGCATCAATCTGGTCATCGCCGTTGAGGTCATACCACCATGGGTTGCCTGCCTGTCGGTCGGGACCGACTGACCAAGCCACAGCAAAGCGCTGGCGGACGGGGTTTTGCATCGTCTGCAGCTCATTAAACCGGACGCGAAGGAAGTAAACCGTGTAATTCGGGCTGCATGCGGCATAAATGTGTTCTATATTGTCATTGATGCTGTCGCTGTAATCCAGCAGAATCGGCTGATTGGGCTCATTCGGATTGACCGCCCATAATTCGAGGCGCAGGTCTGTGTCCTGCTCAGTCAGGCGGTTAAAGGGGTAATGCGGCTGATAAACCCGATTCCAGCAGAGGGTTGCAGTTATGAACTGATTGGGTTCAGCAGCGGTGAACATATAGTCACAGCTTGTATGGGTGTTGTCCAGCATGCGGTTGTCCCAGCCGACGGGCGAGACGGATCCCGGACTCCCCGGCCCGGCGGTTAATTGCTGATAGGCCTCCAATCCATCGATAACCCCTGCCCCTTGTATATAATCCAGCGGCGTTTCAGGATCGTCTTCCGCTTCAACGCGGCCTTTATGCCAGAAGGGCAGTTTTCTGGCTGAATTCATCAGAATGGCTTTGAGCAGCAACGCCTTGCCGGGCTGGTTGTATATGTCATTTTGTTCAAACATGGCGGCTTTCTGTAACAGCAGAGCTGCTGTACCGCTTACAATCGGAGCCGAAAGGGAAGACCAGTTGGAAGCCAAAACATATCCGGTATTGTCTGTATGGGATGGCACCAAGGCTGTTCCGGGAGCGATAATATCTGGTTTGCACCGCCCGTCTTCGGTAGGTCCAACACTCGAGTGAACGGCTTTGGCAGAAGAAAAATCCCAAAGACTGATAGTGCCGTGTTGGTCAACTGCTGCATCAACAACGCCGACTCCGAGAATATTGGCTCCGGCTGCCGGATACAGCGGCTTAGGCGTGTGCACGCCGGCGCCGTTTCCAATTCCGGCTATAACCAGAAGGTCTTTTTCATCTGCTGCCTGTTCCAGACCGCGTGTCCACCATTCTTCAAAAATGTTGCCTAAGCTTAATGTTACAATATCGGCCTCAAAGGGTTTTTTGCCGAACAGGTATAAAGCTGCAAACCGCCAGAATTCATAGACATCAACGGAGGCATCAGGGCATGCCCCGCGGTATTGAAACATTCCAAAGTCCGGAATAAAGGCCTTCTCATCTGCACCCAGCAAAATGCCGGCACAGGCAGTTTCATGGGAAGAAAGCCCCCACTTCCCATCGGAACCATCTTCGAACGCCACATCGGCATCATACAGACAGGAATGATGGACATTGATGCGGTAGTCATTCTGGGGGCGATTATTGATATAAGTTTCACTGGGGCATATATAGGCGATTCGTATCCCCCGTCCTGTCAGGGAAGGGTCATACTGGACCACCGTATAAATCCGGGCATAGTCAAGGGCTGCCGGTTCAACAGGAAGCATAGAGGGATTGGATTCCCCGGACGCCAACGCTCTGCCTGTCCCCAATCCAGAAAAAAGAACCGAAAAAGTTATTGCGAGGAAGCGCGTTAAAGCTAATAAACGGTAAAGATATATCTGTAATATCTTGTTCAATTTGATTTCCCGCTTTCGGTAACACCTCATACTATACCATAGAATACGCTCGAATTTCAACGGATTCAGCATTTTTTGGGATAACTATTTATAATCCTTGCTTTGTTATTAAACTGCCGCTATATTCATTCTTTACTTCGGCTGAATTAGTAACCAAGCAAAGGAAAAAACACATACAAGCAAAAAAAGACAATAAATCCATGAAAACTTTACTTGATGGCAAGCAGCTTAATGAGGCAATCGAGGGTATTGTCAGACAAATCAAGTCGGATATTCCAGCTGATACAGACATAGCAGTTATCGGGATACGCAGCCGGGGGGAAATTTTGGCAAAGCGGCTGGTTAAAGCGCTGAGCAGTTATTTTACAGGTCAAATCCTCAACGGGACATTGGATATTACCCTTTATCGAGACGATCTGAATGAACCTAAAGAAGTGCAGCCCACCGTTCGCAGTACCGAAATCAATTTTGATATTACAGATAAGCTGATACTTCTTGCCGATGATGTGCTGCATACCGGTCGGAGTGTGCGGGCCGCTATGGATGCTCTGACGGATTTAGGCAGACCCCGCATGGTTCGTCTGGCGGTACTGGTCGATCGGGGCCATCATGAGTACCCCATTTGCGCCGATTATACAGGGCTCAAAACGGATGTGCAGGAGCCGCAGGTTGTTCGTGTGCATTTTACGGAAACAGACAATGAAGACCGGGTCATAATTGAGTGATGGATACACAGACCAAAACCGAGAAGTTTCAGTGGACTCGAAAGCACCTGATTGGCTTAAGCGACCTGAGCCGTCGGGAGATTGAATTCATTCTTGATACCGCCCAGAGCTTTGAAGAGTTCAGCACCCGCTCGATAAAAAAAGCTCCTCCGCTGCGGGGCAAAGTTGTCGTCAATATGTTTTTTGAAGACAGTACCCGCACGCGCAACAGCTTCACTCTGGCGGCCAGCCGCCTCAGTGCTGATGTCATTGAATTTACTGAAAAATCCAGTTCGGTCAGTAAGGGCGAAACGCTGATTGATACAGCGCGGAATCTGGAAGCGATGGGGGTGGATATTGTGGTGATTCGGCATAGTGCCGGAGGAGCTCCCAAGCTGTTGACGCGCTGCATCAATGCCTGCGTCGTCAATGCCGGCGATGGTTATCACGAGCATCCGACTCAAGCCCTGCTGGATGTCTATACGATTCGGCAGGTCCGCGGCTCGCTGGACGGCTTAAAGATCGGAATCGTCGGTGACATTGCCCATTCGCGTGTGGCACGCAGCAATATTTATGCGATGACCAAACTGGGAGCGGAAGTTACACTGGTAGGCCCTCCCACACTGATGCCGGCCCGGGTGCAGGATTTGCCTGTCAAGGTATCTTATAATCTGGATGCTGTCATTGAAGATTTTGATGTTATCAATATGCTGCGGATCCAATTTGAGCGGCTGGGGGGAAATCCGTTCCCGTCTGTGCGGGAGTATTCGCACTTTTTCGGTTTGACTGTGGAGCGGTTAAAGCGTGCCAAGCCGGATATACTGGTGATGCATCCCGGCCCGATGAACCGCGGTGTGGAAATCGAATCCGAAGTTGCCGACGGCCCAAACAGCGTAATTCTAAGACAGGTAGCCAACGGGCTGGCGGTGCGGATGGCGGTGTTGTTTCTGGTTAATCAGGCAGCAGCTCAGGAGCAGAAGGAAAAATAATGGCCAAAATGATTTCAGAAACAATTTTGATAAAAAACGGGCGATTGATTGACCCCAAAAACAAGGTGGATCGCAAAGCCGATATTCTGTTGGCTGACGGTCAGGTTGTTAAAATAGGGAAAAATCTGACGGAGACTGCAGACCGTCTGATAGATGCAACAGATAAAATAGTGGCCCCCGGCCTGATTGATCTCCATGTGCATTTTCGTGAGCCGGGCGATGAAGAAGAAGAAACAATCGCCTCCGGCTCGGCGGCCGCCGTAGCAGGCGGGTTCACATCGGTTGTCTGTATGCCCAATACAGCCCCTGCTATCGATGAGGCGACGGCTGTAGAATATGTCCATCGGATGGGCCGGCAGGCTCGTAAAACCTATATTTATGTTATGGGCGCCATCACCAAGGAAAGAGCCGGCAAGGAACTTGCCGAAATGGGGCTGATGGCACAAGCCGGGGCTGTGGGTTTTACCGACGACGGCAGCGGTGTACAGGATACTGCGGTGATGCTTCGTGCAATGAAATATGCTTCCATGTTTGACTGCTTTATTGCCCAGCACTGCGAGGATCGTTCTCTTGCCAGAAACGGCGTCATGAATGCCGGCTATAATGCCACTGTTTTGGGACTGCCCGGAATGGACCCGCTGGCAGAAGAACTGATGCTCTGGCGGGACATCCAGCTGGTTAAAAAAACCGGCGTTCGTTACCATGCCCAGCATATTTCAACAGCCGGTTCGGTTGAGATTATCCGGCAGGCAAAAGCACAGGGATTGCCGGTCACATGCGAAGTTACCCCGCATCACCTTTTGCTGACCGAAGAAGCCGTTGTCAATTACGATACCTACTACAAAGTAAATCCGCCCCTGCGGACGCAGAAGGATATTGAAGCAATCCGGCAGGCGGTTGCGGACGGCGTTATCGATGCTCTGGCAACAGACCATGCCCCGCATCTGAAAAGTGAAAAGGAACTGGAATTTCTCACGGCCCCCTGCGGTATTGCGGGAATTGAATGCGCCCTGCCTCTGTATCGCAAAGCGCTGATTGATACAGGCGTATGCGGTTGGCCGCAGATGCTGTCTATGCTGACATACAAGCCGGCTTCGATTCTGAATGCCGCCAAGGGCAGTCTGGCCGTCGGCGACCGGGCGGATGCAGTCATAATTGATCCGGATGCGCAGTGGACGGTAGACAGTTCTAAATTCTACTCCAAGGGCCGTAATTGTCCTTATCAGGGCTGGACAGTGAAGACGAAGGTGCTGTATACAATTGTCGCCGGAGAAATACGCTTTGCGGCGGAGGATTAAGCCGTGCCCTATTTATTTGATGGGTATAACCTTCTGCGTGCAGTTCAGAAAATGGAAGAATTTGCGTCTTTTTCCGATGTCCAGTTGTGCCGGGCTATTTCCGATTTTCTCAGCAGTATTCGTCAGCGCGGGTCTATTATATTCGACGGCATTGGTCCAGCTGATAAAAGTGCTTTTGAGGGAATGCGTTATCTTGAAGTGCATTTTTCGGGTTCCAAAAAGGAGGCGGATGATATTATTGAAGATATGATATTGGACAATACAGCTCCCAAAAGACTTGTTGTCGTGAGTTCAGACCGCCGTCTTCGTGCTGCTGCCGCCAAACGTAAGGCCGCGGCTGTAACGGCAACTGCTTTCTGGATAGCTTTGCTCCGACAATTGGAAAAAGCAGCAAACAAACCGATGCCAGAACCATCCCAGAAACGGGGCGGTTTGTCCAAACGGGAAACGGATATCTGGCTGAAAATTTTTGGTATGAATCAATAATGGTTAGGTGAAAGTATCGGAAAAAATTCATTTCTGTATGTAACCAAGATAGAGTGCAATATAATTAATGTTATATACGTTTTTGGCCATATCAAGATGGGTATCTTGGTGCTTTCTAATGACTTTCACGGAGAATCAGGAATAAAAATCTCTGTTTTAATTAAACAGAATAGGATAGTTACTTTTACAGTGGGGCTTTAATTTGGCCAGAAAGAAGCGATTGTATCTGCGGATTGGACTGCTTTGTTTGTTGAGCGGCTTATTCGGCTGTAAAACAGCTGAAGACTATAAAGCCAAGACAGACGAGGAAGTGTATACTATTCTCGATGAAAAATGGCGTCCTGAACATGGGGTCAAGGCCAACTATCGTATTGCCGATGTCCAGCCGGACCCCAATGATGTCATTGTTGATCCGAACTGGATGCCTTCCGGCCGTCTGTCGCTGGCTCAGGCCGTCGCGATAGCCACTGCCCGCAGCCGGACGTACCAGAGAAACAAGGAGGATTTGTACAATTCTGCATTGTCGTTGTCGCTGGAACGGCATAATTATGTAAGGCAGTGGTTTGGCACAATCGACGGCGGCTATGCCCGCTCGGCATCGGATGAATCTGTGGATGCAGGAGGGCGGGTCGGTTTTAATCAGCTTCTGGCGGATGGAACACAGATCGGCAGCAGTCTGGCAATAGACTGGATGCAGTTTCTCACCGGCAGCCCGCGAACCTCGCTGGGTTCGGTTTTAAGCGCCAGCATCTCTAAACCTCTGATGCGCGGCGGTGGGAAAGAGATTGTTCAGGAAAATCTCACACAATCCGAAAGACGGGTTCTGTACCAAATCCGCAGGTTCAGCCGGTACCGCAAGGAGTTTGTCGTCTCGATTGTCCGCGGTTATCTTCAAACCCTTCAATCGCAGGACAGCGTTAAAAATGCCCAAAGCAACTATGCCAGCCTTCGAGCGGCTTATGAAGAAGCATCCCTGAAGGCACAGGCAGGCAAGCTGGCGCAAATGCAAGCGGATCAGACCGAGCAGCGGATGCTGCAGGCCCGAGACCGTTTGGCCGAAGCCCAGCGATCCTATCAGTATGCGCTCGATAATTTCAAGCTGACACTGGCCCTGCCGGTCGATGCCGACATTGAACTGGATCCCAATGAATTAGCCGGTTTAAAGGCGATGAAGATAGCCGAACCCAATTTCCCCGTTGATGAAGCGGTTCAATTGGCGCTTCAAAACCGTTTGGATATAGCCACAGCATTGGACAGCGTAGACGATGCCCGCCGCAAAGTGAAAGTTGCCGCTGACCGGCTGCGTGCCCGGCTGGATTTGAATGCCGGCATCAGCAATGTCCGGTCTCCTTCGTCAGAAACCGATCAGTGGTATCGTCTTCAATTTGATGAGGGCACCTACAGCGCCGGGCTGACAATGGATTTGCCGCTTGACAAAAAGGCCGAAGCAGCAGAATACCGGCAGGCCCTGATTTCTGCTTTACAGGCCCAGCGCGACTATGAACAGACCGTCGATCAGGTCAAGCTGGATGTGCGGAATGCCTACAACCAGCTGATAGAGGCTGCTCGCCGCTACGAAATCCAAAAAATCAGTCTGGAACTGGCTCAAGAACGCGTCAACAGTACAACCATGCTTCTGCAGGCCGGACGTGCCCAATCCCGTGACCTCTTGGAATCACAGGATTCTCTGCTTTCGGCACAGAATGATACGACGTCAACGCTGGTGAATTATATGCTGGCCAAATTGAACTTTTATCGTGATATTGAACTGTTAAACGTTAAGCCGGATGGATTATGGGAATCACTGGAAGAAACAGACAAAAAATTCTTTTAATTGCAGTTGTTGCTGGCATTGTTCTTGCGGCTTATGCGGCCTATCGCTTCCGCGGCGGAGATTCGGCCGTCGACAGCGCTATGCTCAGCACCTATACCGCCGCCCGCGGCAATCTGATTATGAGCGTGACCGAAAGCGGTACCATCAAAGCCCGCAACGCCATGGAAATCAAGTCACAGGTGGAAGGTTCCACCACGATCGTCAGCCTGGTTCCTGAGGGCACCTATATTACAGAAGAGGATGTCCAGAACGGCCGAGTCTTGGTCGAGCTGGATTCATCGGAGCTCCGGGATAATGTCAACCAGCAGGAAATAACGTTTAATTCAGCAGAGGCCAACTACACAGAAGCGAAAGAAGCGTTAACGATTCAGAAAAATCAAAATGATTCTGACATTCAGCAGGGTCTGATGAATGTCAAGTTTGCCCGGATGGATCTGCAGAAATATCTTGGAGAGCAGATGGCCAACCGGCTTATTGAGCAGTACAAAGCGACGGGGGAAATGCCTGTCATTACCGACTTAATCCGGGATCCCAATCAGCTGGGCGGCCAGTCGCTTCAGAATTATCGGAAGCTCACAGCGGATATTCGTCTGGCCGAAGAGGAGTACAGACGTGCCAACACAGATTTGGGCTGGACCGAGAAGCTTTTTGAGAAATCCTATGTGTCGCGTTCGGATTTGGATGCAGACCGGCTTAAAGTGCAGCGTTTAAAAGTCTCCTGGGAACAGGCGCAGACATCTCTGGATCTGTTTGAGCAGTATGAATTCCCCAAGGATGCACAGAAATTGTTCAGTGATTATCTGGAGGCCGAGCGGCAGCTTGAACGCATTTATGCTCAGGCAAGATCCCGGCTGGCGCAGGCCGAGGCACGGCTGAACAGTTCAGAAGC
This sequence comes from Phycisphaerae bacterium, assembly GCA_018052735.1. GTDB lineage: Bacteria > Planctomycetota > Phycisphaerae > Sedimentisphaerales > Anaerohalosphaeraceae > 4572-13. The sequence goes on along the minus strand of JAGPMT010000007.1, from coordinate 55,958 downwards.
CACTTATCTGCTGAATAAGGAGCGTCTGGAGCGTATCCGCCGGCAGCTTGAAGTCTGCACGGTTCGGGCAACGGCTCCGGGGCTGGTTATCTATGCATCCAGTGACAGAGGCGGACGATACGGCGGAACGCGGACATATATCGAGGTTGGGCAGGCCGTTCGCGAGCGCGAACTGATTATGACGGTAACCAACGCTGCTGAAAAAGATGTGGAAGTGAAGGTCCATGAAACGAATGTGGACAAAGTGCGTGTCGGACAGCCGGTGCGCATTGTCGTGGATGCCCAGCCCGACAAGGTATTTACCGGAAAGGTGCAGAAAATAGCCCCGCTGCCCGATCCTCAGGCGTTTTTCGGCAATCCGGATCTGAAAGTCTATTCGACGGTTGTCAGCATTGAAAATGTCAGCGATCAGATAAAGCCGGGAATGAGCGCGCAAGTTGAGATTATTATTGCCCAGCTGGAAAATGTAATCAGCATTCCGGTCCAGTGCGTTGCCACACGCGGGGGGCGAAAAGTCTGTTATGTGATGGACGGCGGCCAGCCCAAGGAACGGCCCATTCAGACCGGTGCGTTTAATGACCGTTTTGTTGAAGTGGTGGATGGCCTTCAGGAGGGCCAGCGGGTTCTCCTGAATCCGCCGAGACTGTTGGCTGAAGCGGCCAAATCAGATGAGATGCAGCCTGTAGCGGCTGTCTCTGAGCAGCCGGCGGACTCTTCGCAGTCCCAGCCGGCGGCGACCGCAGCTGACCCGCAGCAGCGGCGTGAATTCATGCCGGACAGAAGCGGTTCAGAGGAAATGCCGTCCGGCCGCCGGCAAATGCGCCGAGAGGGCGGAGAAAGGGCAGGCAATCCGGCGGACCGGTTTATGGAGATGGACACCAACGGCGACGGGAAAATCAGTCTGGCCGATGAAGCGCCTGAACGGGCACGGATGTTTCTCCAGCGGCTGGATACAAATCAGGACGGCTTTGTCGATGCTCAGGAGAGGGAAGCGGCTGCCAGTGAGATGATGAGACAGGGACGGCGCCAGCCCGGCGGATTGGGAGAACAGAATCCATGATTCGCCAGAATGTGCCTGACAGCCCCCCCAAGGGCCAGCCGGTTGTACAAATTGAGAATCTCCATAAGTCCTACCAGATCGGGGCATTGGAACTGCCGGTCCTGAGGGGATTGGATATTACATTTTGTCAGGGAGAGTATGTTGCCATTATGGGGCCGAGCGGTTCAGGCAAATCGACCCTGCTGAATATTCTGGGCTGCTTGGATAAGCCCACCAGCGGGCGTTATCTGCTGGGCAGTCATGATGTGTCGATGATGGATGATAACCAGCTGTCCCAAGTCCGCGGCAAGCAGATTGGATTTATTTTTCAGTCTTTCAATCTGATCCGGCAGCTGAACATTATCGAAAACATTGAAGTGGCGATGTATTATCAGCGCATCCCCAAATCCGAAAGCCGGCAGCGGGCCATCGCATTGGCCCAGCGAGTCGGACTGGGCGAACGCCTCAAGCATCGGCCTTATGAGCTCAGCGGCGGCCAGCAGCAGCGCGTAGCCATTGCGCGGGCACTGGCCAATGATCCTCTGATTATTCTGGCCGACGAACCGACCGGAAATCTGGACACCCAGAGCGGCAGGGAAATTCTGGTTATGCTGGATGAATTGAATGCTCAGGGCAAGACGATCATTGTGGTAACCCACGATGAGTATGTTGCAGCACGCACGCATCGTGCGATTCATCTGCGCGACGGACGGATTGAACGGGAAGTCCGAAATGGAAAGGGGGGCGGATGATTTCGGAAATTCTGGCTCTGCTGCAAATCAGTTTGCGAAGTCTGTGGATGCACCGCCTGCGGTCTGGTCTGACGACGCTGGGTATTGTATTCGGTGTAGCCAGTGTTATCGCGATGCTGGCCATTGGGGAAGGCGCAAGCCGGGAAGCGCAGGAGCAGATTTCCCGTCTGGGCAGCACCAACATTATACTCAAAACGGTTAAGCCCCCGGATATCGAAGTGGCCGATGCAAGCCAGCAGACAATTCGGGAATACGGCCTGCGGTATGATGACGCAGAGCGGTTTCGGGATACCATTCCGGATGCCCAAGTGGTAGTGCCTGTCCGGCGGCTGCCGCAGCAGACGCAGTATCTGAACCGCCGTATTACTGCAGAGGCTGTCGGCACGGTGGCTTGGTATCCTGAATTAGCCCCGATCGAAGTCCGCAGAGGGCGCTTTCTGACGCCTATTGATATGCACTACAGTCAGGCCGTCTGCGTTATTGATGAAACGGTTCAGGAACTGCTGTTTCGCTACGATGATCCCATTGGGCAGGAGCTGAAGATTGCCGGTGAATACTACACCGTTGTCGGGATTGTCAAGGATACCTCCGCAAAAGCAGAAGAGCCGGCTGCTGTCAGTCGCACCTCGCAGGGCGGCGGAGTCAGCGGCTATGTCTATATCCCGCTGGCAACGATGAAAAGCCGCTTCGGCGAGACGCAAATTCAATTCGGCGGTACAAGCGGAGCCAGCGGGGAGCGGATCGAATTAAGCGAAATTACCATTAAAGTGCCTTCGATGGAGCGTGTTCTTCCTACCCGGGATGTACTGGCTTCTCTGCTGGAGCAGTACCACAAGAAAAAAGATTATCAAATTATTGTTCCGCTTGAACTTCTCCGGGAGGCCGCTCGCACCAAGCGGATCTTCAGCATTGTGCTGGGCTCTATTGCGGCCATTTCGCTGCTGGTTGGCGGAATCGGGATTATGAATATTATGCTGGCGACCGTCAGTGAGCGAACGCGCGAAATCGGCATACGCCGTGCTCTCGGCGCCCGCAAGAAAGATATTGTGATCCAGTTTCTGTCGGAAACCATCCTTTTGACCCTTATCGGCGGACTGCTGGGAATGTTCGTAGGCACGTGCATTCCTATTCTTGTAACCATCTTCAGCAATATGCCTACGGTGATTACGCTGCAAGCCCTGCTGCTGTCCTTTGGAATATCGGCGGGGATTGGATTAACCTTTGGATTGTATCCTGCTTATCAGGCGGCCAATATGGATCCTATCGAATCTCTACGTCATGAATAGAATCTTGTTCCGCCTTGCCTGCAATAATTGCCTTTGAAGGACAATCTCTATCGAAAAACTAAAAAACTCTTGTTTTTCTGCTGCTAACAGTTTACAATCGGACACAGCAGACTAAAAAGTGTTTCAGCACGCGGCATAGATAGGAAACGGTTTAATAACGCCTGGAAGATGTATGGATGTACTGATTGTATTTCACTATGATGCTTCCGACAGCGTGAAATTCACCTGCTCTGAAACATCCCTTCAAAAACTTCCTTCTGATCAGCTGCTTATCCTGACTACCGCCTTAAAGGAAATACTGTCCCTCATTAAGCAGGAATCCAAGACTTTGTATCGCATGCTGATCAACAAGAGGGTGCAGGTGCGGATTACAGATTCTGCCGCCGGCACGGCTTCCCTGCTTCCGCATGATATCCTGATGAATGCTGCTTTGTTGACCGTCGAAAAACGACGCCTGCCGCATCGGCATCGGATGCTGATGGGCATTCTTTACAGAGCACTTTACCACTGGTGCAATCCTGAACTGCATATCACGCAGGTGCGCATGCACACTCTGCGGTTTTATGATGCCCACCGGGATATTCTCAAATCGACGATTCAGGAAATGCAGGAAAACGCGCCGCTTTTCGATGAGCCAGACTGGCTGGAAACGCTTATGCAGATTGAGGAGATTATGCTGCTGGACCGTTTTTGGACCCGGTTGGCTAAAAGTCCTCAGACGCAGCTGCTCCTGCAGGAAGCTCTGCGCTTGCCCCAGACCTCGGCGCGTCAGAAACTCAGGCAAATCCTTCAAAGCTGTGTCCGCACCTGTCAATCGGATCTTCTGATCAAGGCGACCCAAGAAAAGATTCTGACCGGATTCAAGCGGTTTTATACAGACAGCAATTCAGTGGTTTTTGTGTATGAATTGAATCCGAAGCTGCTGAAGGCGGTTCGCATATGCGATTCGAACAAAATAGATGCGATGGCCGCCTCCTTCGCCTGCACATCTATTGTTTTCAAAAAAGTCAGAACGGATATCTTCCATGATCACGGCCGGTGGATTCGCGGATGGCTGCAGGAGCGTCAGGCCTATTCCAGCGATGCGTCCTTGGCAGTGCTGGAGGAGATGCTTCTTTCGGATGATTTGCAGAAAGTCAGGACAGCCATTTCCCAACTGGCAAAAAAAATCCGCCGCAAAGACAACGCCCGTCAGGCTCTTCGTCTGTTGTACGCAGCACTGTATTACTGGAATCACCCCGACAAAGGGGTGTGCCGTTCCATTTGTCTTGAAGTCAGCGGGCTGTTGGCGGATATTCTAACAGAGCGTCCGTTTCATTTTCCTCCCAGCCGAATCAACCGCACTGTCTTCCGAACCGAGCCGGCATCCGTTCGTATTTGCCTGCCGAAAGCCCGCCAAACGGGCAGGAAAATATATAAAGCCCGAATTCTGTGGTATGCTAACGGCCGGCGGAGAAATCCTATTTTAATGGAGCAGGACGATGCTGCTGAAGGCAGTTCCATGATCGCATTTTCAGCCGTTTTCCCTGTCCGGACCGGTTGGCTTCACTATGCCGTGCAGATTTCCGATGACAATGGCGCATCGTGGCAGTGGGAGGAGCTGGATGAAAATTCGCACGGCCTGATCAAATTTGTACCCGATGAACGCGGCCAGCGGGTTCTCAGCTTTTATGCGGATACGTTTAATCTGCAGCTGGATGACAAGTATCAGCCGGTAAAAAATGAAGATGGAATGTATGTATACGGCACCTTTTATGATATTGCCGAACAGCTGGAAGCGATTCGAGCCGAAGGGTATACACGGCTGTATCCGCTGGGGGCGCTGGAACTGGGCTGGGCCGGCGAGGCAGGGCCTGATCCGTCTGTGTTTTCCGTCTGGGACGGAAAGACAGTCCGGCGCGACTTGGGGGGCATCGAAGCCCTGCTCTATCTGCGTCAAAAAGCAGACCAGCTGGGGATGAAGGTTCTGCTGTGTGTTCTGTCGCACTTTTCGCGGGCCAATGTCTCTTTTGCCTATCATATGCCGGTCTATATTGCCGATTCAAACGGCAAGTTGGTACGCCGAGCCGGCTGGGATGGGGAATGGAGCGAATGGCTGGACAGCTTTATGGTCAATATGAGGGATTTTGAAAATGTCGATGCGCTGGCCGAAATCGGCATTGAGCTGGCCCAGTTAGGCTTCGGACTGCGGATCGATGTAGGCCACGGATTTGATACGGTTTTCCCGATCTCTGAACAGCTTGAGGGGACTGCCCGTCTGCTGGGGCAGGTAACAGTAAAAGGATTTGAGCAGGTGGACTTGCGAAAAACCGAAGAGCCGAACATCCCGCTGCTGTATATGTGTTATCGGATACAGAAAGCAGTTCCTCACGCGACAGTTATTTACGCAGAACAGTGGCACGGCAATGAAATACGGATGATCAAATCGGGCACCACCCCGTACAATTCGCTGATCAAGAATCTCGAACATATCCGCAGCGGCCAGCCGGCAGATGCCCCCTTGGGGTTAAATGATAATCTCCGGTATCTGAATGCTATTTACAAGACCTATGGCGGCCAGACGTTGTCGCTGTTCAACAGCCATGATGAGGAGTCGCCGGCCAGCAATTATCAGAATATGATATGGCCGGCTGCTGCTTTTTTGGTATTAAGCAGCCAGGGACCGCTGATGTACCATATCAGCCGGTTGGGAGGGGCTTCCGCCGGTTCGATGCAGCAGCGGTTTGATGAGGCCTATACGGAATGCTGGAAGCACTGGGTTAACAATCGGTTTGGCCATCCTTGGCATGAAGAAAACAAGGCCCGCTGGCGGATTCTGACGGCTTATCCTATTCTGTACGGATTCGGCAAATATCTGCGCGGACTTTTTGCTTTTGTGGAACAGTATCCGGCGCTGGTTCGCGGTGAGGTTATCCCCCTCAATACCCAAAACGGCCGTATTGCTGCGTTTCTGCGTGCCTATAAAGACCATTTGTTTCTGTGCGTCTTCAATTTTCCTGCTTCCCATGCCGAGGGTCAGCAGGCTGTGCCCAGACGCTTCAATTTTCTCCTTTGCAATGCTTTTGACCGAAGTCCGCTGGAACAAATCCGCCCCGACAGCATTTATGAGATTACCGAACGGTACAACAATACAGAAGGACGGTCCCGCCGAGCCCGAAAAGAATTCTGGTGGGGCAATGAGCTGATCCATTTGGGATTCGGCGGAACATTGGGACCTGTTTCTTCACACGTTTTTGAGCTGATCGATAAAAGCGATCGGGTCAGCCGTCACCAGATGATGCTGGATTCGTTTGTCCGGTATCCGCTTTACGGAAAGCAGGATCGGGTTCGCTATACCTATGTTGCACGGATTATAGCGGGGATAGCTGATGAAGCCCCCCATAGCTTTGAGGCGTTTGCGGAATATTTCGTGCTTCTGGCAACATGGATCGATCACAAGAGAAAACTCGGACTGAATGTATTGACCTCGCTGCTGGCGGAAATCAGTGAAGACAATGCCCAGCGCCGAACTGCTATTATCCATTTTTTAATGCGGATTGCCGTCAACGAGGGGAATCAGTTCGAAACCGCCGTTTGCCAGTCGGCAGCCGATATCCTGCATGGGATGAACCTTGGAACCATTGTTCTGGTTTCTCCTGAATCCCACTACAGCGGTACGGCAGGGGGGGTGGGCATTTATACGACGGATATTGCCGATGTGTTAAGCGAACTTGGATTTCATATTGTCGTCGTGACGCCGCTGTATGAATCGCTGCGGGATAAAATTCTCAAAACATATACCCCCCGCTACGATGGATACAGCTTCGCCATTCATTTTCCTGAATTTGATGAGGCCTCTCAATCCATACGAACTAACACTTCGCCCGATATCGTCAATATCCTGCGCAGTCAGATTCTTCGATACAAGCACGGCAAGCATGTCCGTGTCGAAGTATTGTATCTGGAAAACGGCAAATACCTTGACGCTCCGTATGGCGGCCAGACCGGGGAAGACAAGCTGCGGAGGGCAAGGGTTCTTTCGCAGGGAGCACTGGAAGCCCTTCGTGCCTATAATTATTACCCTGCTATTATTCAGATGAACGAGTGGCCCACGTGGCTGGTTGGGGCTTATTTGCGGCGCTGGACAGACTATAACACCGATCCGCATTTTGATAATACCCGTGTTGTCGGAATGATGCACAATCCTCATCCGTCATACAGCATCCGTTTGGCGGAAGCCAATACTTTCCGCCGGTATTACTACTGCCGGGTTCTCGGATTGGAAGCCCACAGTGATATTTGCTTAAATCCCTCAGGACCTTTTTGCCAGCAAATTGACCTGACCTACCTGATGCTGAAGACCTCCGATCATATTGGAACAGTCAGCCGTGCTATGAAGCGGCGGATTCTGGATGAACCGCAGGTTTTCGGCTATGCCGATTTGTTCCGGCAGATGGAAGCGGAGGGCCGTTTTTTCGGCCGCCGCAACGGCTTTAATATGGCGGCCCGGCAGAGGTTTTGGTTCAGCTGCAAGAAAAGCATTCTTGAAACATACGACCATGCTGCCCGCAAACGCCTTTTTGCAAAATATACCCGGGCCAAACTGCTTGCCAAACGCGCCTTTCAGACCGATCCGGCTATTCGCCTGACCCCGGATGACGATACGCATCATCATGTCATTTTCTCAATGCTTCACCGTATCAGCAAGCAGAAGGGTTTTGAACTGCTGGTGGACTGGAAGGCTTATCAGGATAAAGGGAATCGGTGGATAACCTATGAACCCTGGAAAATGATGGGACCGACGGTGTTGGAATATTTCCTAAACTGCGACAGCCGCATCCAGTTTGTTATCTGCGGCAGGGTGGAAGATTCCTGGGACGGCCGCCGATTTGATATGCATTTCCGGCGGATTGCATCTATGCCCGAATATCGGGGCCGTTTTGCTTATTATCCGGAAGGGACTCTGCCGGCATCCCTGTATCGAAATGTATATGTGGGAAGCCAGTTTTTTGTAATGCCCTCCGGCGGCGAGGTTGGGGAACCGTGCGGAATCAGCCAGCAGGAGGCCCACGCAGGAGGCACTCCTGTCATTGCACATCATCAGGATGGATTGATCCGCACCGTATGCGATGCAGATTTTGGCGACACGGAATCTCCTCCTAATGGCATAAAGTTCAGCGGTTTTAATGGAGAATCGCTCCTGACAGCCATGCTGGATGCCGTGGAGATTTATTTCAACGGACGCCGGCTCCATTATCTGGATAAGAAAGGACAGCCGCGGAAGCTTCGCTACAGCGACCTGTCGTACAATGCCTTTACAACGGATCACCGCTGGCTGCGGCTGCTGAGAGACTATATTCAGACCTATTGCATGATGGCCAATGTTCATCTGCCTGACCATATCGATGCAGTCCGATTTGCCGCGGATGCCCAAGGGGTATCAGACCATGAATTGCCCGACTTGGTTTTGAAAAAAGGGATGAAAGTTGAGTATGTTATCCATTGCCTTGCAGAAGCTCTGGCTGCACCTGTTTCGTCTGTTCGAACAGCAGCTCAAAACTGTCTGGAGCGCCTGTATAGAGTTCTCGGCGATGAGGTAACGGCTATTCTGAAAAAACGCATAGACAAGAACGAAAGTTCTCTGGAAGCGGAAGTTCTTGGCCGCCTCCTTGAATCAATGACCACGTTCGGTGCCGGCTAATCCCACGACGGCTATTCCCAGCTTGTCGGCCAGTGCCAGTGTTTGCGGTTTGTCAAGGATGAGCGTTTTGCCTGCTTCGAGGGCGACACAGCAGGCGTTGTTCTGCTTCAGACTTTCAATTGTATCCGGTCCGATGCACGGCACATCAAAGCGCATGTCATGATGGCAGCGCGGGGCTTTCAGCAATGTCCATCCGCCTTTTCTGCACAGCTGGCCGGCGCGTTCGATCATGCGGGCCGTGCCTTCAATGGCTTCAACCGCGATAATCTCCCGCTCCCGTACGGCAATCGCCTGCCCGATATCCAGTTCACTGACTTTTTTGAGCAGAGGCCATCCGAAATCAATGTCGTCCCATGCATAAGCAGGCGGCTGGCAGGCTGTCATGACCCCGCAGTCGGACAGGTGTTCTTTGCAGTACATTGTCGAATCCTCCAGAAAGATGCCGGCGCTGGCAAATTCATCGGCTATGGCGCATAGCACCGTATGGTTTCGTTTGTCTTTTTTCCGCAAACGCCAGTACCAGATCCGCAGGGCCCGCCAATCCGGCAGATACTTGACTATCCTCCAAGGCGTATAAATCTGTTTCTTGGAAACCCGGCCGACCATAATAGCATTGCGAACGCCGTATTTGCGAAGCTTGCGGATCCATCCGCCGGGGCGGGCAATGCTGCCGTAAAAGAAAATATCTGCGTGTTCTGCCAGCTGGGGCTCGGCATTGTCAGCCAGTCCGACACAGATCACTGTTACACCTGCCTTTCGGGCGCCATCGGCCACCAGAAAAGGCAGACGCCCTTGCCCGGCTATCAGACCCAGTATTTTTTTTGTTTCCATCTGGCTTAGGATTTCGGACCGCCGGTTAATCCCTCAATTTGTTTTTCCAGCTGACGCAGCTTCTGCCGCATTTGAGGCAGCGTTTCGATCAGTGCATATGCGCGTTTGGCTGTATTCGCATCAATTGCCGGAGTGCCGACAAGTGTGGCTCCATCCGGCACATCATTAATGACTCCTGCCTTGGCGCCGATTTTGACCATATTGCCTACTTTGATATGGCCGACCACACCAACTTGTCCGCCCAAAACGCAGTGATGTCCCAGCTCAGCCGAGCCGGCCACACCTGCCTGCGGTACTAAAAGACAATGCGGCCCGATTTTTGTGCCGTGTCCAATGGCTACCAAGTCGCCCAGTTTGCTGCCTTTTCCTATTATCGTATCATCCAGTGTGCCCCGTTCGACAACACAGCCGGAGCCGATTTCCACATCGTCTTCCAGAATAACAATCCCAATCTGGGGAATTTTGTGATGTTGGCCTTTGTGTGTTGCAAAACCAAAGCCGTCTTGTCCGATTGATGCATTCGACTGCACAATCACCCGATTTCCCAGCCGGCATCCATCGTAAATGACAGCGTTGGGATATAAAACACAGTCATTCCCGATTACGGCGTTGGGGCCTATAAACACGCCGGAATAAATCTGACAGTTGTTTCCAATAACGGCGTTCTCGCAGATGACAGCAAAGGCATGAATATTGCAGTTGCTGCCGATGTGGGCTGAGGAAGCAATGGAGGCCTGCTCGCTGATGCCGGTCTGCGGGTGACGCCGGTGACCATGCAGCAAGACAACAGCCTGCATGAAAGCATAATAGGGATCTTCAACAAGGATTTGACTGGCGTCAGTTTCAACCTGTTTGGAAACAAGAATCCCTGCGGCCTGCGTTGTTTTTACACGCGAGGTATATTTGGGATTGCTTAAAAAGGTTATCTGTCCGGGTCCGGCATTATCCAAGGTGGCAGCCGATGAAATAAGGACATCACCTTGGCCAATCACACGGCCGCCAACATGTTCAGCAATTTCCTGTATAGTTTTTGGAGACATAATCAGTCCTGTTCATATTACGAGAGGTCATTATACCATTGCGATTTGCTGCGTCAAATCTTGAATTGAAGGAATCAATCACAACATTTGAATGACGGAATCGAAAACCTTTTTGCATTCTGCCAAATTGAATGCAGAGAAACTATCTGCATTGGGAGTGAGAATTGTCACAGAACGGCCCAGCGGGTGGAAATGAGCGGGATTGGTCGGTCCAAATAACGCGATTGTTCGTTTGCCAAGCATCCCGGAAAGATGGCTGATACCGCTGTCATTTCCTACAAAAACATCTGCTTGCGTAAGCAGCTGCACAACTTGTCCGAGAGTCAGGTTTTCCAGAACGATTTCCTTTTCTCGAATTTGAGCCGATTCTTCCGGCATTCGGTCTTGTTCGGCGGGTCCCAAGATAAAGATAGTCTGGATATTATTTGCCTTTAATTCTGAACCAAGCTGCAAATAATTCGTCCAATGCCAGCTTTTAGCAGGAGATCCGCTGCCGGGATGAATAACAGCAATCGGCTGTTCATGCTGAATTCCAATCTGTTCGAGCATCTCCTGCCCCGCAGAATAATCGGAGGCAACAGGCACAATCAATGCATCGGATTCTATTTTGGCATCTGCTTGTTCAAGATGATGTTCATTTAGGAACTGCTGCAAATAAAAGTCTGTAATATGAGCTGTGTAGTCATCGGGAATTGCTGAAGATAAAACAGCCACATCTGCCGAGTGAGTGCTATGAACGGTAAAAAGCAGGTTTGTCTCGAACGAAGGATGACCGGCGCCGAGAAAACTGACGATTTGTTCATAGCCGGCAAATGCCTCTAAAAGGCGGTCTTTATCTTCGAGAAAAAAACTATTTTTATCTTCAAATAAACGGTGCAGTTCAATGCTTTCGATCGAACGAATGCGGTCAATACAGGTTCGGCCCGGATAGAAATCAATATATTCGGTTCTTCCGATAAAATCCATCTGATCTAATCCGAACACTTTTTTCATATAATCAGCCAGAGGAAGTGTCAGAAGACAGTCCCCGACAGCGCCCGGATGCAGAATGACCCCGTTTCTTATCTGTTCTTGATTTTGCATAGCCGTTCAGTAAAACACAGGACCAGCAGGATAACCGCCGTCACAGCCAACAGCATTACTCCTCTTTCTTGCCGGGCAGCAGTCCTTTAAGACCTTCAGCCGCTTTTTTCCCAATATCCTGCGGAACATCCAGCAGTTCTTTGCCGGTTTTTCCGGCCTCTTCCAGCAGCTGCTGCCCGGTACGGAGGAGTGCTTCGCCTTGTTTTGACAACTCTTCTGTAAAGGAGTTTATCATATCCAGAGGGAGAATGCCTTTGCCCTGTTCGACTATGCCTTCGGCAATAGCCCGAATAATCATGGCGGTCAGCTGAACGGCATCTATCTTCTCTGCTGTGCCGATATTTTCCATACGGATTTCCTTGAGAGGGATACTGACCGTCGAAGCCCGCGCAAGCCCTTCCACCGGCACTAAATTGGCCTTGACTTTGACATCCTTGATAATCAGTTGGGTAATTTGAATGTTTTTGGATTTTTTTTCTTCTGCTTTTGGTTCTTGACCTTCGCTTTTAGGCAGATTATTGAGTATCTCTTTCAGGTTGCTGGTCAGGCCTTTTTGTTCAAGTACGATTTCGATGTTTTCAAGCTGAATCCTATCGATTACAATTGTTTCATCGAGAAGACTGCGAATGTTTAAAGCGGTGTGGCCATGCCCAAGCTTGAGGAAGGTAGGGTGCTCAAAGCCTTCGGGATTATCGATTTCCAGATTATGCAAATCCAACGTTCCGCGGAGCAGCGACAATTGAAGCCCAGCCAGACGCGTTTTGACTTGTAATGCGCTTTGGGATGCCTTTTCTATTCCGATGCGCAATGCTTCATTGCCGTATATTTTTATCAGGATGCCGGCGGCAACAATAAGTACAAACAGGATAAAAACGATACCCGTCAGAATTTTCTGCTGTTTATTCATATTTTTCCTTTCATAATTTTATTTCAGCAATATATCAGAAATTTCGAATCCCAGCGATTTTGCTTTCTGGGCATAGATTCGAGCCAGCTCTTTATTGCCGGACTGGTAATACGAAATTGCTAATCCATTATAAGCGGCGGCATTGTTGGCGTCCAGCTGGATTGCTTCCAAAAAAGCCGCTATGGCCTGCTCATGATGTTGCATTTTGGCCAGCGCAATGCCCAGATTGTAGTGCAGATCCGGATTTTTAGGATTAATGCGAATCGCTTTCTTATAGGCGTCAATTGCCGCCATGTCATTGCCTTTTCGGCTGTAGGCATTGCCAAGGTTCTGCAGCGCAGCCGTCATCGACGGGTCGATAGCGAGGGCTTGCTCGTAGGCAGCGATTTCATCCTCAGCCTGTCCCTTTTGATGGTAAATCTGCGCTAAGCCGAAATAGGCCTGCGCGGCGGTGTCGGCTGACTGAAGGGCAGATGAAAACTCCTCCTGCGCCTGTTCCAGCCGGCTCTGGTCTAAATAGAGATAGCCGAGGGAAATCCGTACGGATGCCAGCGATGCATCCAGCGACAAAGCCTTCGAGAGGTATTTTTCTGCATCCGGGAAACGCTGGAGTTGGCGGCAAATCTGTCCTAGCAGAGCAAACGCTGCCGCATCCTTCGGATTCAGGACAACAGCTGCCTGAAGCTGGCTGACAGCTTCTTCATATTTTCCCTGCATTTGCAGCGCTTGGGCCAAATTTCGATAAACATCTGTATATTGCGGATCGAGTGATAAGGCGGTCTTGTAATAGGATTCGGCACGAGGGTAATTGGATAACTGCATATAAGCAGAACCGAGGTTATTCATCACTTTGGCGTCGCTTCCGAGAATTGACAAGGCCTTTTCGTATTGGGCAATGGCTTGGTGCGGCATTTTTTTCTGGAGATAAATATTTCCCAGATTCATATTCGCTTCTGACAGAAGGGGATTAATTTGAACAGCACGCAGAAGCGATTCGAAGGCCTTCTCGGTATCTCCAACGGCTGTATAGCTGTTGCCTAAATTGTTGAAAAAGCATCCCAGAGTTTGTTTGGGAGTCAGATTTTTCATATAGAGCATCTGGGGATTGGCAGGCGGTTTGAATGTGGCGATATAGTGCGCATCATCAGCGCCAGCCCCTTTGGATGTGGTTTCAATATTCATCCGATGGCGGCCGTCATCGTACCGAACGAAAAAATGCCCCGGAACAACCACTCCGTACACAGGAAGCCCCAGCCGCTCGGCAACTGCAAGATATAAAATAGAAAGACTCAGGCAATATCCCCTTTTTTTATCCAGAACAGTATGCAGGAATAAATCCTCCGGATTGTCTGCCGTTTCGACAGATGAGAACCCGAGTTCCTCAAACAAGTAGGTATTCATGACGCTGACAGCACGATGGTCAGCGGGCAGATGCTGTTCCTGCAGTTTTTTTAGAATGGCCTCAGCCATATCATCAATTTTTCGACGATATACATAGAGTGTTCGCTGGCTTCCCCATTGGCGGCTTAAAATCAATGCGGCTGTGCCGATGTCAATCTCATTGTCAGGGAGTCTCAGCATGCCCTCGATCGTGTAAGCCCGAAGCCCCTGTTTCTGTGAATTTGCCAGAGTGACTCCATCTGCCTGCAGGCTCAGCAGCAAAGATGCCGCCGCAAGCATACAGAATCCGGCAGAAAAATCCCGAGATTCAGGTTTTTTCGTTAAACAGGATTTCCACATCATGCACTGTAATCCCTTGAAATAAAACCTGTTTGACACAGCTTGTATGGCCGCTTTGAATCAGTACGTCAGACTTTTTCAGTTTCAATTTATTGGCCAAAAGTTCAACAATTGCCTTGTTGGCCTTTCCTTTTTCCGGAGGTGCGGCAACTTTGATTTTCAGCATTTGGCCGTGGATTCCGGCAATTGCCGTTCGGCTGCTGCCGGCAACGGCCTTGACTGTTATCTCCACCCCTTGAGGATGTTCTCTGCAGATAGCGGACAGCAGATTATGCATTTTCCCGAATATTTGTGCCTACAGCGTTTTGAATATATCGTTCAATCTGTAAGGCAAGGTCATTAATTGAAAGAATTTGAAAATCTTCATAATGGCCGGCAAGAAATTCGCCGTTAAGGGCTTTTTTAAAAACTTTAACGCGTATAATAGGAGTATTCGTAATATTCTGTCCGAAAAAGGGATTTTTTCTCTCAATCAGTTCAATTCGCCAGTCTTCGCTGATAAAAACAAGACTTCGTCCGGTATTAACCGCCGTTGGAAAATAGTCCATTAACAATTTTAGTATTTCTGATTGGCTCATAGCACTCTTTACTCATTTTCGGCATTTTGATACTGTTATACTGAAATAAATATAGGTTTAGAAAACAATTCTGTAAAGTGCCTCTTTTTATTGCAGGGTGCCGACAAGATCTGAAATGCGGGAGAATCCTTTTTGGGTGCAATAACACCGCAATCCCTCAATTACCCGCCGGGCTGTATCGGGGTAAATGAATGTTGCTGTCCCTATAGCGACGGCAGAAGCGCCTGCAATGAAAAATTCCAGAGCGTCAGATGCCGTCATTATCCCTCCCATCCCTAAAATAGGAATGCCGGCATCTTTGGCCGCCTCTTGATAGACTTTGCTGACTAAGTACACTGCTATGGGCTTGATTGCGGGTCCGCTGAGCCCGCCTGTCCGATTGGCCAAGACCGGCCTGCGTTGATGAATGTCGATAACCATTGCGGTAAAGGTGTTTATCATGCTTAATGCATCGGCTCCGCCTTCAATGGCGGCAGTTGCGGTTGTGGTAATATTTGTCACCATCGGAGTCAGTTTGACCATAAGCGGTTTTTTGCCGCATTCCTTTTTAACAGCGGCTGTAATCTCCCGAATAAGCACGGGATCGGTGCCGAATGTAATGCCGCCTTTTTTGACATTTGGACAGCTGATATTCAATTCGAAACCGTCAATAGCTGTTTCGGCAGATAGTGCCCGGGCGACAGCCGCATACTCTTCAATTGTTTTTCCTGCCAAGTTCACAAAAACGCGTGTGGGCAGTTTCTCCAATACAGGAAGCATCTGGTTTTGGAACTGTTCCAAGCCCATATTAGCCAAACCGATGGCGTTGAGCATGCCTCCGCAGGTTTCGACTATCCGGGGTGTCGGATTTCCTTTACGGGATTCAAGTGTGATGCTTTTTGTGGTTATGCCGCCAAGAATTGATAAATCCATGAACTCGGCAAGTTCATCGGCATAACCGCAGGTTCCAGATGCCAGGAATACCGGACTTGCCAATTCAAGTCCGGCAAATTCTGTTTTTAATGTAGTATCTGCTTCCATCAGTCTGCCTGAAATATAACATTGCGGGCATCGAAGACCGGGCCGTCCTTACAGCATAATTGATAGCGTGTCTCTGCATTTTTTACTTCAACGGCACAGCTTTGGCATAAGCCGATGCCGCAGGCCATCATCCTTTCCATACTGATTTGACAGGGCAGCGAAAAATCTCCTGCCAGACGCGCTGTGCTTTTCAGCATAGCTTCCGGCCCGCAGGCGAAGATTGCTGTTGAGGCAGGATCGCAAGTATGATTTTGCAGCCATCGGCGTGCGCAATCTGTAACAAAACCCCGATAGCCGGCTGAACCGTCATCGGTTGCAATAAACGAGGGGACTTGAATCAACTCAAATTCTTCCAGCACAAGGCCTTTGAAATTCCCAATTCGGACGGTAAACGGCAAATCTTCACAGGATTTTGCACCAACAAAGCTGACGATGCGGCATTGCGGCAAACTGTGTTTTAAATAGCTGGCCAGATGAAGCAGGGGAGGAGAGCCCATTCCACCGGCTATAAGAATTGCCGTCTGCAGATTTTGAGGAATTGAAAATCCGTTGCCTAAGGGACCAAGTACGCTGATTTTGTCTTTGGATTTCAGCGCCATCATTCGGACAGTAGCTGGGCCTAACACACAATAGAGGATTTCAACTCTAACGACAGTTCCTTCTGCATCATTTACTTTGATCACATCGGAAAAACTGAAGGGTCTTCGTAAAAATACCTGCTTTGCGGCAGTCTCCCGAAGATGTTCCGGGATTAAAGATGCAGGAGGTAAGGATATGCTGCTTACGTCAAGTTCAAGAAATTGTCCGGGGACCACGCTGCTGAAAAGAAGGCTGCCTTTTGAGTCAAATTGAAGGTTCAGTCGGTAATAACAGCGTCGAATTTGCTGGTTGCTTAAGACTTCAGCCTGGAACACTCCTTTTTGCATCTAATCCCTTTTTGACAAATAAGTTACAAAAATAAAGCTTCCGGAACATTCATCCACCGACATTCCGGAAGCCCGCCACGGCAAAGAAAGCCGTTAAATTCGCTTTTTACTATACAAAAGAGTATAGCAGTCATACAAATGTATGTCAATCAAACTGAACCATTTTATTTATGGTAAAACATTGTCCACATAAGACAATAATTGTATCCCTTTTATTATTAATAACTTATATAAAAAAAGGATGAAAAAAATGTATAAAAATAGTTCTTTCTTTTTCCCCGTCCAGCTTTGCAGAAGGAGAAATGTTTTTGATTAACTTATTTGCTATGCATAGAAGCTCTTGTTTAAGCAATTTGTGCATAACGACTTACAGCGGGAAGCGAAACGGGCATCATCAATAAATCTATATATGATTTGGAGATATTTTGCGGTTTGCAAGGCGTCATCTGGCTCTGAGAGAATGTTCGCTGCCTAATCCCAGTTAATTTTTTCGTTTCGTTCAATCAATTCTTTGATTCTATCTTCGACTGTTTGACTCTTGTTTTTCTTAAGTAATTCCAGCTCAGCCGCTTGGGCTTCGAGCTGCTGGGTGAGAGATTCCAGCCGTTTCCGCAGGAGTTCGCAGCGAATCTGCTTTTCCGATACAATAGCATCAAATTGGGTTGAAACGAGCCGTTTTAATTCCTCCGTCAGTTTCGGCTGCTGGTCTTTGGCTGCCAGCCGAATCTGCACAAGCAGTTCATCCTGCTGTTTTTGAAGTTCCAATTCCTTTTTCATTACCGAGGCCAGCTCGGGGCTGATTCGTTCTGCACGCTGAATCGGCTCATACACTTTCATCAGATCCAAAACACGCTGGACATATTTTTCGGGATTGGATTCCCGAAGCTTGACCAGTTCGCCGAATTCATTAGCATACCCTTTTTGGAACCATTCCAAAAACAGCTCATGCCGTCGTTCCAGCTGCTCTTTCCATTGGGACGATTTATCCTCCGTCCCTGCAGCTGGTTTTTCGCTCTGTGTATGTTTGCGGATTTCTTCCCGAATGGCATCGATAAATTTTGAAGGATCGCTCTGACGCAAAGCAGCCAGTTGTTCGGCTTGCTGGGGGCTGCTTTTTTTAAGCTCTTCAAGAATCTCCTGCACTTTTTTTTCTGTTAATTTAATATCATCTGATTCCAGCGAGATCTCATGCCAGATATCCGATGTAATTTCCCTGCTTTTGGTTTCCCCAGAAGCGGGCTGCGGAGGTTCCTTCGGTTTGCTTTCATCTTGAGCGGCAGCAGACAAAACCAGTATTCCAAAGGCGGCCATGCAGAGCATCCATTGTGCAGCAGGGAAATTCTTCATTTCGTTTATCCTTTCCAAAACTCGGTATTTCTGACCAAAGATTCTATTTCATCCAATTCCATTGTATCCAGAGAAAGAGTGTTGACCGGCTTAAAGGTGTCTTCCGACAGGCTTTTCATCGATTCGGCCACATCGCGCAGCTCGTTTTCAATTTGAGAGAGGGCAGAATCATCAGAACGGTTCATTCTGTTCCAATCTAAAGCTGTAGCATAATACAGAGAAGCAGGGATTTGAATGTCTTTATCTGCTTGATTGAGAACATATAATCCAACAAGAAGTGCTGCAGCTACAATAGATGCGGCGGCGCTAAACCATCGGATTTCTGAAGCCCGGCGTCGTTGTTGTTCTATTGCTAACCGGATTTTTGCTTGAACAGCCGATAACCTGTCCCTCGATAGGGCAGGCAAAGGTTGAGCATCAAACAGACGATCGGCGTCGGAAATCTCACGGGCCGCTTCGACAGCCTGCTTTCGGTCCATAAACTGAAGCAGCAGTTCTTCTAAATGTTCTTTATTATTCATCATAAGTCATCCATTATCTGACGCAGTTTTTTTATGCCCCGATGGACTTTGGATAATGTTGTACCAATAGGTTCCTGTCGCATTTGGGCTAATTCTTTAAAGCTCATTTGACTGTAGTAGCGTAAAACAATTAACTCGGCTGTTTCTGTATCGAGTTTTTCCAGAGCCAACTGAAGCTTATCAAAAACTTCAGGATTGGATTTATCTGCAGATTCTGACTGTCTCAGTAACTCTGTTTTTTCTTCTATCAGGCGTTTCTGTCTATATTGGCGACGAAGCGAGTCCCGAAACAAATTCGATGCAACGGTAAATATCCATTTGTCAAAAGACCCGCTTTCATAAGATCGCATTTTTCGAAATAACCGGATAAACAGATCGCTTAACAATTCTTCACTGATATCTGCCCGACCGGTTAAGCGGTAAAAATATGCATAACAGCGATCTGCATAGCATTCAATCAGCGTGTTAAATGCTTCCGGATCGCCTTTTTTACATCGGTTGATTAACTTGTCAAGTCTTGACGATTCAGTCATGACATTACGACTTCTTATGAAAAGACGGATACACTTGTCTGCTTATTGCATAAAACGGCTCTTGAAGCGGCAAAATAGGATTTTTAATAAAGGCCATTAAAGGAGACAATCCTTCCCTTTGAATGATTTCAATAACCGGCCGCTTATTCTCTATTCTGGTTCTTCTGTGTCTTCAAATTTCCACTTGTCTGCTTCATCGATGTCGTCAAGTTCGCGTTTAACATACTTGAGAATCTTGTCTTGAATTGGTGCCATTTTGTTTTGCCAAGCAATCATAGTCTGATAATGAGTAACCAGAAGATCAAGACGCAAGAGCTGCCATTTCAAGAGACATTCAGGCTCTTTTATGTTCTGAAAAGGGTCGCATCTGAATGTCCTGCGGCCGTGTTCATCCTGTGAATAATATTCACAATCCTTGCATTGAATCATGAGTTATTCCTCTCGAAAAATACTTGCATTCTCATTGTAAACTTTTATAATAACCCTCAAAAATGATTTTGAAAAGAAAGAAAGTTTACCAGGAGAAATAAATGGCTAAGCCGAGACGAAGAAGAAAGATTGGCAGCAAGAAGCGTAAGACAAAATGGAAAGTTCGTCATAAGATAACATAATATTTTCATTGCATAAGGAAACAGAGTGCCTTTTGAGAGGCATTCTAAAAATTGCATTCAAGGCCGCAAAAGAAGAGGGCAAGATTCTTCTTTTGCGGCTTTCATTTTTCAGGGAACAGGAGGGATTCGCCGAAGACCGATTGAAACGAGTTTTGTCTGGCAATTTCAACATAACAGATCGACTGTGCCAGTCGAACAGCCTGCTGCCGCATCTGACTGCTGATAAGAATCATTTCTGCTCCGGTACCAGCGGCGTTCCCGACAAAATGGATTTTTTCAAGCGGAATAGGCGGCAATAGGCCGATTCTTACAGCACTGTCTTTTTGGATGTAATTTCCAAAGGCTCCTGCCAACAGGACTTTACCAATATTTTCTGCATCTATCTTTGCCTCTTTTAACAGCAGTTCAATGCCTGTACGAATGGCTGCCTTGGCAAGCTGCAGCTGACGGATGTCTTTCTGGGTCAGCAGAACAGGATTTTTCCATTGTTGGTTTTTATACGTGCCGGCTAAAACAAATGCCGGTTTACCCTTATAAGCAATCAGGCGATTACGGATAGATGGTGCGGTAAATGGTGAAAGAGTTTCTGGAGTCCGGAATTGCCCGGATGATTCAATGATATCTGCCTCTAATAAAACAGCTGCCGCATCAATCAGTCCGCTTCCGCAGATTGTAAGGGCTGTATCGGACTCAATGACATCAACATAAATATCGCATCCGTCATATAGAACCCGCTCGATCGCTCCTTTTTGGGCCCGGCTTCCAAATTCAATCCCTGCTCCCTCCAATGCCGGACCAGCGGCACAGCTGGCTGCCAGCAAATGACCACTTGCTGCCAGAACGATTTCCCCATTGGTCCCAATGTCCACTAAAAGGATATTTTCTGAAGCAGCCTCCATCTTGCAGGCCAGAACAGATGCGACTGTGTCAGAACCTATAAAGCCGGCGATATTAGCTGCGGTATGGATATTTCCGGCCGGATTGATTGTAATTTGTAGTTGAGATGGGCTGCGATCGGCTGCAAGCAGGGAATAAGGCCGGTAAGGGGCTTGTCCGAGCTGCTTAACCGGATAGTTGAGAAAAAGGTGATTCATTGTCGTATTGCCGACAACGGCAATTTCATAGATACAGCTGCAGTCAATACTTCCCGCCGTTGCTGCTTTATGAATCAATTCGTTCAGGCAATCGATGACGGATCGGTGCAATTGCAGCAATCCTTCATCTGTTTCTGCATACCCAATTCTGCTGATAACGTCCGCGCCATATTGAGACTGGGGATTGCAGGCAGAAACGGTAGCTGCGCGGCGGCCTGTATTTAAATCCAGCAGATGTGCTACGATGGTGGTTGTGCCAATATCAACGGCTATTCCATAAAGAACGTCGGTGGTATTGCCCGTTTCAAATCCGGTTACTCGATAGGTTGGTTTGTCATTTCCAACGGAAGATAATGCAAAAATTACGGTTACTCCCGTTTTCCGCCAGAGATTCAGAGATTCTGCGGCTTGTGTGTTTATAGAATCTTGCAGAGTAAACGGAAGCTGAATTTTGTCGGATAACAGCTCACAAAAGTCATCGATGGATGCGGGGGGAGTATCAATAAAGATTTTTAATATTGCAGGTTCTGCAAGGGTGTGGTGTTCGGTTCCTTGCTCAAGAATTTTCTGCAGGAAAAACCTGCTGGAATCTGGAACTTGAACAGTTAAATTATGGTCAATCCGGAATTGGCAGGCCAGAACTTCTTTGCCAGAAGGCAGAAGCTGAACTTTGCATTTGCCGCATCGGCCGATGCCCCCGCAGGGATTAGCAAGGATAATTCCCGCCTGACCTGCGGCCTCCAGCAGGGTTGCTCCTGCATGAACAATGGCCGTCACATCATCCGGCTTGAAATGAACTTGATAATGTTTCATGCCTTATTTCCAGCTTGCATTAAAAAACAGCATTATATGAACAAAGCGTAAGATATCCTATAATCGGACGGCTATATTTTTTAATGGTTCTGAACAACTGTATGGTGTAAGGGCAAAGCCCAAACCTTTCAATTTTTTTGTGATGCTTATTCGCATACATGATTGGTGACGGCCTGTTTTATCCGGTCTAAAGCTGTTAAGAGAATATCCCGATTACAAGCGAAATTAAGCCGTACAAATCCTGCCTGCCCAAAGTCGGCGCCGTCCATCACGCCCACGCCGGCCTGCTCGAAAAAAGCCGCCGGCTTCGAGATGTTCAGTCTGCTGACATCTATCCACGCAAGATAAGTGGCTTGCACGTTGCCCATCGATAATCCCGGTGTTTCGTTCACCGTTTCATAAAGAATACGATGATTTTCGCGGAGATAGTCCAGCACCTCCTGCAGCCACGGCAATCCCTCGGAAAAAGCAGCTGCGCAGGCCGTGTAGCCGAAGACATTTACATGCGGGACAATTCCGCTTGCCGTTTGAATGAATCGGCGGCGCAGCTGGATATCGGGAATGACGGCAAATCCGCAGCTGAGTCCGGGCAAATTAAATGTTTTTGCAGGCGACATCAATGTAATAATTCTGTTTTCTGCACCATGCATTAACGCCGCAGTTGGAATATGCTGTACAGATTTGTCTAAAATCAAATCGCAATGGATTTCATCGGAACACAGCAGAATATTTCGCTCACTGCAGATTTCTATTATTTTCAGCAATTCGTCTTTGGTCCAGACTCTGCCGATGGGATTGTGCGGACTGCACAGGATAAGAAGGCGAGTTTTGTCGGTCAGGATTTTCTGCAGTCTGTGAAAATCGATGCGGTAATGTCCATTTTCATTGTTCAGCGGACATACTATAAGGCTGCGGCCTGAAAGCCGAGGAGCGGATAGAAAGGGAGGATAAACAGGTGTAAATGTCAGAACGTGCTCATCTTGTTCTGTAAATGCCCGGCATGCAATATGAAGCGCTGACACCAGCCCCGGCACCCATACAATCCAGTCCGGCTCGATGTGCCACTGATGCTGCTTTTCAAGCCAGCCCATCACTGCCTCAACAGCGGCCGGAGGAACAGCGCCATAGCCGAAAATGCCCTCCTGAACCCGTTTATGAAGAGCTTCAATAATCGGTTCAGCACATCGAAAGTCCATATCTGCTACCCACAGCGGCAGGATATCCGTATTCTGATACTTTCGCCATTTCAGGCTGTCTGTATTCCGTCTGTCAACGAGCCACGAGGGCGGCTTTCGATGATTGGGGACAGGATTCATTATGTATTTGGATAAGACCGTCGCCGTTTTCTGGAGTCATACGAACCATTTCGCTCCAAACCGGCATTCTCATTGGTTGCGGGGCCGCCGGCATTGTCGCATTTGCCGAAAATCATCCGGCCGGCGGAGGTTTGCAGCGCACTGGTCACGGCAAAAGTAACGGTTTGCCCAATCTTATCATTGGCACCTTCAACTACAACCATTGTGCCGTCTTCAAGATATCCAACTCCCTGATGAGGATCTTCTCCTACACGGAGTATCTTGACGGACATGGTTTCACCCGGCAAAGTAACTGTTTTAAGGGCATTTGCCAAATCATTGATGTTTATGACATCCACCCCGCGCAGGGATGCAACCTTGTTGAGATTAAAGTCGTTAGTAACCAGACGCCCATCGCAGTTTTTCGTAAAAGCAACCAATTTCTGGTCAACTTCGCTTTTGTCGTCAAGTCCGGGCGGGGGAGTATCGTCAACCGTAATTTCTACGACAGGACTATGCTGGAGTTTATTGAGCATATCCAACCCGCGCCGGCCCCGATTGCGTTTGATTTTATCCGGCGAGTCCGCAATAAGCTGCAGTTCATTGAGCACAAATCGGGGCACAATCAGCGGGGCGTCAAAAAGCTTGGTCTGGGCAATGTCTGCAATGCGGCCGTCAATGATAACAGATGTATCCAGTACCAAAGGCCGCAAACCGCGAGTTTGCCGAGTGAACTCAACATAAGGCACTAAAAAACGGAAATCGTCCTTGGTTCGGATCACAATACTGATGCATAAAAAACATATACACAAATCTGCAAACCATGTTCCCATGCGAAGGGTATTGGGCGGCAGCTGCCAGAACAGGTCATTCATCATCATGATTATCCAGTTTACAGCCCAGTTGATAACCATGCCGACCAGTAGGCCAAAAAAGACTCCTGTTAGTGTGAAGAGAGCTTTTTTAGGCGTAAGCCATTCGACGGCTATGAAAACGACTGTCAGTATCAGAGCTGCATAAAAGATGTAAATATCTTGGTCTGTTTTAGCGGTACGATTGAGTCCCACCAATAGAAAAGCCGTTGAGGTGATAAAGAATAAAAATCGCAAAACATATAACAGCATAAATAACTCCTTTCAAATATGATAGAAAGAACAACTATAAAAAAACCAAACGTTAATATAATCAGCTTGAAGTATATCTTATTGCTTGGAAAACTCAATAAATTCTTTATTTTATCGAGAAAATCAAACCACAATAAAAGCCTAAAAGACAGTTATTTAAGGATTTATTGACCAGCAGGAATCGGGAAAAATCAAGATTTATTTGGTCTCCTTGTGGTGATTTAATTACGGTTTTTTATGCAAAAAAAATCCGCCTGTGGCTTAAGGAGGAGGAAGTCGGTGTACTTCCCAGGGCTTACCACAGGCGGCAGAAGGAGCATCTTCCTTTTAGCAAACTTATTTGAATTCTGTCAACCAAATTTTTATGTTTTTTCTAAGCGAATTAGAAACCTTTGTGTTTTTGGCATCTATAAATTTATAAAATTCAAATCTTTATACAATTTTCACAGAGAAAGATTATTTTTTATAAACCTGTTTGGGGTCATACGTTTTTTCGGATATGAATTCCAGTGTTTTATCACTGACGACCTGGCGATAGAAGCAGGATTGGTAGCCGACATGGCATTGGCCTTGATCGACAGTAACTTTTAATATCAGGCAATCTTGGTCGCAGTCCACAAGTATCTGGCGCACTTTCTGGACGTGGCCGGATTCTTCTCCTTTTTTCCATAATTTCTTTCGCGACCGGCTGTAGAAGACAGCGTTGCCTGTCTGGAGGGTCAGCTTGAGTGCCTCCTCATTCATATAGGCGACCATTAGGATTTGTCCGGTTTGGGCATCCTGAGAAATAGCGGTAATTAATCCAGAGGCGTCAAATTTGGGCTTAAAACTTAGTCCATCTTCAATTTCTTTATTTGTTATGCTCACCTTACAAAACTCCTGATTTTCGATTTTCTTATCCAAAATATCCGTCGCTACTATTGCAGTTGCTGTTTTTAATCGCTATCTTATTGAAAAACAAGAAATTTTCCAGAGGTTTGCTATTGACGACAAAAGAAAACCAAAAACTCAAGCCGCGTCTGTTACTGTTGCTTCGCATCGTTATAGCGGCCGTTGCGTGCTATATTATTTTTAAAGATGTTGATTTTCGGCAGGTTGGCTTGACTTTGAAGCGCATGCATCCTCTTGTGCTGCCGGCGGCAAGTTTAATCTATATATTTTCTCAGGCATTATTGGGGCTCCGGTGGTGGATTTTTCTGCGTGCACAAGGAGTGGCGATTTCTCTATGGTTGACAATTAAGCTGACTTTTCTGGGTTTATTTTTCAATAACTTTATGCCCAGTTCTGTCGGCGGTGATTTGATTCGTGCTTGGTATGTATCTCAGCATAGTCCCAAAAAACTTCAGGCCGCTCTTGGCGTGATCATTGACAGAATTATGGGTCTGGTTTCTACCTTAATTATTGCGGTTGCCGGTTATTTGCTTTTTATGCGCGGCCAAAAAGGCATGCTGCAAGTCAGCCATTCAAATTCGTTAATAAGTTCCTTATTGGAAAGATACCCTCATATCCGGTTTTATTCAGTTATATTAGTTGTCCTAATAGTTATATCTGTTTTTGTTTTAGGACGTTGGATTAATTTTGAGGTGATCCTTAAAAGACTGTTCGAGAGAGTTTTATATTTTTGGGGTCAACTGAAAGAAGTAATTACGATTTATTATCATTATCCTCTGGTTCTTGTTGTAAGTTTCGGTTTGACACTTTTGTTGCAAAGTATTGTAATTTTATCATATTGGGCTATAGGGCGTGAACTTGGAATAGGGGCCTGTTGGGGATATTATTTTGTTTTTTTCCCGATAGTATGGATTATCGGTTCTATCCCTATCAGCATAGCCGGTATTGGAATTCTGGAAGGGGGGGTGGTATTTTTGTTTGTAACCTTTGCCCATGCAGACTTAGAATCCGTTACTGCGTTGGCATTGTGTCAGCGGATAACATGGATCGCTGCCTCTTTGCCGGGGATGATAGTGCATCTATTGGGTCCTCATCACGTAGGAAACAAGCAGTGACCATCAGTGTGGGGAGTCTTTGTTAACCGGTCTATTTCTCACCTGCAATGAATCTGATGTTTATCGAGGTATAAAGTTCTGTAAAACTCCAACTTTTACTAAACAATCGGCGGCTTCCTTATATTTTTATTGACGAAATCGGCTGCGGGGTACATAATGCCCGTTAGTGTTTAGACTTAAAAAGTAGATTTGTATCACATAAAACAGTGATAATGATATTATAAACGGCACGATGCCGGGGACTACAGTAAGCGCTATGCAGGCGTTGAAGAATTTTCGCAGCTACTTCTTTCGAGGCGTAGCTGCTTTATTGCCGACTATCCTGACAATATGGATTTTTGTCCAGTGTTACATCTTTATTCAGGACAAAATAAGTATTCATATTAACAGGGGGCTTGTCCGTTTAATACTATTATTTTCGGACCGGTGGGATTATGAATTCCTGACCAGTTTCTGGGTCAAGGGTCAGGGCAAAATAACGGGTTTTTTCATAGCCATTATTGGGGTCTGTTTTGTAGGGGCTTTCTTGGCCAGTGTAATGGGCCATACAATATGGCATTATATAGAAAAAACCCTGATGAAAGTCCCGCTGATACGCCAAGTTTACCCATATATTAAGCAAGTAACGGATTTTCTGCTGACCAAAAAAGGTCTTGAATTCAGCAGTGTAGTGGCATTTGAGTATCCGCGGAAAGGAATATGGTCGATTGGTCTGGTAACAGGCAGAGGTCTAAAAAAAGTGGCACAGACGGTTCAAGCAGAACTGCTTACCGTTTTCGTTCCAACCTCACCAACACCATTTACCGGATATGTTATTATGGTGCCCAAGACCGACACGGTGGAGTTGGATATATCGATAGAGGAAGCAATCCGTTTTGTTGTAAGCGCTGGAGTTATTGCGCCGGCTGAACAACGGCCCAACGGAGCGCCTTGTGCAGAACCGGTTTTGGAAAATGAATAAATAACTTTATAATCGGAGGTCCCGATGCTCGTAACAGTAACAGGAAAGCATATCGAAATTACGGATACGATTCGCGCCCATATTCAAGAAAAAGTAGATAAAATGCCTCGCTATTATGACGGTATCAGTCGCATCGAGGTTATTATAGAAGGCAGTGAGGGAGGCAAACAAAGCGTTGAGGTGATAGCCCATGCCGAACACAACGATCCGCTGGTTGCCAAAGAAATCGGCATGGATACCTATACCTGTATTGATATGGCAGTTCATAAGCTGGAAAGGCAGCTTCGAAAAATCAAAGAAAAACAAAGGGAACATAAGGCGATGCCGCCGGCGGGAATTAAAACTCAGCCGCTGTCGGAAGAAGATGTGGTTTAATAGGGTTATGCCGCGACAAGCAAGATGCTTTGGTAATCCCAACAGTGGTTTTTGTACCAAGGAGACAGTATGAAATTAGCCGATATTGTTTGTTTGGAAGCGATTGTTGCTCAATTGGAATCCACAGAACGCGACAAAGTGATCCAGGAACTTGTTGCTTCATTGAGCAAGCATAAGAAATTGCAGGGTGCCGACCCCAAAATGCTGGCCAAGGCAGTCATCAAACGTGAAAATGAAGCCAGCACCGGCATAGGAAAGGGGGTTGCTGTACCGCATGTAAAGCACGAATCTATCACCGAACCGGTTGCAGTGGTGGGCTGTTCACAGAACGGGATTGATTTTTCTTCTTTAGACAAGCAGCCGGTCTATTCTGTTTTTCTGCTTTTAAGTCCGACCAACAAGCCGGATAAGCATTTACAGGCGATGGAAACGATTTTCAAAAATCTCCAAAAAGACGATTTCCGCCGATTCCTGCGGCAAGCCCAGACACGTCAAGAAATTATAGAGGCGATTCGGGATGCCGATGAAGATGCCGGTTAGTGAAAACTTTTAAATTTTAGTGCTGTAAAAAAGATACAGGAATAATAGCGTGTCCAAGCCGATCCACGAAATTGAGGTAGAGATTCTAAATCCTGAAGGACTGCATATGCGTCCTGCCATGCAGTTTGTGGATTTGGCTAATTCGTTTGATTCAGATATTACTGTCAGTCATCAGGACCTGACTGTGGACGCCAAGAGCATTATGCAAATGACGATGCTGGCGGCGACCTGCGGAAGCCGACTGCGGATTCAGGCGGTCGGGGCTGATGCCCGACAGGCCATTGAAGCTCTCAAGCGGCTGGTGGAACAGAAATTCGCCGGCGATTCACCTGTAGAGGCAGGCGAAAAGGAAGGGTAGTTGCACAGATGGAAATTAGAAAAGGAATTGCGGTTTCACCGGGCATTGCCATAGCAAAGCCAATGCTGATCGATTCAAAGGATTACCGCATTCCTCGCCGCTCGATTCTGCCTTCACAGCGGACGCATGAGATACAGCGTCTGCGCAAGGCATTTGCTACGGCTGTAGCAGAACTGGAACAGGTCAAGTCAGCCAAGAATATTGAGGAAGACAAAATCCGTGATATTTTTGCTGTACACCTCCGGTTTTTGCGTGATCGGAGCTTCAGACGGCGCATAACCGATATGATTAATCACGAATTGGTGACAGCCGAATATGCTGTTTCCGCCATTCTCAGAGAAATCGCATCCCATTTTGCCGGAATTGACGATCCTTATATCAGCGAGCGGGCGGCTGATATTTATGATATTGAAAAACGTCTTTTGGTCCATCTGCTCGGCAAGCGTCAGGAGGAGCTGGATCACTTGCGGGAAGAGGTTGTCATTCTTGCCCGAGATTTAACCCCTACCCAGACGGCCGGCTTCAACAAAACTTTTATTAAGGGCTTTGCCACAGAGAAGGGTGGACGCACCAGTCACACGGCTATTGTTGCGCGGTCGCTGGGGATACCCGCTGTGGTTGCATTGGGGGACTTGTCCGCCGAGATACCGCCGGACTGTGTTGTTATTGTTGACGGCAATCGCGGTGTTGTTGTAATCGATCCCGATGAAGAAACCCGCAGGCAATATGATCGCTATGCCCAGCAGATAACACAGTTTGTCAGTAAGCTGAACGAGCTGAAAGACCTGCCTGCACAGACGAAGGACGGCGTTGAGATTCAGCTCCTTGGAAACATTGAGTTTCCCGACGAAGCCGCTGTGGTTATCAGCAAAGGCGGCCAGGGTGTAGGACTGTACCGAACAGAATTTCTGTATTTATACGGCGGGCAGGAGCCGACGGAAGAAGACCACTACAGTGCTTATGCGGATGCTATTCGGGCAGTTGAAGGCAGAACCGTTGTCATTCGAACAATGGACCTCGGAGCCGATAAACTTCCGCATTCCGGATGGCATCCGAATGAAACAAATCCCGTGCTGGGCCTGCGTTCCATCCGCTACTGCCTGCAGGCACTGCCGCTGTTTAAAACGCAGCTGCGGGCTATCCTGCGGGCCTCTGTGCTGGGCGATGTGCGGGTTATGTTTCCGCTGATTACCAACCTGCAGGAACTTCGGCAGGCCAAGATGATTCTGCGGGATGTAATGGAAGATTTGGATGAATATGCTGTGCCGTACAATGCCCAAATGCCGGTTGGCATTATGATAGAAACCCCCAGCTCGGCGCTGACTGCTGCTTTGCTGGCTAACGAATGCTCCTTTTTCAGCATCGGCACCAATGATTTAATCCAGTATACATTAGCCGTAGATCGTGCCAATGAACATGTTTCAACACTGTATTCAGCGGCGGAACCTGCTGTTTTGAAGCTCATCCGTAATGTGATTCAGGATGCCTATAAGGCAGGAATCGGATTGAGCATATGCGGGGAAGTCGCATCGGATCCAGAATTTATTATGCTGCTGATAGGGATGGGTGTGCGCACGCTGTCATTGGCGCCGCCGATGATTCCCGAAGTCAAAAAGATTATTCGTTCAGTAACAATGGAGGAGTGCAATGAGCTGTCGCGCAAGGTTGCAACGATGGATTCTCCGCGGCAGATTAAGAATTACTTGCGGGATGCTGCAACCCGGATTCTGCCGGAGAGTTTTTAACAGGCAGGATTTGCTTTTGCCCTGCAGAAAGATGATGTGAGGCACGGCCGGATGCAGCGGACAATGCCCGCAGGAAAACCAAGAGGCATTCAAAGAGAGGAATGAGCGAACAGGTTTACACACTGATTGCGGATTTTTCTATAACCGGAAATGCAGCGTATCTGTCCCATCAGGAAACGCTGACCCTGTTTGAACGGGCGATGATCCGCGCCGAAGTGCCGCTGATTTTTTCCAGCGGATTTAATCCGCGGCCTCATCTGTCGATTCCGCTTCCGCGGAGTGTCGGGGTACAGTCAGCGGCAGAGCGTCTGTGTGCCGCAGTGAGATTTTCCAAAGGTATAATCCCCCAAGACCTGTCCGGGGGCATTCAGCGGCAATTGCCCGTCGGCTGCACAATTCGTCAGATACAATGCAGAGAGGGCAAAATAACTTTCCAGCCGAGAAGTGTTCGTTATGCATTTTTCGTAGAACCGCCGGCCGAGACAGCCCTGATGCAGCATTGCCAGCAGTGCCGACAAAGCATCCAGGATAAAAGGCCTATTGAAGTACAGCGGCTGAATGCCAAAACAGGGCATTTTGTTAAGCTGGATATTTCGCCGTTTGTGGAGAAGATGGATATTTTTGCTGACCGGATTGAACTGGTCTGCCGCGTCAGCCCAGCCGGTACAGTTCGAGTCGATGAGATGATGCAATGGCTGCATCTTGACCAGCCGATGTTGAGGGAGCCGGTCTTGCGTATGGAAGTGCAATGGGAACAAAATTGATAGCGAAAGAGGAATAATGAATGTCGCGTGAGATGCTGATTAATATTACAGAAGGAGAAGAATGCCGCGTGGCGGTGGTTGAAAATGGTTCTTTGGAGGAATTATACACAGAACGTTCCAATATGGTTAGCCATGTCGGCAACATTTATAAAGGTCGGGTGGTGAATATCGAACCGGCCATTCAGGCGGCGTTTATTGACTTTGGTACATCGAAAAACGGTTTTCTCCATATCAGTGACCTGCATCCGCGTTATTTTGGGCAGAAAGAGAGTGAAGAAAACATCGGCCGGCGTAAAGCTCTGGCTCAGAGACCGCCTATTCAGAGATGTCTCAAAAAAGGGCAGGAAATAATTGTACAGGAGACCAAAGAAGGCATTAACACAAAAGGGCCGACGCTGAGCTCGTATATTTCGCTGCCGGGAAAGTACCTTGTTTTAATGCCGTGGATGACCAGTGTGGGTGTGTCCCAAAAAATCGAAGATGAACAGGAGCGTAAAAAACTGCGTGACATGATGGAAGGCATACCTCTTCCAAAGAACGCAGGGCTGATTATCCGCACGGCGGCGCAGTTGGCCAGCAAGCGGGAGCTGCAGAACGACATTGCCTATCTGAAGCGGCTATGGGGGGTAATCAGCAAACGGATCGATACCGAGAAAGCCCCCGCAGAGATTTATCAGGAATCCGATCTGGCACTTCGTACGGTGCGGGATATTTTTGATTCTTCTATTGATACAATTCTCTGTGATAATGAAGCTGAAACGCGCAAAATTCGGGATTTTTTGTCTCTTGTGCAACCGCGGCTGAAGCATCGAGTCAGCTTTTACGAAGGCGACACCCCTCTTTTTCACAAATACAATATAGAGAAGGAAATCGAAAAAATTCAGTCCACGCGGGTCGAACTGAAAAGCGGCGGGTCTTTGGTGATAGAACAAACCGAAGCGCTGGTGGCGATCGATGTGAACAGCGGCCGCTATCGCAAACAAACCAATGCTGAACAGACGGCCCTGAAAATCAATCTGGAGGCAACCCGCGAAATAGTGCGGCAGCTGAAGCTGCGCGACCTGGGAGGATTGATTATCTGCGATTTTATCGATATGCGGGACAGCCGCAACAGGCACGAAGTTGAGAAGGAATTCCGCAACGCCCTCAAATCGGACCGGGCGCGTTCCAAAGTGCTTAAGATGAGTGCTTTCGGGCTGATAGAACTGACACGGCAGCGCATGCGTCCATCCCTGCAGTCGAGCACGTATCTGAAATGTCCGCATTGCAGCGGAACCGGCGTCATCAAGAGTATCGAGTCGCAGTCTATCGAAGTTCTGCGGATAATTCGAATGGCCGCAATGAAAAAAGAAATTCATCGCATCGAGGCAACCGTATCTCCGGAAGCGGCCGATTTTCTTCTCAACCAGCGACGGGCTGTACTGGCGCAGATTGAGGCGGAAAACGGCAAAGAGATTCGAATCCATCCCGATACTTCCGGGACATTGGGGCAGGCCCGAATTGAGTGTTTTGATGAACGCGGCAGTGTTGTCAAATTCTAATGACATGCTGCCCTCAGGCAGACGCCTGCGGAGATAACATGGCAGAAACAGCAATTGATATCGATTTTGCTAAGAATGTGATTGAGTCCGAAGGGCAGGCCGTGCTGGGCCTGCTCAAGGCGATCGACTGGTCTGCTTTCAGGCAGGTTGTACAGATGTTTCTTGAATGCCAGGGTTCGGTTATCGTCTCGGGTATGGGCAAAGCCGGCATTGTGGGAAGCAAAATCAGCGCCACACTGGCTTCGACAGGAACGGCCAGCCATTTTCTGCATCCGGCGGAAGCGGTTCATGGCGACCTCGGACGGATTCAAAGCAATGATATTGTATTGGCCCTCAGCCACAGCGGAGAAAGCGAAGAGATTGTCCGGCTGATAGAACCGCTCAAGCAGCGGCAGATTAAACTGGTTTCTATTGTTGGCGATCCCCAATCCCGACTGGCTGTGCACAGCGATGTGGCTTTGTGTATGGGAATGCTGACGGAAGCGTGCCCATTTGGTGCGGCTCCCAGTGTTTCAACTACCTGCATGCTGGCTCTTGGAGATGCTCTGGCTTTGACGACGATGAAATCGCGTCAATTCAGCATTGAAGATTATGCCCGTTTTCATCCTGCCGGTGCACTCGGACGCAAGCTGCTGACCGTAGGGCAGGCAATGTGGTTTAAACCCGATGAACCGCTGCCGCTGGCGGAAATGGATGATACAATAGAAACAATGCTGATTAAGAATGAGCCGCTGAAGCGGCGCGGAGCAGTGATGGTTGTGGACCGGCAGGGACGGCTTGCGGGCATCATTACGGATGGGGATTTGCGCCGGGCGATGGCGAAGATGAAGGAGAAGACATTTGCGATGGTCTGTCGGCAGATTATGACCCCCAACTGCAAATGCGTCCGTCAGGATACACTGGCTGCTGAAGCGATGGCGATATTTCATAAGTATCGTATTGATGAGTTGCCGGTTGTCAATTCTGAAAATAAACCGGTAGGCCTGATTGATGTGCAGGATATTGTAACGATTAAAATTGTAGGATAGTTCGATGGCAGCAGACAACCTGGCGCAAATAAAACTGCTGATTCTGGATGTGGACGGTGTTCTGACCGATGGAGGCATATTCCTGAATGACCAGGGCATTGAAAGCAAACGCTTCAATGTGATGGATGGACATCGTATTAAGATGTGGCATCGTGCCGGCGGACTTACGGCAATTATCAGCGGAAGAGACACGCCCTCTACAATCCATCGGGCTCGTCAGCTGGATATTGCGTATGTAATGCAGGGATGTTTGGAAAAGCTTCCAGCATTTGAGCAGCTCCTGCAACAAACAGCCCTTGCGCCTAGCCAGACAGCCTATATTGGAGATGATATTATGGACATACCTGTAGTTCGTCGCGTGGGATTCGGTGTTGCAGTGGCCAATGCGGCTGAAGAATTAAAGCAGTTGGCCGATTACATCACTGTAAAACAAGGAGGCCATGGTGCGGTCGGAGAGGTTGTTGAATATCTGCTGAAAGCAGCCGGGAAATGGGATTCACTTATGGAGCGGTACAGGATTTAACAGGATGCGGAATTATTTTGTTCCTATTGTGGTGAGCGAAGTATGCGGAAAATAAGTATTGGTCTGATTTCATTGGGTGCAGTGGCACTGGCCTTCTGGCTGTATGTGCGGACGATGGAAACTTCTGTGCCGCTGCCCCCTAAGGCGGCCGATGCAAATGTTCTGACCCTGCCCCAAGCTTCTGATGCCGGCCAAACAAGTCAGACGGTTATTCACGGCGTCCAGCAGTCCCGCTATGTGCTGCTGGATCCTCAAACCAAACAAGTGCGCCGCGTTCTGGGTTTTGAGAAGCTGCTGAATCCGCAGGCGGAATCGTCACGCTGGCTGGTCGAAAAACCCTATTTAATTTTCTATGAAATGGATTATGAATGCCGGCTGGAATCCGACTCCGGAGTATTTCAGGTTGAGACAGCCGGCCCCAATGCAGCCCCCAAGGATGTCCGGGATGCACAGCTAAACGGCAATGTTGTCATTCGTGTAACTCCCCGCGCAGGAAGTTCAATCAGCCAAACCTTTGTTTATATGGATGACCTGACATTCAGCAGTGAACGGTCTGAATTTGCCACGGATGGTCCTGTGCGAGTCTGTTCAGACCAGATTGATCTGAAAGGATTCGGTCTGGTTCTGATTTTGGATGTCGCCAAAGGGCGGATCGATTATCTGCATATCCTTGATTTGGAGCAGCTGCGGCTGATTAATATGGCGGCATCCTCCGCTTCGGCATCCGAGGGCTCCTCTTCTGCAGCGGCACCTAAAAATGCTGCATCCGATACTTTTAGCTCTGCCGTACGTTCTCCGAAGTCCTCGACATCAAAATCAATGGAAACATCCAGCCAGCAGCCAGACTACTATCAATGCATTTTAGATAACAATGTTGTTATTCACTACGGCAGCCAGCTGGTTGTCGCCGGTGCCGACCGCGTTGCAGTGCAAAATATCCTGTTATCGAGAATCGACAGTACAGCCGAAAAGGCAGCTGGGCAAAAAGAAGGGCCTGTAAAATCTGCAGACTCCCTGACGGATGGACAGAAGTCTCCCGGCATTTCCTTGACTGCCCCAAGCTCGGCAGACAGTAAAAATCGGGATATAGTGGTCCTGTGCGATGGCGGCATTATCCTAAAGCCGATGAACGGTGCTGACAATTCATCCATGTCTGAAGCTGCTCCCGAACTATCGATAGAAATGAACGGCTCGCCGCTTCGGATTGAGCGGCCTTCGTCAGAAACCGGCGTGGTCAACGAAATGCTGGTTTCTTGCGGCATTCTTAAATATAAGCCCGCCGAGGATATTCTGCGTTTGTTTACGAACATCAGCCAGCCTGAGATTGTACTGGGAGATCCGTCTTTGCAGGGGCGGATTCAAACGCGCGGCAATGTCCTGTGGAATCGAAAGACACAGCAAGCCAGCATTGGAGGTCCCGGGAAAGCATTTCTTTCCAGCAAAGATTCAGCCCAAGAACCCAGCGAGGTGGCCTTTGGCGGCAAAATGGAACTGCGGTTTGCCGAGCCGGAAACAGCTCGAACCTCTGTAACTGTGCAGACTGTCAACTTAACCGGCGGCATGAATGCAATTTTCAGGCAGAACGGCTGGTATAAGACCGCAGCTGATTCAGCTGTTTTTGAGTTTGGCGAAAAAAGTGACATCGAGTCGGCGCACCTGGAGGGAGGCGTTCAATTTGAGTCTCTGGAGCCCGGCAGACCGCAGCGGGCTGCCGCAAAAACGGCAACCCTCAAATTCGGTCCCGGGAATTCTCTGACAGCTGCCTATATGAACGGTCAGGTCCGTTTCGAAAGCCTTCAAGACAGCAGCCAGTCCCGTGCAACTGCTGAGACCGCCGTTTTTTATTTTGAAAAGGATAAAGTTCAGCGGGCCAATCTCCAAGGCGATGTTTGTGTAGCATCGCAGACAGGGCAGCTCACCTCATCCGATGCCACAATTGAATTTTCAGCCGATACATCAGGAGCTGTTCAGCCCGCAGCTGTTCATGCCTCCGGCAATACAGTTCTGCAAACCAAAACAGCGTCGCCAGAGGAACCGCCGGCCCGATTTGAAGCACGTCGGATTGATTACGATCTGCAAACCGGTTCGGGATTGGCCCATGGCCCGCTTCAGTTTACCTTTTATCAAGCGGCAAAAAATGACAATCAAGCCCTCCAGCCATGGATCCCTATAACGGTCACGGCTGAGAAAAATGCAGAATTTACAGCCGACACATCCGGCTCTATCCGGCAGGTAGTGTTTAACCAAAATGTTGTAGCCGTACGCCGCTTGGAGGCATTGAATTATATCCAGACAGATACCTTCCATGGAGAAAAACTGTCCGTTTTTCCGCAAAAAAACAAAACCGGCTCTATGGATATACAGCGTATCAATATTACCGAAGGAAATGTATTTGCCGAATCTCTACGCATGCACGAAGATGTCAAATTGTCTCATGTTAAGCTGACTTGCACCGACATCACATGGGATCGTCCTGAAAATCTTTTGGCGGCCCAAGGCCCCGGCAAAATCGAACTGATAACCAGCGATGAAACACCGGCTGATATGCCGGAACAGACGGGAATCAACTTCCGGCGGCCGTGTGTAGCTCAGTTGGTTGGATTTGACAAAATCCGGTGGCTGCTAAACGACCAGAAAATCGTCGCTGACGCCAATCAGGAAACTATGCAGCTTGTTTATATACCGCTGCTTGAGAAGAAGCCGGAACGATTTATCTATGTCAATTCGATCCAGTTTAATCTGGATTTTGCGGCCGATTCCGCCGGCCGTACTATGTTGGCAAAAGTTTTTACCAATCAGGGAATTGTATATCGGGAAAATAATGCCGATCAGACCAAAACGCTTCACGAGTTGATTGGCCAAACGTTGGATTATGATGCTCAAGCCGGGGGAGGATGGCTGATCATAAACGGAACGGAAGCAAATCCCTGCCGACTGGATGGAGCACGCGTGCCGGCTATTCGATACAACCTTGCTACAGGCCAGATTGAGACTTCGCTCTCTACAATTCCCGGTGTTTTGAGAACCGGAAATTAAAATGATTTCAGGCTGTCGGATTTTGCAAAGAGAGTATTGTGGAGACAAAAATCCTAAAAATTTACGATCCGAAAGATGAAACTGTTCAAGAAGCGGCACAATTGCTTGACCAAGGGGCACTGGTTGCATTTCCGACTGAAACTGTTTATGGGGTTGGCTGCAGGGTGGAATTAAGTACAATCCAGCGTCTTAACCAGTTAAAAGGGCGTCCTGCGGACAAGCGTTATACCCTGCATGTGGGCAATTATGAACAGCTGTCAAAATACATCCCTGTAATGAATGCCCAAGCCCGCAAGCTTGTGAGCCGTATTCTGCCCGGTCCAGTAACAATTGTATTCGAATGTAACGAAAAGGGATTAAAGCATATCACCCAAACTCTGCCTCAAGAGGTAATTGATTTGTTGTACTCAGATGGAACTGTCGGGATTCGTTACCCGGCGCATTCAATTGCCTGTGCTATCCTTTCGTCGTCTCAATTTCCTGTGGTTGCTCCCAGCGCCAACCTGTCTGGTCAGAATCCGGCAATCAATGCTGAGCAGGTTTTGACATATTTTAATGGTAAAATTGAATGCATTGTTGATACCCCTGACGAAAGAATATGTTATAACAAGAGCAGTACTGTGGTTAAGGTTGGTAAAAGCGGTATACACATCCTTCGGTCGGGTGCCGTCCCAGACAGCGTAATACGAGATATAGCGACTTTGCGTATCTTGTTTGTATGTACTGGCAATACCTGCCGCAGTCCAATGGCAGAGGGTATTTGCAGGAAATATTTTGCTGATATTTTGGGCTGTTCAGTTGACGAACTTAGCCGTTTAGGATATATAATAAACTCAGCAGGGGTTGTCGCCTTTGATGGTGCCCCGGCAAGCCGCTATGCAGTTGAAGTCTGCCGCAGCTATAAAATTGACTTGACAGGCCATCATAGCCGGCTTTTAACAAGAAATTTGGCCGAACAGAGCGATGTAATTTATGTAATGAGTCCCCATCATAGGGATGAGGTAGTGCGGCTGTGCCCATCGGCCGACAGCAGGTGTTTTCTTTTGGATAAAAGGGGGATGCCGATAGAGGATCCGGTTGGGTTGGACAGGGAAGATTATGAAGCATGTTTCAGGCAGATACAAGCGGCCATAGCAGAGAGAACGGATGAACTTTTATGAAAGTAGCGCTAGCCAACGATCATCGAGGCATTAATGCCATAGAGCAGATAAAAGCAATCATATCGCAGCTGGGATTTGAATGTATTGATTATTCCATCAACGCTGACCAGCCGGTAGATTACCCGGATATGGCATATGCGGCTTCTACCGCAGTGGCCCAAAAAAAGGCCGATCGGGCAATTCTTGTTTGCGGAACAGGGATTGGGATGAGCATTGCCGCTAACAAAGTAAAAGGGATTCGGGCGGCCTTGTGCTACGACGAACTGGCAGCCAAACTGTCGCGTGAGCATAATGATGCCAATGTGCTGTGTCTGTCTGGAGATTTAATTGGCCCTACGATGATGCGGAAAATTGTGGAAACATGGCTGACAACAGAGTTTGTTGCAGGCCGTCATCTGCGGCGTGTTAGAAAGATACAGGCCATTGAAGAAGGAATGGATCCTCGGCAGCTGAACACTGAGGCATAAATTCAAAACACCAATCCAATACCAGAATCGGTTTTTTATACCCCGAAAGAAGCTGATATCTGTTCCGATGAAAGTTTGTCCAGTTTTTCCTTGAGCAAGGCAAGGTCTGAACCGGTTCGTTTGGTGTCCGTGGCAGAAGTAAGAGAAGAGATTTTAACGCAATCGGCACCTATCTGCCGCAGCTTTTTGTAACGATTCTCAAGAAGCGCGTCAATGCTGAAGCGTTTTAATTGCGCAAGCGTGCGAATCATAAATTGCTCAACATTATAAATGGTGTCATGAATGTTTCGGTGTGCGCCGCCCAGCGGTTCAGGAATGATAGAGTCGACCAGTCCAAGTTTAAGCAGATCCTTTGCGGTCAATTTTAGAGCTTCGGCTGCCTGAGGGGCTTTTGTTCCGTCGTGCCAGAGAATAGCCGCACACCCTTCGGGAGAAATGACAGAATAGTAAGCGTATTCCAGAATAGCGATTTTATCACCAACTCCGATTCCCAATGCTCCTCCCGACCCGCCTTCTCCAATGATAACGCATACTATAGGTGTGCGCAGACGCGCCATCTCCATTAAATTTACTGCGATGGCCTGTGCCTGTCCGCGTTCTTCAGCGCCCACGCCGGGGTAGGCGCCTGGCGTATCAATCAATGTAACAATCGGAAGTCCATATTTTTCTGCCAGCTTCATTTTAGCCAGTGCTTTCCGATAACCTTCCGGATTCGGACAGCCGAAATTACAGGCCACTTTTTCCTTGATATCTCGGCCTTTATTCTGGCCGACAATCATGACTTTTTGATGCCCGATTTGCCCCAAAGCAGTAATAATCGCCCGATCATCCCCAAAGCACCGGTCTCCATGAAGCTCCCGAACATCCTTAAACATCCGATTCAGGTAATCACTTAAAATCGGCCGCTGCGGGTGCCGCGAAACTTGTACTGTTTGCCATGGAGTTAAAGAAGAGTAGATTTTTTTGAGAACTTCAGTTTGCTGTACCTGGAGCGCACGAATTTGATAACCGTTTTTACCCTGCAGCGAATTTTGTCCGTTTTGCTGTTTGAGCATTTCAATCTGCCGATCGATAGCAGCAATTTCTTCTTCGAACGGCAAGTATTGTTTTACAATGTTTATTGTATCTATAGTATCTTCTTTTTTCATTCGATTCAGCTTTTTGTTAAATTTAAAAAAACTGTTCGCCTCAAGGGCGAACCAGAATGTTTTTCCTGCCGCTTACCGGCAACCAATGGTTCTAAAATAATACCATATTTAATAGGTCAAAAGGAAGAAAAAAATTGACATATCAACACAAGCAAGGTACTTATTTAAGCAGTGCCAATTGTTCTCTGTTTATTGTAAGTTCTTAAATATGATTAACTTAAAACAGATTAGTGTGATCGGGATGGGGCTCTTAGGGGCAAGTGTTACCCTTGCTGTAAAGCGGGAGTTGCCGTCAGCACAGGTTATTGGCTACAGCCATCGTGCCAAGACGCGTCAGAAGGCTCGTGAGGCCGGAGTTGCACATGAAATTGCCGAAACCTTGCAGGAGTCAGTAAAAAATGCGGATATTGTAATTTTGGCAACACCAATACAGACATTCAAGAATTACTTTTTAGAAATATCGAGATATTTGAAAGATGGGTGTATAGTAACCGATGTAGGATCGACCAAACTCCTGCCGCACCATTGGGCTAAAAAATATTTGCCCAAAAAGGTCAGTTATGTCGGCTCTCATCCCATAGCCGGCTCTGAGAAACGTGGGGTTGAATTTGCCCGCGATGATTTACTGACAAATGCCCGATGCATATTAACAAAAACGAATGGAACAAGTACAACGTCTATCGAGCTTCTTCGGTGGTTTTGGTCACGACTGGGCTGTACGGTTATAGTGATGTCACCGGAAAACCACGATCGTATTCTCGGGAGAGTCAGCCATCTACCGCACCTTACAGCAGCCGCTCTTGTGAATGCGAATACACTGCAGGATATGAAGTTTGCTGGCCGCGGCTTTATTGATACCACCCGTGTTGCTTCCGGGCCAGCAGATATATGGACGGATATTCTGATGACCAATCCGGCCAACTGTGTTGCAGGAATTGAAAGACTGATTACACAATTACGGCTGATTCAGGATGCAGTTCGCAGTGAGGATAAGAAGAAAATAGAGAAGTTTTTGACGCAGGCTGCTCGAAAGCGGGCTCAGCTGATTCAGTATAAAATCGAGCAGAAAGAGCTGTTCTAACATTATTTATGACTTGCGAAGATGGAGACAATTACTGTTATTCCAAAGCTTTCCCCGCGGCCGGCTGATGGTCATAAAGGAACATTCGGCAAGGTTCTGATTGTGGGGGGCAGTATAGGATACAGCGGAGCCCCGGCGCTGGCAGGAATCGCTGCTTTGCGGAGCGGAGCAGGACTGGTGCGCGTCGCAGTGCCCGCTTCTGTGCAGCCGATTGTTGCAGCTGTCAATCCTTGCTATACCACGATTGCATTGAAGCAAGATTCAAACGGCCGGATGTCCGCTCAAGATGCGGCGGTTATCAACCAAATGCTTGCTGAAAATGATGTCATTGCCTTTGGACCGGGTGCAGGAATGGGCGCAGGTGTTAAGGAAACGCTGCTTTGTTTGATTAAAGCAGAGGGTTTGAAATTAGTGAT
Organism: Phycisphaerae bacterium; assembly: GCA_018052735.1. Taxonomy (GTDB): domain Bacteria; phylum Planctomycetota; class Phycisphaerae; order Sedimentisphaerales; family Anaerohalosphaeraceae; genus 4572-13. The sequence continues at coordinate 14,589 of JAGPMT010000007.1, read as the reverse complement.
TGATGCGGATGGACTCAATGTGCTCAGCCAGTGCGGGGGTTCCGGGGGATGGCTTGATAAGAAAAAGGCAGATGTTATTCTGACTCCTCATCCCGGCGAGATGCAGCGGCTGTGGAAAAGCGTTTTTCGTGAACCGATGCCGGAGAATCGCCAAACCTGTGCGTCTGAATTTGCTCGGAAATCAAAGAGCATTGTTGTTCTCAAGGGAGCTGGTACAACGGTTGCGGATGGAGAGCGCCTGTATGTTAACGACACCGGAAATCCTGGCATGGCAACAGCAGGCAGCGGCGATGTACTGACCGGTGTAATTGCGGCATTGGCAGGGCAGGGATTGTCTTTGTTTGATGCGGCTGTACTGGGAGTGTATATACACGGTTTGGCTGGTGATGCTGCTGCGAAAATCCGCGGACAAGTTAGCATGATTGCTTCCGATATTGTTGAGCATCTGGGACATGCCTTTATCCAAGTCTCGGAATAAACAGGATAGAATTGAAAAAAGCGGCTGCTGGGTAATTCTGACTGACGCCATCATCACTGAATTTATCATTTCTGGAACTAAACAATTTTACGTCAGAAATGGTTAGGACACCTATTTGAAATACATGATTAAAATACATTGGAATTAATATATTTGGTCCGGTAAAAAATAGTATTTCAGATAAGAACGAACCACTTAATTTTCTAACCGTAAAAATACCGATATATATTTGGTCAAGTGGACTTTTATTCTCTATATTTTATTATGAATAGACAAGGAAACCTTGTCAGCAGCAGAGTATTTGCAAACAATGTAACAAGGTTATAATGGGGATTTAAAAAATGGTTCAAAAACCAACGGTTGTGCATGTTACTCACGAGGCCACAGGAAAAATCGGGGGTATTGGAGCTGTTCTGCAAGGAATGTTTACCAGCCCCGCCTATAATGAGGCGGTTGGCAGAACAATTTTAATAAGCCCATTATTTTCAACAGAAGGAAATGTTTTTAGCCGTCTGGGGCCGGGCGGAGAAGTTTTGTATTCTTCTCTGGATGGATTAATTCGAAGCAGTTATGTTTCCAGTTTTCGGCGGATTGAAGATGCATTCAATGTCGAAATTGTCTATGGCCGAAGACGGTTTACCGATCCGATGAACGGCATTGCCGGCCAGCCGGAGATTCTGCTGATTGATGTAACCCGGATGGAGAAATCGCCGGTTGATCAGTTAAAGGGGGCAATGTTCAGGGAGTTCGGTATCCGAAGCGACCGCTATGAGCATTATTGGGATTATGAGCAATGGGTGCGGCTGGCGCTTCCTGCTATCGAAGCGCTGAAGGCCATCGGAGCAGCCGAGCCGGATAAGCCGACGATTATAGTCGCCCACGAATTTATGGGCATGCCTACAGCATTGGCTGCTGTTTTGGATCCCTTTGATTTCAAGACGGTTTTTTACGCGCACGAAGTGGCTCCGATGCGGAAAATTGTTGAAGAGCATCCGGGACACGATACGATGTTTTATAATGTAATCAAAAAAGCTCATCAGCGAGACCTCTATGTCAATGAAGTTTTTGGGGACCAGAGCAGTTTCTTCAAATATGCATTGGTAAACGCCGCCCGATATTGTGATAATATTCTGGCCGTCGGTAATTGTGTAGTCGATGAATTACGATTCTTGGCGCCCGAATTCGCCACAGCCGATATTGATTTGACCTACAACGGCATTCCCGCTTATCAAATTACAGTTGCCGAAAAACATGAATCACGGGATAAGCTGCGGCAGTATTGCCAGAATCTGCTGGGGTGGAAGCCGGATTTTGTTTTTACTCATGTAACCCGGCTTGTTTTAAGCAAGGGACTATGGCGCGATCTGCGTGTTTTGGAACATATGGATCGAGAATTGAATGCACTCAACCGGACAGCGGTTCTGCTTGTCTTGAGTACAGAAACGCATCGCCGGCGGGAGCAGGACATTTACCAAATGGAAGCTGCGTATAAATGGCCGGTGGCGCATCGCGAAGGAATGCCGGATCTTTCCGGGGGTGAAGCAGCTTTTTATGTCGGTGTTCAGGAATTTAATGCCAAAAGCCGCAATATCAAGGTTATCTTTATTAATCAGTTTGGATTTGACCAGGCCTCCTGCGGCTACCGAATGCCTGCGGATATGCAGTTTATGGATATACGAAAGGGCAGCGATGTCGAATTCGGCCAAAGCATATATGAGCCGTTTGGTATTGCGCAGCTTGAGCCGCTTACTTTCGGAGGCATTTGTGTTGTGACCAATGTCTGCGGCTGCGCAGGCTTTGTCAAGGCCGTTGCCGGCAGCGAGATGGTCCCGAATGTTATTTTTGCCGATTATACCGAATTAAATGGCGACGCCGGCATGGATGTTGAAGAAATGCTGCGTATTGATCGGCTTTATCGAGATCGAATAGAACACAAAATCAGCGAGAAAGTTGCTCTGGAAATCTGTGCCAGACTGCCCAAAAATGACGAAGAATTGAACCACCTGCTGCAGTCAGGATACGAATTGGCCCGTCACATGGGCTGGGAGAGCGTTGTACAAAACTATGTGCTTAAGAGTCTGAATAAGGCGCTTAGAAAAAAGCACACTATGCAGGCGGTTGTGGTATGACATCTTTGATGAATAATAGGGCTGGTCTTCTGGGGAACGCTAACAGCGTTCCCCATTTCTTTTCTTGACACACTCTCAAACATTGATTAACTTTGCCTCGATGACACCACCAATTATTGGTATTCTGGGCGGCATTGCTTCTGGGAAAAGTACCGTTGCCAAACATTTTGAACGTCTTGGGTGCAGGGTGATTGATGCCGACTCAATCGCCCATCAAGTTCTGAATGAATCTGAAATTATTCGGGATATAACGGATAGGTATGGCAGGGAAATATTGAATTCTTCAGGCTTGATTGAACGTAAAAAAATTGCAGAACGGGTATTCTCGAATCCAGATGAATTGGGTTTTTTGTGTCGGCTAATTCATCCTCGGATTCTGCAGCAATGCCAAATACTTTTAGATTCCTTTAGTACTGACCCCAATGTCCGGGGAATTGTGATTGATATGCCGCTTTTACTGGAAGTGGGATGGGATAAAAAGTGCGACTTTTTAATTTTTGTTGAATGTGATGAAGAAAAAAAATTGCAGAGAGTTTGCAAAAACGGCAAAATTGACCTCTTACAGATAAAAAAAAGAGAAAAATTCCAGATTTCTCTGGACAAAAAGCGGCAAATGGCACATTATAGGATTATAAACAATTCTGACGAGTCAGAGCTGGCAGAGCAAGTCGTAAAAATCTTCTCAACAATTACAGGAAATAAGTAGTTTATATCGGTAAAATACCTTGGCAGAGCAGGGGCGGGCAATTGTTAATTTTATATGCCGAAATAACCGAAATGTAGATTCATAGTAATTACATAGATGGAGTTAGATACAGCGTTGAAATCCCATCGCATAACACACAGTTTCGAGAAGCTGTGGTTGGTTGCCATAAAAAGTAAGTAGAGCTGCTTTAAGGCAGAAGATTAATAAGCATTCCTGTGATTTTGACCCTTTACAGGATAGAATAATGAAACTATTTCTATAAATTAGGAGAAACAATGGCCAAGACAACGGCAAAAACAAGAAAGAAACGCAATCCGAAAGATACAGCGACCCAGCCAGAAGCCCCTGAACAGTCCAGCCAGCAGACCGAGATTCAGCCGGATCAAACGGTTGAGGAAATATCCCAAGACATTTCCGCCGAAGAAAAACAATTAGCGGCGTCAGAAGCTCCTGCAGCCGAAGAACCAAAAACCCTTACAGAAGAAGAATCAACCCATGCTAAGTATGAACGCATTAAACGCGGCAACCTTCATATTGCCGATCTGCAGAATCTTGAAGTTACAGATTTGCATGCTTTGGCAAAAAAGGAAGGCATTACCGATTACATGGGGATGACCAAACAGGAGCTGATTTTCCGCATTCTCAAAGAACGGATTCGTCAGGACGGCTTAATGTATGGAGAGGGTGTATTGGAAATTCTGCCGGACGGCTTTGGTTTTCTGCGCAGTCCGAAATACAACTATCTGGCTTCGCCGGATGATGTGTATGTTTCTCCTTCCCAGATCCGCCGGTTTGGCCTTCGCAGCGGCAATATTGTCCAAGGCCAGATTCGTCCCCCCAAAGAAAGCGAAAAATACTTTGCCCTGCTGCGCGTCGAGGCAATTAACTATCAAGAGCCGGATAAGTTGGCCGAAAAAGTTGTTTTCCGAGACTTAACCCCGCTGCACGCCGAAGAACGGCTGATTCTCGAAACAACGCCGGAAGAGCTGAGCATGCGTATTATCGACTTGATTACTCCAATCGGCAAAGGCCAGCGCGGCCTGATTGTTGCTCCGCCTCGTACAGGCAAAACGGTTCTGCTTCAAAAGATTGCCAATGCCATCAGTCATAACCATCCCGAAGTCAAACTCATTGTGCTGCTGATCGATGAGCGTCCGGAAGAAGTAACCGATATGCAGCGAAAGACGGCCGATGATGTAGAAGTGATCAGCTCGACATTTGATGAGCCGACCAGCCGCCACTGTCAGGTTGCGGAGATGGTTATCGAAAAGGCCAAACGTATGGTGGAATATGGAGAAGATGTTGTTATTCTGCTGGATTCGATTACCCGTTTGGCGCGGGCATATAATACCGAAATGCCGCATTCCGGCAAGATTTTGACCGGCGGCGTGGATGCCAATGCGATGCAGATGCCCAAACGCTTTTTCGGTGCGGCCCGAAATATCGAAAACGGCGGTTCACTGACCATCATTGCAACGGCCTTAATTGATACCGGCTCAAAGATGGATGAGGTTATTTTTGAAGAATTCAAGGCAACAGGCAATATGGAGCTGCATCTGGACCGCAAACTGGTCGAGCGGCGGACATTTCCGGCTATCGATATCAGCAAGAGCGGCACCCGCCGCGAGGAGCTCCTGCTTGATCCGCGGGAAATGGAGCTTGTATATCGTTTGAGAAAAGTACTCAGCGAAATGAATATGGTTGAAGCCATTGAACTGCTCAAGAACCGTCTGGCCAAGACCCGTTCCAATGCTGAATTTCTGATGACGCTCAAATTGGACTAACCCTTTACAACCAAAAGATATTGGCTACAATACAAGTCCCGGCCAGAAATATGCCGGGACTTTTTATTTGAAAAAGAGCCCAAGACAGGAATTGAGAAATGATGCGTGAGATACCCAAGATTTATGATCCGTCTTCTGTGGAGCGTCAGACCGCTGAACTATGGGAAAAGGGACAGTATTTTCATGCCGATGAACAAGCGGCTTCGCCGAAGGGCAGCTATTCAATTGTGATTCCACCGCCGAATGTTACGGCGGCACTGCATTTAGGGCATGCGCTGAACAATACCCTTCAGGATATACTGGTCCGGTGGAGGCGTATGCAGGGGTATAACACGCTTTGGATGCCCGGTACAGATCATGCGGGTATTGCCACCCAGACCGTTGTGGAAAAACGCCTTCTGGCTGAACAGGGCAAGCGGCGCACGGATTTCAGACGGGATGAATTTGTCTCCCATGTTCAATCTTGGAAGGATGAGTATGAAGCCCGCATTCTCGGGCAGCTCAAGAGTATGGGCTGTTCCTGTGATTGGACGCGGACGCGTTTTACGATGGATGAAGTCTGTGCCAAAGCTGTACGAACGGTTTTTTTCAATCTCTTTAAGGATGGATTAATCTACCGGGGCAAGCGGCTTGTCAACTGGGATCCCGCCACGCAAACTGTTTTGGCGGATGATGAGGTTGAGCATCAGACTATTCAAGGATTTTTCTGGTATCTGAAATATCCTCTCCAGACGCCTGCTATTATCGACGGCCGAAAAGTTGAATATGTTACCGTGGCGACAACCCGCCCGGAAACAATGCTGGGGGATACGGCGGTCGCAATGAATCCGGCTGATCCGCGGGCTACATATCTTGTGGGCAAAATCGTGCGCTTGCCGATAGTCGGCCGGCTGATTCCGATTATCGCTGATGAACATGTCGTTCTGCCCAATCCAGACAGTCCAGACGAAAAGGCGAAGTTTTCAACTGGTTTTTTGAAGGTTACACCGGCGCACGATCCAGACGACTGGGCGATTGGTCAGCGGCATGGTTTGGCTGTAATCAATGTGATGGCACCGGACGGTTCCATCAGCGAAAAATACGGCTGGACGGACTGGGAAGACATTAAAAATCCGGATGTCGAAAATGTGATTGGACTGGACCGTTTTGAAGCCCGTGAAGCGATTGTCGAATGGTTCAGGCAGGAAAACCTGCTGGAAGATGTGCGGGAATATTCCCATGAAGTCGGTCACAGCTACCGCAGCCATGTGCCGATTGAACCGTATTTGTCAGACCAGTGGTATATTGCTGTTAAAAAGCCGATTCCCAATATCAGCTGTCAACTGCCAGAAGTCAAATGCGAAACGGAAACGCGGGACGGCGTAACCTTCATTAAAGGAACTGATGTTCCGGTTAACTCGCTGGCTGGATTGGCACTTGTACCGTTGCTGGAAGGCCGGCTGACATTTTATCCCCAGCGGTATGCCAAGACCTATCAAACATGGCTGGAAAATCTTCGCGACTGGCCTATTAGCCGACAGCTCTGGTGGGGACATCGGATACCGGTCTGGTCAAAAGAAGGCAATCATAAAAATCCCTTCCCCAACGCTGTATTTACAGCCATTGTTCAAAACGAACAGCAGTCGTTGACGTACGCCTGTGTGAAAGCAGATTGTGAAGAAATCGAACAAGCCCTCGATGCCGAAGGCTGGCTGCGCGATGAGGATGTGCTGGATACATGGTTTTCTTCTGCATTATGGCCGTTCAGCACGATGGGCTGGCCGGATGAAAATGCTACCCTTAAAACGTTTTATCCGACCGATGTGCTCTGTACGGCACGGGAAATTATCACGCTGTGGGTTTCGCGGATGGTAATGATGGGGCAATACTGCGTGGGGGATATACCATTCAGCGACGTTTATATTCATGCAATGATACAGGATGGCTTTGGTCGCAAAATGTCAAAGAGTCTGGGCAACGGTATTGATCCTTTGGTGGCGATTGACAGTCACGGGGCAGATGCAATGCGGTTTACCTTAGCCAGCATGACAACGGATACGCAGGATATACGAATGCCCGTTACCGAACTGGAGCTGCCGGATGGACGCAAAGTAAACAGTTCGCCCAAATTTGATCTGGGGCGAAATTTCTGCAACAAGCTGTGGAATGCTTCCCGCTTTGCGATGATGAACCTTGAAGGAGTTGATATAAATGCCTTTACTGCTTCGCAAATGGACATTACCGACCGCTGGATTCTATCCCGGCTTGACCGAACTGTTGCCAGTGTATCGAGGGATCTGGAGGCATATAAGTTTAACGAGCCCTTGAATGAAGTGTACAAGTTCTTCTGGAATGATTTCTGTGATTGGTATCTCGAATGGATTAAGCCGCGTATGCAGAATCCGGAACAAAAACCGGTTGCCCAGAATGTGCTTGCTTTTGTGCTGGATCAGATTCTGCGGCTTCTGCATCCCTTTATACCGTTTATTACGGAGGGTATTTTCCAGAATCTCAACTCCATAGCACCTCAGCGCGGTCTTAAGGGTCTGATGTCCCTTAAGCCGGCCCAATCCATTATGATTGCACAATGGCCGGAATATACAGCAGAATGGGTTGACTCCATAAGCGAAAGGAAGATAGAGACTGTCCAGAATATAGTGCGAGCGATTCGCGATATTCGCAGTCGCTATACGATAGCCCCGTCAAAGCCGCTGGATTGTTCAGCGGCCGCTCCTATGGAAGTATGCCAAGTGCTGAATGACAACCGCAGCTTAGTTCAACAGCTTGCCAATGTAGGGCAGTTTCAGGCGCAGCCAGACTTTAAAAAGCCGAACAATGCTGCTGCGGCTATCGTTGAAGAAGTACAGCTTTTTGTTCATAATGTTGTTGATCCCGAAGCGGAACGTCAGCGGCTGCAAAAACAGAAAGAATTTGTCGAGAAAGGAATCAAGCCGCTGGCAGCGAAATTGGCGAATGAGAACTTTGTAGCGCGGGCGGCCCCCGAAGTTGTTCAGCAGGCGCGTCAGAAGCTTCGCGAATTAACAGAGCAGCTTGAGGCGATTGAAAGACATCTTGCTGAACTCCAGATAAAGGACTCCTAAAACTGGCTAACCATTGGGTATAAATGTTAAGTGAGCAGCGGAAAAAACTGTTTTTCTATCTCACATCTGTCGGCATAATAAGCTGCTTGGGCCCGCTTTCAGCTGCCGGCTCAACCAAAACCTATCAGGTTGAAGAGTTCATCCGAGTTCTTACACCTGTATCTTTTCTTTGCCGTCTGAAAGGGTATGAACCCGCTCCTTCTGTACGCTTTCAAGTATTTTTACGTGGAATTTCACCCCAGAATGCCACGGATTCCGATGCACAGTTTTTCAAAGAGCAGCTTGCAACTGCTCGAAAAATAGAGCTTCGCAACCCTGTTTTCCGCAATTACTTTCGTGTCGAGGCCGATGTATGGGCTGACGGCAATGATTTATCCCTGCGACTGATTAAGCAGAATCCCAGTTTGGCACCTACGCCGGAGCAGGCATTTTCACAAAACACTCAACCGTCCTCTCTTCCAAGGCCCGCTTCAGCAATATCCGCAAATCTTTTGCCTGCTGATGTGCGGTATCCAGCTGTCCGTACCCGCAGAGTTTCGTTGCAGACGCTTCTTGATACTCCGGTGGATTGTTCATCGCTCCGCAGCGATACTCCATTTTCTGAAGCATTGGATTTTCTTTGCGGTTCTGTAGTGCCGCGTTTGCCGCTGGTGGTTTTATGGGGAGATCTGCAGGCTAATGCATTGGTTGAGAAAGATACGCCTATCGGCGTCGAAGGTTTTGGACGCATGCGTCTCGGGCAGGTACTGGACAGCATCCTGCGTTCAGTTGCTGTCGGGCAAGTAAAGCCTGTCCTTGCTGCAGAAGGGGGTATTTTAACACTTGGTACACGCGTGGGGCTGCAGGAAAAAAATAAGACACGTGTGTATTCCATTGAGGATCTTCTGATGGCTCCGTCGCGGGCAGATGAGGATAGTCAAAGCGGATACGGCGGGCAGAATAGGGGTAATACAAGATAAGCCGTGATTATAGATGATGCCGATCAGTTGAACGGGGATCGTCTATCACTTCTAAAGCGTTATTCAGTTTGCCGGCGATAGCCATATCCCGAAACAGAGCAGAGGGATCATAGAAATTCTCCTGCAGGTTGACAATGTTGATCATCAAACCCTCCCGGTGTTCATCCATCTGGGCGGCAATTCGTCCATCCGGCTGAATGAAGCAGGACGGATATGGGCAAAACCAGCCGCAGGAATTAGACATGCTGACCCAAAAGCCGTTCATTGCAGCGTGGGCCTGCATGGTTTGGCGCATTATTTCGGAATGGATGCTTGGGCCTTTCTGCCGTGCATTATAGAATGACTGAAAAATGCAGCGGACGTTTTCCTTGTATAATGCCCGGTACAGTTCCGGGAAGCGTAAATCAAAACAAATCAGCAGCGAGCATTTAACGTCATTTATATTAAAGAATGAAAAATGACTGCCCGGCGTATAATAGCTGAGGTCATTTTCCGTACAGAACCGCTTGTCGTAGCGGTCTGCCAGCTGTCCATCTGGACTGATAAGGTACAGACTGTTATGGGGCTTATGCGGTTCTGTCAAACGATGGGTACTGCCTAAAACAGTCCAGATGTGCAGTGCACCGGACAAGGCGATAATTTCATGGGTTTTCTCCGCCAGCAGATCCCAGTTATATCCCTCAAATGAATCAAAATCAACACCAGCATAACCGCTCAAGGCGCATTCGGAAAAATGAACAATCTCAGCCCCTTGCTCGGCGGCCTGCCGCATCAATGTCCGAATGAAGGAAGCATTGGATGCGATATCCGCAGATACGGGAAACTGACAAGTAGCAACCTTTACTGCACCTGAATTCACTGAATTCATTCAAGCCCCATTGTTTCCGGGAGTCCAAAAAGAATATTCATATTTTGAATTGCCTGCCCTGAAGCACCCTTGATTAAGTTATCGATAACGGAGAACACAACGATTTTGCCTTTGGCGACTGTTGGAAATATATGGCAGTAATTGGTTTTGGCAACATGTTTGACGGCAGGGGGCTTGGATAGAACCTGCACAAACGGTTCGCCTTTGTAGAAATCCTGATACAGCGTCATCACCTCGTCGGCTGTTATTGTGCCGACAGGATCGCTGTAGGTACTGGATAAAATTCCCCGGTCAAATGGCCCAACATGCGGCTGAAACAGCAGTTCCACGGTTTTTCCGGCCAATGTTGAGGCCACCTGTTCCATCTCCGGCATATGCCGGTGAACCCCCACTCCGTATGGATAAATATTTTCGTTCATATACGGAAAATGGAAATTCGGCGAGGGTTTTTTGCCGCCGCCGGAAACACCGGTAACGGAACTGACTATAATGCCGCTGGTTTTAATCAAGCCATGCTTCAGCAGCGGCGCCAGGGCCAGCGATGCCCCTGTTGGATAGCAGCCCGGATTGGCGATCAGACGAGCCCCCTTGATTTCACTTCGAAACAGCTCCGGCAGGCCGTAAACAGCATGCGACAGATTCTCTTTGTCCGTGTGGGGTTCATAATATTTTTCATAGACCGCTGCGTTTTTGATGCGGTAGTCAGCGCTGAAATCAATTACTTTAATGCCTGTGGCCAGCAGCTTGGGCACAAAGCTCATGGAAACTTTATGAGGCAGACAGCACAGAGCGACATCTGCTTTGGAAGCCAGTTTGTCAAGATCCAGCGGCTCAATCATCATATCCAGACGGCCGCGGAGCTGGCCGAACATATCTGCAACATGCATGCATTCCTCCGGAAGGGCGGTCAGGTAGCTAACTTTCGCCTCGGGATGCCGCAACAGAATTTCGATCGACTCTACACCGGTATAACCGCCGGCACCAATAATTGCTGCTCGTATCATTGTATAAATCCTTTTTTCTAAAATTCGATGAATAAAAAAAGCCGCCTGATTCGGCGGCTTATTGTACTCGATTATTGCTGTGGATGCAAATTAACGTTTCGAGAACTGGAAACTCCTGCGAGCGCCGGGTTTGCCGGGCTTCTTGCGTTCAACCATTCGGCTGTCGCGTGTCAGATAGCCGCCGTCACGCAGCGGTTTGAGCAGGTTGGGATCAAAATTCTTCAGTGCTCGTGCGATTCCCAGCATCACAGCTCCTGCCTGTCCCGTTGTACCGCCGCCTGTAACGTTCACGAAGACATCCAGCCCCCCAAGGGTATTGGTAGCTTTAAGCGGTGCCCACACAGCGTCCTGGTCTTTGATTTGCTTAAAATAATCGTGAACAGGCCGGTCATTAATGGTAACGATGCCCTTGCCCGGTTTAACCCGTACGCGGGCAACGCTGCTTTTACGCCGGCCAGTACCCCATACAAAACCGCCTTTGTCGGGAACGGCCTTTGTGCCGCTGGGTTGTGCAGCTGTGTTAGTAACGATGTTCGGATTAATCAGAAGACCGTCATTTTTTGTTTCAGTCATATATGCTTTCCGTAATCAGCTGATAAATTACAGTTCCATTTTCTGCGGCTGCTGAGCAGCATGAGCGTGTTCTGGGCCGCGATAGACTTTTAATTTCTTAAACATATGGGCACCAAGCGTACTCTTGGGAAGCATACGCCGAACTGCCAGCTCAATTACCCGTTCCGGATGCTGCTGAAGCATTTTTTTGAATGGGATGATCTTTTGACCGCCCGGATAACGGCTGTAGGTCTGGTATTCCTTTTTATCGGCTTTCTGTCCGGTCAAGCGAACCTTTTCTGCATTGACCACGATGACGAAATCACCGGTATCTACATGCGGCGTGTAAATCGGCTTGTCTTTACCCATTAAAACCATGGCAACCTTGGAGGCCAAACGCCCTAATACAGCCCCGTCTGCATCCACGATGCGCCAGTTGCGCTGCACAGATTCTTTCTTTGCTAAAGTACTCTTCATATTGCACCAATTTATAAGTTTAGTTTTTCCCGCATCGGCAAATAATCCGACTCGATATACCGTATTTATCTGTACGCAGAATATTATTATCCCAAACAGCTTACTGATATAATACGGTATCTAATGAAAGCAAATTATTATAATGGACACTGTGTCTCTGTCAATTCCATTTTTACTAAAAAAATTAAAAAATGACTGTAAAAATATGGAATTTATTACAAATATTCGCCAAATTAGACCTAAATATATTATTTTTTTGCTGTTTGATTTTGTAGTAGAAAAGGTTATAATTTTATATATGAAAAATAAAAAAATGACGGATATGTCGATGTTTAATGTCCTATATGCACTGGCAATATTATTGGCCAGCAGTACATTTGCTGAGGAAACAAAATTCTGGGGTGCTGCGGATGTTTCTGCTGCTGTTTTTCTGGATGATAGTCATTTTGTCATAGCCAATGATGAATCAAATCATCTGCGTATTTATCAAATAGATCGGCCGCAAAGTCCGGTGGAACAGATAAATCTGGATTCTTTTCTGCAGGTAGAGCCGGATTCGCCGGAAGCCGATATAGAAGCCGCAGCCCGCGTTGGAGATCGAATCTTTTGGATTACTTCTCATGGTCGAAATAAAGACGGCAAGCTACGACCCAGCCGGTACAGGTTTTTTTGCACGCATATCCAGTCTGGCCAGACCGGCGGTGAACGCCTGGTTATCGAAGGCAAACCTTGCAAGACGCTGGTTCAGCAGCTTCTGGCTCATCCATCTCCAGTTCAGGAAATACTTAAGCAAGCCACACAATTCGATCAGCCGCTTTCCAAAAAGCAGCGGGAAAAACTGGCACCAAAGGAACAAGGCCTTAATATCGAAGGTCTGGTTTATTATCCATTCGATGAAAGTCTTCTGATAGGTCTTCGCAATCCGCTGTTTAAACCCAAAGGACAAAAAGAAAAGTTGGCTGTAGCAGTTCAGCTGCTCAATCCTCAGGATTTAGCAATTGCAGGTTCCAATGCCCGATTCGGCCGGGTTTTGTTATGGAATCTGGATAATCGCGGCATCCGAGGTATGGAATACAATTCAGCTGATACAACATTTTACATTCTGGCCGGCCCTGTAGATTCTGAAACTGCCAGTGCATTGTTTCGTTGGGAAGGCGATTTTGAAAAGCAGCCGACACTTGTCGTCGAGTGGGCTGAAAACAGTTCTGCCTTTACGCCCGAAGGAATTGCCGTGGGACCTGACGGGCTGCTGTGGCTGTTCAGCGATGACGGCATGCTTGAGATACCTGTTGAATCTCCCAGTCAGTGTATGGAAGGCAAGCTGCTGCCTAACGGCACCTGCCCCAACAAGTTTCTTAGTGATGATGGCCGGAAGACGTTTCGTATCCAAAAAATAAACCTGAATCCCTGAATCCGCAATCAATATGCCGCGCCCATTTACACTGCTGATTAAGCCGGCCGGCCCTGACTGCAATTTGGCTTGTGACTATTGTTTTTATACCTGCAAGCAGGATTTTTTCGGCGGCAGTACCCATCGAATGAGCAGCCAGATACAGCAGAAGCTGGTCAAAAGCTATCTGGAATGCCGTTTTGAGCAGAGCAGTTTTGCTTGGCAAGGCGGGGAACCGACCCTAATGGGGCTGGATTTTTATAAGCGGCTTGTGGACTTACAAAAAAAATACGCCTCCCCGAAACAGGTCATTGTCAATACGCTTCAGACGAATGGTGTTTTGCTGGATGATGATTGGGCGAAATTTTTGGCCGAAAACAGATTTCTGACAGGAATCTCATTGGACGGTCCAAAGGAATTTCACGATTATTACCGGAAGGATAAAGGGGGAAACGGGACATTCGACCGCGTGATAGCAGGCATTGATGCCTGCCGGAGGAATAAAGCCGAATACAATATTTTGGTTCTGCTTAATAACATCAATATCCAGCACCCCGATGAATTATTTGATTTTTTTACAGGGCTTGGAGTTGAATTTCTTCAATTTGTGCCGTGTGTGGAGCAATCAAAAGAAGCGATGAACAAGCCGGCCCCGTATAGTATTACTCCCCAGCAATATGGTTTGTTTTTGAACCGCATTTTTGATCGCTGGCTGGACTATGGAGTTCGCAGGCTCAGTATACGGCTGTTTGACAGTATACTGAGCTGTCTTATTGGGAGGCCGCCGACCGAATGCACCTTTGGCCGCCGATGTGCCGACTATATTGTAGTTGAGCATAACGGCGATGCGTTCTGCTGCGATTTCTATGTGACCAGTGAAACCCGCTTGGGTAATATTATGGAGGCACAAATTGATGTGCTGGCTGACAGCGAAATCAAACGAAATTTTAACCGCAAAAAAGCCGAGATAGACAATAAATGTCTTGTCTGCCGCTATCTGGATATCTGCCGGGGCGGCTGCCCCAAAGACCGGGCGATGCTGAGCGGTACGCACAAGGTTCCCAGCTACTTCTGCGAGGGCTATAAAATGTTTTTTGACCATGCCCTCCCGCACCTGCGTGCAATGGCCAAGAATATCCAGCAGGGATACCTGCCGGCTTGA
>JAGPMT010000054.1 GCA_018052735.1 Phycisphaerae bacterium | reverse complement strand
ACGGACAATTGCCAACCGCCGCTTGCCGAGCACTCGCATGCCTTCAGCTCAACCGCTTCGGCCTTTAACCGGCTGGTCGGCAGATACGGCTGTTGGCTGACTGTTATTCAAATTTAATCCTCGGATCAACCCATGCATAGCAGAGATCGGCCACCAGCGTAAAAAAGGCAATCAGCAGGGCCATAATAAACGTCATCGCATTCAGTACAAAAAAATCTCGTGAAGAAACCGCCTCATACATCAGATAGCCCAAGCCCGGAATCCCGAAAAACCGCTCCAGCAGCAATGAGCCCAAAATCAGATAAGGAATCGATAAAACAACGTTGGTTACAATCGGTATCATTGCGTTTTTCAAGACATGCTTGAACAGAACCCGGCGGGCGGTCAGCCCTTTGGCAAATGCTGTGCGGACATAGTCGCTGCGGATTTCATCCAGCATAATCGTCCGGTAAAACCGCAGGTTTGAACCCAAGCCGGCAGCAATGCCTATCAGAACCGGCAGAACAATGCTGCTGACCATCGGCCGGTCCGGGGCGTAAAATATCGGGAACCAGTCCAGCTTGTAGGCAAAGAAATACTGGCCGAAGATGATAAAGCTCAGATACGGCAGACTCATCCCCGCCACACACAGAATCACAATAATATGATCCCAAACTGTCCCCCGCAGAAAAGCGACAACCAGTGCAAAACTGATGGAAATAACCAGAGTCCCGAAAAACATCGGCACGGTCAGCGCCAGCGAGGGCCCCACCCCGCGGAGAATTTTTTCGCTGATGCGCTCCCGGTCCAGTGCCCGGCCGAAATGAAAGGTAAAGGCCTTCTTGAAATGATTCAGAAACTGGCTGTCCCAGCTCAAAAACAGGGGTTTATCAAAACCGTATTCGTGGCGAATCTCGGCGATGGTTTCGGCATCGGCATTCTTGCCGGCAATCTGCTGCGAAATATCGCCGCCGACAAGCGTAAAGAGCACAAATGTCAGCAGCAGAACCCCGATAACAATCGGAATCATATACAACAGGCGTCGGATGATATAGGCCGTCATAGCTTTTTCTTTTCCAGTTCCCTGACCCGCCTCTTATAATTCTTTTGTTCAGCCGTGTCAATCCGAATATACTTCATCGTGTCATAAATATACGGATGGGGCTTGTAGTTCTTGATCCATCCGTGATACAGGGTATACTGCACGCGGTGATTGGTAAAAATCGCCGGACAGTCTTCCAGCACGATTCGTTCCATCTTTCGGTACAGCTGGGTCCGTTCCGCACAGGGAAACATAACTTCCGCCTGATTGTATAATCGGTCAAATTCCGGATTTGAATAAAAAAAGAAATTCCCCAGCGGCGCAAAGTACTTGGTAGCAAACATCATCAGCACATTCAGCGCATCCGGGGTACTGAACCGCACTCCCCCGCCGCCGAATATCTGGTGTTGGCCTTTGTTCATCTTTTCGACATAGGTCGGCCAGTCGGTAAAGTCCAGCCGCACCTTAAGCCCCAGCGATTCAAACTGCCGCTGCACAAACTGGCCGAACTGACGCGAAAACGGATCCCCGCCGGTCATCCCAATGGTCAGCTCGGGAATAGGTCCTCCCTGAATCCGCTGAGCTTCGGCCAGAAGCCGGCGGGCTTTCTGCATATCAAAACCCATATACGGCTCATTGACAACATTCGGATCATACTCATTCAGCAAAGGATGAATAATGCTGTGAGCCACCCGCCATCGGCCGTTATAAAACAGATCGTTGAGCTTTTCACTGTCAAACGCATAGTTCAGCGCCTGCCGAAGCGGCTTATTTTGTCCCAACACCGCATCCTGCATATTGAAACCAATATAATACAGCGACGGCTGGTCTGAAATGGCCAGCTGAATCTTCCGCTGCTCCAGAAAGTCCTTCGGCCGCTGGGCCTGCATATCGACCGCTGTTGCAAAATTATCTTTCGGTATCCCCATCATTTCCATATCCCCGCGCAGAAACAAAAGCCAGGCCGGCTGCTCTTCCTCAATAATCCGAAAGACAATGCGGTCAATAAACGGCAGCGTCTTGCCGGCATCGGCCAGCAGGCCGGCGGCCGCATCTGCCGGCTCGCCGTCCGAAGGATAACAGTCCCCGCGAAAGGCCGGATTTTTCTCCAGTTCCAGAAAAACTCCCCGCGCCCACTTCTTCAGCCGATACGGCCCTGTCCCGACCGGATGCACCATAATATCTTTGCGGTAGTAATCTACCGCTTCTTTGGCAACAGGAGCTGTCGCGGCACTGGTCAAATCATCCAGAAGCTGGGGCCACGGTTTGGTCAGGCGAATCTGCAGGGTATAATCATCGATCGCCTGCAGGCCTTCGACTTCTTTGCTGTAATCAACCTCAAACTCGTCCTTAAACTGCTTGGTGTACTCGCGGAAGTCATCCAAACCGGCAATCCGCTCCTTAAAGCTGCCCCAGTTCACACTGGCATAGCGGACATTGGCAATCCGCTTAAACGCAAAAACAAAGTCTTCTGCTTTCAGCTGACGGCCTTTCCGATCGGGAAAGCACGGATCGTCCTGAAAATAAACGCCCTGCTTAATCCGGATTGTATAGGTCAGCTTATCAGGACTGATAACAGGCAAGGCTTCGGCCAGCAGCGGAATAACTTCAAAAGGACGCTTCAGATAATGGTAGGTATACAGCGGCTCGCAAATATGGGAAACCACCAAGTTGCTGTATACATCATCGATATTGCCGGGGTCCAAACTTTTAACCTTGACGGGCAAAGGATAGCGGAATACCGCTTCATCTGATTCACTGCCTTTTTCAGAACAGCCCGCCGGCAACAGGCATAAAGCCGCAAGAACAACAAAACCTGCCGATTTAACCTTCCACTTAATCATATTAATCATAAAAAAGTCCAGTCTAAAAGCTGCTGTCCCAATACCGCGGCCTGAAATCACCTGAACATCTTTCGATACCTATCCCGCTGCTCGGCATTGATTTTGTAATACCGCAGCTGTCCGAAACCGATTGTGTCGGCTTTATAGGGATCCGCTTTAACATTGCCAAGCCAGCCGTGATGAATGATATATCCAATCCGATGGTAAATAAACGCACACGGCATTTGTTCCACCACAATCCGTTCGGCTTTTCGGTACAGCTCCGTCCGCTCCGGGCTGTCGGGCATAATACAGACTTTCTCGTAAATCGCATCGAATTCAGCATTTTGAAAAAGACTGTTGTTCGGCCACGGGGCATTGGGGCTGTAAAAGACTCCCAGAAAACTTTCCACATCGGGATAATCGGCCATCCAGCCGGTAAAATAAAGCTGCAGGTCGGAAGTCCGCAGTTTTTCAAGAAACGCCGGCCAGTCGTAAATCTCAATTTCTGTCTGGATGCCAATCTGCATCAGACAGCGGCTCAAAAACTGCAGCGTCTGCTTCTGGACCGTGCCGGTCCGTCCAATCGACAGCCGCAGCTTCGGGATAGGACCGCCCTGTATCTTTTCGGCCTCTTTCATATACGCTCTGGCTTTTTCCAAATCAAACCGGCAAGGCGACCAGTCGGCAATCGACTGATCATAGCCGTTCATCACCACAGGAATAAATCCGTAGGCCGGCTTGCCTTTGCCGCTCTGGATGATTTCAATAAACTTCAGCCGGTCAATCGCATAGTTTATTGCATACCGCAGGGGTTTATTTCGGCCGATGACGGGATCCTGCATATTCATTCCAAGCCAGAAGGTGCAGGGCTCATCAAACAGCTGCAGCTTCATCCCCCGCTGCTTCATCTGGTCTGTCAGGTCAGTACTCATCGATACGGCTTGTCCAAAGTTGTCCTTGGGTATCGAGTTGATATCAATATCCCCCCGCATCAGCAGCAGCCAGCGCGGCTGGTCTTCGGTAACAATCCGCCAGATAACCCGATCGATAAACGGCAACGGCTTGCCGGCATCTTCCAATAATCCCGCTTCGGCATCACCGTCTGCCCCTTCGGACGGGTAATAAACCCTGCGGTAATGGGGATTGCGTACGGCCTCCACATAAACCCCGCGATGCCACTGTTTCAGGATAAACGGCCCGGTGCCGACAGGGTGATGAACAATATCCGGCCCGTAGTAGTCCACCGCCTCTTGAGCCATTGGCGCTGTCGGCAGAAATGCCAGCCAATAAATCAGCTGCGGCCACGGGCGGATGAGCTTGATGACCAGCGTATAATCGTCTTGGGCATACAGCCCTTCCACTGTGCGGCTGTAATCCACCTGCCCTTTTTGGCAGGTCTTCGTATATTCCCGGAATGCATCCAGCCCCACGATTCGCCCATCAAAGATGTACCAGTTCTTGCTCTGCACCTTCACATCCGCCAGCCGCTTTATGGCATAGACAAAATCCTGCGCTTTCAGTTCTCGGCCTTTGCCGTCCGGAAAGCACGGGTCATCGTGAAAATAGATGCCCCTCTTTATCCGAATGTGATATTCAGTGCCGTCTTGGCTGATTTCCGGCAGGGATTCCGCTAATTCGGGTACAACCACATGAGGACGTTTGAGGTAATGATAGCCGTAAAGTGATTCATAGAACTCTCGACACACTCCATCTGAATTGGTATCGCCTACATCCGCCGGATCAAGCGTCTGGATGTTGGCCTCCAGCCGCTGGTTGAGAACAACCTCCCCCTGCCCGGCCGAGGGCTGTTTGGATTCACAGCCGCTGCCGATGAACGCAATCATTACTGCTGCGATGATAACGCGTCGACAAATCAAGTCTGCCTTTCCATGCTACAAAACATTAAAACTGATCCAGCCGCATGAACAGCCCCCTGTACAGAAAAAATGCGGATCTCTTTCCTGCGGCATCACCGCTTTGGAGCTTGTCCGCTTTTTCAGGATTTACTCGCAAGCACGACAGGACATGAATCCAGTGGTGCTCATTCAGGAGACTTTGCGGCTTCGGGCATCGGGTCCAGTTCCGCCGGAAATGTAATCGGCTTGCCGGATGCATCTTTTCCGTAATCAAATTTAAATCGCAGTCCCAGCTCTCCCGCCAGCTGGCGATTGCCGAACAGCATTTCGTAATCCGAATCCAGCGGGCCTCTCCGCTGCAGTGTGCGAACAACGGTGGTCTGAATGCCCATGGTTTTATTCACGACCGTCTGGTCTATCTCCGCGATTACAGCAGCCAGCTGCTCCGTCTGTTCGGCAGAAAGACGGTCAGCGCCTTTCATATACCGTTGAAATACCGCCGCATACAATTCCGCAAAGGCCTTGCCGAAGGTTTTCTTGACGTCAGCATCCTGATGCAGCATCGCAATCGTTCCCAGCGCTGTCAGCAGCTTGGCCTCTGCAAGCTCATCCTGAACCGTCCATTGGCGATAGGCCTTCAATCGCTGCTCGGCCAGCGACAGCAGAATCTGCCGTGCCGCCGGATGATTAAATGCGGCGGCAAAATCAATCATCATTTTTTGAATTTCTGTCAGCGGCTCGCTTAAAATGCGCTCCTTCAAGGCATTCAGAATGGCTTCCGCAGTCTGGGGGTCGCGTGTAACTTCCTGCTTGGTCAGCTGCTCGATAACTGCCGGCTGTGTTATCGCTTTGACCGCCCAGTAGCGTATCACTTCATCCGGATCGCCTATGCGGCCGATGGCAATCGGAGCCAATTTCGGACTTGCCAGATTGGCCGTTAGAATCATCAGGTTGCGTTCCGCATTGGTACGCTGCTGGGGATTTTCAATCCGCTGGCTGTTCTGAAAAGCCGCCTGTATATCTTTGGCCGCCTCAGCAATATAGGCCGTTGCATAATAGGACAGATACTCATTGCCTTTCTGTGCTTCCAGCTGCCGGCGGACTTCAACCATATCCTGCGTGTTGGCCGACAGCAGCATCTGATCCAGAGCCGCTGACCAAAATCGGGAAATGACAGCCGTATCTGCGGCAGACAACTCCGTACCGCTCTGCAGAACGCGCTGGCGAAGTGCCTCAATCTCATTTGTATTGACGGCGTAAACAGGCAAAACACACAAAAAGACGACACTCACCCACCAGATAACGGCCTTTATCATTCGATCACCTGTCGAAAAAGAGTCATTAAGTGCATCTGAAACATAGATTTGGGTACAATACCGGTACAGCCGGTCCCTGTCAAGCAAATTACCATTCGTTGCAACACAATTCATCGGAGGGAAGTATTCAGCAAGTGGCGTTGGTTCGATGCAAAAAATATCTTGTCTAAGATATACAGTGTCCAACTATTTCGTAAAAACTTATCCGAGAATCATGGCTTCAATTGTTTTTTCAAAAACTGAATGACAAAACCATGTGTTAATATGGGATATTTAGAAATTTTTTGATGCCAATTCTATAAAATAAAAACCTGAATTTATAGGTCTTTATTTTAACCGCATATTCAATATACTGTTATAAATAAAGAACTTATAAATCTTTTCAAAAATTGCCCGATTATCTTTGCATTTTCCCTATTTTATCCATTTTATCTAAAGTTTTTTTGAGTCCATCCCCGATAGAGATTTTAGCCATTTAATCTATTTTACCTATTTTAATATTTAACGAACATCAAAACTAAATATTTGAAAAGTGAGGCAAAAATGATTAAAGACAGCATTCTTGAACGGTATCTCAACGCATTGCTTTCCGGCGACAGACTGCAGTGCCGCAGCGTCATTGAAGAAGCACTTCAATCAGGAGTGCCGGCTCATCAGGTTTATATTGATATAATCTGGCCTATTATGGTCGAGATTGACAAATTATACCGTCAGGATCGAATCGATTCTGCTCAAGAGGCCTTCGCCTCACGAATCAATCGGACAATTGTCAACCAGCTCCAAAATAAACTTCCCCGCAGACCGGGCAAAAACAAACGGGTGGTTGTGGTAACCGCACAGACCGACCAAGCAGAACTGGGCGGACAAATGATTAACGACCTCTTTGAAAGCGACGGATGGGAAACCCGCTTTCTGGGCGGCTCAGTCAGCCATGATGATATTCTGTCATTTATCCACGGTTATGCCCCGGACATCCTTCTGCTGTACGGATTCAACGGACAGGATGCCCCTTCTGTGCGAATGCTGATTGATACAATCCGCAATGTCAATGCCTTCCCCCACATGCGGATTATGTTGTCCGGCGGAGTCTTTTCACGTGCAGAAGGTTT
>JAGPMT010000053.1 GCA_018052735.1 Phycisphaerae bacterium | reverse complement strand
ATAAAGGGTTTGCAGTTCCTTGTTGATCCGCATGCTGCACCATTCGCGTCCGCACATGGTACAATAATCGTCCCCGCCGCGGCTGGGCATGGTGCTTTGCCGGCATGCTTCCTCGTACATTGCACGGGCTGTCGGGGGGTCTATTGCTTTGCTCAAGTGTGCTTCCCAGTCCAGATTGGCACGGGCCTTGCTCAGCTGGCAGTCCTGCTCGGCTGCATTGCCGAATCCTCGGGCCACATCGGCAGCATGGGCAGCAATTTTTGCGGCAATAACGCCTGTCCGCACATCCGACACATTGGGCAGGCCTAAATGTTCCCGCGGCGTTACATAACAGATAAAGGAAGCCCCATAAAATGCTGCTGCCGTTGCCCCAATAGCGCTGGTAATATGGTCGTATCCCGGCGCGATATCTGTCACCAGAGGCCCCAATACATAAAACGGAGCGCCCTTGCAAATATCCTGCTGCATCTCCATATTTTTCTGAATCTGATGAAACGGAACATGTCCCGGCCCTTCGACCATGACCTGACAGCCTTTTTCCTGCGCCCGCTGCGTCAGCTGGCCCAATACCCTCAGTTCGGCTATCTGGGCCGCATCGGTCGCATCGGCAATGCAGCCCGGCCGAAGACCGTCTCCCAGCGAGAAACAAACATCATATTCGCGCATTATGTCACACAGGTCGTCAAATAACTCATACAGGGGATTTTGCTTATTGTGGTAAACCATCCACTTGGCCATCAGTGCCCCGCCGCGGCTGACAATCCCGCATACGCGGCGCGGAATCAGTTCCAAATGTTCGCGCAACAGACCCGCATGAATGGTGAAAAAGTCCACCCCCTGCCGGGCCTGTTTTTCGACGATTTGCAGAATGGTCGAATAATCAATGTCTTCAACCCCCCGCCCGACGATCACCTCATAGACGGGTACCGTGCCAAGCATAACAGGACAAATCCCGATAAGTTTTTGTCGAATCTCGTCCAGATTGCCGCCGGTACTCAAATCCATCACCGCATCGGCTCCCGCCTCAAGTGCCGCCTTCATCTTTTCAATTTCGCCATCCAGTGAGGAACGCACGCTGCTGCAGCCGATATTGGCATTTACTTTAACCGATACTGCTCGTCCGATAGCTGCCGGCTTAAGATTCATAGCCAAATGTATTTTATTAGCCGGAATAACCAGCCGGCCGGCGGCTAATTCTGAACGAATCAGATGCACATCGACCCCTTCACGTTGTGCGACGGTCCTCATTTCCTCGCTTATCTGTCCCTGACGGGCCAGCTGCAGTTGTGTTGACATCCTGAACTCCCAATAAAAAAATCGCTTCTGTTTGTGTACTGGAAGCGATCAATATAGTGCGGCGCCTTCGTCATATTAACGCTTCCCTACGCAGGTTGGGTCTGCCCACCGAGCATACCGCCTGATCAGGTTCGAAGGGTTTTTCTCAGACCTGCCTGACCATCAGACAGGCCACCCCCAGCGAACGGATGTCATTATAACAGAATAGTCCACAAATGCCAAAATCATTTTAACAGGATATTTCAGGACAAATAGGAACGGATATTAGTCGCATCATCAGACGATTCAGATAGGACAATCAATTTCCCCAGTGTGAAAGCCGGCTGGGATCTCACATTTGTCTGCTTTCGGCTGGATTGGAAACATTTGGCCGCTTTGGGTATGGAACAAAAGCAAAACTTACTGACCTTGCGAATCTTATCTGATACCCGTGTCACCTGTTGCCGCATTTGATCCTCTTTGCTGAGAAGCCGCTTGGTAAAAAAGTTATCCAGTATGAATCGCCTCCAAACAGCAGTTTTGAAAAAAGCGACTTTAAAATAGGACAATTAGATTGCAGGTATTGTGTATCTAATATGTTTTACTTGCGGATAACTGTCTACCATAGACAGCAT
Organism: Phycisphaerae bacterium; assembly: GCA_018052735.1. Lineage (GTDB taxonomy): Bacteria > Planctomycetota > Phycisphaerae > Sedimentisphaerales > Anaerohalosphaeraceae > 4572-13. The sequence goes on along the minus strand of JAGPMT010000053.1, from coordinate 5,298 downwards.
TGGCAACTGACGAGGACCAATGGCTGCTGACGGAGGAAATGGGAGCTCTGGCAGATAGACAGTAAGAGTATAAGAGACAGAGGATAAGAGAGTAATCAACAACTATCGACAACACATCAAATTACGCAAAAAAATATATATTGTCGATAGGTACGACCTCAACAGGCATACCCGCTGTCTTTGGAACAGGATACTGTGTATCGGTTTACTGGGAAAAAGGATACCAATTTCCCAAGCGGCTAAAACCAGATTGATTTTAATGTGTAAATATCCAGCGTTTCGATGCGGGTGCTGCCCTGTTCGACAGAAAAAGCGATTGTTTGGGGGCCGCCGGCCAGATTGACGCCGACGGGCATATAGACTCTGCCGCCGTTGGCAAAAATCTCAATACTCATCCGATCCACCAGTATCTCTAAACGGATTTGCCCATCCACCCGCTTCAGGGGCGCTGATTGGCCCTGACAGGTCAGCCGTTCCGAGGCCGCCTCATAGATGACAGGTACACCGCGTATAACAAACCGACAGGCATCGGCGCCATCGGGCGTTAAGACGGCCTGTATGTGGAACAATTCGCCGGTTATCCGGCTGAGCGGATTGTCATTTGGTTTAACAGTCAGCTGTTTCCACATCCAATGCTGCTGATGCAGACTTGCGATTTCCTCAACAGGATTGACAAACAGACGAATGCCCTCGTCGGTTGTCCGCAGGGTCAATGAAACCGGAAACAAAATCATCTGATTGAACGGCATTCCCGGCATTGCAATCCGCCCCCAGCCCATCTGAATCCTCCGTCCGTCAGAGGCCGGTATGTGATTGAATGTTTGAGAGGCATAGAAACAGTTTCCGTATTCATATTTGATGATTCCGCTTTCGGGCGCAAACTGCGTGCCGTTGAACCAGCCGATCTGATAGTCGCCGCTGGCGCCATAGACAACCCATTTCCTATTGTTTGGATCGTCATCCACCGGCAATTCAAAAAATTCAGGGCATTCGAAAAAGCCATCGATATTGCCCTGCCGCTGCCATGTTTTCAAATCGCCAGAGGTAAAAACTGACAGTGTTTTGTCCTCGATCCAAAGCAGCATAACCCATTGGCCGGACGGTTCATGCCATATCACCTTGGGGTCGCGCGTGCTGTCAGCAATCGGGCCGATGACCGGATTGTGCGGATATTTTGTCCAGGTTCTGCCCCGATCATTGCTGTAGGCAATCGACTGGGTGTAAGGTTGTCCTTTGGACAAAGGATTTTCACCGCCGGCCGAAGTATACACGGCCACCAGCGGTTTCTCGCGGCCGGTCTGAAAACCGGCGGTATTGTATTCATCCACAACCGCCGAACCGGAATAAATCATTCCCAACGCATCCTGATGCAGCGCCGCCGGCAGTTCCTTCCAATGAATCATATCTGGACTGACGGCGTGCCCCCAGCTCATATTGCCCCACTGCCAGCCGTAAGGATTGTGCTGGTAAAACAAGTGATATTCGCCGTCATAATAGACCAATCCGTTGGTATCGTTCAGCCAGCCGCGCCGGCTGGAAAAGTGAAACTGCGGCCGCAGCGGCTCATGGTACAGCATCTCTTGTCCGGGAAAGGCATCGTCCTGAAATACAGCGTCAAAACCTGTTGTGCAGGCCGGATCATAGCGGTCGATTGTCAGACTAAGCGTTTGGCCGTTGAATTCGCTGACATCTGCAAACACCCAGAAATCCGGCTCCTGCGAGGCCAGTTCAATCTCGAAATCCCGAATCACCTTTCCCTGACAGCTCAGCTGAATGGTTCGTTTGGGATTTCCGTTTTTGACAGGAAAATTCAAATACCGTTTTTGAATGGCAAAGGAGCATGTCTTTTCGCCAAGCTGCCGCCGCGTTTGACTCTGGCAGATATGATCGACGGTGATATGCCCCCAGCCGCCGGTGCTGTCGTCTACAATCTGAAGGCGGGCTGTTTTGCCAATAAGATCGCTGACATCCCATGTATGCCAATCCAGACGCTCCGAGCCGCCGGGCCGCGCATTCGGGCCTGCGGCTGTGCGGACAATCCGGCCGTTAACCAGCAGATTCATACACGTTTGCCCGGCATATCCCCCGCCGCCAATCAGGAAATTGATAAATGGCCGCCTGATTGCAAAATCCGGCGAAGTCAGTGTGCCGGTTCCGGCGTCGCCGCCACAGTAGCTGTTGACCAGACCTCTGCCCGTATAGCCGGCTACTTTCATTTGGCCGGGCAGTGTGCCGGATGCCGGTTTGAAACCGAACGCTGTCCCCCTGACCTGCCAATCCCCATAGTCATCGCCTTCAAAATCGGCAATCAGGATATCCTCTGTCCCGGCAACTTGTGCCAATATAAAAGACTCATCAGCAGACACCGCTGCAGACGCGGTGGCGGCAAATCCCAGAATTATTACTGCCATAGGCGATTGTCGCATCTATCCCACCGTTGAGAATAAGGCCGTTTTAAGCCCATATGTACACACTTGCTGGGGTTTTGTAAAGCGCCGACTTGCCGCGGGCAGTTTTGTACCCGCTGTTGTGCGCCATGCCCGAAAGCCCGGCAACCCAAACCCCAAGATGCCCCCCTTGCATCGGGCGGCCGCTGTAAGCGCAGCATCCGAATGACCGGCTGAACAATGCCGCTTGGCCGGCAATCCGCTGCGGCGCTTTAAGGATTGGCAGTTTTCCAGTGCTCGGACAATATCCCGAAATCGTTCAGGTCAACGCGGCCGTCAACTTGGGTTTGCGGCAGCCAGTCATAACAGCTGTTATCGGTCAGCCATGCGGCTGCAAACGCGGCCAAATCCGCCAAATCCACAGTTCCATCCATTGTCACATCGGCACTGTCGAACAGCACCCATTGCCAACCGAATGGTTCTTGGGGATCAGGCGGATTGGTGTAGTCCATCCGAACGGTAAATGTCCCGGAGGATACCGCCTCGCCGTTGGCGGGAATATAGCAAAACCGCAAATCGTGAGCCACCAGTTCCAAATTGGCCGGGACGGACAGCGGAATTACATGCAGGTTGCGCACAGGCAAGGAGCAATGGTTTTTCACAATTGCCGCATAGGTAAACTCAAAAATGCTCGACGAGATGCGCCGCTGGCTGCGCAGCTGGCTGCGGCTTACTTCCAGATTGACGCAGGCCGGAATCGAAACGGCAAAGCCGCCCAATAAAGCCGGCTCGGCAAAAATACCGAAACGACCGGCAACCTGACCGGCCCCCAGCGAAACGGCATACAGGCCGTTGGCTCCGGCTTCCCACAGGCCGTTCGGCGGCAGGATATGATACAGAACCTCTATCGTTTGGCCCTGCCGCAACAGGACCTGCCGGAAGTGCACTGTCAGCGGCTGTCCCTGCTGACCGATGACAGCAATGTCGCCGTCATCCAGCGTGGATTCATCGATGCCGGTTTGAGTCTGATAGGTAACGGTCAAGGGCAGGGGCTGACAGGATACCGCCGTCAGGTTGGCAGCTGTGATGCGGCTGACCGCAGGCGGCAGATTCAGCGGCTCATAGTACAGTGTATAAAGTCCCGTACCGCCGTCATCAAACAGGTGAAGGAAATTGTCAGCATAGGCGGGTTCATTTTCGGGATAATTCATCTTGTATGTTGTCCAGAAGTTTTCCGTCAGCAGCGTCTTGCCGTCCGAGCGCTCAACACATCTGAGAGCATAATTCGGCCAGCCGGGATTAGGCAGCCGGACATAGAACAGACCGCCGGGCGACGACGGCCAGCATGCCGAGAAACATGATAAACGACGTCGCTGGTTCGGGAATGCAAATTGTGGTGCCAATCCAAGGGGAAAAAGGCGACTGCAGATCATAGACCTCAAATTGCTGCCCATTGATGGGCAGACCTTTTCCAAGCCAGTCAAAAGATACTCTGAATCCGCCGACTGTTTGTCCCGGTGCAATTCCGGCCGATGCCGTTTGCGCATCATAATAGACAGGGAATACAAGAGGACCTGCAAATAGAGGATTGTGAATCTCTTCCTGCCATTGCATTTGAAGCGGCGGCAATGTCTCAACGGCTAAATGATCATAGAGGCCGTAATCAAAAAAAATTGTAAACCATTCAATCGACGGAAGGTACGATGAATTTGAAACCTCATAGGTCGCCTTCCATCGCCCCGCTTGCTGCAGCTCCAGACAATAAGTAATCTCCACGATGGAGTAAGCGGGAATAGAACTGACAAGCAGCGACAAGAAAGGCAAAAGAGCAAAGCGGGCAAGATGTTTTTTCATGACCACACCACCCCTTTCTAATGTGATAGGACCGGCTTTTCCGTCCTATCCTTGAAAAACCATAACGCTATATTATCAAAAATTAAAAAAATAGCAAAATAATTATAGATGATGTTTTACAGCCCTTCTTTTCAGGAACTCACGACCTCTTGCATGTCATCCGATGCCCGTTGGGACCGTCTTAAAATGCCGTAATTTATCGTAACTCATTGCCCCGTGTAGAGCTATAAATCGCGATATAGAGCAATTTATACCTGAAATTGACGGCATTGATTGCATCCCATAGCACCTCATTCCATCTATTGTCAATAATAATACACTGGTTTTTTTAGAGGCAAAAACGGTCATCTGCTTGTGCGCTTCTATTGTCCAGATAATAAAAAACGGATTGAGCCAGAAGGTTGACAGGTGCCGCGACCTCCTGAATGAAGTCATTCACGCCGTTTGTCAACTCCCCAAACCGGCCTGACGGCCGCCCTGTCGCCTTGGACAGCTTCATCGAGACCAAGTTAAAAACTACCTTGGTCTCCTTGAGGCTTTCATTAGCAGAGACAACTATATGTATTCAGCCTTCCGCGGGGAAGAAAAAATGCTGGTCCGATGCGTATGTTTATCCCGGGACCAGAGACATAATCGAGTAAAGCCATACAAGACTGAAATACGCAAGATATTGTTGCATCTTTTTTTTAATCAGCATCGTCACACCATCTTCGCAAAGAGTAAGAACAGCTTCTGTTCTGACCAGCTAACGGCTGCGGTTTTAGAATTATTTCACCGGCCGGCAATTGTTAGGGGTAATTTCACCCGGATATCGTCCGAAGCGGCCCCAATGAGTAACTCATACTCCCCCGGCTCTACTACATACTGTTTTTTCTCCGTGTCCCAGTAACGCAGCCGCTTGGCGGGAATATCAATGGCAACAGATTTTGCTTCCCCCTGCTTTAGATGCACGCGAGCAAAGCCGCACAGGGCAAGCTTCGGCTGCGGAACCTGGGAACTGATGTGCCGGTAGTAGATCTGGACCACATCATCCCCGGCAAGTCGGCCGGCATTTTCA
>JAGPMT010000032.1 GCA_018052735.1 Phycisphaerae bacterium | reverse complement strand
GCCTTCCAGGCGCCTTTCAGAAAGACGGTTCGTTCCAGCTTGACCATCTGCGGCTTGGTATTGTTCCAGTCCTTAAAATGCACCAGCACTGCCCGCCGGTAGCCGTCCAGCACCTGCTGCGTCTGTTCGGGCGATGGGCTGTAGGGCGGACAGACCAGACACTGGCCGTAGCCATCACAGCCATATTGGCATTTGAGCCGAACCCACGCGGCCGTTTGGACATCGGAAGCGGCAATCACTTTTGCTTGTGTAGCGCCGTCCAGCGCTTCAGCCAGCTTGACCAATTCTTCATTGGAAATTGTTTCTGCGGCCATACCCGACTGTTCCTTTCCAAAAGTGAACCTTTGAAATCATTCCGTTTTCACGGCTGGTGCTGAACAGTATAATGCTTTCAATTCTTGTAATAAAATAAAAAAACGTCTTCGAAAGCAGCAGACCATTCATTGCAATCCCATTAAAAAGGCACAGGCAGCAGATGCCGGTCAATCGAGCAGATTCAACAGCTGCTGGGGCTGCTGGATGAGGATTTCGGCGCCGGCGTCAAGCAGTTGCCTGCGGGAGCGAAAGCCCCATTCACAGCCCACGCATTGCACACCTGCAGCACGGGCGGTATGAATGTCAATATCGCTGTCGCCGGCGTACAAAATCTCGTGGCTGGTCAATCCCCATCCGGCGATGATTTCCAGAGTTGTTTGCGGATCCGGCTTGACCTTGCGGCCGTCGTTTTCTCCGATGACGGGATTAAACAGGCCGGGTTTGAAGAAATGCCGTATGATAAGGTCTGTCGGTTTCTGCTTTTTGTTGGTAAGCACAGCCAACCGGAGGCCCCGTCGGGCAAGTTCTTCGACTGTCTCATAAATGCCGTCATACACCGTTGTTTCTTCCAAACAGTGCTGCTGATAGCGGCTGACCATGCGTTCAACCAGCTGCCCGCACAAATCCTTTTTGTCGTCGGGCAATGCCTCGTAAGCGAAATTCCGCAGCCCGCGGCCAATCATCTGGCGGCATTCCTCTGACGAACGGGCAGGACAGCCGAGTTCATTCAGGGCAAAGTTCATCGCATTTGTCAGGTCGGCCAGCGTGTTGACCAATGTGCCATCCAAATCAAAAATAACCCCTTTTTTCAAGAAAACCATCCTTTCGTGTCGTCAATAAAGTATCCGGATAATTATTTGAGACAATCAATAGTTTCCGCTTGTAATACTGGAACTATATACTATAATTGATGTTATATTCCAAACGAGATTTTGGAATTGCCGGACAAACTCGGGAGGTGCTAATGCAGGTCAATTTAGTGTTCTTAAAGAAGGATGGAACAATTCAAAGCTTCCCGCTGCCCAGTGATGTAACATTTATCGGCCGGCGGCAGGATTGTGACCTTTGTATTCCTCTACCTATGGTGTCCCGCCGGCATTGCCAGATATACACCGAGCAGGGCAACCTGATGGTTCGCGACCTTCACAGCCGCAACGGTATTCTGCTCAACGACCAGCCGGTCGAAGAAGCCCGCATCAAAGCCGGAGATGTATTGAAAATCGGTCCGATTCGCTTTGTTTTCCAGATTGACGGCAAACCGGACAGTTTTGAGCAGTATTTCCAGCCCCCCCATGCCCCATCCATCCAGCCCCAAGCGGCTCCGGTCCGGCTGGAGCGTCCGCAGCCGTCCGATTTAGAAAAGCCGCAGGGATTGGCGGCCCTTGCCGGCCAGAGCCAAACAATGGATATGGATGGCGTGCTGTCCGATGACATCTTCACCGAAGAGGATTTTGATTTGGATTCGGACCTGCCGGCGTAGCGATAAAACAATTGCCTGCAGCTGTCTGGTGCGGATACAATATCCGTATGGACAGAGACCTGAAAAATCGGACACATCATGAGCTGTCAGAGCTGGCCGCAGCCTTTGGGCAAAAGCCGTTTGCGGCGGACTATCTTTTTTCATTTATTCATCAAAAGGATGCCGAGCAGATATCGGCTGTCAGTCCGCTGTCAAAACAATTCCGTCAGAAGCTGGCTGATGAGGGATTTTTTATCGGCAGCATTGGGCTGCTGGAACAGCAGGAAGACCCCGACGGTACGGTCAAGTTTGTCTTTGGCATGGCCGACGGCGTGCGGATTGAATCCGTGCGGCTTAAAGACGGCCAGCGCAATACCCTGTGCATTTCGACGCAGGCCGGCTGCCGGATGGGCTGCCGATTCTGTGCGACGGGTCAGCTGCCGTATCGGCGGAATCTGACCGCCGGAGAAATTGCAGATCAGGTTTACAAAGCCGAGGCCCTTGTGGGGCGAATCGACAATGTGGTCTATATGGGGATGGGCGAACCGCTGGACAACTACGACAATGTGATGCGTTCAGTGGAAATCCTCAATGACAAATGCGGACGGAACATCGGCATTCGCCATATCACCATCTCCACCTGCGGCCTGCCGGAAGCAATTCAAAAGCTGGCGAAGGAAAAGCTCCGGCCGCGATTGGCGGTGTCGCTGCATGCGGCCAGCGATGCCGTTCGGTCAAAGCTGATGCGGATTGGGCAAAAGTACCCGCTCTCAGCGCTTCTGGCATCACTGAAAACCTACCAAAGCATCACCGGCAGCCGCATTACGGTCGAATATTGCATGATTGCCGGCGTCAATGACCAGCCAGAACAGGCCGCAATGCTGATCAAGCTTCTGCGGCCGCTGAAAGTCAATGTGAATCTGATTGAATTGAATGCATTCCCGGGCTGCCGGTTTGAAGCCAGTCCGTCGGGGAAGATTCAGGCGTTTGCGGATATGCTGGCCGATGCCGGAATCGAGACGGTCATCCGGTTCAAGCGGGGGCGGAAGATTAAGGCCGCCTGCGGGCAGCTGGGCGCCGACTGGCTGCAAAAGCAGTCTGGGCCCACACTGCAGGGGACATAAGCCGGCAGTGCCGGCTGCCGGTGTCTTTTTGCCGGGTGGCTGATTAGCGGCCGGGGCTGTTTCGGTTGCGGTACAGCGACGGATCGACAGCGGCGGCCATAGCGTTGACATCCAATCCGCCGTCGAGAAAGGCATTGATGGTCTGGCATTGGGGCAGGGGATTGTCGATCATCTGGCGGTGGCTGATATATAAAACCCTGAAATGGGGCTGGCTGGCCAGCCATTTTTGGCATTTATCCAATTCTGCGGCAAACAGAACGGCCATCGTCTGGTCGGAAACGCCGCCGCTGGTTTTGCCGCTGCGTTCGAGCATTTTCTTCTGCGAGGCCAGCACTTCGGTTAAATCCCGCTGCATAAATACCACCCGGTATTCATACGCATCGGGCAGGTCATACAGCAGCCGGTACACCATCTTGACAGCCTTGCCGGGGGCATCTTTGAGCCACGAGGCATCCTGCTTGGTTTTCTTGACCGGTTCAAATTCGTAATAGCCCTTGGGATTGTCTTCATCCGGTTTTCGGATATGGTCTGTCAGCGGCTCAATGCCGCCGGCATGGATGACCCGCATCATCATCGATGTCCCGGAGCGGGGCAGGCCGGAGACGATTGTAATATACGGTCGGTTTATCATAAGTCCCTTTGCATCTGTGTTTTTTATATAGTAAACCAAATGCATCGGCATTTCAAACAGTTTTTGCTGCTCTTTCAGAAGCAATAAATCTTCTTGATAAACAGCGGCGGTGTGGATACGATGAAGACGGTGCTTTTGAGGATAAAAAGACTTATGAAGACATATGAGCAAATCAACGATCGCATTGCATCCGGCAAAGCCGTTGTCCTGACGGCGGATGAGATAATGGATTATGTGGACCGAAAGGGTCTGGAGAAAGCGGCCCAAGAGGTGGATGTAGTTACAACGGCCACCTTTGGCCCGATGTGTTCGTCGGGCTGCTTTCTGAACTTCGGCCATTCCAAGCCGCGGATACGGATGACCGAGGCCTGGATTGAGGATGTACTGGTCTATACCGGCATTGCGGCGGTGGATGTCTACCTGGGGGCTACCCAGCTGCGCCACGGGGACCCGGCTAATATGTATTATCCCGGCGAGTTCCGCTATGGGGGCGGGCATGTGATTGAAGACCTTGTGGCGGGCAAAACGCTGCAGCTGTTTGCCCTGTCGTACGGCACGGACTGCTATCCGCTGCGGGAAATCCGAACCTACTTTACCATTCACGACCTCAATCAGGCCATTATGGTCAACCCCCGCAACTGCTATCAGAATTACAATGTGGCGGTTAATAAATCAGACCGCCCGATTTATACCTATATGGGGCTGCTGGAGCCCGATTGCAAGAATGCCAATTACTGCTCGGCCGGACAGCTTTCGCCGCTGCTGAATGACCCGTATTATGAAACAATCGGCGTGGGCACGCGTGTTTGGCTGGCCGGTGCGCAGGGGCATGTGTATGCCGAGGGCACACAGCATGCCGGCGGATGCGAGCGTACGGCCGACGGCATTCCCATCGGCGGCGCCGGAACGCTGGCGCTGACAGCGGATATGAAGCAGATGAATAAGGCGTTTGTCCGCGGCGTCAGTCTGCCCGGCTACGGGGTGTCGCTGGCGCTGGGCGTGGGCATTCCCATTCCTATCCTCAATGAGCAGATTCTCCAGCGCACCTGCGTGCGCGACCGCGATATTTGGGCGCCGGTTGTGGATTACAGTTCGGATTATTCGCAGAATACCGGCAAGATTGTCTGTCAGGTCAATTATGAGCAGCTGCGCAGCGGCCGCATTCAAATTGACGGAAAAACCGTAGAAGTGGGCTCGCTGTCGTCGTATTACAAGGCGCTGGAAATAGCCCATCTGCTGGCCGATGAAATCCGCCGGGGCGATTTTCTGCTTGCCCAGCCGATTGCCCCGCTACCCAAAGACACGAAGATGAAGCCACTGGTGAAAAGGAAGCCGCCGTTATGAGCGAAACGATGACCCGAAAACTGATGCTGTATTTTCCTAAATGCGAATGTGAAAAGCCGATTATTTATCATTTGGTCAAGGACTACGGCCTGATTGTCAACGTCTTTCGCGCCAAGGTGACGCCCGAAGAAGAGGGCTATCTGGTGCTGGATGTGACCGGCACCGAGGAGCAGATTCAGCGGGGCATTGAGTTTGTCAAAACCTTCAATGTCACGGTGAATTTCAGCGGCAAAGGCGTTACATGGGACAGCATCCGGTGCACCCATTGCGGCTACTGCGTGCCGTATTGCCCGACCGGAGCGCTGAAGATAGCCGATGCGGCAACCCGCGAGGTTGCCTATGTGGAATCCGAATGCATTGAGTGTCTGGCCTGCGTGCGGCTGTGTCCCTATGGGGCGTGTGCTTCGGCATTTTAATCGCGTGGACTCCAAGCGAATCTACAACACATTTGTCCATAAAGAAGCGGTCTTTCGCATCTGCTGCAGCTGCTATGAGGCAGTTACACTGGAAATTATCCGCCAGCGGAAAATCCTTGAAGAATATATCCATCGGCATCCGGAATTTCGCGATTCGCTGGAGCCGGTCCAGCTGCTGGCCCATCCGCCGGAATCGGCCTGCCGGATGGCACAGGCCGCCCGGCGGACAGGCACCGGACCGATGGCGGCGGTGGCCGGAGCAATGGCCCAGCTTGCGGCGGAAGCAGGCCTGAAAGCCGGCGCCGAGGAGGCGATTGTGGATAACGGCGGCGATATTTATCTTCGCACCGTTAAACCGGTTATCATCGGTCTTTATGCCGGCGGTTCAGCGGCGGTTAACCGGCTGGCCTTTGAAATTCGGCCCGAAGATACCCCGCTGGCAATCTGTTCTTCGTCCGGCTTGATGGGACATTCGATGAGTCTGGGCCGCTGCGATTTGGCGACGATTGCTGCCAAAGATGCGGCGCTGGCCGATGCCGCGGCGACCTTAGCTGCCAACCTTGTCCGCACAGAGGCCGATGTGGAACCGGCACTGCAGCGGGTGATGTCCATCGAGGGCATTGACGGGGTGCTGATTGTCAAAAACAGCCGCATCGGGCTGGCCGGAAAACTGCCCCCCCTGACCAAACGCGCGGGCCTCTGAACAGCCGGCGGCCGCCGGTCTGTGATCGATGCGGCCGGCGGGTTCGCATTATCCAGCCGCAGGTTTTCCGACAAGAGGGGCAAATCATAAACGCCGGCGGCTTTTGCTGTTCCGTGCCGGTTGCTGCTTGACTGGACAAGCAGTTCTGGTAAACTGCGGGCGTGCATCCGTAGCTCAATTGGACAGAGCATCGGTCTTCGGAACCGAGGGTTGGGGGTTCGAGTCCCTCCGGATGCGGTCTTTGAATAAAGGAGTCTGTAAATCGGCGATAATTCTATATAGTTTAATTTCCCACAAAACGGTATCTGGTATATCCTGTTCCAGATGGCCGGCGGCTATTTGCCGATAATACCGCTGGGTTTAGTCCGGTTGTTCAGCGGCCGCAGTGCAACGAGGGATGTTCAGTTTAATCTGACCCAGCCGGCGATAGTCTGTTATTTCATCCAGTCGATAAACTGCTGGAAAAGATACTGCGAGTCGTGCGGTCCGGGCGACGCCTCGGGATGGTACTGGACGGAAAAGGCCCGCAATTTTTTGGAGCGGATACCTTCACTGGTGCTGTCGTTTAGATTCAGATGGGTCTGCTCTACATCCAGTCCTTTGAGTGAGTCTAAATCGACGCAGAAACCGTGATTTTGAGAGGTAATCTCGACTTTACCGGTCAGGAGGTTTTTAACCGGATGGTTGGCGCCGCGATGGCCGAATTTGAGCTTGTAGGTTCTGCCGCCCATCGCCAGTGCCAGCAGCTGATGTCCCAGACAAATCCCGAAAATCGGCACCTTGCCCAGCAGCTGGCGGACATTGTCGATGGCGTAGGTTACAGCGGCCGGATCGCCGGGGCCGTTGCTCAGGAAGACGCCGTCGGGCTTTTTGGCCAGCACCGCCGCAGCGCTGGTTTGTGCCGGCACCACTTCGACCCGGCAGCCGGCAGACCGCAGCAGACGCAGGATGTTGTGCTTGATGCCGAAGTCATAAGCCACCACCGAATACTTGGCTTTGGGCAGCAGCTCCTGCTGGGTCAGGACATCGACAATGCCTTTGTCCCAGCGGTATTCTTTTTTGACCGACACAGCGCTGACAATGTCGCGGCCGACAAGGCCGGGATAGATATCCAGCTGCTTTTTTAATTCGGCAACAGGCCGCCGGCCTGCGGCAATAATGCCTTTCATGGCGCCCTGCTGGCGGATGTGCCGGACCAGCTTGCGGGTGTCGATGCCTTCTAGTCCTACGATGCCGTTTTCTTTCAGGAAGGTTTCCAGCGTATCGCGGCTGCGGAAATTGCTCGGATAGGGGCAGCATTCCTTGACGATCAATCCGGCACAGAAGACCCGGCGGGATTCCCAGTCAAGGGGATTGGTGCCGTAATTGCCTATCATCGGATAGGTCATGGTGATAATCTGTTCATGATAGGATGGATCTGTCAGGATTTCCTGATAGCCGCTCATCGCGGTGTTGAATACAACTTCTCCGCAGCGGATTCCCTCGGCTCCGAAGGATTTGCCGATGAACAGGGTTCCGTCTTCCAGCAGCAATATGGCATTCACAGTCTGCATCCTTTATGGTTTGGGGTTGCTGTTTTTGTAATACAACTGAATCGGCTTGACCTGCATCCGGCGCTTCTGCAGGGTTTCGATGGCTTGGGCCATCGCGGCCGCCCCGCGGATGGTGGTGGCATAGGGAATCTGACGGTCCAAAGCCGTGCGGCGGATGGAGTAGGAGTCGCGTATGGTCTGTTCGCCGACGGTGGTATTGATAATCAAATCCACTTTGCCGTCAATCATCATATCCACGATGTTGGGCCGTCCTTCCACGACTTTGAGGACAAACTCGGAAGGAATGTTGTGCTCAATCAGCGTGATGCAGGTACCGCGGGTGGCCAATATTTTGAACCCCAATGCGTGGAGCTTTCGGGCAACCTCGACAGCACGGGGTTTGTCCTGATCCCGCACGCTGATAAAGACAGTCCCCCGCATCGGCAGATTGGTGCCAGCGGCAATCTGCGATTTGGCGTAGGCCATTCCGAAATCGCTGCTGAGCCCCATCACTTCGCCGGTGGACAGCATTTCCGGGCCGAGAATGACATCGGCGCCGGGGAATTTCAGGAAGGGGAAGACCGCTTCCTTGACCGAATAATGCGGCCGAACCACTTCGCGGGTGAATCCCAGCTGCTGGAGCGTCATTCCCGCCATTACTTTGGCGGCCAGCTTGGCCAGCGGCACGCCGATAGCCTTGCTGACAAAGGGAATGGTCCGCGACGCCCGCGGGTTGACTTCCAGAATGAAAACGGCATTGTCTTTGACGGCAAACTGGATATTAATCAGGCCCCGCACGTTCAGCGCCAACGCCAGCTGTTTGGTCTGCCGTTTGATTTGGCTGATAATAGACGGCGCCAGCGACATCGGCGGCAGACTGCAGGCGCTGTCGCCGGAGTGAATGCCCGCCTCTTCGATGTGCTCCATAATGCCGCCGATGACGACGGTCTTGCCGTCGCAGATGGCATCGACATCCAGCTCGGTGGCATCGTCCAAAAACTGGTCAATCAGGATTGGATGCTCTCCCGATACCTCGATGGCTTCCCGGACGCATTCCCGCAGAGACTTTTCATCATAGACAATATCCATTGCCCGCCCGCCCAGCACAAACGACGGCCGTACCAGCAGGGGATAGCCCAGCCGCTTGGCAATCTCCAGCGTCTCCTCATAGCTGCGGGCTGTGCCGCTGGCGGGCTGACGCAGCTTGAGTTGGGCTACCAGTTTGTTGAACAGCTTGCGGTCTTCGGCCCGCGCGATGTTGTCGGGGCTGGTGCCGATGATCGGCACGCCTGCCTTCCACAAGGCCCCGGCCAGCTTCAGCGGGGTCTGCCCGCCGAACTGCACAATTACACCGTCGGGCTTTTCCGTTTCCACAATGTTCATCACATGCTCAAATGTCAGCGGTTCAAAGTACAGCCGGTCGGAGGTGTCGTAATCGGTGCTGACCGTCTCGGGATTGCAGTTGACCATAATCGACTCAATGCCGATTTCCCGCAGGGCCAGCGCTGCATGCACGCAGCAGTAGTCAAACTCGATGCCCTGCCCGATGCGGTTGGGTCCGCCGCCCAAAATCATCACTTTGCGCCGTGTGCCGGGATGGGCTTCGCATTCCTCTTCATAGGTGGAATACAGGTAGGGGGTGTCGGCTTCAAATTCTGCTCCGCAGGTATCCACCCGCTTGTACACCGCACAGACGCCTTTGGACTGGCGCAGGCGGCGGAAAGTCCATTCGTCTTTGCCCAGCAGTCCGGCCACATAACGGTCGCTGAAGCCGTATTCCTTAATCTGCCGCAGAAGGGCAGGCGTCATCTTGGTCAAACGGACCGACTGGATGGTCTTTTCAAGGTGGACAATATCCCGGATATTCTCCAGAAACCATGGATCAATATGGGTCAGCTCATAAATTTGCTCGGTGGTGAATTTCCGCCGGTAGGCCTCGGCAATATACCACAGCTTGTCCCAGCAGTTGGACCGCAGCTTGTCCTTCAGCTGGTATTTATCCAGCCCCTGCACAATGTGTTGGCCGTCCAGCGAATAACGGTCAATCTCGAGGGACTGGATGGCCTTATGCAGCGATTCCTTGAAGGTGCGTCCGATGGCCATGGCTTCGCCGACCGATTTCATCTGGATCGTCAGTTCCGCCGGCGTCTGTCGGAATTTTTCAAAGGTAAAGCGTGGCCATTTGGTCACGACATAGTCAATGGTCGGCTCAAAGCAGGCTGGCGTTTTTTCTGTGATGTCATTGGGGATTTCGTCCAGCGTATAGCCCACCGCCAGCAGCGAGGCAATTTTGGCAATCGGAAAGCCGGTGGCCTTGCTGGCCAGTGCCGAGCTTCGCGAGACACGCGGGTTCATTTCGATGACATACAGCTTGCCGTTTTTGGGATTGACGGCAAACTGGATGTTCGAGCCGCCGGTTTCCACGCCGATAGCCCGAATGATTTTAATCGCTGCATCCCGCATCATCTGGTATTCTTTATCTGTCAGCGTCTGGGCCGGAGCAACAGTGATGCTGTCGCCGGTGTGGATGCCCATCGGGTCGAGATTTTCAATCGAGCAGACAATCACAACATTGTCTTTGCGGTCGCGCATGACCTCCAGCTCATATTCCTTCCAGCCGACGACCGACTCCTCAATCAGTACTTGATGCTTGGGCGACAGCTGCATCCCCCAGTGGACAAACCGTTCGTATTCTTCCTTGTTGTAGGCCACATTGCCGCCCATCCCGCCCAGTGTATAAGACGGCCGGATAATCGCCGGAAAGCCGACCTGCTCCAAAATCTCCTGCGCTTCTTTCCATGTATGGGCATATCCGCTTTTGGGTACTTCCAGACCGATATCCACGATAATCTGCTTGAACCGGTCGCGTTCTTCGGCCCGCTTGATGGATTGCAGATTGGCCCCCAGCAGCCGCACCTTGTATTTTTTCAGGACCCCTTGTTCGGCCAGCGCTACGGCTGTATTGAGTCCTGTTTGTCCGCCCAATGTCGGCAATAAGCTGTCCGGCCGCTCTTTGGCGATGATTTGTTCGACTGCCTCGGGCGTAATCGGTTCAATATAGGTGCGGTCGGCCATTTCCGGATCGGTCATAATCGTGGCCGGATTGCTGTTGACCAGTACAACCTTATACCCCTCCTTCCGCAGCACTTTGCAGGCCTGTGCACCGGAATAGTCAAATTCACAGGCCTGACCGATTACAATCGGCCCCGACCCGATTATCAGTATCTTCTTTATATCTTTCCGTTTAGGCATTCAGAGTCCCCGATTCAAAACTTGCGGCTGTTAACTCCTTATTGTCATCCGGGTCCTATTTCGGATGTATTGAATTGTGAAATACGCAGACACCGGCCGTTCAGTCTAAAATTGGAACAACTTTACATGGTTGCATTATACAATTCAATAAAAATTTAGAAAATTTTGTGCGAATATTTTTGTTTTTTTTGGAACTGCCGCCGGCAAATGGGCCATTTTGCTAAAGAAACCCTGCGGCCATTTTTATCCTGATACCTGAACCGGCCCGGCTAAAAAGAGTTTTTAATCGCTGAAATGCTCTTTACATTTAAGTAAAAATTCTTTAAGATGCTTCTATGTCCAGAAACAAAAGGGAACCTGAAAAGTCTTGTATTGATGATTTATGTTCAGTTCTGTGCGATATACGCCAGCCCGAACAGATGCGCATTTTTCTGGATGAGATTCTTACGCCTGCTGAACGCAAGGATTTATCGCTGCGGTGGCAATTAATGAAGATGCTTCAGCAGGGCTTCCCCCAGCGTCAGATAGCCGCCCAGCTTGGTGTCAGTTTGTGTAAAATTACCCGCGGCGCAAAAATTCTGAAAAATAACCAGTCAGTAAGCAAACAGTACTTAATCGCAGGAGACAAAAATGGACCGAAAGATTCTACTAAGTGAAAAAGACATTCCCCGCCAGTGGTATAATCTGGCTGCGGATCTGCCGACACCGCTGCTGCCGCCTGTAACGCCGGATGGAAAACCCATTACTCCGGATATGCTGGCGCCTGTATTCCCGATGAATCTGATTGAGCAGGAAGTCAGCACGCAGCGGTGGATTGACATTCCGGAAGAGATTTTGGATATTCTGTACCGCTGGCGTCCGGCCCCGATGCGAAGAGCGGTCTATCTGGAGCGGCATTTGAAAACTCCTGCGAAAATCTACTATAAGGATGAAAGCACCAGTCCCCCCGGCAGCCACAAGCCCAATACCGCCGTGCCGCAGGCATGGTATAACAAGCAATTCGGCATTCAGCGGCTGACCACCGAGACCGGCGCCGGCCAGTGGGGTTCGGCTCTGGCCTTTGCCTGCAAGCTGATTGGGCTGGAATGCAAGGTGTTTATGGTTCGCATCAGTTTTGATCAGAAACCCTTCCGCAAGCTGATGATGCAAGTCTGGGGAGCCAACTATGTCGCCAGCCCCAGTTCCGAGACCAATGCCGGCCGGGCTATCCTTAAAGAAACCCCGGATACTCCCGGCAGTCTGGGCATTGCCATTTCCGAGGCCATTGAGCAGGCCGTCTCGGATCCGACCGGCAAGACCCGCTATTCGCTGGGAAGTGTGCTCAACCATGTGATGCTGCACCAGACTATCATCGGTCTGGAAGCCAAAGCCCAGCTCAAGAGCATCGGCGAGAAAATGCCGGATGTTGTCATCGGCTGCGTCGGGGGCGGAAGCAATTTTGCCGGTCTGGCATTTCCGTTTACGCAGGACAAGATCAACGGGGCCAAGATTGACATCATCCCGGTTGAGCCGACGGCCTGTCCGACGCTGACCCGTGCGCCGTTTGCTTATGACCACGGTGATACGGCATGCATGACGCCTCTGCTGCCGATGCACAGTTTGGGACACAATTTTGTGCCGCCGCCCATCCATGCCGGCGGTCTGCGCTATCACGGAATGGCCCCGCTGGTCTGCCAGTGTGTGCTGGAAGGGCTGCATACCCCGCGGGCCATTGATCAAGTGGAATGCTATGAGGCAGGCCTGTTGTGGGCACGCACCGAGGGCTTTATCTGTGCTCCGGAGACCAGCCATGCCATCGCAGCGGTTATTCAGGAAGCTAAAAAGGCCAAAGAAGAAGGCAAGGAAAAGGTTATCTTGTTTAATTACAGCGGTCATGGCCTGATGGATTTGAGCGGATACGATGCCTATATGTCCGGCAAACTCAAGCCCTATGCCCTTCCGGATTCGGAGCTGAAAAAAACCGAGGCCTGCCTCAAGAAGCATCCGGCTGCCCCGATTCGCAAGAGCGGCAAATGGTAAGCGGCTTCTTATAAGAATCTGCAAAAACGGCAGTTCGTCTTCGGACTGCCTTTTTTTTTTGCAGATTATGCCTGTTTTTTTGCTGTTAGAAGTGTTTTTTTGTTGAACTATCGGATTTCTGCTGTAAAATTAACCCATCTACGGGTCGATGCCCGAGCGGCTAAAGGGGATGGACTGTAAATCCATTGGCTAACGCCTACGGTGGTTCGAATCCACCTCGGCCCATTTTCATTTCAATGCAGGAGGTTGCCTTTTCCTGTTCACCGCAGAAGTATATGTTTATTGTGCTGTTCTGTTTGCATCCGGCAGATATAGGGGGCTTGACCGGGCAGCCGGTCTGCAAATATTGGACACATCAGGCACAGAATCCAAAATAATCTTCTTAAAAATGCTAATTAACAGTAAAATACCGTATTACTGTAGGCAAGCGTGTGAGGACGTCTGCTGTTAGAAGGCCGTAATTATGGACCAGAAGAATCTGGATAAGGAACAAAAGGACGACTATTTTCTGCGTCTTTTGATGGGAAACCAGCAGAATATTTATGCATTCATTCTGGCAATGGTGCACAATCGGGATGATGCGGATGATATTCTTCAGGATACCATCACTGTCATGTGGAGGAATTTTTCCGGCTATCAGCCGGGAACCAGTTTTGTCGCATGGGGGCTTACGATTGCACGGAATATGGTGTTGAAATTCTATGAAAAAAACCGCCATTCGAAGCTGAAGTTTACATCCGAAATTGAAGAAGATATAACACGGTTTACGGCCAAGATGCTTGAATCGGGGGAATCCCGGATTGAGGCCTTGCGGAACTGCCTTAAAAAACTGAATCTCAACGATTTGGGGCTAGTTCGGCTGCATTACGAGCAGGGCAAGCCGCTCAAGCAGATCGCCATCGAGCGGGGCATACCGGTTTATACGATCTACCGCATGATGGGACATATCCATAAGTTATTGGCCCATTGCATACGAAAAACTCTTTTCCCTGAAGGAGTTGCCTGAGAATATGACGGGACGCATCGATAACGACGGCTTCTATGGATTGATTCTCCGGGTCATCGAAGGCCAGATTTCCGATGAGGATTTTTTTGAATTGGAAGCCCTCCTTCGACAGGACCGGTCGAAGCGGCGCGAGTACGCAGAATCTGTCCTGCTGTATTCGATGCTGCATAAGTCCAACTTGCTGTTCGATAAGCAGTTTGAAGGCGCCGATCTGTGCAATATCAAGCTGTGGGAAATTCTGGCCGAGGATGAGAAAAATGCCCCTGCTGTGGATATTCCCAAGACAGAACCCTCCCGCCAGCTTATTCAGAAGGTCGAATACAAAAAAGCCCAGCGCACAAGCAAAAAAAGCTCTCTTCTGACCGTTTTGGTTTCAGCCGCGGCGATGCTGTTTTTTGTCTTCTATGCCGCGTTGAGCACACCCCGCCAGCAGCATTCCCCCCTCGGGTTGATTACACAGGTTCAGGATGCCGTATCGGCAGAACACAAGAAGACGCTTGTGACCGGAGCGGCGGTCTATCCTGAAACCCTGACGCTTCAGAAAGGGTCTTTGAAAGTGGAACTGGATTCGGGCGTTGAATTGGTGATTGCTTCTCCCAGCCAGATTGTGTTCGAAACCCAAAATTCCCTCCTGCTGAATATCGGCAGTCTGGTTGCATCGATCCCGCCGCAGGCTGTCAGCTTTACCGTTCGCACGCCGTTATGTTCGGTGGTGGATTATGGGACGGAGTTCGGCATCAGTGTGGATGCGGCCGGGCAGACGCAGGTGGAGGTTTTCAAAGGCAAGGTGGACCTCCGCGACAATCCCAATCCGCTGGTGTTCGGGGCTTCCCGCTTTGTTACGGCCGGCCAGATCGGCCGGTTTGACCTGTCGGGGCAAATAACCATTCAGACCGCCCGCGAGGTGCCGGCTGAGAACAAGAATACCTTTGTTCGCCGCCTCCCGATTGAGTGGACAGGAAAGGCCCGTCAGGCCCTGTGGAACGATTCGGCCAATTGGGATAACGGGCTGCCGAATCTGCTTCATGCGGTCTTTTTGAAAGAGATGAAGCCCGGTACGGTCTGTCAAATCGACGCCTCGCATGCCGGCCCGGCCCGGGCGCAGGCGCACTATATCAATGTGGGGCTTCGCGGATACGGCTGTCTGGAAATGAGCGGCGGACAGCTGGAAACCAATGAAATCTGGATCGGCCGGCAGCGGGGCGGACAAGGCATCTTCACGCTGACCGGAGGCACGGTGTTTATCGGCGATGAGCTGGAAAGCAAAATTGTCGTCGGCGGGGCTTGGGAAGAAGGCGGCGGCGGACAAGGACGCCTCTATATCCGCGGCGGCAGCATCCAGTTTTCCAGCGATCGCGGTTCGGTTATTCTGGGATGGGGCGCTGCTGCTGAAGGAACGATTTATATCGAGTCGGCCCAGCTGGTGATTCCCGGACAGTTGCGGCTGGGCAGGGCCAATGATGTCAATGGGATGGTGGTTTCCCACGAAGGGATTGGAACTATCTATTTGACAAACGGCCTGCTGCGGGCAGGCTCTGTTGTTATTTCCCGAGGGCGGATAGAAATCGACGGCGGCACGCTGGAGATCGGAGGCGATGTGTGCCTGCAGGCCGAGCAGTGGATTCGGAACGGTCAGATAACAGGCACAGAAAAGAATCCGGTAACGGTTGTGTATGATGCGCAGCGGAATCTGACAATTGTAAAGACGGCAGTCTCCGACGATGCTGTCCCGCTGTAAATACGTTAAATTAGACGCCGCCTGCCGGACGGCGGGGGCATAAAGTGAAACGAGTATTGACGGAGGACTGCTATGTGAAAAGATACGGGTGATGAGAAAATGAATCGGACAGAAAGCAGCAAGGAATTCAGACGATGTACCCGATGAGGTACAGCATAAAAAGCGGAGATGGGAAAAGCCGGCCGAATGCAGCCGGCGGATGGGAAAATCCAGAAAGGGGTGGCGGTTATGAGCGAGGATTGGTTGAGTGGATAGAAAAAACAGGAGTTTTGTTGCACAGTGTGCCCGCTGATGGGCTGAAATTGACATAACAAATTGTTTTTAGGAGTGCTGATGATGAAAAAAATACTGTCATTTATGCTGCTTGGAATGCTCTTTGCTGCACCGGCACTGGCTCTAATCGATGATTTTGATGCTGTTCATAATTACAAGACGGATGGTGTAGCGGGTACGGGCTGGGATAATGTCTTCGCCGTCGGCGGCGTGCAGAGCAGTTTGCAGATTCAAAGCGGTTCCGGCAAACTGCGTCTCCAGTCGCAGGGAACGACCTACAATGCCCCGTGGGATATGAACAACGACGGCATCCGCGATGTCGGACCTTCGCTGACCATCAACCAGACAGGGGATTTTGTGCTGATTACCCGTTTTCTGGGCGAATCCGGCACATCCGCTTCACCGGTCTTTCACCAGAGTGCGGGGCTGATAGCCCGCAATCCGGACACGACATCGGGTGAAAATGTCGTGCTCAGCGCGTTCTTTCCGGTTTGGACCGGTCATATTACGTGGAATGTCGTCAACGATGTCCGCACAGGGGAAAGCGGCTCGACTGTGGCCGGCTGGGCGGATCGCCCCGGTGCATTTGCGGCGGCTGCCCGCTACTGCTTTATGAAGCTGGAGCGGACAGGCAATCAATTCCGTATGTATATCAGCCAAGACGGCGTCAACTGGCTGCCGCTGGTAATACAGGGACCGGCCATCTATAACGGCACGCAGACGCCCGTTGTCTGGACCCGCAACGATATGCCCGAAACTATCCAGATTGGTCTGTTTCATGCGATTTATGAACAGAATCTCGGCTGGAGCGATTTTGACTTTGTGTATGCAGGCCGTCAGGTGGCTGCGATTACCCAGAATCCGGTTGTCCGTGAAGAGGGGCAGACCAGTACCGATCTGACCATCACGCTGACCGGTCCGGCACCGAGTGCAGAGGTGCAGGTCAAAGTGATTCCTTATGCGATTCCTTATACTTATACAGCCGAAGATAATGATCCCAATGATATTCTGCTGGTCGGCTCAGAAGGCCAGGGACTGCCGCTGACGGTAACATTCCCTGTTGGAACCACCCAGCAGACCATTACAGTGAAGGCTACAGAAGATGCTTTGGCCGAAGGTTTGGAACGCATCGGTTTGAAAGTGCTCACCTACAGCACAGACCCGGCCTATGACCAGCAGTTGGGCCAGTGGACACTGGTAACCGTTATCGATAATGAGCAGGGCGGGCTTGAAATCGGGCAAGGCGACGGATTGGTTGTGGATGAAGACGGGCTGCTTACCGATACCTTCACCGTCTCACTGACGCAGCCGCCGGCCAATGATGTAACAGTGTCGATTACGACGGATGGCCAGACAACAGTCAATCCGGCTTCGCTGACCTTTACCACAGCCAACTACAGCACACCCAAGACCGTCAGCGTCAAGGGAGTGGATGATGCTGTGCTGGAAAATGATCCCCATGTCAGCATCCTCAAATTCAGCATTTCCAGCGAAGATGCTGCCTATAACGGTGTTTCTGTACCGGATATCTCTGTGCAGGTTCGCGAAAATGAATGCGGCGCATGGGGCTATTCTCCCTATGATGAAAATGAGGACTGCGTTGTGAACCTGACCGATTTGAGTGCATTGGCCGCCCACTGGATGGAGTGTACATTGCCGAATGCTGCGGGCTGTCTGGATGCACGCTGAGGCAGGCAATCAAGACACAGGCGTGTAAAATTGTGGAAAGAACTTTATTTTGGGAGATATGAATATGAAAAAGCTTGTACAACTGATATGTTTATTCGCCTTGCTGACGATAGCAGGTGCGGCTTCGGCTGCAACGCTGCTGATTGACCTGCGTGCTGATGATCTGCCGGAAGGCGATTTGAGAAGCTGGACCAATCAGGGGGCAGCCGGAGGAGTATTTACCATTGCCGACAGACCCGATGACGGGATTGTGGACCCCAATGCCGTTGTCCAGACGGTTGCAGGCCGCAAAGCTGTGACCTTTGCCGGCGGTGCGTGGATGCAGTCGGATATCACCGCGCCGGCAGGACTGACCGGCGCCCATCCCTGGACGGTTATGGTCTGGGCGTATGCGACTTCGACAACCGGCGAGGATTGCCTGTTTCAGTGGGGCGACCGCGGCGGGGGCACCGCTCACTTCAACTTTGGAACGCGGGCGATTACCTTCTGGAACGATGTGTTTTATACCAATGCACCGGCGCTGAACCAATGGGTGCATCTGGCCGCAACCTATGATGGAACCAACGTGCGGCTGTATGTAAATGGAACGGATGATACCGTAGCCGCCAGAAGCCTGAACATCAATACCGGCAACTATATGCGGATTGCCCGTGCCATGCCGAATCTGTGGGGAACCCATCCGTTTGGCGGCGCCATTGCTTCTATTCAGGCCTATGATGCAGCGCTGACCAAGCAGGAAATTCAGGTGCTCACAGGTTTGTTTGAAGCCGGTTCGCTGAGTCCGACGGGTGTATCGGTGCGGGAAAATGGTCCGGCATCCACAATCTATGTACAAATCAACACCAATCCTATTACCGGCCAAGGACCTCAAACAGACTTGGAAGTAACCCTGAGTCTGATCAGCACCCAGAAGGATATTCAGCTCGGTACGTCCCCTGTTGGACAGCCCTATGTTATAACGGTTCCGGCCGCATCCTATCAGACGCCTATTCCAATCAGCGTGCTGGCCGAGGACGACGATATTATTGAAAGTCAGCATGCGGTTCGCGTCAGGGCGGTTGTTACTGCAGGCGATCCGGACTATCTGGGCAAGATTCTTGTGCCGAATAACGGACTTGCAATCACGGTTATCGACAATGATTATACCCCCTGTACAGCGCCCGGTTTGACCAACGGCGCTTATGTGGACCACTTCGATTGCAAGTGGGATTACACGCAGGGCCCCAGCTCGATGTGGAGCGGTCTGATGGATACAGCCGGCTATACGACGGATGCCACCTCCTCGATCAGCGCTGCCGGCGCTTTGCGTCTGGCATCGGCCAATGCCTTCTGGAGCGGCAACGACACCACGGGACCGTACCTCTATATCGATGTGACAGGTGATTTTGAAGTGGAAACGTATATTTCCGAATACGCCAACAGTATTGCCGGACAGGACGGCGTCCTGCATAACGCCGGCGGTATTATGGTTCGTCTGGCCGATCCGGCAGCCGGCGGTGCGGGCGAGGATAATATTCAGGCCAGCTACTTCCCGATTTGGGGCTGCGGCAACATCCTCTGGTATCACAACAACGGCGCCCGGACGGAAACGGATATTGCAGGCACCGCCTGGGACGGCAGCCGTTATCTGAAGGTTGTCCGCAAAGGGGCAGCGTTTTACTGCTACCACAGTCCGGACGGCAATACGTGGATACCGTTCCCGTCGGCCAATCCGATGATTCGGCAGGATATGAATGTGCCGACGCTGCAGGTTGGATTGTATCAGTGCACCTTCAACAATACGCTGGGATTTGTCGATTATGACTACTTCTCTCTCAAGAAAGTCAGAGGCCATCTGACCGGCACGCTCAATCTGACCGAATGCGATGCTGATGCCGGTACGGTGCAGTTCCAGTTTGAGACCGACGGCGTAAAAGCACCCATAGCCGATATTAACGTGACCGTTTATGCGGTCGCCGCTTCTGGAGCCGACCCGAACTCTGATCCCAACGATGTAGTCATCGGTACAGCGGAAATGGGCCAGCCCTATACATTTACGGTCTCACCGGCCCAATACAGTCAGCCCCAGTTGATTCAGGTTGCGGCTGTCGCTGATGCCACTCCGGAGCCGGATCAGCTGCTGACGCTGCAGGCGCAGATTGCCAGTACCGATCCGAACTGGAATGGACTGCTTATCAGCTCCGATGTTCTGATTCATGTGATGGAAACGCCGGGGCTTCTGCTGGATACCGGCGATGGAGTCCGGGTGGCTGAAGGCGACGGACCGGATACATTCACCGTCCGCCTGAAGATTCCGCCGCTGGCTTGGCCGGTTTCGGTTAACATAACCAACGCTGCCGGTCAGGTAACAGTCGATCCGGCGCAGCTGAGTTTTGATGCCGCCAGCTGGAAGACGCCGCAGGTTGTAACAGTATCGGCTGTTGATGATGCGGTCCTTGAAGCGGATCCCCATGCAACAACTCTGACTCTTACAGCCGCCAACGGCAATGAATACGATGCATTGGCTCCCTTGACAGTGAGCGTCAGCATTCTGGAAAATGAATGCGGTGCTTGGGGGTATGTGTGGGGCGATTTCAACAGGGACTGCAAAGTCGATGTTGCAGACTTAAGCGAAATGGCAGCAGCTTGGCTTGACTGCACCAATCCGTACGATACGGGATGTGTGGATTTACGCTGATTGGCAGTTTCTTCGGCCGGGAGCATGCCGCTCCCGGCCTTTTTTTCTTTTTAAGCGGGGGTGTCTATTCGGCCAGCTGCAGGGAAGCCGGCGGCTGAAAACTGCCGGATAGGATTTGCGTTGTCCGACAGCAGCGGGTATTATATTGCAATACTTCAATTTCTGTATTAAACAGATGCATGCGGTGTTGGTGCCGCAGGAAACTGCCGGATTGGATTTACAGCGGAAGAAGTGACCGGAATAGTTTAAAGATTCTGGTAAAATGGCAATCTGTATTTCAGATAAGGAGATCAGCTGTGTTTAAGGATGCCGGGGAAATGGGAGTTTCAATTGTGTTTGCAGCGGCAGTATTTTTTCAAGCAATCGTTGGCGCCCAGATGAATGAAACAATAGGCTACCAGAAAGAACAGCTTCTTCCGGCTCGGCCGCTTGAGCTGTCAAAAGTTCGGCTGCTGGGCGGACCGCTCAAGCAGGCACAGGACAAGGATGCCGAGTACCTGCTGAATCTGGAACCCGATCGGATGCTAGCCTATTACCGCCGGCAGGCGGGGCTTGAGGGCAAGGCCGCTCCGTATGGCGGCTGGGATGGCGGCGGACGCAACTTGACCGGGCATATTGCAGGGCACTACCTTTCAGCTGTCAGTCTGATGTGGGCGGCCACCGGCGACCAGCGTTTCAAAGACCGAGCCGATTATATTGTCAAAGAACTCAAAGAGGTTCAAGACAAGCACGGCGACGGCTATTTGTCGGCATTGGAAGGCGGTCGGGAGTGCTTTGAAGCAGTCCGCCGGGGCCAGATTCGTTCAGGCGGTTTTGACTTGAATGGACTCTGGGCGCCGTGGTATGTGCTGCACAAGACCTATGCCGGCCTGCGCGATGCCTATCGCTATGCAGGCAGCAAGACCGCACTGGAGATGGAAATCAAATTTGCCGCGTGGGCGGAAGGCATCTTGGCCGATTTGACCGACCAGCAGGTCCAAAAAATGCTCAATACAGAATTCGGCGGGATGGAAGAGGTGCTGGCAGACCTGTATGCGGATACAGGGGACATCCGCTGGCTGAAGCTTTCACGCCGGTTTGAGCATCATTCGATAACAGAACCGCTCAAGCGTCATCAGGATATTCTTTCCGGCAAACACGGCAATACCCAGATACCCAAGCTGATCGGATCCGCTGACCGATTTGTGTATGACGGTCAGGCCGGTGATTTGCTGGCGGCTGCCTTTTTCTGGGATGCGGTCGTCCAGCATCACAGCTATGCCACCGGCGGACACGGCAAGGATGAGTATTTTGGCGACCCCGACCGGCTCAGTAGCCGCATTGACGGCCGGACGGCAGAGACCTGCAATGTTTACAATATGCTCAAGCTGTCGCGCCGTCTGTTTTCGCTGCGTCCCGATACGCATTATGCCGAATTTCACGAGCGGGCGCTGTTTAACCATATACTGGCCTCGATCGATCCGGAAGACGGGCGAACCTGTTATATGGTGCCGGTCGGGCAGGGGGTCAGTCATGAGTATCAGGATATGTTCGGCAGCTTTACCTGCTGTGTCGGGACGGGAATGGAAAGCCATGCTCTGCATGCCGACGGCATTTATTACGAGTCCGGCAATAAGCTGTGGGTGAATCTGTATGCTCCCTCGACTGCGGACTGGTCGGGCATAACCATCAAAATGGAAACCGATTTTCCGGAAGGTGATTCGGCTGCGCTGACGATTACAGCCGAACAGCCGCGTCCCTTTGTGCTGGCGCTGCGGCGTCCGGCGTGGGCGGGGGAAGGATTTGCTGTTGCGGTTAACGGAAGCCCTGTGGACAATCTTGCCCAGCCGGCATCGTATGTGGAACTGAATCGGACATGGAAAAGCGGCGACCGGATTGAATTAACCCTGCCTAAACGGCTGCATCTGGAAGCTACGCCCGATAATCCGCGCCGCGTTGCGATTCTCTGGGGGCCGCTGGTACTGGCCGGCGATCTTGGCCCTGAGCAGCGCCGCCAGCGTTCAGCACCGCGCGAAGAATCCGAAAGAATTCCGGTTTTTGTAGCGGCTGACCAGCCGGTCGAGCAGTGGCTCAAGCCTGTGGAAGGCCAGCCGGGGCATTTCCGCACAGCCGGCGTCGGCAGGGAACGGGATGTGGATTTTGTGCCGTTTTATAAACTGCATCGGCGAACCTACGGGATTTATTGGGATTTGTTTACAGAATCCGAATGGCAGGCCAAGGCGGCTGAATATGCGGCAGCCCAAGAACGCCGGCGCAAGCTCGAACAGGCGACGGTGGCTTATGCCCAGCCCGGCGAGATGCAGCCGGAACGGGATTTCAACTATCAGGGCGCCGACGATGTCCGGGTTGAGCGGTTAGGGGGCCGTCCATGCCGGGCAGGCGGAAGCTGGTTTTCATTCGATATGCCTGTCGAGCCGGAACACCCAATGACGCTGATAGCAACCTATTATACAGGGCAGTGGCTGCGTCAGCCGGCTGTCTTTACTATTCTGGCTGATGGCAGAAAGATCGGAACCGAAACTGTCGTGCGGCGCGACCCGTATGAGTTTTATGATGTTGAGTACCTAATTCCGCCGGATCTTGTTAAGGATAAAAAGAAGATAACGATACGGTTTGAGGCGGCACCGGAAAGCCGCATTGCTGCTGTTTTTGGCTTGCGTATGATTCGTGCTGATGCCTCGCGCTAAAGGCTATTGACAAAAGCAGAAATGACAAGGTAAGGAGACTATCAATGAAGGCAATGCAATTGTTGTTTTCGGCCGGCCTGCTTGGCCTGATAGGGTACTGCATGGCGGCTGAAGAGTCTGCCCGGCCGGAAATTAATCTGGCTGTGGTGGCGGTTCCATCCAGTTCTTATGTTTCAGGCGATACGAGTCTGGAAGCCCTCAACGATGAAGCCCAGCCCCGCAGCTCGCGGGACCGGCGCCAAGGGGCCTATGGCAACTGGAACCGCACCGGTACGCAATGGGTGCAGTATGATTGGAGCCAGCCGATCAGCACCCGGAAGATAGATGTATATTGGTGGGATGACCGGCAGGGTGTCCGCCTGCCCAAGGCCTGCCGCCTGTTCTATTGGGATGGTCAAAAGTTTGTGCCGGTCAGCAATCCTGTGGGGTTGGGAATTGCCGAAAACCAGTTCAACACGACAACCTTCGATGAAGTGCAGACAACTAAACTGCGGCTCGAAATTGATTCTGATGGAAGCTATTCAACAGGGATACTCGAGTGGAAGGTTTACGATTCCGGCCGGTCGCCGGCTTTTGCGCCCCGCGTGTCAGCTGGTGTGGACAGAGTCGTGGTGCTGGGCGGCCGCACCTATCTGAAAGGGTCGGTCAAGACGCTGGACGGCCGGACCGAAACCCTCCGATGGCAAAAGTCCGAGGGGCCGGGGGATGTTGTTTTTGAGGATGCTTCAAAATCCGATACCGCAGCGGTCTTTTCGAAAGCCGGCGAGTATGTGGTGACGCTTACCGCCGGAAAGGAGCCGCTGACAGCGTCTTCATCTCTTCGGGTTAAAGTGATTCCGGCGCCGCCCAAAGAACCCCTCCGGGCGGTGGATACCCATCGCTATACTATCCAAAGTCCGCTATGGAACAGCCGTGCCAAGGCCCTTATTGTTAATTGGATTCCTCACTGTATCCGGAAGATTTCAGATCCGCAGCTCCGGGAAGGCGGCATCAACAATTTTATTGAAGCCGCCAAGAAGCTGGCTGGTCAGGAACACGGCCAGCATAAGGGGTATGTATTTTCCAACGCTTGGGTTTACAATACCATCGAATCCATCTGCATTGCACTGCAGATTGATCCGCAGGGGGATGCAGATATAATCGCTGCCCAAAAGATGATGCAGGAAACTCTTGAGGACTGGATTCCGAAGATTTTGGCGGCTCAGGAGCCGGACGGCTATCTTCAGACAGCTTTTACGCTCAGTAATCGGCAGCGCTGGTCGCCGCGGTTCAGAGGGGACCATGAAGGCTATGTGGCCGGTTATTTTATCGATTGCGCTGTTGCCCATTATGAGATGACCGGCCGGAAAGATACCCGCCTGTATGATGCCGCGATCAAATTGGCAGATTGCTGGTACAATGCTATCGGTCCGGCTCCCAAGCAGGAATGGTATGATGGCCATCAGGCAATGGAAATGGCTCTGGTCCGTCTGGGGCGGTGCGTTAATGATGCACAAGGCCAGAACAAAGGCAGCAAATACATTCAGCTTGCCAAGTTTCTGCTGGACTGCCGCCGAGACGGCAGTGAATACGACCAGAGCCATCTGCCTGTTATCCAGCAGTATGAAGCTGTGGGGCATGCTGTCCGGGCAGTCTATTCTTATACGGGCATGGCCGATGTGGCATTGGAAACCGGCGATATCGACTATCAAAGCGCTGTTTTTTCCCTGTGGGACAACATCGTTAATCGAAAATACTATGTAACCGGCGGCATCGGCAGCGGCGAGACATCCGAAGGATTTGGGCCGAATTACTCCCTGCGGCACGGCGGCTACTGCGAATCCTGCTCCAGCTGCGGGCAAATCTTTTTCCAGCACCGGCTGAATCTGATGACGCACAACGCCCTCTATGCCGATTTGTATGAAGAGACCCTTTATAATGCGCTGCTGGGTTCGGTGGACTTGGAAGGCCGCAATTTCTACTACCAGAATCCTCTGATTTCACAGGGCAGACGCTATGACTGGCATGCCTGCCCGTGCTGTGTCGGCAATATTCCCCGCACGCTGCTGATGCTTCCGACGTGGATGTATGCAAAGGGACCGGATGCTGTTTATGTGAATTTGTTTGTCGGCAGCACGGTGAAGCTGGAGGGAATTGCGGGAACCGATGTTCAGATGGTTCAAAAGACAGACTATCCGTGGAAAGGAACTGTTGAGATTACAGTCAATCCTGTCAGCCAAGCCGAATTTACGGTTTTTGTTCGTGCGCCCCATCGCAGTGTGAGCGAATTATACAGCGACATTCCGCCTGCTGACGGGATTGCTTCTTTGTCGGTCAACGGCCAGAAAATCAATCCGGCCGTTGAGAACGGCTATGCCGTTATCAAGCGGAAATGGAAAGCCGGCGACCGGATTGAATTGGTCCTGCCGATGCAGATTCAGCGGATTAAAGGAATTGACAAAATCGAAGCAACCCGCGGACAAGCAGCGCTTCGGTATGGCCCTGTTGTTTACTGCTGCGAGCGGATTGATCAGCCGCTGGACAAAGTGCTGCCGCCGGATGCGGCTCTTGAAACCGAATGGCGGGCGGATTTCCTGCAGGGCGTGATGGTCATCAAAGGAAGCTGGTATGATGGAACGCCGCTTTTGGCTATTCCATATTACGCACGGGATAATCGTTTCCCGGATGAACAGTCCCGTCCGCGAGACCGCGGTCCTGCCTCTTCTGTATGGCTTAAAGAACGCTGAAGCACAATGTCCCTGAATAAAAAGGGCAGCCCGCTGATGGGCTGCCCTTTTTTTATGCGTTTGGTCTTGCAGCCGGCTTAATCGATATGAAACACTTCTGTCAGTTCTCTGGACTGGGGGCTGTTGTCGGGATTGGAGGGCATAATATCTTTCATATAAGCCCACCATTTTTGGCAGATGCCGGTCTGGGCAATTGCATCCCATCGTTTAGGGTCCTCAATCTCGACATAGCCGAATAATTGACTCGTTTCTTTGTCCAGAAAAATAGAATAGTTGTGAACACCGTGGTCTTTTAATGTCTGATGCAGCTGTTTCCAGATAGGACTATGCCGCCGCTGGTATTCATCCTGATATTCCGGATAGACCTGCATTCGAAAGGCTTTTCGTATCATTGTACTTTGCCTCAGCTTGGTTTTTGATTCTATTTTAGGATAAATGCCCAGATTTGTCAAAACCGGAAAAACAATGGAAATCCGCAGGATTTGCCGATAAACTTGGTATTCGAGCTGTGGTGCGAAAAAGCCGATTGCGGAGAACAAGGATGAAGACGACAATTAAATTATTCACGGGTTTGGCAGGGATTGTTCTTGTTGGAGCAGGAGGCCTTTTCCTGTGGCATCAGGTATCCTCTAAGCGGACAATAGAGCAGCTTTTGCGGGAAAATGAAACTCTTAAGACGGCTATTTCCAACCTGACGCAGGAAAGCCAGATCGGCTATGCGAAGGTGCTGTCGCAGGAGATTCGGGACGGCGCAGTATATACCAAACTGCTGTTTGTTGAGGTTGATCCATCGGATTTCACAAAGCACCTTCTCCGCAGGGAATATGAAATTGAAGGCGATGTTGTCCATTTCGATACACTGATTGTTACATTCGGCAGTCAGCTGGTGATGGACGGCAAAGAGCGTGCGATGTATCTGTGGCGGCGCATCTACGGCGAGAAAATGCCGCCCGAACAGGGATTTCCTATCGAGCAAGAGGGTCAGCCTTCCCCCCGATACAGTGAACTATGTGCAAAATTGTCAATCGAAGACCGCAAGCTGTTCTGGGATGAAATCTGGTCGCTTTCCAATAATCCCAAACGTCTGGAAAAGCTGGGCATCAAGGCGGTTTTCGGCAATGCAGTTTATCGCCAGCTCAAGCCCGGTTTAATCTATGTGTTCAAGATTTCGCCGACGGGTTCGCTTTATCCAGAAATCGTACCGGATTTATAAGAGATTTTGAAATACCTAACGGATACGAATCGGAGAAGAAGATAGACTGGATATGTAAGGGTGAGATTATGAAAATTCAAAGTGTCAAGGGCCTCATTTGTTTATTGAGTACAATTGGGCTTTCTTGTGCTGCTTTTTCCCAGCAGGACGGTTGCCCGGAAGGAAAGCTTGCCCCGAAGCCGCTTTATCGAGACCCCGTGTATGATGGTGCTGCGGATCCGGCCTTGTGCTGGAATCGGGCTGAGCAGAAGTGGTTTATGCTTTATACAAACCGTCGGGCCAATATCCAGAATGCAGAGGGTGTAAGCTGGGTGCATGGCACGCCCATCGGCATTGCTGAATCATCCGATGGAGGCGCCACATGGACCTATCGATGCGATGCGAATATCGGCTATCAAAAGGGCAGCGATACCTATTGGGCGCCGGAGGTTATCGAGCATAAGGGTCTCTATCATATGTATCTGACCTATGTGCCGGGGATTTTCAGTGATTGGAACCATCCGCGGGATATTATTCATCTGACCAGCAAAAACCTGATTGATTGGGAGTATCAATCCACGCTCAAATTGTCTTCTGACAGAGTGATTGATGCCTGTGTGGCACCGCTGCCGGAAGGCGGCTGGCGTATGTGGTATAACAATGAAAAAGACAGAAAATCTATCTATTATGCCGATAGTCCGGACCTTTATGTATGGGAGGATAAAGGCAAAGCCGTCGGCGACCGGGCAGGGGAAGGGCCGACAGTTTTTGACTGGAAAGGCCATCGGTGGATGATTGTGGATAACTGGCAGGGACTGGGAGTCTATCGGCTCCAAGAGGATGGCAGCTGGCTGCGTCAGTCGCAAAACCTTCTGCAGACGCCGGGCAGGGGAAATGAAGACGGCGTGATTGGACAGCATCCCGATGTGATTGTCAGTGATGAACGGGCTTACTTGTTTTATTTTACCCATCCCGGCAGAACAGGGGAAAATGCCCGCCGGGATGCTTATGAGCAGCGGCGAAGCTCAATTCAGGTAGTAGAGATGGACTACCGCGACGGCTGGCTGACCTGCGACCGTGACAAGCCGACCTGTATTATGCTGAAAGCTCCGGCGCTGGAATTTAATGTCTGCGATTATGGAGCAGTCGGAGACGGCCAAACTGTCTGTACGCAGGCTATCCAGAAAGCAATCGATGCCTGTGCCAAAGCCGGCGGCGGAACGGTTGTGCTATCTGTTCCCGGAACATATATGACCGGTTCGATTTTTCTTAAAGACAATGTCAATCTGCGGCTTGACCGGGCGGTTGTGCTCAAAGGTGTTCAGGATGAATCGGCCTATCCGGAAGTCTATACCCGCGTAGCCGGCATTGAAACCAACTGGCCTGCGGCTTTGGTTAATGCCCACGACTTGTCGAATGTCAAAATTTACGGACAGGGTACCATCGACGGATCCGGTTCCATGTGGTGGGATAAATACTGGAATATGCGGCGTGAATATGATGCCAAAGGACTGCGGTGGGTGGTAGATTACGACTGCAAACGGCCCCGGCTTATCCTGATTTATAATGCCAGCAATGTTTCCCTCAAAGACCTTACTTTGCAGGAGCCGGGTTTTTGGACAGTTCATATCTGCTACAGCTCGCATATTACAGTTGATGGTCTGATAATTCGTGCCAACCTTGATGAGCGGGTCGGCCCGAGTTCAGACGGGATTGATATTGATTCTTCGAATAATGTTCTGGTTCAAAACTGCGATATTGACTGCAATGATGATAATTTCTGCCTCAAGGCCGGTCGCGATGCCGACGGCTTGCGTGTGAATCGTCCGACGCATGATGTTGTGATTCGCGACTGCATTGCCCGGCGCGGACACGGCCTGATTACCTTCGGCAGCGAAACCTCCGGCGGCATCTACAATGTGGAAGTCTATAACCTCAAAGGATACGGCACCAGTACGGGCATTCGCTTTAAATCAACCCAAGGGCGGGGCGGTACTGTCAGAGATGCCTATATTCACGATATCCAAATGGTCAATGTCCGGGATGCCATCATGCTGGATTACGACTGGTATCCGGCTTATAACACTGTTCCGGATGCAGTTCGCCGGCAAATCGAAGCCGAAGGCAAAGAATTGCCGCGGCACTGGAAAGCCCTGATGGAACAGGTTCCGGAAGACAAAGGCACGCCGTATATCCGTGACATTCGGATTGCCAATATCCATGCTGTGGATTCGCAGACGGCCATTACCATCAGCGGCCGCAGGAATCAGCGGGCCGGAAACTTTTTACTCGAGAATGTCCGTATCACTGCCAGCAAAGCAGGCACGATAAAAAATGCTGAAAACTGGACATTCAAAAATGTTGTCATCGAAGCCAAGGACGGTTCGACGGTCAAATTTGAAAATTGCGAGAATATGACCGGCCTCTAAAATCCCAAACAAGAAGGCCTCTATTGAATAACACAATAGAGGCCTTCTTCGCGTATTGTCTCTATCAGACAATACACCCTCCTCTTCCTGCCTTTGGTTTCATCTATGCAAACTGTTACAGCGGTTCTTATACAACGCCGTATTGTTATATTGTTTTTGCTGTATCAGCGTTTTCTGCTGAGCAGTAGTCCGCCCAATCCCAGCAGAACCAGCGTCGCCGGTTCGGGAACGATAACAAGAGTTGGCCATCCGCCGTTTGCATCTTCTTTGGAGGCAAATCGGTTTTCGCTGTTGTTGGAACTCGTGCCTGCAGCGTTAATAAGCACAAACGTAACCAGACCATTTGTGTCTGCGTTGAGAAAATCTGCCAGAGGCAGAGTAGCCGGATCCGTCAGAATTGTTACCGGCGGTGTTAGAGTCGTGCCTGAACTGCTGCCGAGGCCGGGAATGATAAAAGTTCCCAACAAAATCAGTCTTGCGGGATCGATGGCATAATATCCCAAGTTGTTTCCTTCGGGAGGTGTAAGAAATCCGGGAGCGTTATCATAACAGAGTGTGGTTTCGCTCCACAATTCGCCGGCATCGCCATCGACCAATCCATAGACATGCATAACTTTATCACTTCCCTTGGTAAATGTCTGTCCCAGCTGCAGTTTAGCGTCTGCAGCGATAGGTCCGGAGACAGAACTGATGTCAAAGCGCATAAAAGTTGCTCTGAATCGTGAACCGCCGCCGTTATAACGAGCCTGCATGCCGGTTGTATTATGGACAGTATTGGACCAATAGGAACTGCTTTGGTTGTCGTTGGAAATCCAACCGTCAGCCCCATTGCCGTCTGCTGTTGTGATAAGCAGAGCCTCAACCCCTGTGCCTAACCAGATCGTTAACAACAATACAATTACTTTCTTCATTTTTCCATTCCTCCAAAATTCACACATACACTTTCTTAAAAGGGTGGGCAGCTTACACTGCTGCCCGCCGAAACACCACCTACAGTTCAATCAGGGGCACACATAACTGTTGCAGTCAAGCCATTGTGCTGCAAATGCGGCGAAGTCTTTCAGGTTCACCATGCAGTCGCGGTTAAAGTCTGCAGCATTTGCGGAATAACCCGGCGTATTCTGTGCCGCATCACAGGGGTCTGTGCCGACATAAACCTGTACGGTATCGGAAGCTGTCATGTTGGAATCATCGGCTGTCAGGCGGAACACATAGGTGCCTAATAACGGCAAATACACAGTTGTTTCCAGCGTATCAGCCGGATCAATGGTTACAGTCGAAGGACCGCTGACTTGTGTCCACTGAACGGTGCAGGCGGCCGGGGGATCCGGCAGACCGTCATCGGTTACAGTACCGCTGAGCGTAA
Organism: Phycisphaerae bacterium; assembly: GCA_018052735.1. Classification (GTDB taxonomy): domain Bacteria; phylum Planctomycetota; class Phycisphaerae; order Sedimentisphaerales; family Anaerohalosphaeraceae; genus 4572-13. Next base: position 444 of record JAGPMT010000032.1, on the reverse strand, counting down.
CAGCTGCATCGCCGTTGTTGGCAGCTGAATCGGGCACATAGGTCAGTGTCAGATTCGGCCGATAGTCCGGATTGGAATTTTCTTTGGAGCCGACGCCGAATCCTCTGTCGGTGCCGTCGTCATTGGCTAAAATAAATGTGACCAGTCCATTGTCGTCAATACGGCTTTTTAAGAATGCTTCCAGCGGCGGGCCGGAGATAGTGATTTTGCTGCCGACCGCTGAGCCGCCGATTGTTTCGACGATTCCTTCGACATTGTCGTCGAGGTCTGTAATCCAGCCGTTAGCCAGCGCTGTAGTCATCGGCATAGTACCCTTCCATTCTTGACCGGTGTTGGTATCCATCAAAACCGCTTCACTCCAGTTTTGGGGCGTGTTGCCCGGAACATTATTCAGGCCGTACAGAGCGAATCGGGCATTGGTGGGCGTGTCGTTGCGGGAAGCGC
>JAGPMT010000052.1 GCA_018052735.1 Phycisphaerae bacterium | reverse complement strand
GTCTAGACGGGCGGATGCTGGGCGACGGCTGCCGGTTTCGCAACGGCGCTACGGTGCAGGTTCTGGCGCAGTCGGCGGCGTCGGTGCGCGGTCTGCATGTGCATAAGCTGCGCTGCGACGAGGTGGAGCTGTTTGATCCGGAGGTTTTGGCTGCGGCCAATTTTGTAACGCACAGCGGTCAGGGGCTTGCAGGGGCGATGGAGATGCTCAGCACCATGCACCGGCCGTACGGGCTGATGCAGACGCTGATTGACGGGGCGGCCGGCCGGCGGATTCCGGTGTTTCGGTGGTGTGTGTGGGAAGTCATCGAGCCGTGCCGGCCGGAGCGGTCGTGCAGCCGCTGTCCGCTCAACAGCGACTGCGGAGGCAGGGCCCGGCGGGCGCGGGGGTATTTGAAGATTGACGATGTCATCGGACAGATGCGGCGGAGCAGCCGGGCTGTTTTTGAGTCGGAGATGCTGTGCCTGCGGCCCAATCTGGAAAAGGCGGTGTTTGCCGAATTCAATCCGGCGGTGCATGTGCGGCCGGCGGGGTATGATGCCGGTCTGCCGCTGTACCGGTCGCTGGATTTCGGGTTTGTCAATCCGTTTGTGTGTTTATGGATTCAGACGGACGGCAGCGGCGTTGTGCGGGTGATTGATGAGTATGTGCAGTCCCGGCGGATGATTGGCCAGCATGCGGAGGCCATTCGCCAGCGTACGCCCTGCGATGAATCGCAGGTGATGATGACCTTCTGTGATCCGGCCGGCTCGGGGCGCAACGATGTTACCGGCACCAGTGCCGTCAGGGAACTCAAAGCGCTGGGTTTTAAGCTGAAGTATCGCCCCAGCCGGATTTATGAGGGAATCGGCTTGATTCGGTCGGCGCTGCGGGCCGGCGATGGACAAAGCCGGCTGGTGATTGACCCCCGCTGCCGGCGGCTGATTGAGGCGATGGGCTGCTACCATTACCCGGATGCCGTTTCGGAAGTGCCGTACAAGGATGGGGTTTATGACCATCCAATCGATGCGCTGCGGTATTTTTTTGTCAATTATTATGCGGCTGACAAGTCGCTGATTCGGTTGTATTAGGAAAAAATTTTCATATAAAAGATAGGTTAGGTGGACAATACAGGGGTTGGATGAGGATTCTGCAACTGCTTATTGTTAAAGCATTTACGAGTTTTAAGCACAGAAAGGAAGAATTGCTGATGCCTGCAGATGCTATCGGTAAATAATAACTTTTTGCGTTTGCTTCGGTTTTTTTGTATAATAAAAATTAAGTTTGGAAGAGGTTGGGATTGGCGGGGGAGAGCATTCCTTGCGAATCTGCCTAAAAGAAATAGTTTTTTTGGAGAGGAAGAAAGATGAAAAAGTTAATTGCTGTATTGATAGGAGCGGTTGTCGCTGCACAGGCGATAGGGGGACTTGTATTTACCGGTTCGTTATCCACACCTGCTGCTGAAGGTCTGATTTCAGATGGCGAGACATGGAATCCGTCCGGGGAGGGATTGACTGTTTCGTGGGTGGTCAGTCAGAATGATGATGGGACTTGGCATTACAAGTACTCCTTCACCAACGGGGATGGAGGGGTACTGAGAATGCGGGTGAGCCATTTCATTATTTCCGTATCGGACAATCTGACTGTCAACGATGTTTTCAATTTCAGCAGTGATGTAGAGAAGCGGACGATTGGCACATTCGGGCCGGCGCCGTCAAATCCGGGATTTCCGGAGGGTATGACAATGTGGGGTATGAAATTGGATTTGCAGAATACCCAGATTCTTGCCGAGTTTGACAGTTTTCGGGCGCCGATGTGGGGCGATTTTTATACCAAAGACGGGGGCAATCCGAAAAACTATGCCTACAATACGGATTTTGGAAAAGCCGTCGCCAATCAGGATGCGTATTGGCAGACGCCGGTCGATGCAGCGGGCAATCCGCTGTTTAAGGTACTTGTGCCGGATACGATTCCCGAACCGGCGACGCTGCTGCTGGCAGGAGCAGGAACGCTTCTTCTGCTTGGAAAGCGCTGGCGATAAAATCATCTAATCCTTTGAGAGATTCCGGCTGATGCGGCTGGAATCTCTTTTTTTGCGCAGAACAACAGCGGGATATTTTTATCGGAACTTGCAGGATATTTCATTTGCACAGCCGACGGCGATTTTTATAAGATATTTTATTGTATGGAGTTATAGAATACGATATTTAATATCTATATACATCAGGATAATTTTTCTTGTTTGGGCGGCAGCCGTGTGATATAGTAGTTGTTCGGAGAATTTCGGAGGCGGTGTGTAGAGGAAAGATGCCATTTCTTCCCGCATACCACAACAGCACAGTGATAATAAGAAGTGTTTCTTTTGCGAGGAAAGGAGAGAGAGATGAATCGATTTATTCTTTTTGTTTGTCTGGTGTCGGCCTGCGCTGGTGTTATTGATGCGGCGCTGGTGGATGATTTTGAAAGTTATGCATTAGGGAAGGTGCAGGCGCCGTGGACAGGCATTTTTGCCGGCACAGCGGCGGCGATAGTCGGTGCGGAAGAAAACGGCAATCAGTACGGCAGCTGGTGGGGGGCCAACAACGGCGCCCGGGGGATGTGGCGACCGCTGAATGAAAACAGCATTGCCAATTCGGATACGGCAACCACCGTTTATATGCGTGTGATGACCGAGGTGGCGACCAATGACGGCTCTTTTGGATTGAGCGATATTGCAGCTCCGAGCACGTGGGGCGATTTTGAGGCCCAGGTAGCCCTGATCAATGGGGCGCTCAACGCCCGCAATGCCGGCAGCATTGTGCCGCTGGGAATGAGCTTTACGCCGGGTTTGTGGTACAACGTATGGATGGTTATCGACAACAGCACCGATACCTATGATGTGTATGCAACGGCCGGCGGTAATGCGACGGGACTGGCGCCGCTTGCGGACAATTTTGTTTTCCGCAATTCGGCTGCGGGGCCTGCGGCCAACGATTTGATTACCTTTCTGACGCTGGCCAACACCCGCGCCAATGCGCAGCCCTTCCGCATTGATGATATTTATATTACGCCCGGTGTGAATCTGGCTGTACCGGAGCCGGCAACGCTGCTGCTGCTGGGACTGGGCGGACTGGTTTTGCGTAAACGTTAAAGAAACAAGATGATAATTTTGGGAGGCAAAAGATGAAAAACCTAATGTGCATGAGTTTGATTTTAGCTGTTTCACCTGTTTGGGCCGTTGTTGTGATGACCGGCAATGACGCTATGGGCACTTCATCGTTTAATTCTGCCGGAAAATGGGATGATGGACTGGCCCCCAGCGCCGGTAAGGATTATTCCACAGTCGGCTACCTGCTGCGAACGCCCAGTACAGCAGGAAGCTATACTTTTGCCGGTGATTCCCTTACGGTTGGGGGCGGCACAGGCGGCGGGTCAAATCCCTTTTTGACCAACGGCAGCGTCAACAATAATGCGCTGCTGAACAAAACGCCCAGCAATCCGACTATCACAGTCAACAACCTGATTCTGGATGCCGGCTACATTCGGGATGGAATGGGCAGCGGCGACACATGGACAATCGCCGGCGCTATTTATGTGACCAACAACGGAGGCGGATTTGCCAACCAGTGCCGCTTGAATGTGGATTCCGTAATAAGCGGTTCCGGAACACTGTATATTGCCGATAATGGCAGCGGTGAAGCATCCCGTACGACTTATATCAATTCTTCCCTGAACACCTATAACGGCAGCATCAAGCTGGTTGGTTCCTCGGCAGCCCGCAGCCGCATCACCTTCTCTGACAACAGCCGCATGAATTTTGTCATCGGCGCTGCAGGCATCAGCAACAGCATTTCGGGAACCGGCACGGCCGTCTTTAACGGGGATTTCTATTTTGACCTGACCGGAGCCAGCTTTGCCATCGGCGACAGCTGGACGATTGCCAGTGTTGTTTCACAAACCTTCGGCGATACCTTTACGGTAGCCGGCTTTACGGATATCGACGGCACCCTGTGGCGGGCCAGTGCCAACGGCGCTGTCTATGAGTTCAGCGAGGCAACAGGGACGCTGAGCGTTGTTATTCCGGAACCGGCAACACTTTGCCTGCTGGCTCTGGGAGCGGTGTGGATGAGGAGAAAATAGAACGCAGGTGCTTCAACTAACTAAAACGCGTTGTTATATGGAGGAAAAAGAAGATGAAGAAGTTAGGATTTGCTTTGATGTGTGCGGTTCTGGCGGCTGCGGCACAGGGATATACAGTCACCAACGGCGATTTCGAAACCGGCGGCGGACAAAACATCCCCGATGTAACCGGCTGGTATGACTTCAGCACCGCCAACTTCTGGGAAGATGCCTGGCAGACCAATGCATCGTGGATTACCCCCAACGGAACGCAAGTGGTTGTATTCTGCTCGTGGGATACTGCAGCAGGGGATCCGTTGGCCGGCTCGTATCTCTATCAGAAGATAGGGACTTGGGCGGGGGAGTCCTCGCTGAAAGTCAGCTTTGACTGGGGTCATCCCAACGACACAAACACAGGCCGGCATGACGGCATCACCGTTTCTGTCTGGGCCACCGACGGCACATTTGTTCCCAGTGATGCCGTCGATATCCGGGGCGCTGCCGGAGCCAAGCTGCTGGACTCTGCCTCGTATGATCATGTGCGTGCGGGCGCCTATGGCACGTACGGAGAGATTTGGAACCAGGAAGTTACGCTGAATCTTTCCGGAGCCGCTGCCGGAAACGAAATCTTCCTCCGCTTCAACAACTATAAGGCGACCGCTGATGCTGACCCGTGGCCGGTATTGGACAACATAACGGTTATTCCCGAGCCGGCGACGATGGTTCTGCTGGGAGTGGGTTCGGTCCTGCTGCGCAGGCGGATGCGGTAGTCTGGACTGCGGCAGAAAAGATTGAAAATCGGCAAAAAAGGACGCTGCCCTATAAAGGGCGGCGTCTTTTTTATTGGCCCGGGGGGAATATTGTGCGGAAAGATTAATGGGCGAGCATCTGTAGCACGATGTCGGCGACGGCATCGGAGGCCCGGCGCTGGGCCATCGGGCGAACCAGTTCGATTAAGGCCTGACTGATGCTGCTGAGCCGCGATGGGGTGTTCAGCAGGCCGCTTGCACGGTCGATAATGGGAGCAAGGGAGGTAAAGTAGGGCATAAACTCCGGCACCAGCTCTCGTTGGGCCAAGATATTGGGCAGCGACAGAAACCGCAGGCGCACCAGCCAGCGTGCCAGCAGATGCCAGAGCCATTTATTGCTCTGATACATCACAATCATCGGACAGCCCGCTGCGGCGGCCTGCAGGGTGGCGCTGCCGCTGGCAATCAGCGCCAAATCGGCCTGCCGGGCGGTCTCATGCAAGGCGGCGGTTTCGATTGCAATGGGCAAATCGGCCTGTGGGGATCTGCTTTTGAGCTGCTCCAGCAGGGCGCGTTTGAGGGCGTCGGGGGCACAGGCGGTGAATGCAGCGCGGGGGTGTTTTTTTGTCAAGGCGGCGGCAATTTTCAGCATTGCCGGCCACAGCGAGCGGATTTCTGCCTCGCGCGAGCCGGGCAGCAGGGCTATGCGGGGGGCGGCGGGGTCATAGGCGGTATAGGATTTGAAATTTTTCTCAAGGTCGGGCCCGATGGGGTCGAAAAGCGGGTTGGATACAAACTGGGCATCGATGCCGCGAGCGGCAAACCAATCTTTTTCGAACGGCAGGATGCAGGCCAGCTTGTCGCAGCAGCGGCGCAGCTTGCCGATCCGCCACGGCGCCCAGGCCCACAGCTGGGGGGCCACATAAAACAGAACTGGAATGCCGTGTTGTTTGGCGGCCCTGGCGATATGGAAATTGAACGCCGGCGAGTCGCAGACAATCACCAAATCCACCGTATTGAGCCGGAAGTATTCGCCGGCCTGTTTGATGAGCTTTCGATAATAGCCCAGCTGGCCCAGAACATTGTAAATCATCGCCGCCCGGCTGACGGTATCGTCCAAGAGGATGCAGCCGGCCTCGGCCAGCCGTCTTCCGCCGAAACCGGCAAAGCGGAGCATCGGATTTTCCGGCGGCGGAGCCTGCCCCGGCCAGACAGCGGTTTTCTGATGCAGTGCAGCCATCAGATGGACGCAGTGCATCTCTGCGCTGTGTTCCAAGGCGCTGATGAAGATATGCCGGGGTTGTGTCTGTTGGGTCATTTACCACTCATGAAAGATAAAGAAAACCGACAGCAGAATAAAGACAAAGCCGACCAGATAATTCCAGCGGAACTCCTCATGGAGATACAAAATCGAAAAAGCCGCAAAAACCGTCAGGGTGATAACCTCCTGAATGGTCTTGAGCTGGGCGGCGGTAAACTGGCCGTGGCCGAAGCGGTTGGCGGGCACCTGAAAGCAGTATTCAAAAAAGGCGATTGCCCAGCTGGCAATGACCACCAGCCACAGGGGCTTATCCTTGAATTTCAAGTGTCCGTACCAGGCAAAGGTCATAAAGATATTCGAAATCGTCAGCAGGATAATGGTTTTCATAGGTTATTTCTCTTGAATTCATCTGTTTGTTCAAACGGTCTGTCAGCATACCGGCCGGCCGGCCAAAAAGCAAGCGGCTAAACGGCTTTATGTTTTTTGAGGTAAATCTGGATGACGGTCAGGTCGGCAGGAGTGATGCCGCCGAGTCGGCCGGCCTGACCGAGGGTGGCCGGGCGGAAGCGCTGGAGTTTTTCTTTGGCCTCGCAGCGCAGGTGGGGGACGGCATCGTAGTCCAGCGTTTCGGGCAGCCTGATATTTTCAAGGTTGCGGAAGCTGGCGATCTGCTTTTCCTGACGGGCGGTATAGCCGGCGTAGCGGGCTTCAATCAGGACGGCGTCAATGACCTCGCGGGATAGTCCCAGCCGGCCGATGTCGGGATCTTGGCTTATCTGCTGACTGAACGGGTGCTGGGGCTGCTGGACAAGCTGCCACAAGCTGCAGCCCTGCCGGCGGGTTGATTTGAGGAACTGCTCAAAGTCCTTCATTTGCGTTCGTTTTTGTTCGAAGCGGCTCCAGCGGGCATCATCGACCAGCCCGACAGCCCGCCCGATGGGCGTCAGGCGCTGGTCGGCGTTGTCGCTGCGCAGGGTCAGGCGGTATTCGGCCCGCGAGGTGAACATCCGATAGGGTTCGTCGATGTCGCGGGTCAAGAGGTCATCTATCAGCACGCCGATATAGGCCTGATCGCGGCCGAGAATGAGGGGGTCTTTGTGCCCCAGTTTGAGCACGGCATTGATGCCGGCCAGCAGACCCTGAGCGGCGGCCTCTTCGTAGCCGCTGGTGCCGTTGATTTGGCCGGCCAGAAACAATCCCGGCAGGCGGCGGGTTTCGAGGTTCATTTTCAGCTGCCGAGCGGGGCAGTAGTCGTACTCGATGGCGTAGGCGTAATGGACGATGCGGGCGTGTTCAGTGCCCGGCAGGAGGCGAATCATTTCTTCCTGCACATCTTTGGGATACGAGGTGCTGATGCCGTTGCAGTAAA
>JAGPMT010000031.1 GCA_018052735.1 Phycisphaerae bacterium | reverse complement strand
TTATCAGCCCGGAGCCATACAGGATATTGCTGATTTTACCGGAGATTCGCTGGGATTAAGCATCGAGGCGGCCAAAACGGATGCGGAGGTTATTGTTTTCTGCGGTGTACGGTTTATGGCTGAAACAGCGGCTGTGTTGTCGCCTGATAAGACGGTGCTGCTGCCGGCCCAAGACGCCGGCTGTCCAATGGCCGATATGATCGATGCCACTCAGCTTCGCCAGTTAAAAGCCCAGTATCCCGGAGCTTTGGTTGTCTGTTATGTAAATTCGACGGCCGAAGTTAAAGCCCTCAGCGACTACTGCTGTACCAGCAGCAATGCGCTTCAGCTGGTGCGTTCTCTTCCGGAAGACCGCGACATTATTTTTGTGCCTGATAAAAATCTCGGCGGATTCGTTGCAGAAAAAACAGGACGCCCTTTGATTTTGTGGCCCGGTTATTGCTCAACGCACGTATGCATCCTGCCTGAAGATGTGATAATGGCACGCCGAGAACATCCAGCGGCGGTAGTTTTGGCTCATCCGGAATGCACCCCGCAGGTCCGTGCTGCTGCAGATGAGCTTCTCAGTACCGGTCAGATGCTTAAATTTGCAAAGGCCAGTTCCGCACAGGAATTTATCATCGCCACGGAAAAAGGGATTCTGCATACGTTGCGCAAGGAAAATCCAGATAAGCGGTTTTATGCTGTATCGCAGAAAGCAGTTTGTCCCAATATGAAAAAGATTACCCTCGAAAAAGTGGTCTGGGCTTTGGAGGATATGCAATATCAGATAACCGTGCCGGCATCTATCCGGGCAGAAGCTAAAAAAGCTTTGGATCGGATGCTCGAAGTAACTCCATAATAACGACGTTGTAAAAAGAAAGCTGCCAAATGGACAATGCAAAAAAATATCAATTGGATACATTGGCTCTGCATGCCGGCCAGGAAATCGAACAAACAACACGAAGTCGGGCGGTGCCGATATACCAAACCACCAGCTACGTATTTGAAAATGCTGACCATGCGGCCAATCTGTTTGCGCTGAAAGAATTCGGCAACATTTATACCCGGCTGATGAATCCTACGACCGATGTTCTGGAAAAGCGGATTGCCGCGTTGGAAGGGGGCATCGGGGCCTGCGCCTTCAGCTCCGGTATGGCGGCAATTACTGCTGCCATCCTCAATATTGCCCCGGCTGGGTCGCATGTGGTTGCTTCCAGTTCGCTTTACGGCGGAACCTTTACGCTGTTTACACATACCCTGCCTCAAATGGGCATCGAGTTTACCCTTGTTGACCCCGGAAGCCCGGATAATTTTGAGCGGGCGATTCAGCATAATACCAAGCTTATTTACATTGAGAGCATCGGAAATCCTAAGAATGATGTGCTGGATTATGAAGCCATTGCGGCAATGGCTCATCGGAATGGTCTGCCGCTGATTTGCGACAATACAGTCACATCTCCGATGCTGTTTCGCCCTATTGAGCACGGCATCGATATTGTGGTTCATTCCTGTACCAAAATGATCGGGGGACATGGTACAAGCATCGGCGGGATTGTAGTTGATTCCGGGAAATTCAAATGGGATAACGGCAAGTTTGCCGGTCTGACCAAGCCGGACCCCAGCTATCACGGTTTGAAATATTATGAGGTCTTTGGTGCGCTGGCTTATATTGTCAAAATTCGTACCCATATTTTGCGGGATACCGGGGCATGCTTATCGCCCTTTAATGCGTTTCTGCTGCTTCAGGGAATCGAGACATTGCACCTACGAGTGCCCCGGCATTGCGAAAATGCCTTGGCGTTGGCACGGTTTCTGGAAAAGCATCCGGCTGTCAGCTGGGTAAATTATCCGGGCCTGCCGTCGCATCCCAATTATAAACTGGCTCAGCAATATCTGCCGAAAGGGCAGGGGGCAATTCTCGGTTTCGGCATCCAAGGCGGCATCGAAAGTGGAAAGAAATTTATCGAGAATGTCAAACTGGCCAGCCATCTGGCCAATGTGCTGGACAGCAAGACGCTGGTCATTCACCCGGCCAGCACGACACACCAGCAGCTGACCGAAAGTCAGCAGCGTGCTGCCGGCGTTACGCCCGATTTCATTCGTGTGTCCGTTGGGACTGAGCATATTGATGATATTATTGACGATTTTGAACAGGCCCTAAGGGCCAGTCAGCGATAACATATCCTTATAGGAATACGGTTATGTGGGATTATACAAACAAGGTGATCGATCATTTCCGAAATCCGCAGAATGTCGGCAGGCTGGATGACCCTGACGGAGTGGGCGAGGTTGGTTCAATTGCCTGCGGCGATGCACTTCGTCTGATGTTTAAGCTGGACGAAAACGGTCGGATTAAAGATGTCAAGTTTCAAACCTTCGGCTGTGCCAGCGCGATTGCTTCTTCTTCGGTGCTGACCGAAATGATTAAGGGAATGACCCTTGAGGAGGCCTCACGGGTGACCAATAAGGATATTGTAGAACGTCTCGGCGGGCTGCCCAGTCAAAAAATGCATTGTTCGGTTATGGGGCAGGAAGCCCTTGAAGCGGCGATTCAGGATTATTACAAGCGCAAAGGCGGAAAAGCACCGGAGGCGAAGAAAGGGACCATCGTCTGTACCTGCTTCGGAGTAACCGATGAAGAAATCAAAAAAGTGGTACGGCAGAACAATCTGATAACCGTCGAGGATGTAACCAACTACTGCAAGGCCGGCGGGGGCTGCGGAGGATGCCGAGAACGGATAGCCGAACTGATTCAGGAAGTCCGCGGAGAACGTCCCTTGCCGCCGATGTCTCCTGCCAAGCCGGCCCGATTAACCAATATTCAGAAAATCCAGCTCATTCAGCAGACTATCAATGAGCAGATCCGTCCTGCTCTGAGAGCTGACGGGGGCGACATTGACCTGATTGATGTGGAAGGCAATAAGGTCATTGTGGCCTTCCGCGGGATGTGTGCCCAGTGCAGAATGGCCGAATATACGATGAAAGATGTGGTCGAGGCGCGGCTTAAAGAATATGTCAGCGGCGATTTGTATGTTGAAGAAATGAAAGACTAAAAGCAAATTTCCGGGAGCACTGCTTATGGCTGCTGTTGTATATATGGATAACAATGCGACCACCAAAGTGGCCGACGAAGTCATCGAAGAAATGATGCCCTACCTGCGGGACAAGTATGGTAATCCGTCCAGCATGCATACATTCGGGGGGCAGGTAGCCAAAAAAATTGCATGGGCCAGAGAACAGGTCGCCGCGCTGCTTGGATGTAAGCCGGATGAAATTGTCTTTACAAGCTGCGGCACCGAAAGCGACAACACCGCTATCAAAGGCACACTTGAAATGTATCCCCAGCGGAGAAAGGTTGTGACCACTCGTGTGGAGCATCCGGCCGTGCTGACTACCTGCCGGGAACTGGAGCGTCACGGATTCAGCGTCAGCGAAATCGGTGTTGACCGACAAGGCAATTTGGATCTTGACGAGCTGGGATTTCGGCTTGACGACAACACTGCTATTGTGTCTGTGATGTATGCCAACAATGAAACCGGTGTAATTTTCCCGGTCGAGCAAGTTGCCCAGCTGGCGGCGGCGCGGGGCATTGTTTTTCATACCGATGCGGTTCAAGCGGTCGGCAAGATCCCCATCAATCTGAAAAACAGCGCTATTCATCTGTTGAGCCTGTCCGGTCACAAGATTCACGCCCCCAAAGGCATCGGAGTTCTCTATGTCCGGCGGGGCACGCGGCTGGGTACATTTATGCATGGCGGCCATCAGGAGTCCGGCCGGCGCGGGGGCACCGAAAATGTCCCGGGGATTATCGCTCTGGGCAAGGCCTGCCAGCTGGCTCTTGAACATCTCGAAGAAGAAAACACGCGCGTTAAGGCACTTCGGGACAAGCTGGAAAAAGGCATTCTCAGTTCCTGCCCGGACTGCTTTGTCAACGGCGATCGCCGCAATCGTCTTCCCAATACCACCAATATCAGCTTTGAATTCATTGAGGGGGAATCTATTCTGATGATGCTTGACCAGTTCGGCATCTGCGCCAGTTCCGGTTCGGCCTGCACATCCGGCTCACTGGAGCCGTCGCATGTCCTTCGTGCGATGGGTGTGCCTTTTACTGCTGCTCACGGCTCTATCCGATTCAGCTTAAGCCGCTATAATACCGAAGCCGAAGTCGATTTTGTTATAGAAAAGATGCCCGGCATTGTCAGACGCCTTCGGGAACTGAGCCCGTTTGTAAAAACCTGATTGTGTTACAGACATCGCCTCCGGGAGCCGGGGCCGCGGCCCACTGTTCTTCCGATGGCAGCGATACGGGCTTTAAGGCATCCTTGACATTGCTGGGCGGTTTCATTCACACAGGCCTTGCCGGGATAAATTTCGTAGTTAATGCGGTATGCTGCGGGGGTAACGTTCGGCATCACAATATTGGCCCCTCGCATCAACCCAAGTTCTCTGCCGCTGTCGCGGTTGACGGTTGCCAGTGCCGTCGTGCTGGGTATATTGGCCTGCGGACAGACTAAGCGGCTGAGGGCAATAACTTTGTAGGTCATCTGTTCGGTATTGGGGACCTGCTCATTTGGGTCGATACGGATGTCCATTTCGCCCCGTCCCAGCGGTGTATGCGGGTGCGGGATATAGGGTCCAACGCCAATCATATCCAGATCCAGCTGCCGGAATAATTCAATATCTTTGGCCAGCGTATGGTATGTTTGTCCGGGTATGCCGATCATGACGCCTGAGCCTGTTTCGTACCCTAACGCCTTCAGCTGCCGCAGAATATCAAAGCGGTTCTTGGATTGGGGCCCCAGCGGTGGGTGTATCCGGTTATACAGATCTCTGTCGGAGGTTTCAAACCGCAGAAGATAACGGTCAGCTCCGGCCTCTCTCCATTGCTGCAGCTCTTCCCGTGAGCGTTCGCCCAGACTCAGCGTTACAGCCAGCGGCAGGTGTGATTTAATGCGTTTAATAATGCCAGCCAGCCAATCGGCCTCTATGCCGTAATCCTCGCCGGCCTGCATCACGACCGTACCGTATCCATAGGCGGCTGCTTCTTCTGCACAGGAAAAGATTTCATCTGCATTCATTCGATAGCGCACAAGCTGCCTGTTTTCTGCTGATAAGCCGCAGTAAGCACAGCGGCGCACACAATAGTTGCTGATTTCAATCAGCCCTCGCAGATGCACCGCATCTCCTACATATTGGCGGCGCACGGCATCGGCAGCTGCCCACAGTGATTCCAGCTTATGTTCATCTGTTTGACGCAGCCATGTTATGATTTCTTCGGCCGACAATGAAGAAGAAATATCTGTCATTCGTTCACGCATTTTTGGCGGCAGTTTCTGTAGGCTTCCAGCGCCGCCGGAAAAGGCTGCAATGCCCGCTCAAAAATACCCAGACTGTATGCGATAACCAGACCATAATTGGTAATCGGAACACTTGCCTTCCGGCATTGCAGAATCCGGCTCAGCATTGTCCGCCGATTCCACATGCATGCCCCGCAATGGATAACCAGCTTGTAGGGGGATACATCTTCTGGAAAATCCTGCCCCTGAACGGTTGTAAAGTGAAGGTCGCCCCCGACATAGTGATTCAGCCAGTTAGGGATTTTAACACGTCCAATATCGTCTCCTATCGGATGATGACTGCATGCCTCAGCCACCAGCACGGCATCCCCCGGCTTAAGACGTTCGATTGCCATAGCCCCGAGCGTTTGGGTCACAAGGTCGCCTTTCAGACGCGAATAAAGAATCGAAAAACCTGTCATCATTATCTCCGGCGGTGTCTCCGCCGCAACCCTTGAAAAGGCCTGTGAATCGGTTACAACCAGCCGAGGCGGCTGTTTGAGGTTGTTCAGGGCCGCACGCAGCTGGTTATCTGTAACAACTATACACGCCGCTTCGTGATCCAGCAGATCGCGAATGGTCTGGACCTGCGGAAGAATCAGCCGGCCTTTAGGAGCTTCCTTGTCAATCGGTATAACAAGAACGGCCGTCTGACCCGGCCCGACAATATCACCGATAATAACTGGGCTTTCAATGAATTCGGCCGGAACGGTCTCCAGAAGCGCCTGTCGAAAATCCGCAATGCCTTCATTTTTCAGACAAGATACGATAACCGTTGGCACTTTGGCTTTTGCCAATTGCTCCAGAATCTCTGGATTGGGCAAAGCCGCATCACTTTTATTAAATACAGCCATAACAGGGACATTGCGTCCGATTAGTTCGCTCAGCAGTTTTGTTTCGAATTCCGTCCAGTTGCTGTCGGTAACGAGTACTCCTAAATCGACCCGGTCAAGCGTCTTGCGGGTTTTCTTGATGCGAAGCTGTCCCAATGCTCCCTCATCATCAATGCCGGCTGTATCGATAAATAGTACAGGCCCGATGGGCAGAAACTCCATTGGTTTTTCAACCGGATCTGTAGTGGTGCCGGCTTGGTCGGAGACGATTGAAACCTGCTGACGCACGATGGCATTCAGCAGACTTGACTTGCCCACATTTCGCCTGCCAAACAGCCCGATATGCAGTCTGAATCCTTTGGGAGTTGCCTGTGTCATCGTTTTATTTCTCTGCTACAACCAGCATTTCGAAATCTTCGGTTGTCAGTTTGTCATTTCGGGAAAAAGCCCCCAGTTTAGCTCCGAATAGTTCTATTTTTGACCATCCGAGAGACTGAAGGAGCCAGGTAATTTCGCAGGGCGCATAGTAGCGTTCATTGGCTTTTATGATCCGTTTATTGCCGTTATCGTCGATACTCTCAAATGTGGTATAATATCGGAAAGTCAAAAGGTCAAAACTGCTGTCCATCCCGCCGCTTACTGCATTGCCGCCGGAAGCGATATACTCTTTGACCGAATGAAACAGAGGGAACAGGCCGTTGAGAGTAGTAAAGATGAACTTGCCGCCGGTTTTGACAGCATGCGTTGCATTTCTGAGTATCTGGTAGTTCATTTCGTCTGTTTCCATCAAGGGGAAACCACCCCCGCAAAGCATAATAGCCAGCCCGAACTCGGCTGTATAGCAAAGCTGCCGTGCATCACGGAGCATAAAATCGATTGTCAGCCCCAGCTTGGCGGCTTTCTCTTTTGCTGCCGCAAGCATCGATTCGGACAAATCAATCCCTGTTACGTGATAACCGCGTTTGGCAAGTTCGATGCTGTGCCGTCCAGTCCCGCAGCCGATATCGAGAATTTTTACAGACTTATTGCAGCTGATTTCCCGTTCAATAAAATCGCATTCGCCTGTTGTTCCGTTAATATACGGTTCGCTGTCGTAGGAGCGCCCGTAGTTTTCAAACAGTTTTTGATACCATTGCTTGCTGCTCATTTCAGCCTCTTGCGTCCTTGTTATAAACTGCTGAATAATCAGCAAAAAACATCCCGTCGCCCTTGACGAACCTTGGCCAGCATTGCCTCGCTGCGTTGTCTGGGTACTGGATCCATCTCAGCCAGCACGTTGGCAATTAGAGTTTCTCCCAAATGGCGAGTCTTGTCTGAACCGTAATCCAGCAGGTATTCAAGAAATGTTGAAAGGGCATTTGGGTCACAGTGTTCTTTAATAAGTCCCGGCTTAGCTAAATCCATAAAATCCTGACCGGTACGGCCGAGGCGGTAGCATCCTGTACAAAACGAAGGGATATAACCCAGACTTGCAGCATCGTAAATAACCTCATCCAGCGAGCGGTGATCGCCGAGACAGAATTGTGCCTCATTCAGTACATCCTGACCTTCTGTATAGCCGCCCGGATTTGTTCGGCTGCCGGCGGAGATCTGAGAAACTCCCAATGCAAAGGTTTCCCGCCGCATCTTCGGGGTTTCACGGGTAGACATAATAATGCCTGTATAAGGTACGGCCAGACGCAGAATCGCCACAATCTTGCGAAAATCGATATCACTGACTGGCTTAGGCGGGTGGGATGCCATGTCTGAGCCTGTCGCCGGCTCCAGCCGAGGCACGCTGATGGTATGCGGACCAACTCCGAACCGTTCTTCCAGATGGCGAATATGCTGCATCAAAGCCAGCAGTTCAAACCGCCAGTCGCATAGTCCGAACAGCACGCCTATGCCCACATCGTCAATGCCTGCTTCCATTGCGCGGTCAATGGCTTCCAGCCGCCAGTCATAATCTGTCTTTTTGCCCCCTATATGCACGCTTTTATAAGTTTGCCGGTGGTATGTTTCCTGAAATAGCTGGTAAGTTCCAATATTGGCGGCTTTCAGCTGTCGAAATTCATCCACTGTCAGCGGGGCAATATTGACATTGACCCGGCGGATTTCACCTTTGCCGCTTTTGGTTGTGTAAACGGTTTCAATAGCATCCAATATGTATTGAAAGCCCTGCTTGGGATACGATTCACCTGCAACCAGCAAAATGCGTTTGTGGCCTTGATTTTCGAGGATTTTTACTTCTTGGGCGATTTCTTCCTGTGTTAATGCCCGCCGTTTGATGGCCTTATTTTTGGCCCGAAAAGCGCAATAAAGGCATTCATTCTTGCACATATTAGAGATATACAGCGGGGCAAACAAAACCAACCGCCGCCCGTAAATGGTCTCTTTGACACGCTTGGCGGTATTAAACAGCTCGCCCAGTAGCTCCGGATCGCTAATGTTGCTTAGAACAGCGACTTCATAAAAATCCAATCCTTTTGCCTGAGAAGCCTTTGAAAGAATATCATATACAGCCGAAGCATCCAGTATAGAGGAGGTTTGTTTGAGGGTCGTTTCGATGGCCTCATCTTTGATGATTGATGCAGTTTTATCTGCCATTTTATATTTTCCTTGATACGAAACAGGACATCCTGCTTTTGCTTGAAAACAGGAAAATTTTTATGCATAAAAAAGAACGTTAACAGAATAAATATATGTAATAAACTAATAAATGTCAATAAAATATGTGAAAATAATAACAATAAAACAAAAAGATTTATAGTACAAAGCAGGTCTTGTATGTCTAATTGAAAGAATTTGAGAATTTCTTTATTATGGTTTTAATATCTTCGAGGTAGATGTAAAGACAGGGAACAAGCACCAACGAAATTCCTGTGGCAAAAAGAATACCGAACCCCAATGAAATTGCCATTGGAATCATAAAGCGTGCCTGCCGCGATGTTTCAAAAATCATCGGTGCTAATCCTCCAAAAGTCGTCAGTGTCGTCAGCAGAATAGGACGAAACCGCCGGACCCCGGCTTGATGGATCGCCTCTATAGCAGGCAAGTTTTCGCTGCTGCGCAGACGGTTGGCGTAATCAATCAACACCAAAGAATCGTTAACCACCACGCCGGACAGTGCCACGATGCCCATCATACTCATCATACTAAGCGAATAGCCCATCAGCAGATGACCGATAATGGCTCCAATAATGCCGAAGGGGATTGCAATCATCACGATAATTGGCTGAAAGTAGCTTCTGAAAGGAATGGCCAGCATTGCATAAATACCCAGCAAAGCAAATAGAAAGCCGATATTAAGGCTTTGCATTCCTTCGCTCAGATCCTGCTGCCGTCCTTCCCATGCATAGCTTAAGCCGGGATAATCTTTTAACAGATTCGGCAGAATTTTGCTTTCCAGCGTTTCCTTGACCTGATTGGTGTCATCAATCGGTTCGACATTAGCGGTTACGGTTACGATACGCCGGCCGTTCCGCCGCTGAATGCTCGTATAGGAACGGCCGCGTGCAACTTCTGCTGCCTGCATGAGAGGGACATCTTTACCCGATGGTGTCCGTATCAGCAGAGTTTCTATATCATATTCACTTCTGCGCTGGGCAGGCGGAAGCTTTACACGAACCCGTATTTCGTTGCGTCCACGCTGCTGCCGCAGGGCTTCAGCGCCATAGAAGGCATTGCGCACCTGACGGGCGATTTCCTGGGCTGTTAACCCCAGTGCCTGCCCTTCAGGCTTGATTTTGAAATTCAGCTGTTCCTTGCCGGGCGTATAGCCATCGTCGATATCTTTGACATTCGGAAAATTGCTCAGCAAATCAGCCAATTCAGAGCTGGCTTTATCCAGAATAGTGATATCCCGATGACTTAATTCGACAGTTAAAGCGGCTCCTGAACCTAATCCGCCGCGGTCGGATTCAAACCGCAGCGATTCAAGACCCGGTATCTGCCCGACGGCTTCACGCCAAAGCTGTGTCAGCCGGCTTGTACTGATTGGACGGACTTCCGGTTCGGTCAGATAGATACGCACCTGTGCCTGGTTTTCAGTAATACTGCTGTAAATGCCCTTACTTAAAAACGCTCCGCCGTTTTCAGCAATAATGCCTTCGGCTTTTTGTGCCAGCAGGTCGCTGACAGCCTTTACTTTTGACATTGGACTGCCGAATGGAAGAACAGCTGTTACCACCGAGACATCGGATTCAACACGAGGCATTAAAATCATACCAATGCGTCCGCTTAAGACATAGCTGAGAATAATCAAGAATACCGCAATCGATGCAGCAACCGTAATCTGCCGGTACCGAATGCAGAAATCCAGAAAACGGCCGAAAATAGTGCGAATGAACCATTCAAACTGCCGGCTGAAGGCCTGCTGCCGGCTGTGCAGAAAAACTGCGACAGCGTTTTTACTGCGGGGCAGGGCGTGGGCTAAGTGTGAGGGGAGAATCAAGGTGGATTCTATCCAAGAGATTGTAAAAATCGTGATGACCACCAAAGGGATAACTTTCCAGACTTTCCCGATAAATCCCGGAATAAAATAAAGCGGCAGAAAAGCGATAATGTTGGTAATAATGCTGAATCCCACCGGCATTACCACATCGCGTGCGCCCAGAACAGCCGCTTGGAAATAGTTCATCCCGCGATTCCGGTATTCATAGATGTTTTCGCCGACAACAATGGCGTCATCCACCACGATTCCCAGTGCAATGATAAATGCAAACATCGAGATCATATTGATGGTAACGTCCATTGCCGGCAGAAACAAAAACGCTCCTAAGAAAGAAATGGGAATCCCCATCGTAACCCACATCGCCAATTTAAATTCAAGAAAAACACCCAGCAAGAGTATCACCAGAATCAGACCGCACAAGGCATTCTTCAGCAGCAGTTCCAGCCTCTGGCGATACACATCAGCGTCATCCCTGTTGATAGCCCAGTGAACTCCCGGGGGCAGCTGTGTTTCAATCCGCGCCATTGCTGCACGGGCTGCCTGGGAAACGCCGATAGGCGTTTGCTTGCCGATACGATAGACTTCGATGCCGATGGCTCGGTATCCGTTAAAAAATGCGGCCTGATCGGTATCTGCAAAGTCATCTTTAACCTCAGCAATATCTTCCAGATAGAGAATGGAGCCCTCTGCTGAGGTGATAATTGGAATTCGCGCAAATTCAGCTGCCCAGTCGCGGCGTTCCTTGACGCGAAGAAGGATATCTCCGCCGGCAGTTTCAATGTATCCTCCGGGCAATTCAATCGCACTGGCCCTGATTTTGGCGGCTACCGACTGCAGCGTCAATCCGTAGGTCCGCAATGTTTCCTGATTAATCAGTACAAGTACTTCATACTCCCGCACACCATCCAGCTCAACCTGTGTGATCCCCGGACTTTGAAGCAAACTGTCCCGAACCTGTTCAGCCACACTCCGCAGCACCCATTCCGAGACATCCCCGTATAAATCAATCTGCAGGACTTCCCGCCGGCGCATAAGAAGACTTACTTCCGGCTCTTCCGCATCCTCCGGAAAAGTAGTAATCCGGTCAATCTCCTGCTTGATATCCTGATAAACCTTCTGCTGGTTGGCACCTTCCAGCAGTTCAGCTGTGACAGTTCCAAAACCTTCGGATGCGACAGCAGTTATCTCCTTAATACCGTCCAATCCCCGAATTGCCTCTTCAATCGATAGAATAATGCCTTGTTCGACTTCTTCCGGGCTGGACCCCGGATAGGGTACACGGACGGTTACTATATCAAGGTCAAACTCGGGAAAAACTTCCTGCTTAATGGTAAAGGCAAGAATTGCACCGCCAATCAGGAAAATCAGCATAATCAGATTCGGCGTGATGCGGTTATAGGTCATCCACCCAATCAGCCCGCGCCGGACTTCGGTGCTTGAAAATGCTTCGCTCACAGGTGGGCCTCCCTGTCTGGGGTTTGCAAAACAGCAGTTTCAGGATCATTGTTCAGCCGGAGCGGCATTCCTTCTACCGGTGCTGAAATATCTGTGGTAACAATTCGCTCTCCGGCCTTGATTCCTTCTGTGGCATAAACAGCATCCGCATTCCGGAAAATAATCTGCACCGGCCGGATTTCCATTCTATTCTGGTCATTCATAATCCAGACCGTATTGCCGTCCCGCAGCCAGTCCCGCCTGACTTCAATTACCGATTCAATCGGCCGTCCTTCAATTTCAACCCGCACATACGAGCCGATCAGCAGCTGCGGCAGTGCTGATACGTTGTCTGACAGTCCCAGCGGATTGCTGACGGAAACCAGCAGCTGGGCCATTCGTCCCTGTTCTTCTAATTGCCCCAGCAGGCGAAGAACTCTGCCTTCCCGAAAAATCCCTTCTCCCCAACCGGCATTGTTGAATACCATGACCCGTGAACCCTGTTGAGAATTTTCCGTCGGAATTGCTATCCAGCGAAGCTGATGAACTGGAACAAGGATTTCAATCCAGTATTCATCTGTTCCCAGCAGCGTCAGCAGGGGGGTGGACGGCGAAACCCGTGTGCCCGGATCGATGTGCTTTTTCTGGATAATGGCGTTAAACGGCGATTTGATTGTGCACCGCTGCACATCCAATTGTGCTTTATCAAGAGCCGCCCGGGCCGCTTGGACAGCGGCTTGTGCCTCCTCCAAATGCGGCTTGCGGAGCACCAATTCCTGGTCCTGTTCTGCTAAGGCTTCTTCCAGCAGTTTATATTCCAGTCGGGCAACAGTCTGGTTGCCGTATTCCAATTTCAGATTCAGCTGTGCCCTTGCCAGTTCACTTTGCCGCTGGGCTACGACAGCTTCGTAATCTTTTGAATCGATTTGAATCAGTGTTTGTCCGGCTTCAATAAGGCCTCCCGGTATAACCTCCTCGCTGAGCGAAAGAACCACGCCCGACACTTCCGGATAAAGTGTGGTCATTTTTGCCGGGACGACAGTGCCCATCGCAGATACTGTAGCCGTGATGTTTGTCAGCTGCGCAGTCTGGACATCAACCAGCCGTGCCTGCAGGGCGGGTTTTTCCAGTTTTGCCTGCGGACGGGTGTCCATCTGGTGTTTGGTAAATCCGATGCCCAAAAGTATAATGGCCGCAGGAATCAGATAGCGGATGGCAATGTCTCCTAAATTCTTCCAGATTGGCGAATGCTTCGGCGTTCCGGGCGGCGCTGATTGAGAAGTATTCATCGTGTATTTCCTCTCATTCAAATTGCTCATAGACAATGGCTGTCTGTTGGGGTCTATCTATAGGCCAGCTGCCGGCGATTGAGCGGTATAAGTCGATTCTCCGTTCCAGCAAAATACGCCTTGCCGACAACTCCTGCCGTTCCAAGCTTTGCAGCGATATCAGTGATTCGAGTACACGCAGATAATCCATCTGACCTTGAAGGTATTTATCGCGGTTTCTTTCGTATACCTGCCGGGCCAGCCGTAGCTGTTCCTGCAGACTCCGCATGTATTGGCGCTGATAGTCTTCCTGTGCCAACGCATCTTCTGTTTCTTTTAATGCCGTCAGGATTGTCTGCCCGTATTCGTTAAGTTTCTGCGAAACCGCTGCCCGCCAGCGTGCAATTTCTGCTTTGCGGAGACCCGCATCGAACAGCGGCCCTGTGATGTCGGCTGCCAGATTGGCCAGCCAGTCTTCAAACAGGTCTTTCGTTTGTTGGGCAGATGTTTCAGCGCCGGCGAACAACCCGATAGACGGATACTGGTCGGCAATAGCGGCAGCCAGCCGCAAGTCTGCCGCTTGTACCGCCTTGTAAGCTTTTTGCACATCAGGCCGTCTCTGTAAAACATCCGACGGAAGTCCTATCGCCGGCAGACCGGCCGGTTCCGGCAGCTCCATTGGCGTGTCTGTCCATACCAGACCGGGTTTTTCCCCGCACAGTACAGACAATTGATGCTGCAATAAAACCAGTGTTTCCTGATTTTGAACAGCTTGTCCGCGGCTGGATTCAACCAGCTGTTTTTGCCGCAGCACATCTGAAGCCCCGACTAGACCCTGTGCAAACTGGGTTAAGATAATAGCCAGCACTTTTTCATTAATCTCCAGCTGTTTTTGAATGACGCCAGCCTGCTGCTTGGCCTCTGCCAGCTGATACCATGTCTTGGCAGCGGCGGCACTGAGCGTAATTGCCGCTGTCTGTATGTCATCTGCTGCTGCCTGGGCATCCAAAACCGCTGCCTGACGCAAGGAGCGAATGCGCCCCCAAAAATCCAATTCGTATGAAATAGATGCCCCTGCTGAATACGCTGAAGAATAATTCACAATATCGCTTGCTTCAGTCCGGCTGCGCTGTGCTTGTGTGCTGTAACCGGCTTGGGGGAAAAGGCCGGCTCCGGCAATCCGGGCTGTCTGCTCGGCCTGACTGAGACGATCCCACGCTGAGCGGATGGAAAAATTATTCTCCAATGCCGTTTCTATTAGGCGGTTCAGATTTGGGTCATTCAGCGATTCCCACCAGCGCTGGCACAGGGCTTCG
This sequence comes from Phycisphaerae bacterium, assembly GCA_018052735.1. Taxonomy (GTDB): domain Bacteria; phylum Planctomycetota; class Phycisphaerae; order Sedimentisphaerales; family Anaerohalosphaeraceae; genus 4572-13. The sequence continues at coordinate 18,977 of JAGPMT010000031.1, read as the reverse complement.
GTTCCATCACGGGAAAACGCTTCCGGCGCAGCGGCCGGCATTTTGAAACCTCGCGGCTCAATAGGCGCACATCCCAGTAGCCCAGCCGTCCACACAAGCAATACGGCTTTCTTTATGCTCTCAATCGGCACAATCTATTCCTCCGTCAGACAGAGGCAAACTATAATTGTTATGATTTCTCAAATACATCTTGACTCTCTTTCACAGCATTAATGCCTCCCAAGGAAAAGAGGGTGATATGCTCCACAAGGGCTTCAAAAAGCGATTCTTTACTCATGGAAGCTGTAAAAGCAGGAAATTTCCCGCGTTTGAGGCCAATGCCGAAACAGAGATGGATAATGCTCATGGCACAAAAGTTGACCTTATTGTCTGTGGCCTCATTTCCTAGCAAATCCCGAATTATGCCGCGAATATGTTCGCGGAGGGGACTGATGGCATCATTTTTGACCAGTTCAATCGCCTCGGTCGGATTGGCCAATTCCATCAGGAGAATCTGGCCGGCATGCCCCAGCGTTCCCGCATCCAGCATCCGATGCAAATGCGAGCGGATAAGTGCTTTCAGCCGCTCAACAGGTCCGGCATTGGGGGCGAGCCCTCCATCCAGCGGGTATTTGTCAAGAGCTTTTTGAAAGGCATTGTGCCAGACCTCTGCATAGAGATTTTCTTTCGAACGAAAATAGTAGTTTACCGAGGCAATATTGGAATGGGCTTCATTGCAGATATCATGAATAGTAGTATTATGAAAGCCTTTTTCTGCGAATACTTTGGTGGCGGCATCTAACAGTAATGTTCGACGTTCCAAACCGTCTTTACGCTTTGACATCTGCGGAATTTTCCCTAAAAAAATGCTAATTAGGCAGTATTTTAAATAATTATTTCAAATGGTCAATTGAAAAATTAGAATATTTGATAAAATGCGGCGGATCAAGGAAGATTGCCCAGGACTGGATTTGAACCAGCACGCCCTAAACGGGCATCAGGCCCTCAACCTGACGCGTCTGCCAATTCCGCCACCTGGGCTTTGGATATAAGATTCTACCGAAAACCTGCGTTTAGGCAAGTTATTTCTGAAAGCAAAATAAAATTTGAGTAGATTTGACAAAAACCAAATTATATTTGATTATTTACAGGGAATATATAATAATTATTAGTATGGAACGAACTAAGCTCTCTACTCAATGTCCCTGTTGCGGGCTGACAATGAAGGTCTCCGCAATGAGTTGCCCCGCCTGCGGCGTGAAGGTCGAAGGACCATTTGACGACTTAATTTTAACCCGCCTTTCAGCCGAAGACCAGCGGTTTTTACTGGATTATATGCTGTCCGGCTTCAGTATCAAAGCACTCGAAGAAAACAGCGCTTTAGGTTATGCGGCTATCCGCACCCGGCTGGATAAACTCATTGCCAATACTAAGGCCCTGATGCAATCAGAAGAACAGAAAAAGGCCATTTTGGATAAACTCCGCACAGGGGATATAAACGTGGCCGAAGCCAAAAAACGATTGGAAAAACTTTAAGGATGTTAACCCATAGAACCAACCAGTGAACAGGAACTCAAACAATTATTAGAAGAAGGCAAAATTACGGAAGAGGACTACCGCCAGCTTTTAGAGGCCATCCATCAAAAGGAAAAGCCGCAGGAGATAACCGAAAAACCCATGCAGACCAGACCCCGCACCGGATTTGGTAAAGCAGCACTGATTTTGTTTATATTGCTGCCGCTTGTTCCGATTGCCTTTAATATTATTGTAGGCATGTCGGGAAGTGCTACATGGGCAAGATTAAGCATGGTACTGGCACCATTTATCCTTCTTGGGCTACTATGCGGCTTATTGGCCTTTATTTTCGGCATCGTCGGCTGGAAGTCGCCTGCCGGCAAGGTTGCCGCGATCGGGGTACCATGTCTGGGCATTTTATGCATCCCCGGGTTGTTTCTTTTAATGTTCATTCCTGTTACCCATGCCGTTAAAATATCACATGCAGAACAATCTAAAGTGCAGGATTTAATCATTCATCAGGCCTATCCGCTGGATTCCCTGGAAGGATTAATAACAAAAGGTGAGGCAGAGATTGATGAGGCGGTTTTTTCAACGGCAATGGGTCTTTGAAAATAGAAAGCGATTCGCCGGAGAAACGAACGATCCGATTGTTTGAAACCGGGCTGATGAACATTGAAAACCGGATGCTGATTTATCAGGCAAAACTCAAAAGTGATTTATCAATCGGCAAAGCGTACTTAGAGATGTGGTGCAATATCCCCGGCAAGGGCGAGTTTTTCTCCCGCGGGCTTGAACAGCCCATTTCCGGCATAACCGAATGGGCGACTGTGCAAACGCCATTTCGTATCGAGGCGGGGCAGATGCCGGCCAACATCAAACTCAATGTCGTCGTTGAAGGAACAGGAACAATCTGGATTGATGATATCAAACTATTGTTATGTCCGTTGAATTAATGACATAACTCTTTTATCGAGTGAAAGTTGCGGCAATTTCGAAAAAAAACTTTACCATCAAATTAACACAATCTTGCTATTTAAATTCTGTTTATAGCAAAATCGTTCAAATATTCTTGACACTTATTTTGGTGTTTGCTATTGTTTTTACCGTCTGCTGCTTATCAAGGCAGACCAAGCAAACTGCATCTTATATCTTTTATTTGTAAGGTCTTATGGATGAAACAGACACCGTTTTACAGCCGGCATGTTGCTCTGGGAGCACGGATGGTGGACTTTGCCGACTGGCAAATGCCGATACAGTACCAGCAAGGTATTGTTGCAGAGCATTTGACAACCCGCCGAGATGCAGGGCTGTTTGATGTCTCGCATATGGGCAGGTTTCGCCTGACAGGTCCCGGCGCCCCAAAATTCCTCCGATATGTTTTAACAAACGATTGTGAAAAGCTGCCGGCAGGACAAGCCCACTATACTATTTTGGCCGATAATAACGGAGGAGCGATTGATGATGCTTTTTTATACCGTCCGAGTGCAGATGCCTATATTCTTGTCGTAAATGCTTCTAATAAGGATAAGGATTGGCAGCATTTACAGATGCAATTAGAGCATTTTTCTAATGTCGTGATGGAAGATGTCAGCAATTCGGCCGCAATGCTTGCTCTTCAGGGGCCGCAAAGTGAAGCAATCCTGCATTCACTTGCACCGACAGAAATGCTGCCGGAATCGAAGCGCAATGCCGTCGGCAAGATCCGTATAGAAAATATTGATTTATGCATTGCCCGCACTGGTTATACCGGCGAATCAGTTTGTTTTGAAATGTTCATTCCGGCTTCAGATGCTTCTGCGGTGTGGGACAGATTAATAGATGCAGGGGCAATGCCGGTTGGATTAGGGGCAAGGGATACGCTCCGTCTGGAAGCAGGCCTGCCGCTGTACGGCCACGAACTGGGAATCGGAAAAGACGGTCTGGAAATCCCTGTTTTTGCCATCCCGCAGGCGGCATTTGCGATTTCATTTGAAGATGCCGCACGAGTTTTTATCGGCAAACCCGCCCTTGCCCAGCAGGCTCAAGCGCGGCAGCGATACAAACAGAGCGATTTTTCGAATACCGCTGCACTGCCGAAAGTTGTGCGTCAAATCCGTCTGCTGGATAAAGGTATTGCCCGGCAAGGGGCAGAAATTTTCTGGCAGAACCGCCCGGTCGGCTGGGTTACCAGCGGTACCATGGTTCCGTATTGGATTTTTCGAAACGGCATTCGGACAGATGAATATGCCCAGCGTGCAATAGGGCTTTGCATGGTTGAACCCAATGTGCCGATTGGGGCCGACATAGAGGTTCTTGTACGCGATAAAAAACTCAAGGCAAAGATCGTTAAAAAGAATCTTGAAAGCCGGTTTGGACAGCAAACAGCAGCTGTCTTTGAATAAGCTCAAGAAGTGTAAGTTCCCAAACAGCACAGTCAGAAAGCAGGAGAATTGAAGATGTTGATTGATCCGCAGGCAAGGTATTTAAAAACCCATGAATGGGCCAAGAAGCAAACCGGCACCATTTTTACGGCAGGGCTGACGGCCTATGCCGTCGAGCAGCTGGGCGATATCGTTTATATGGAGCTGCCCGAGGTCGGCAAAGAGCTTACAGCAGGCCAGCCTTTTGGCATTGTTGAATCGGTTAAAAGCGCATCAGACATGTATGCACCACTGACCGGCAGAGTTGTTGCTGCCAACACAGAAATACCTGACAATCCTGATACCCTTAAGCAGGATGCGTATGACAAAGGCTGGCTGATTAAGATTGAAGCTGCAAAACCTGCTGAATTTGATGAACTGATGGATGCCGATGCTTACCGAAGGTTTCTTGAAACCGAAGCATAGCGCAAGCGGGAACCGGTTTGGCTGCAATTCTTTACTTATTAAATGATAATACGGTGAGAGGGATATGCCTTATATAGCGAATACTGACCAGCAGCGAGCGGCTATGCTGGCTGACATCGGATTGACTCCGGAAGCTTTATTTGCCGATGTACCGCCGTCGCTGCGCAGCAGCGGGCTGAATCTGCCCGACGGAATGAGCGAGCAGGAAGTCCGCGACCGGCTGGCGGCCATTGCGGCTAAGAATTATATTCATCTGACACTTTTTCTGGGCGGCGGTTTTTACGACCATTTTATACCTTCTGCTGTCTATGCCATTCTTTCCCGCAGCGAATTTTACACGGCCTATACACCCTATCAGCCGGAAATTTCACAAGGTACGCTTCAGGCCATCTATGAGTTTCAATCCCTGATATGCCGTCTAACGGAGATGGAGGCCGCCAATGCCTCTATGTATGACGGCGGAACAGCGCTGTACGAAGCGATGATGATGGCGCTGCGGATTACCCAGCGGAGGAAGGTTATTATCGACGATTCGGTTAATCCTATTTACCGTGTGATGATTCAATCCTATACGCAGAATCTGCAAATTGATTTGGTGGAGACAAACAACCACGAGGGCTTGGCAAACCGCGAGGCGATCCTAAAAGCGCTGGATGAAGACACCGCTGCAGTGATGGTGCAGAATCCCAACTTTTTCGGCTGTATCGACGATTTTACCGACATTGCTCAAGCTGCTCATGCCAAAGGAGCACTGCTGATTGTTTCCTGCTACCCGATTTCTCTTGGCATCTTGAAAACGCCCGGGGCAATGGGGGCGGATATCGCCACAGGCGAAGGGCAGTCGCTGGGCTTGCCGATGTCTTTCGGCGGGCCGTATCTGGGTTTTATGGCTACCCGCCGGCAGTATGTCCGCCAACTGCCCGGCCGCATTGTAGGCGAAACAACCGATGGTAACGGCAAGCGCGGATTCGTATTGACTTTGCAAACGCGCGAGCAGCATATCCGCCGCGACAAGGCCACCTCCAATATCTGCTCCAATGAGGCACTCTGTGCGCTTGCAGCAACGGTCTATCTGACTCTCTTAGGCAAAGAGGGCTTGAAGGAAACAGCCCAGCTTTGTGCCGACAAGGCCAGCTACGCTTACCAGCGATTGACAGCGATACCGGGTGTCAAGCCGCGGTTTCACGGCAAGTGGGTATTTAATGAGTTTGTATTCGACCTGCCTTGCGATGCGGCCGATGTGATTGGCAAGCTGATTGAAAAAGGTTTTGCTGCCGGTTTTCCGCTGAGCCGCTACTATAAAGGTATGGATAATTCTATTTTGATTGCTGTCACAGAAAAACGCACCAAACAGCAAATCGGAATGCTGGCCGAGGAACTGGAAGCGATTTTGTAGGGAAAGATGCAATTACTAATTGCCGCCATATCCCCGGGGTGAAAAAAGAGTCGTAATCTGCGGCAGTATCTGGTTAGGGAAGTAATATGAAACTGGTTTTTGAAAAAAGCGTCAAAGGTCGGAGGGGACTGCGGGTTGCACAAAGTGATGTCCCGACAAGCATTCATTTGCGAAAGGATTTATTGCGGGATAAGGATGCCGCTTTGCCGGAATTGAGCGAGCTGGATGTGGTGCGGCACTTTACCGAGCTGTCCCGGCGAAACTTCGGCGTCGATACGAATTTTTATCCCTTAGGTTCCTGCACGATGAAATACAATCCCAAAGTCTGCGAGCGTATTGCGGCCTATCCCGGCTTTGCGCATCTGCATCCCTTGCTGCCGCAGCTCCGCGGCGGCGGGATGCTCACGCAGGGAGCCTTGCAGGTGCTTTATGATATGGACATCCTCTTGCGTGAAATCTGCGGCATGGCGGCCTTTACAATGCAGCCGATGGCCGGCGCCCACGGAGAATTGACCGGCATTATGATAATGGCCGCCTATCATCGCGACAGGGGCAATAAAAAATCGGTTGTGCTGATTCCAGACAGCGCCCACGGCACCAATCCCGCCAGTGCTGCCATTGCCGGCTATACGGTCAAATCTGTTCCCAGCGATGAAAACGGTTGGATGTCGATCCAAGCCCTTAAAGAAATGCTGACCGACGATGTCGCCGGATTGATGCTGACCAACCCCAATACTTTGGGGCTGTTTGATCCCAATATATGCAAAATCTGTGATCTCATTCACAAGGTTGACGGATTGGCCTATTACGACGGGGCCAATCTCAATGCTATTGTGGGAAAAGTCCGGCCGGGTGACATGGGTTTTGACATTGTGCATCTGAACCTTCACAAAACATTTGCCACCCCTCACGGCGGCGGCGGCCCTGGAGCCGGACCTGTGGGCGTTGTGGAAAAATTGGTCGATTACCTGCCGATATCGACCGTCATCAAACGTGAAGACGGCACATTCGCACTGGACTACAACAAGCCCAAGTCCATCGGGTATATTGCCCCCTTCTACGGCAATTTCGGCGTCATTCTGCGGGCGTATGTTTATATCCTGATGGCGGGCAAAGAGGGTCTGGAGCGTGTCGCTGAAAACGCCGTTCTCAACGCCAATTATATCAAAGAAAAGCTCCGCCCGTATTACGATATAGAGCATCCGCAGCTTTGCAAGCATGAATGCGTCCTGAGCGCCACCCGGCAGGCCAAAAACGGAGTCCATGCCATCGATATCGCCAAAGGCCTGATTGATGCCGGCTTTCATCCGCCGACAATGTATTTCCCCCTGATTGTTAAAGAAGCCCTGATGATTGAGCCGACCGAATGCGAAAGCAAGGAAACCCTCGACGCTTTTATTGAAGCGATGATTGCGATTGCTGAAAAGGCCCAAACAAATCCTCAGGAGCTTAAAGACGCTCCCAAGACGACTCCTATCGGCCGATTGGATGAAACCAAGGCCGCTCGTCAGATGCATATTGCTTGGCTGGCTTAGCGGTTCTTAAAATCCCCATTTGCTTACATCTATACCGTAAGTGTCGCGCAGCCGGTTCATATCCTCTTGGAGGGCGTGCCGGACTTTTTGTTCCTGCTCGGCTGTCAGCCGGAACTTTTGTTTAATCTTCCGGCGAAACAGGACTTTTACCAATGCGCTGCGGATGCCCAGAGGAATCTTTTTAGCCGCCCGCTCAATGCGCGGGTATTTTAAATAGAGTCGTTCAACCGGCCGGACAATGCGGGTCCCTTCGCTTTTGTTGTGCACTTCTCCAAGATTGGCAAACTGAAAACGGTCATCAATTTCCAAAAACCTGCAGATGTGGGCTAAGACAGGAGCCGGATTATTTCTCAACTCATCAAAATCCAGAAGGAGAAAATTCTTCCGGTCAAATTTTTCCGTATATTGATCGAGCTGAAGAGCATAGCGCGAGACGTTGACCAGATGGCCATTCGGTTTGATGCGGGCTTCGAGAGGTTCGCTTGTCCAGCGGGCAAAGGAATAGGTGTAATGCGATTCTATCCGGGCGATGGGGTCCCGCATAATGTAAAGAAACTTAATAGCCGCATTGAACTTTTGAGAATAATCCAGAATATTCCAGCTTGATTCGGGAAAATCGGGATATTTGGTGCAGTTGGTCGAAGCTGTCAGCAAAATCTTATTGTCCAGATTCTGACCTTTCCACAGTGATAAGAACCAGTCCCGTCCCCTGTCATAGTAGCGGCTGGCGAAACTCGGCTCCTTGACACTGCAGGGTGCTATTTGCGGATGCTGGGCTAAACACCTGAATAGGCTGGTTGTGCCAGCTTTCATCGCCCCCAGAATAATACAAAAACGCATTGTTACCCTTATCTCTTTTTGGCAGATAGTTTTTCAGTTTGTTCTGACCGAGGATTCTGTGAGCCCAGCAGCAGAGCCAGTGCGCAAGTGTCCGGGTGGCTTTGCAGAACAATTTTAAGCGTCATCGTCAGCGGCACTGACAGCAGCATCCCTACAGGTCCAAGCACCCACCCCCAGAAGACCAATGACAGAAAGACCACCAGTGTCGACAATCCCATCCGCTGTCCCATTACACGCGGCTCGATGATATTGCCGATGGTGATATTAACAGCCAGATACCCCAATACTGCCAGTCCTGCCGAAACAGGACCGATCTGCACCAGCGCTAACAGACAAGCCGGTATGGCCGCAGCAATAGAGCCGATGTTCGGTACAAAGTTCAGCAAAAAAGCAATCAGCCCCCAGACAATCGGATATTTAACACCCAGCACGATCAGCCATATTGCAATCAGGATGCCGGTGGCCAGACTTATGATTGTTTTAAGAGCTAAATATTTTTTAACATCGCCGGCCGCCGACGCCAGATTGTCAAAGGCCTTGGGATTGTTTTTCATCACCGTTTTGATTTTACCGGGCAGGATTGACGCTTCCAGCAGAATAAAAACGGTTGTCAGGTATATCATAAATCCGTTGGCGGCTATGCTTCCCAACTGGCCCAGCAGGTCACGCATCAGCCGGATAATCAGCCGCGTATCCAGAAATTGTGTCAATCCCTGCGGATTGTCAGAATTGGACGCTTCATTAAATATGCTGTCGGAGGCAGTTTGACTAAAACTGGGATTTTCCTCCTGTCCATTGTTGTGATGATGCCTGCTGAAATCGGAATGGATTTTTTCCATCCAGACTTTCCATTTCTGTTCCAATTTGGCTGCTTCATCGTTTAGTTTGGCTGCATACATCGGCAAGTCTTGTGTAAAATCCGCAACTGATGCCGTCAAAACAGTTCCTACCAAAAGGCCAGCCAACAGAATAACGCCAGAAACCAGCAAGATAGCCCATACTCCTGAAATTCCCCGGTTTTTTAGCCAAAACAGTGCCGGCGTGCTGATAATCGCCAGAAAAACCGATAAAAGAAACGGCACAATAACAGCTGCTGCGGCACGCATTCCGGCGATAACAACCACAAATGCCGCTGCCGTAATTAAAAATCGGCTTGGTCCCGATAATCCCCCGCCCGAATGAGTTGAAGCAGGTGTTGTATGTTCTGCCAGTCCCATAAGCAATCCTGTTTTTTGCATTAAGGTAATTCAGTTATCCATCATACGGGCAGTTCACACAGACGTCAACTCTTTTTCAGATTAATTGTATCGTAAAAAAGAGCCATTTGCTTGGCGAGCATAGATTATGGTATTAGCGGTACAGCGCTCAAATTTTTGGTCTTCAAAACCTCTGTTTTTTTTGGAAAACGGCGGTATACTATGGTTATGGAAAGCAGCATAAAAAATTCGGTAGGCATTGTCCAAACTCAAAAACTGCGTGTGGTTGAAGCCGATTCGCCGCTGCAGCTGGTATGCGGCAAGACGCTCGGGCCGATTGATGTAGCTTATGAAACATACGGCTGCCTGAATGAGCAAAAAGACAATGCTATTTTGGTTTGTCATGCACTCAGCGGCGATGCCCATGCTGCCGGCTTCAACAGTCCTGATGACCGCAAGCCCGGCTGGTGGGATATTATGATTGGCCCCGGCAAACCGATCGATACATCCAAATATTTTGTTATCTGCTCCAATGTCTTAGGCGGCTGCAGCGGTACAACAGGGCCTTCGGATATCAATCCGGCTACCGGTCAGCCCTACGGTTTAACATTTCCGATAATAACCATCGAAGATATGGTAAAAGTTCAGAAACTTCTTTTGGAAAAGCTGAATATATCCCATCTTTTGGCGGTTATTGGCGGTTCAATGGGGGGGATGCAGGTTCTGCAATGGGCTGTTTCCTATCCGGAATTTGCAGATGCGGCAATATGTATTGCTTCTACTACGCGGCTTAATGCCCAGTCGATTGCATTTGATGCCGTTGGACGCAATGCAATCTTGGCCGACCCGAATTTTAATGACGGTCAATATCACGGACACCAACTCCCTGCAAGGGGATTGGCTATTGCTCGGATGATCGGCCATATTACCTATTTGTCTGAAGAGTCGATGCGATACAAGTTCGGCCGTGATTTACGGGATTCGAGCGATTATAAATATGATTTTGATTCCGAATTTTCGGTAGAAACATATTTGGATTATCAGGGACAATCATTTGTCGAGCGGTTCGATGCTGACAGCTACTTATATATTACCAAAGCAATGGACTATTTTGACCTGATGCGGGAGTATGGTTCATTGCGTCAGGCCTTTGCCAATTCTGCCGGGCGGTTTCTGATTGTCAGTTTTTCCAGCGACTGGCTTTTTACGCCTAAACAGTCCGAGGAAATTGTCGAGGCCCTTGGAGCCGAAGGCAAAGATGTCACTTATTGCAATATCTATTCAACCTATGGCCATGATGCATTTCTTCTTGAATCGGACAAGCTGGGGCGGATTATACAGGGATTTGTCGATTCGACATGGCAGCAGAGACGCTCGGCCCGCCGGATTGAAACGTTCGAATCCCCGGCAGGTCTGCAGGAGAAAATGGCCGATCATCCAAAACGCATTCGGGTGGATTATGAGCTGATTGATTCTCTGATTGAGTCAAACAGCCGCATCTTGGATTTGGGCTGCGGCGATGGGGAACTGATGAGCCGTCTGGCGCAAACCAAAAATGCCTGTGCCGAGGGGGTAGAACTGGATGAAGACCTTGTCATTCACTGCATCCAGCGAGGACTGTCGGTGATTCACCGGGATATTGAAAGAGGCCTTGAGATGTATCCGAATGAAGCGTTTGATTATGCCGTGCTGTCGCAGACTATCCAAACGCTGTGCGACCCCCAACAGGTGCTGCTGGAACTGCATCGTGTCGCACGGCGGGTGATTGTCAGCTTTCCCAACTTTGCCCACTGGCGCTGCCGTGTCCAGCTGATGTTCAAAGGCATTGCTCCCCAAACCCGTCAGCTTCCATTCCGATGGTACAACTCGCCCAACATACACTTTTTGTCATTGAAGGACTTTGAACACTTCTGTGCGGAACTGGATATTCGCATTGAGCGGAAGATTCCGCTGGGCAAAAGCACACTACCGCTTCGGCTGTTGCCCAATCTGCTGGCTCCCCAAGCGGTCTATGTTACCAGCAAGTACCAATCCTGATGTGTGTTCACTGACCTATTGAGCCGGTTCGGATAGACGGCCGGCGGCAAGAACAGCGCAGAATGCTGCCGCAGCCGTTTCAATGCGTAATATATTGGGATTCAGACAGACCGGCAGGGCACCGGCATTTTGAAGCACCTCGATTTCGGTTTCCGTAAATCCGCCTTCCGGACCGATCAGCACGATGAAGTCCCGTCCGGCTGAATCCGACTGGTTCTGATGTAACGGCTGCCCGTGAGGATCCCCGAATAACAGAGCAGCATTTGCATACATTGTGCGTAAAAAATCAAGTGATTCCCTCAGCCCAGCCGGTCCGCTAATAACTGGCAAAAAGAGCCGTCCGCACTGCTTGGATGCAGCTATAGCGATTTTATCGATACGCTCCGCGATCGTTGGACTGCCCAGCTTTACGGTTCTGTCAAACAAAACCGCTGCAATATGGTCCACCCCGAGTTCTGTGCATTTTTCAACCAGCCAGTCAAACCGCTGACCTTTGGCGTAACTAATTGCCAAAATAATGCGTCCGGTTTCACGGGGTCGAATCTGATGAATCGTTTGTATCCTGACATAAACTTGCTTTTTCTCGATGCGGCTTACAATACCTGCGGCCAATGTGCCTTTGCCATCGAAAAGCTCAACCCTTGTTCCCGGTTTTCCGCGCAATACGCGGTACAGGTGAGCAGATTCAGGTAAATCCAAGATAGATTCATCGACAATAGATTCACAGAAAAAACGGGGTATTCGCATCACTTATAGTCCCAGCTGAAACTCTCAGACAGCAATTTTTTCAGCGCACTATAGCCCAAAAAGTGTTTTGTCCATATGAAAAAATGACTTGGTATTACTGTTTCCCCTCTATGCCCGATAACATATGGTTTATTTACACAATAAACCTTTCCCCCCGTATTTTAATCTATTCGATTGCTCACTTCGGGAATGTTCAGGACTCACTGTCAATTGCTGGCGCCTGCTTTTCATATTTCGACAGTTCTTCCAGCAGGCTGTTATAGGCCGCAATGCTGTCGCCGCAACCCACCTTTTCTTTTTCAGGGGTTGGGATAATGTTGATGGTACTGCATTCCTTGCAGCGAGTTCGTTTCCCCGCATACTCATCGGGGACACGATAACTATGTCCGCATTTAATGCAATCAAACTTAATCATAAAAGCTCACTTTTCTTCGGTTTCTTCGGTTTTCTCTCTTTTTTCGAGTCTTTCCAAACTCGTCTCTATGCTTCTCTATATAATAATGCCGAAAAAACAGAAATTATTACTCAAATTCTTGAAGATTTTCGTTAATTTTACAAAAGCTGCTTTTTTAAAAATCCAAATTCTCCAAATTAACTGTTTTTAGAGAATATCTATAAAAACAGCCCTGACTTTTCATGGACAGGGCTGAAAGAGACTGTAAATGTCTTCAACCGCTTAGAATAGTTAAGGTATGTTAGTTGGTATCTATATCTACCCTTTTACCGCGGTATTGCACGATGCCGTCTGTTTTGGCAAATAATGTGAAATCCTTTCCCATTCCGACATTAAAACCCGGATGAAACTTTGTCCCGCACTGACGGACCAGAATCGCTCCTGCTTTGGCAAATTGTCCGCCGAACAGCTTTACCCCTCGGTACTTCGGATTGCTGTCACGCCCATTTCGCGTTGAACCTTGTCCTTTTTTATGTGCCATATCTTTAATTTCCTCTTATTATATTCAGCAATATGATCATTAAACTTAATCAAAGACAAATAATATAACAGCTTCCATTCATTATGTCTATAAAAAAAACAAATTTTCTATCTCTGCAAGATTGCATCTGGATAATATGTATCTTGTAGATTGACAACTTCACAGTAATAAAGATGCCTGATGTTTTGGTCTTAGTATCCTCCCAGCGGGATTTGTAACTGACATTGGGAATAAGAGCGAACTTTATCAGCATTATCCTTTTTACTGCACTGATTGTAAACCTGTAAACGCAAGAATTAGTTTTGTTTACAGTTTTTCGACTAATTATTGTTTGGCATTGAATTGCCGAAGCTGTCGGCACTCTTTAGAAGCTGGCCATCGGGCTGGACTTTAAGCGTATCGGTTGCCAGATAGAGATTCAATGCCGCAACAGCATATTCGACTAAAGCATCGGTTGCGTTTTCTTGCGCCTCATAGTAATCCTCGTGAGCATCCAGCACATCACGCATATTAGCACGTCCGACTTTTTGGAGTCGCAGGGTGTTGTGCATCCGTTTTTGGGCAAGTTCCTGCGCATTCAGAGCTAAGCGGTACTGCTCATGTGCTGTCCGAAGATTGCGAAATGCCGAGCGGACTTCCTGAATCACCTGATCGGTGATTCCCTGATGGGTCCGCTGGTTTTGCATTAATTCGGCAAGGGTCAGACGGTAGCGGTTCTGTTCCGCCTTGCGGTCCAGAGGCAGGTCCATACGCAGCGACAAGTTGTACATATCTTCGGTGCGGCGCAAGTCATCGGGTGAAGCGCCAAATGACCCAACAGACGTTGTGCCGATAAGTGCCAAATCGGCTCCGAGCATTTCTGCTGCAATTTCGACATGACGCTGGGCGTCCAGCACACGGTCGGCCGCGTTGGCCAAATCCAGACGCTGGTTTACGGCCGCCTGAATCGCCGCTTCTTCAGAGAAATTCAGCTCCGCAAAATCGGATGCCTTCAGGGCCTCCAGTTCCTGTATGTCCAGCACAAGCTCCGTATCAGGGCGAATAGCCAGCATTGTTTTCAATGTATCCAGCATTTGACCATAATCGTTGCGGAGGTCGATATAGGTATTCAGCGCATCAAGCTGATCCTGATAGGTCTGCTCTACTTCAAACAGCGGCACTCTGCCCACAGCGGCCTGTTTTTGGGTTTGCCGGTGAATTTCTGCAAGCGTCAGGTAATAGCGGCGTGCATTGTTCATCTGGTCGTAGAACTGAAGCGTTTCATAGTAGGTTTGGAGAACAGTAACAAGGAATGTCTTGCGATAGCGATTGAAATAGCGAATCTGATAGAGCAAGTCGCGTTCGGCCTGCGTCAGGGTCTCCAGCACGGCCTTACGGCTGGCCCCCCTCAGCAGCGGCTGGGTAACGGTGGCCGAAAAAACGCTGGCAAAGCCGCTTTTAATGCTGCCGTCTCCTCCTGAAAGAAGGTCAAAGCACGTGAGGCTCAGATTCGCTCCAACCTGTGTCCCTGCAGCCAGCAGCTGACGCAGTCCCAGCCCCAGCCCGCCGGCAGTGCCAAGGGTTTCCTGCCCATCCTGACGGAGGTAGTCTTCCTGAATACTGCCGCCCGGAATGATTTCGTAAAGATGCTGAATATCTGTAACCCCGCTGGCCAGCTGAAACAAATTGTCTCTTTCAAGAAGGTAGTCACGATTGTACGTTACAGCCATCGCTGCTGCCTGTGTAAGAGTCAAAACACTATTCTGCGGCAGCACAGCCCGCACCGCCTCGCGCTGATTGGGATCATCCAGCCGGTAATAGTCATTCTGCTCTAAACCCGCCTTCTTTGTAGCTTTTTCAATAGCACCGTAAATTCGCTTATCCGCAGCGGAAGCGGCCTCTTCAGGGCTGGGTCCGCAGCCCCACACCAACAGCATTCCTGTCAGCAGGAACACTGCCCAGCCGGCCTTGTGCCGTGTATTTATGGCAGATAGTACTGGAATTGCTTTCACAGGCCTTTTACGCCTACAATCTCATTGGGTACAAGTTTGGTTCCCGGTTGCAGAGGGATAATAATCACCTGTCCCCATTCCGGAAGCGTGGGGCTTTGCCACAACCGCTCCGGCAGCAGTTCCAGCGAAGGACTGATATGCGTAATGCGGGATGTAATAGCCTGCTGGGGTGTCCGGCGGGTAACGATTTGAACGGGCATATCTACATGCAGCAGGGGAATCTTTTCCTGCGGTACCCAAGCGGCGACATAATCCGGTGCGGGTTTGACGATAGTCATTATCGGAATATCCCGCATCACTGCCTGACCGGGTTTATAGAACAGACTGCTCACGACGCCGTCAAACGGTGCCGTCAAAATAACCGTATCAGTCGGACGAATAATTTCCTCGAGAACTTTTTCCTGCACAGTGATGGCTTTGGCAAGCGGGTCAAGGATTTTGGCGATTGCAGAGGGCAATGCCGCCGACTGCATAAACTCATCCAGGCGAAGCTGTGCTTGGGCATAGTCCGCCTCGGCCTGTGCAAGGAGCTGCTGATAGGACTCGACAGTTTTTCGCGTCACCTCGCATTGGCTTTTGATTTTCTGAACTTCGTAGGATTCGATGGCATTATCCTTGTAAAGGTCTTCGGCAATCTGGACTTCCAATTCAAGGTCTTTGAGTAGAGCACGATTGGGTTCCAGTTCGGTTTTGGCTTCCAGAATGCTTATTCGCGATCGCTCCACATCGACGGCCAGCCGTCGCTGTATGTCGAAGATATCCCGCTGCCGGTCTATCTGTTCGGCCTCCAACTGGGCTTCTGCGGCTTTTAGTTCGGCTTTGAGCCGCTCCAACTCGGCCTGTGCAGTTGCCCTGCGGGCATCGATGAGTGTCGTATCATACATATCATTTCCAATTGTACTGATTTGGACAACCGCCAGCGTGTCACCCTTTTTTACTTCTTCATACAGCCGTACCGGAAGGGCCTTGATATAGCCGTTCTCCGCAACCGTAATGGCTTGTTCCTGACCGATAACGATGCCGTTGAAATCCACACGGCTTCCCTGCTGGATAAACAACACTGTCACTCCGCCAAGTGCCGCAAGCCACACAAACACCGGAATTGTTTTATTCAATAATCGTCCTGATTTAATTCGCCGCATCGTGCATTAACACCCCCCATTAAATTTCCAGCAATTGTTCCTGAACCGTCAAGCTGATGTTCTTGACGCCCTCGATCTGCTGCAGTTCAGCCAGCATTGCCTCATTTTTGGAAACGTTTTTAATCATAACCTGATAAGCATATTCGACATCCTGATTGCCGAAATCGCCATCTTGGGCAGAAATCAGAGTAAAATTGCCGCAGAATTTTTTCAGTACCCGCATAATCGGATGGTCAGCGCCAAAATGGCCGTTAAAGCGGAACCGCAGAAAGGCATTATGCGGTGTATGGGTTCCGAAATCCGATACATGCAGATATAAAATAATCAGTGCAATGCAAACCGTTCCGATAACGGCTATGGAATACCGCTGAGAGCCGCAGGCCATTCCAATAACCAGCGAGCAGAAAATAAAGGCGATGTCCCGCGTATCTTTTATCATATTGCGGAAACGAATAATCGATAATGCCCCCATCAGCCCCACGGCCACCACAAAGCTGCCTGCTATGGTGGACATTACCATCGCCACAATCACTGTAATGAGAATAAGCGACTGCACGAATGAACGCGAATAAGACAGACCGCTGTGGGTAAAATAGTACAGCCACGCGAGGGCCTGCCCCAGTACAAATGCCAGCAGCAGCGACAGCAGAACGCTCTGCATTGAATAATTCAGACTGTGTGCCGAAGCATTTTCTATAATTTCCAGTATATTATTCATCATAGCACAATATCGAACCTGCCTCCGGCGAACAATAACCCAGCTGGCAGGATTGCTGAACCGAAGAAACGTATTTGGACATCGACGACTGCTTTAAGTCAAACATTTTGACCATCTCGCTCAGCCAAAGCGGATAACGCGACGTAAATTTTATCTCCAATACCACAAAATCCATTGCTACGGAAGTCCACCCTGAACCATTGACTGTAACAACAGGCTGGCGGGTAGTTTTGAAACTCAGCTGCCGGTCAAAAGTGATGCGAACCCGATTGTCTGAATCGCCTTCAAAGGCCTGCCGCATATAACGGACCAAGACGATCGGTCTTGCATTCAGGGCGGCCACATACATCATAAACTGATTAAATGCATCCCGATCTTTGGCGTAGGTTAGAGTTGGGATATACCTGCCGGCCAAAATATCGCCCAAAGCCCTCTTTTCCACACCCACACGGCTTTTCACAATGACATTGGCCGCTCGACGCTTGATTTCCATAAATACGGGAGAAAGAGGATTATCGTCGTAGCCGCGGATTCGCAGCTTAAACCGGTTCTTTTTGCCCTGCAGTGTTTCGTTGCACAGGGTCAGCGCGGGTGTATCCAGATAAAGACTGGAAATCAAATATTCATTACCCGGCTTGTTTTTGGCATATCGGTCCGGATGAATAAAAGCACTGACGTATTGGGCGATTGCACGGGCTTTGGATTCCGTAATTCTATATTTAAGCTCATAACGGCATAGCAGGGTTGTATCAACAACAGGCGGCTGAACTTTTTCCAGCCGCAACCTTGGCTTTATCGATTGTTGGACGAGAGAAGCGTTTTCAGCCTGCATGCTCAACCGTTTACGCCTGACTGTCTCCAGAGGCGGTGAAGAGGACGGTTGAACAACATTTAACACATCATTTTTCTCGTCGGCGGCCATTTAATCTTTGTTATCCCCCATTTGCATTCAACACGAAAAAAGCGATTATCGACATCGAATATCAATCTTCTATGAAGACTGCGTGAAATCTTGATATCCAATTCAAACCGCTTAGGCTATTTAAAATAACACAAGCGATAAACCCGAATCAATATACCTATTTTAATATAATTCTAATAGTTTTTCAATAATTTTTTTAGATACATTCAAGACATAGGTTGTCTTGTGGAAACTTAAAGATCTCTTTATGTGGATTATTCTGCTCTTGTTTTTACCTGCTGCCGCAGACATTTTCTGGACTTTACGCGCAGAGCTGCGTTAGCCGCACGGCGTTTCTCATCCTCAGTTTGCGGCATCAGCGGCGGAGCCGGAACAGGCCGATGATTTGCATCTATTGCAACAAAAGTCAAATATGCTTTTGTGGCCGGAGTGCATTCATTTGAAATAGGATTTTCCCGAAAAACTTTTACACCGACTTCCATTGAGGTCCGGCTTACATAATTTACACATGCCCGCAGAACAACCTGATCGCCGATACGGATGGGCTGTTCAAACGACAGCGAATCAATGCTGGCCGTAACCACCTCTGTCCCGCAGTGTTTTTGGGCAGCCATTGAGGCGGCCATATCAATCCAGCTCATTATCACTCCCCCAAACGCAGTGCCAAAGGGATTGGCATGCTGCGGCATTACGAGATACCGGCTTTCTACAGCACTTTGAGAGGGTGTTTTTGCAGTCAGGTCCATTTTTCTATCTCCTTGATAATAAGTTATCTATTGTGATAACATAAAGTTTATCGGAACTTAGTTGATAAGAAAGAAAATTATCGAACCTGCATATAAGCCAGTCTCCGCTGTTAAAAAATGCAAGGATGTTATCCTATATTGCGATGTTTCTCTGTCTATTAGAGTTAGTATTCAATAATATTCCAAACCGACTCTGCTAATTGCAGCAATTTTTCCATAGTTGGGAACAGCGTATCATCTGAATAATTTACAACAATAAAGGCCTGCAATAATTAGAATTATTTACGTTATCAAATAAAATTGCAGCATTTAAAAGTTTTTTTGGGAAAATATTTGACAATCGAACATATGTTATGAAACAATTGTTTGAAACGATTATTTTAATACAAAGAAATGGCTGAAAAACTAAATAAAAATCCTGTATGTTCCGGCAAGGATGACGCCCGCGAA
>JAGPMT010000030.1 GCA_018052735.1 Phycisphaerae bacterium | reverse complement strand
GCAGCAGCACCGTCTTATCAGGCGACAACACAGCCGCTGTTTCAGCCATAAACCGTACACCGCAGAAAACAATAACCTCCGCATCCGTTTTGGCCGCCTCGATGCTTAATCCCAGCGAATCTCCGGAAAAATCAGCAATATCCTGTATGGGTCCGGGCTGATAATTATGGGCCAGGATGACCGCTTTTCGCTGCTTTTTTAATGTTCGGATTTTTTCGATAATTTCCGGGCTCACAAATAATACTCCAAACGATCATCAAATCCGGGACCTTTTTTTCTGTATAACGCCTCCGGTTTTGTTATCGTCACAATTGTGCCGGCGGGTACAGACTCCCGAATCCAGACATTGCCGCCGATAACAGCTCCCCTGCCGACTGTAATATCTCCTAGAATCGTCGCTTCGGCATAGACGGTTACATCATCTTCCAATGTCGGGTGGCGCTTCCGGCCGCGGATAATCTGCCCCCGCTCATCCTTGGGAAAACTCAAGGCGCCTAAAGTAACACCCTGATAGATTTTAACATGATCACCGATCACCGCTGTTTCGCCAATTACAACACCGGTTCCGTGATCAATAAAGAAATAGCGGCCGATTTGGGCGCCGGGGTGAATGTCGATGCCTGTCCGGGAGTGAGCACATTCGCTCATAATGCGCGGAATCAGAGGCACTTCCATCCGGTACAATTCATGGGCAATCCGATGAATAGAAATCGCCACTATATAAGGATAACTGATAACAATTTCCTCGAAGGATTTGGCGGCAGGATCTCCGTCAAAGGCCGCTTGGATGTCAGTTTTGAGCATTTCACGTATATGAGGTATGCGCTGAAGCAGCGAGGCGGCATTGCTGTCAGCCAATACGGTACAATCGCACGTTGGGCAATCCTTGATTCTGCACTGGTGACGCAGTGCCAGCTCAATCTGCTCGCTCAGTTCCCGGCGAAGCACTACCAGAAGCTCATGCACCACGGAATGAATTGTATCCCGCGTTATTTTGCGCCGTCCTGTATAGCCGGGAAACATCAGCTCCACCAAAAGATCGAGAATATGAATAATTTTATCTCTAACGGGCAGGTTGCGCACATCAATAAAATTGATGCCCGAATCTCCATGGTAAGTGGATACAATTTCCTCGGTGAGTTTCTCAAAATCAAGATGGAATGCTATATTTTTCTTCATATCCAAAGCCGTCTGTGTCCTATTGCGACAGGTGGGCGTATAAATCGGTTGATAAATACCGCTCGCCGGTATCGCACATTATAAATACGATGGTTTTGCCTGCATTTTCGGGCTTTTTAGAAAGCATGACAGCCGCATGACAGGCCGCTCCGGCACTAATGCCGGCCAGAATACCTTCCTGCCGCGCCAGATTCTGAGCCGCCTGAATCGCTTCCTCATTAGACACAGTAATAATCCGGTCATAAATAGCCGTATTCAGTACAGCAGGAACAAATCCTGCACCAATCCCCTGAATCTTATGGGGTCCGGGCCTGCCGCCAGAAAGTACAGGAGAATCGGCCGGCTCAACAGCCACTATTTCGACGGACGGCTTTCGCTGCTTTAAGACCTCTCCGCAGCCGGTTATTGTTCCGCCGGTGCCTACGCCGGAAACAAGAATATCAACCTTGCCGTCGGTGTCATCCCATATCTCGAGGGCAGTAGTTTTGCGATGTGCTTCAGGATTGGCTTGGTTTTTAAACTGCTGCAGAATCAGGGAGTTAGGAATTTCGCGGTGAAGCTTTTCGGCCTCTTCAACAGCTCCTTTCATTCCCAGTGCTGCCGGCGTCAATACTATTTCCGCACCCAACATCTTCAGCAGCTTTCTCCGTTCCAAACTCATCGACTCGGGCATCGTCAGCATCAGCCGGTAGCCGCGTGAAGCACAGACAAACGCCAGCCCGATACCGGTATTTCCGCTGGTTGGTTCTATCAAAATGGTTTCTTTGTTGATTTTGCCCTCCCGTTCAGCGGCCTCAATCATAAAAACCGCTATTCTGTCTTTTACCGAACTGCACGGATTGAAGGATTCCATTTTGGCCAGCACAACAGCATTGGGACCTGCCATCCTCTTGAGCTTAACCAGAGGTGTATGCCCCACTGTTTCCGTTATGTCGTTGTAGATTTTGCCCATTTTAATGACTCCTGTGCTTTTATTCTATGCCGCTGCATTACAGCCTTCCGATATCCTATAGTCTAAATAAAAAAACAACAACTCCGAAAGCTTAAATATTGTAGTTTTCAACTCTTGTAGAGCGTATTGAACGTTCTACCAAGTCTGCCAAGGTGACAGATTCAAGAACATTCATAATGGCATTTTGAAGCTCCTGCCAAATCTGGCGGGTTCCACAGTCGGTACAGCGAGGGCAAAACTCAGCATGCTGGAGACATTCTACTGCTACCATCGGCCCTTCGAGGGTTAAAAACACTTCTTTAAGCCGAATTTCCGCTGGCGGTCTGGCAAGGGTATATCCGCCATGAGGGCCCCGGACACTGCGTACAAGCCCTGCGGCCTTAAGCATCGCAATCAATTGCTCGAGGTATTTATTGGAAATATCTTCCCTTTCCGCAATGGCCTTGATTTGAAGAGGTGATTTACCGTACTCCATTGCCAATTCAAGAATGGCTCTCATTCCATATCGTGTCCTCGAGGAAAGCTTCATACTGAATATCTCCTAATATCCCATTGCTTAACTTGGTTATTTAACAGATACGTATTATCAGAAGATTTTGCTTAAAAAATCAAATAAATTCAAATAAATCACAAAAATTTTTTCAATATATAATATATTATAGACCCAGTATATTTTATTATTTATTGATTGACTGCTTCATCAACCGTTTTATAATGCATACTATCTATCTATTTTAAGTAATTGTTCGTTCAGGTATCATTTTATGAGAATTGCCACATTCAATGCCAATTCTATCCGCAGCCGCTTAGATATAATACTGAAATGGATAAACTTAAATAATCCCGACATTGTTGCGATTCAGGAAACGAAGGTTCAGGACTCTGATTTTCCCTTATCGGCATTCTCTTCCTCCGGATACAAAATCGTCTTCAGCGGCCAGAAAAGCTATAATGGAGTTGCTATTCTCAGTAAAATTGCCCCGCAAGACGTTGTGGTAAAGCTGGAACAAGATACTTCATATCAAGCACGCTTCCTCAAAGCCAAAATAGGTAAAATAATTGTCGTAAATACTTATGCGCCGCAGGGAATGGATGTTAATTCTGACAAATTCAGATATAAATTAGACTGGTTTAACTGGCTGAGATTATATTTTGAAAAAAACCATACTCCCGACCAGCCGATTATTTGGGCAGGTGATTTGAATGTCGCCCTCCAAGATATTGACGTATATGATCCAAAGGGCTTGTGGGGGCACGTTTGCTATTGTGAAACTGTTCAAAAAGCACTCTTAGAAGTAATGAGTTGGGGCTTTGTGGATATATTCCGGTTAAAGCATCCAGAGCCGGGACATTATACTTTCTGGGATTATCGAGTCCCGAATGCTTTTAAGAGGAACCTTGGCTGGCGATTAGATTATATTATGACAACGTCCTCTTTAGCCGATAAATGTACCGACTGCTGGATAGATACATTACCTCGAGGCTGGGAAAAATCCAGTGATCATACTTTTTTAGTTGCCGACTTTGACATCTGAAATATCTTGAATAATGCATATTGTATTTTACAGATTTTAATGATAAAATGTATTGTTTGCGGCATTTATTAAACTTATCCTACTATTACTAATTGAATACAAAGACCAATGCTTATGGTTCCTGTAACAATATCGTATGAAGACTTCAAAGCTTTAATATCTGGTCGAATTAAACGGTATTTTACGGCAGTTGAGTATGTAACCAAGCATGCCGGAGATAAAAAGTTTTTAACCCGCCCCCTGCTGGGGGAATTGCTGTCTCAGGCCTCACAAATAGAGGAACTGCTGGATTCCTATGGAGCACGAAATAACTGCCGCTGGGCAAAGTTTCGCTCGCTGACAGCTGCCATCAAGCTGTTTTCCAACGTCAGCTATGAGCTGCTGCATATCCAGCATTCGATTCCGGCCTACCGCCTGCTGCCGGTCAAGCAGGATTTCGCAAAATACACAGAAGAGACCCTGTATATCTGCGAAGAAATCTTAATCGAAGCGGCCAAACGTCTTCTGGAAGTCGCCGGGCAACTGCATCTGCCGACCGAAAATCTGTCTATCCCCGAAACGTCCTACAGCGAAACACTGCCGCCGGGCCGCCTTCCGCATGATTTAGCCATGCGAAAAATCGAGGCCGTTTCTCAGACCGTCTCCATGCTGGCAACAGCATTTCTGAATCTGGCGGCCGAAAGCCGAAATGCCCTGCCGGGGCGGCTTACCAAACCGCAGGCATATTTATGCGAGCTAACCGGCCCTGTCAGCGAAGAAAAACTGCGTTCGCTTGAACTGCGGTTTCATAATCTGCAATCCCTCTACGACACCTATGTTTCAACTACAGAAACAGAGGTTTTTGATAATGACCTGCCTGTTCTGCGTGGGCATATCAGCGTAGTCCTGCATCTGCTGAGAACCGCCCGCGATTTGGCACATTATTATGAACGGCATGCCAGTCCGGTTGCCCATCCCATTGTCAAAGTCAGCAAGCGCCTTGTTGAACCCGAAAAGCTGCTGGATGTTCTTATCAATTACTGCATCAATTTTGTTTCGTTATATCTGAACTGTGCTGAGCTGCTTTGTCAGGACATGCTTAAACGCTATACAGAAATCGGACATATTGAAGTACCCGTCCCCCAATATCGCGGCTTTCACGTTCGGCCCTCCACACTGGTCTCCAAATTGGTGCTTCATTACGGCAGCGACGTAAAAATGAAGCTGGGAGATGACTCTTACGACGCCAGCTCTCCGCTGGAGCTGTTCCGCGCCAATGAAAAAATCAATGCCCATAAACGGCGTTCACTGGCACAGGAAATTATCTGCCTCGATTTGGTTCCTTCTGTCCCGGGCGATAAAAGCCTTAAAACCATCGTGCGGGATATTATTATGACGCTGGCAGAACGCGGAAAAATCATTCTCTATGAACAGCCCCTGAAAATTGAAGACAAGCCTTATTCACCCGATACCAAACTGCTGGAGCAGGTTATTGATGAAATCGCAAAATTGCAGATGATGGGAAAAATTGATATCGGCACAGATATCCGAGCTGTATTCATCGGCGACAAGCGCGTCCTTCAGGACATTCAGCTTCTGGCGGAAAATGGGTATGGTGAAGATATTGTCGGCAATAATATTCCTCTGCCGGACCGGTTGGCTTATCTGAGACAATAGCACACATCCGGCATGACAACAAAAGTACCTATCCTGATCATTTTCTTCATGTTTGCCGGAATATCCGTCATCCTTAATTGATTCATTCATAAGCGAAAGGAATGGGTGTGAACCAGACATGTTTTGAGGCCATTGCAGGCGAACTATCGATTCAATCCAAACAGGTAGAGGCGGTGGCAGGACTGCTGGCCCAAGAGGCCACCGTTCCGTTTATCGCACGCTACCGCAAGGAATTGACCGGCGGTCTTGACGAAATTGCCATTACCACCATCCGGGATCGGTTGGTTCAGATGATGGAACTAAGCCAGCGAAAACAGGCTATTCTCAAGTCGCTGGCGGAACGCAATCTTCTAACGCCGGAGCTGTCAGAGCAGATTGAACAGGCCCGGACTATGACGGCAGTGGAAGACATCTATTTGCCCTACCGTCCGAAGCGGCGAACGCGTGCCATGATAGCCAAAGAAAAGGGGCTGGAGCCGCTGGCTTCGCTGCTGCTGGCTCAAGATCAGCAGACTGATCCAACCGCTGCAGCACTGGCATTCATCAGCACAGAAAAAGGCGTCGAAGATGCCGAGCAGGCTTTAGCCGGAGCACGTGATATTCTGGCCGAACAAATCAGTGAAGATAAAACCGCGCGGGAGCAGATGCGCCGGCTGTATTTTGAACAAGGCGTCTTTGTGTCCAAAGTCATCAAAGACAAGGAAACAGAAGGCCGTAAATTTGAAAACTATTTTGACTGGCAGGAACCGGTAGCATCGGCACCGTCCCATCGGATACTGGCTATGCGCCGGGGCGAAAAAGAAGGATTTCTGACATTGCGGATTGCCGTCCCGCAAGAGGCAGCGCTGGGCATTCTGCGGACGCTTTTTGTCCGCAACAACAGTCCTTGTGCCGTTCATGTCGAGGCGGCAATAGAAGACGGCTACCGGCGGCTGCTTTCTGCTTCAATGGAAACAGAGGTTCGGCTGGAAACCAAAAAACGGGCAGATGCAGAAGCCATTCGCATCTTTGCAGAAAATCTTCATCAGCTTCTGATGGCGCCGCCTCTGGGGCAGAAGCGGATTATGGGTGTAGACCCCGGCTTCCGCACCGGCTGCAAAATTGTTCTGCTTGACAAACAGGGCAAGCTGCTGCACCACGATGTAATCTATCCGCATAACAGCACTGAACAGGCCGAGAAGGAAGCCCGGAAAATCTGCCAGCTGTGTGAACAATTCCGCATAGAGGCAGTTGCCATCGGCAACGGGACAGCCGGACGGGAAACAGAAACGTTCTTCCGCTCTGCGGGATTGCCTTCTGCGATTCTGATTGTAATGGTTAATGAAAGCGGGGCGTCGGTTTATTCGGCATCTGAAGCAGCTCGAGAAGAATTTCCGGATGAAGATATTACCGTGCGGGGAGCTGTCTCCATCGGCCGGCGGCTGATGGATCCGCTGGCTGAATTGGTTAAAATCGAACCCAAATCCATCGGAGTCGGACAATATCAGCATGATGTCGACCAAACCCTGCTGAAACAGGGATTGGATGATGTCGTCATCAGCTGCGTCAATAAAGTCGGCGTCGAAGTCAATACAGCCAGCAAGCAGCTGCTGACGTACGTATCGGGTTTGGGACCGCAGCTTGCCCAAAATATTGTAAATTACAGAAATGAATTTGGTCCCTTTTCGTCGCGGGAGGCGCTCAAACAAGTTCCCCGGCTGGGGCCCAAGGCATTTGAACAGGCCGCCGGCTTTCTCCGCATCCGCGATTCCGAAAATCCGCTTGATGCCAGCGCTGTGCATCCTGAAAGCTACTGGGTTGTGGAAAAAATGGCCTCAGACCTGAAATGCACGATTCGTGAACTGATGACTGTTGAGGCTTACCGCAACCGCATTAATTTGAACAGCTATATCACCGATACGGTAGGCCTGCCGACGCTGACCGATATTCTCAACGAACTGGCCAAACCCGGCCGAGATCCGCGGGACAAGTTTGAGACAGCGGTTTTTGCCGAAGGCATAACCAAGCTGGAAGACCTCAAGCCGGGCATGAAACTATCCGGCATTGTCACCAATATCACGGCTTTCGGAGCTTTTGTGGATGTGGGGGTACATCAGGACGGTCTGGTGCATATCAGTGAATTATCGAACCAATTTGTTAAAGACCCTGCTGACATTGTCAAGGTTCATCAAAAAGTACAGGTTACGGTTCTGGAGGTGGATCTTGAAAAACGCCGCATCAAATTGTCCATGAAGGAGCAGACGCCTAAGCAGCCGCCGGCCAAAGAACAAGGGCCAAAAACAAAGCCCCCGTCATCTTCCAAAGAGCGGCATTCAAAAGGGCGACGCGTGAGCAAAATCGACCCCAATAAGCCCTTGATTGATCAATTAACGCTGGGAATGTAAAAAGGCAGGAGCGGCAACACGCCCCTGCCCGGACAGCACTGTTGGATGGCGGGATTTATGCAGCCGCATTCGGATCGGCAGGCATGTCAGCAGCTTTTTCGGCTGCATCTGATTCGGCCGCCTGCGGTTTGGTCGGAATATCCTCTATCAATTCCGCCAGCGGCTTGCTCAAATCGCCGGACTTGTAAGAAGGAATCACATAAATCCACCCCTGATGCTTTTGGTTAAACGCATTGACAGCATCAATTGCCAGCAGTTTGGCCTCTTTCTTTTTCAGTTCTTCTTCGGATTCGACCTGACCCACAGTCTTGGTTACTTCCGTCTTATCCAGATAATCGGCTGACACCTTCGCGTAGGTTTTATCGCCTTGTTTGGCCAGCTGCACTTTATAGACAGTCAGATCTTTCAGCTTGCAGGTATAAACGCTATTGAAGTCAAGATCAGCCGGAGCTTTTTCTGCCGCCATTACATCATCAAATCGCAGGTAACTGAGAGCATTGAACACTGTTTTATAAGTCGTCCCTTTATACTGTTTGCCTTGCGGCATATTTTCCAGACGAATTTCGCCGCCCTCTTCTGCAGCTGCCAGAACATACGTATCCTCGGGCGTACGCACTGCCACGCTGCTGACTTTGTCCTGCTGTACTTCCAGCAGCTTTGTATTGATATATCCCATCACAGAGGTGTCAATCCAAGGAACATCAGAGACCGTGTAGACATCATCGGAGTTTAGCAGACGGGCAAAAGAATTGCCGTTTTCATCACTTTCCGAAACGGCCAAGCCCACAATGTCTTTGCCGTCCTTATCCTGAAAGGCAATTACATACCGTGCCGTCTCAGGAGTAACTTTCAAATCTGCATGATTGGCAGGATCCGAGGTAATTTTTTCACGCGTGCGGATATCCAGACAATGGCTGATCAGTGTATTTATTTTGCTGACATCGGCCGGATAATTGTCCTTGGCTGCCACAACAAAGACATTATTCTGCTTCTGCAGACGTACGGTTTGAGTGCCCTTTTCACTGGTAATTGTAACAGCCGAGACCGCCTCAA
Organism: Phycisphaerae bacterium; assembly: GCA_018052735.1. Lineage (GTDB taxonomy): Bacteria > Planctomycetota > Phycisphaerae > Sedimentisphaerales > Anaerohalosphaeraceae > 4572-13. Next base: position 25,483 of record JAGPMT010000030.1, on the reverse strand, counting down.
TGGGCAGCCCTTCCACAAGCGGCGAACTGCTGAAGACCGCTGTATTGACCTTCCGCCCCATATGGCTCTGCAGAATCGCCCCGCCAAGCATTATCAATGCGGCAATTCCCAAAATGGCAAGTTTTCTGTCGCTCATCGGTATCTCCTGTTATTCCATAGGTTCAGGCATCACTGGCATGACTGATATAGCGGCGGCGCTTCACAGCGCGGGAAATTCCCAGCACAACCGCAATAACAAGGGTTAAAATCGGGCCCGGAATTGTGCAGTAGAAGCGCATCCGCTCTTTGAGTTTCTCAATTTGCTCGCGCTTGCGCATTTTGACTTCACGAAGGCGCTTTTCAGCCTCGTGAAGCTTCAGCTCAATCTGCTGCTTTTCCTTTAAAATCGTCTGGTTAATTAACTCGCCCTTGTTTTCGCCTTCGAGAGAACGCAGTTTCTCATTCAACTGCTGTTCAAAACCCTTAATCTGGGCGGTAATAGCCGCTTCTTCTTCAGCCGTTTCAGCATCGGCCTTGGCCTCGATCTGGTCAACCACTACAAAGGGACGTTTGTAGTTGCCGCGGGAACGAATTGAAATCAGACGGCTGGAGCCGCAAAGATTTTCAAGGGTATTCAAAATCAGCGAACTGTTGTCACCCATCGCGGCCAGACCGAAAAATGTCCTCTGATAGGCCACCATATCGCACAGCAGATCTACATCCGCTAACACAACAACAGCACAGGGCTGTTCGGCTTGGGTCAAGCCGGTGATTTTCTTCATTTTGGGCTTATCGGATTCTTCTTGGCCGGACTGTTCTTCTTTGCCGGATTCGTCCGTGTTTTCCTCGGCAACTTCAATTCCGTCAGGAAATGCGCTCTTGAAATTGCCGGATACAAAATACCCGATAACCACCGGTTTGTCACCATCCCTGAAATCCTGCATAAATTTGCGGTAATCGGGACTCATCAATTCATAGGGACTGCTCACCGACCACACATTGCCGCGTGCCGAGGTCATCAGCAGCGGAATATGCTCCAGCTTCGGCTCTTCTGCATCGGCTTCCAGAACATTAAGGACACCGGGGAACACGACCGTTACCTCATTGAGCTGGGCACTGATGGGATGATCCCGGTTAAAGCATTTTTCCGAGGCGCTCAATCGCATAATGCTGAGTATTTTTTCAGGCCGCTGAGCCGGATTGGGAGAACCCGTAACAGCCAGTACACGGTCGCCGGCAAATTTCATTTCCGGCATTTCCAATCCCCAGGCCTTCAGCAGCCGCGGCAGACCAGAAGCAGACCGGTGTCCGCCTGCAAATTGCTGCTGCATATCCGGAGCATCTGCAATGGAATGCGGGTCAACACAGATAATCGCCCGTCCCCCCTTGAGAACAAACTGGTCAATGGCAAATTGTGTCTTTTCAGACAGATCCTTCGGATGTATCACCAAGAGCAAATCAACATCGGTGATTTCCCCGGCATCGGCCGGAATTGATGTAACCTCAAACTGCTTTTCCAGATGACTGATGATGCCCCACTTTCGCCGGCCCTGCTGGCCCTGCATCTGCATCATCCGAATCATATACTCAGAATCCCCCATCACCGGCAGAGAACTGAGAACACCCAGCCGTTTTTTCTGGCGGGTAACTGCCGTATCAATCAGATAACTGATGTCATATTCCACAAATTCCTGCCGATCCGGGGAAAAGAAGTCGATAATTTTGGTTACGCCGAACTGGGTCTGTACAACCAGTCCGAAGAAAAAACTCTCATCTTCCGTGATATTAAACCGGCGCAAGCCGTATCGAATGGCCGCCAGCTCCTCATCGCTGTAGGGACGCGGATCAATTACATCCAGCTTAATCTTGCCATTCGACTGGGCCTGATACTCTTCCAATAATGCTTTTACATAGGTAAAATAATTGTTGTAAAAGCGTATCTGGTCCGGCGCCTTCATGGCCGCAGTTTTCGTATAGAAAAGCTTCATGGATATCGGCTGTTTCAAATCTGCCAGAATCTCTTTGGTTCCCTGCGAAAGGGTATAAAGCTTGCGTTCCGTAATATCCAAACGAAGCTGTCTGCCGAGATTTTGGATAATCCATATCGCAGAAACGGCAATGACTGCAGCAAAGAAGATTCCCAGAACTGTACGCATCATCCTGTTCATCAGCGTGCCTTCCTTTCTTCCAAAATCAATGTACAGGCATATACCCAAGCCGCAATCAGGATAATAAAGTAAGCGGCATCCTTGAGTTCCACGACTCCCCGCATCATAGAATCCAGATGCGTCTGAAAGCTCATCGTTTCCACAATCCCCACGACAGCCGAAGACACATTAGACGAAAGATAATCCAAGGTTGTTGGATTGCCTGCAAACACAAGAATCGCACAGGCAACTACCGACAGAATAAAACTTATCACCTGATTTTTGGTTAACGCGGAGAAGAAGGAGCCGATAGCCAAAAAAGCCCCGGCCATCAGCAATGCCCCCAGATAGCCGGTAATAATCTGCCCCATATCAGGATCGCCCAAATAGACCACTACTGCCGGAAGCGGCAGAGTCAGCAGCAGCGCTATCCCCAGAAATATCCAAGCCGCCATAAATTTCCCCAAAACGGCCTGCGGCACGGTAATCGGCAGGGTCAGCAGCAGCTCAATGGAGCCGGTTTTCCGCTCTTCGGCCCACAGACGCATTGCTGTTGATGGCACCATAAAAACAAACAGCAGCGGCAGATTTGTAAAAAACAGCCGCAAATCCGCCTGCCGGATTTCAAAAAAGCCGTCTCGGAACGGCAGATACCCGGCGAAAAAAAGAAAAATCACCAGAAACACATAAGCCACCGGTGTGGCAAAATAACCTTTCAATTCCCGTTTTAGAACAGCTAAAAAACTCTGCATATTGAATCTCCCAACAGCGGTTATACACAATTATCAGGCAGACTTTTTGGTCTTTGTGATTCTGCGGAATACCTCATCCAGCGAACAGCCGTATTCCTGAACCAGTTTCTGCGGCGTCGAATCCACTAAAATCCTCCCGCGGGCGATAATAATCGTGCGGTTACAGACCTGTTCAAATTCTTCAAGGATATGGGTCGAGACAATAATGCACTTTTCCTTAGCCATCTGATTAATCAATTGGCGGACTTCGTATTTCTGATTGGGGTCCAGTCCATCGGTCGGCTCATCCAGAATCAGGACTTTGGGGTCGTGAATAAGTGCCTGTGCCAGACCGACTCGCCGGCGGTAGCCCTTGGAAAGGGTTTCAATGGTTTGATGGTAAACTGACTCTATCGAACACATCGATAGAATCCGATCCAGCGCTTCCCGACGGGCACGTCCTTTGATCCGCCGGGCATCGCATACAAAATTCAGAAAACCCGCAACGGTCATTTCGTTATAGGCCGGGGCATTTTCCGCCAAATACCCTATCACCTGCCGCACACCCACAGGATCTGTCAGGATATCCCGCCCGCAAATGCTGGCCGTTCCCCCGTCAGGTGCCAGAAAGCAGGCCAGCATTTTCATGGCTGTACTCTTGCCGGCCCCGTTTGGGCCTAAAAAGCCCAGCACATCCCCCTGCTTGGCGGTAAAAGAAATATCATCTACCGCCACCACCGGTCCGAAACACCGTCGCAAATGCTGTACTTGTATCATAGTCTTCTCCTGCTTGATACGGCCTGAACCTGCCAAAATTTACCCAAAAATAATTTTTTGCTACGTCAATTCAAGCAAATATGTTCGGTTTTTTTACCGGTTTTTCCCTGCCCTGTCAAGCCCTTTTGTGGGCAAGATTTGCAACTGCCGGAGCAGATAAAAAAAAGCGGGCCGCATAACTGACGGCCCGCCTAAAAACAGGATTAGCAGTTAAATCCGGCTTATGGTTCCGGCGAAGCGATGGTTCTGCCGACCGACGTCTGGCCTGTATTCCGGTTAGGCGACCGGTCGCGTGTTATTACATACCACACTTTGTCGGTCTGGTTAACCAATCCAATGCGTGACCAGTATTGGTTGGGCACTTGTGCAGTTCCGTTCGGATAGAACAGGCCGGCTACATTGTCTGCATTTCGCCACTCGATGCCGTCTGGATCATTGGACGAGCCGCTGCTGGCACTCGAATCGCTGCAGACAAACTTGTATTCCACGTCGCTGGGATCTGTCGCCGCAACCGCCGTGACCACATGATAATACACACCCTGCGAAGCCACATAAATCTGGAACGGCGAACCGCTGGCATGCTGAGCCGGATTGGGCTGCGGCGGCTCAAGATCAGGGGCGATGGCCACAACAGAAGCCTCTTCTGACCACGGACCATCGGCAATCTTAGTGGAAGTCCCATCGCCGGGCTCATAGAACAATCCCATCCGTACACGATACGTGTAGGTTTGGCCTGCAACCATGCCGGTATCGATATAAATCCGATCTGCCATATAGGCGCGGCTGTCGCCGCCGGGGGCCGTACCGCGGTATTCATACTGGTACTTGATAACATAGCCGCTGGGCAGCGATGGAACCGGAATGCCGATTGTTCCGAAGTTCTCGTAAGCCAGCGCTTCCATCTGAATGGCAAACTGGGCATTCATCACAAACGGCGGATTGAGCCACTGGGCCTGCGGCAGTGTAGTCTTTTGGCCGGGGATTACATCGGCCTCAACGGAATCGGCTGTCATATTCCCGCTTCCATCACGCACCCGCAGGACATACTTATAGCCGCCGGGCTTCAATCCGGAAACCTTGAAGTACGGATTGGTTGACCAGCCCCTATCCGGTCCGTCAGGCGGCTGGATGCAATCGAAATAGTACTCCAGATACGAATCCGGCCACCAAGCATCATGATGAACAGCCGCCAGCATTTCAATCGTACCGTATGTATCGGGGATCGCATTGGGTTCCATCGCCCACTGTGCCGGATTCGGGAACGGGGGCTCTGTATCTTCCACAAGCCAGCAGACCGAGATGTTGGACATATCATCCAGATTGACATCCCCATCATAATTCAGGTCGGCTCCGCCGCACCAGTTGTTGCTCTCGGCACATACAAGACCGGCGTTGAGCCACCGATCCGCAAAGGCTAGCAAATCACCTAAATCAATCCGTCCGCTCAGCCACAGCGCTTCATCAATGATGCTGCACTGGACTCTCGGCGACACAAGGTAGTGATAACCCAAATCCAGCAGGCCTTTGTCGCGTGCCCCGGTGATGCTGGTCGTGTAACTATCCAATCCCGCCTGCACCGATGTCTGGCTTCCCTTGTCCTTGCATTGGCTTGCCGTCTGGTTCAGATAATACTGCTGAGCTATGTCGTCGGCCTCAAGAGGCGCTTCAAACATCGGAAGCCCGCTGAAGATGCCGGCACCTGTATCAAGGGTGCAGCCGGAAGCCACATAAATTGCATTGGCGCTGGGATAATTCATAACATCGGTGTACGAAACCGCCAGTGTTGACGGACGCGGTTCGGAGGCAAAACCGGTGGCTACCGAGATGCTTTCGCCCTGTGTAGCCGTATTGCCCCAGAAGATGCTGTCAATGACTTGGGCAGTGCTGTTGTAGCCGATGTACAGGCCGCCGCCGCTGGCCGTAAAGTCAGCCAGCCCGAGGACACTGTTGTCGGCAAACGTGCAGCTGCCGAACCGTGCATTGGAATGCCAGTTCACAGAGGCACCCGCGCCGTCACGGCCGGCTGTGTTATGAACAAACAGGCAGTTGAATATATCCGTGGGTTCATCAGACACGCCTGTCACCATCAAACCGCCGCCGGAAATATCCGCTGCGTTTTGCACAAAGACGCTGTCGCGGATATTCAGGTTGAGAACATTGGCAAACAATCCTGCCCCGCAGCCGGCCAAATCAATCGTACCGGAGACATCGGAATTCCAGGCGCGGTTGGCACGGAATACCGTGTTGGTAATGTCTGCTTCTTCCATCTGGAGGTAGATACCAGCTCCGATATAGGCCTGATTGCTTAAGATATTGCAGTCTGCTATGGTTGCAAACGAGTCACGGCCGTACATACCGCCGCCGACTGTCGCATCATTGTCCTGGAAATCGCAGTCATCAAAGGTTACGGTGCAGTTAAATTCATAGGCCACCGCACCACCGAAGCTGACCTGGTATGTATGCGGCAGCTGGACCATCGATTTATCGGCCAGATTGTTCCGGAAGACACAGCGGTCAAACGTCAAATCGCTGTCATGAGCGGCGTAAACCGCCCCGCCTGCCGTCGGTATATTAAGCTGACGGTCTGGCCGTGAGGTTTGGTCGGCGATGACTCCGCCCACTCCCGTCAGGCCGCCATGCGACTGGTTGTTTTCAAAGATGCATTCTTCAAACCGTGCATCGCTGTCAAATTCGCAGTAAACCGCACCGCCGAATCCGCTGTAGCGCCAAACATCCAGCAACTGGTCATACGGATCACCCAGAGGATCGTACGGGTTGGCATTGTAATCCGCCATAAAATCTTCCCAGCTGGTGTAATTGTCACCCCAGCCGAACCAGCGGGCCCAAACGTCAATATCATAAACGCCGTAATAGTTGGCATAGATGGACCAAGCACTGTATTTGTCGCCATAGCTGTTATTGGCCCAGCCGTCCCATGTATCAAAGGCATTGAGGCGGAGATATTCTTCCATTTCGGGATCATACAGCCAGCCGCCGCCGCGTCCGCCGTCATAGGTATTTCCAGCGTTCACCCAGCCGTTGGCTCCATTGCCGCCGTTGCCGCCGAAGACCTCATTGCCGGTAAAGGTACAGCGGATAAACTCGGGCTTGCTGCTGAAGACACAATAGACAGCACCGCCATAGGCAGCACCCGGCCAGCCGCCGTCACCGCCGGTAGGATGCGTCGGGCCGCCGGCAAAGCCGTTTTCACCATTCGCGCCTCGGACGGAATTATTCTCAAAGGTGCAGTTGATAATCTTCGGCGAGCTGTTAAACATCGCAATAGCACCGCCATAAATCGGCGGCTGGTGATAGCCATCTGTACCTGCCGGCACTGTTCCAGAATGCACTTCTGTAGAATTGGCAAACTGGCATTCACTGAACACGCAGTTGCGGATAATGGGATCTGAATTCTCCATATACATCCAGCACTGGTTCATTGTAATCCCGTCAATGACCGTCTGATTATCCAAATCTGCCAGTTCAAAGCGGTAATCTCTGAATACCGTAGCACGCACAACATTTTCATCATCCGGATTGAACCCGGCAATTGTAATCTTCTTGCCGGTCAGGAAGATGCTGTTGGCGATAGACGGTAATTGGCTCGGCGAGGTATATTCGCCGGGAGCCACCAGAATCGTATCCCCGTCTTGTGCAGCATAAATCGCATCGCCAAGGGTATCGTATTGTGCCGATGTACCGACATAAAGTGTGCGGCGCAGACGAACAAGAACCGCAATATCCTTGTTGCGTGCCATCAGAACAGTATTTTTCGGCGCTGTGGTATTGTCATTAATCGTCCCGCCGGACCATCCGGTCAGATAATAAGCACTGTCAACATTTGCTGTCAGCTCAAGAATCGCACCGCGCTTGAACATTCCAGAAGCGGGAATAACCGTTCCGCCATTGATGACCGTTGTGATCGTGCCGGCGTTATTGACCGCCGTACCGGCTTCATCCCGGAATGACGTTGACAGACTGTAGGATGCCAATCCGGCAGCATCCTGATAGTGGTATCCCAAATCTACCATTCCGGTATCCAGCGAGCCGGACGGGCTGGTCGTGAACACATCCAGACCTGCTGCGGCAGCCGTAATGCTGCCTGCATTCACAGCCGGGCTGGCTGTCTGGTCCAGATAATACATTCCCAACGGACCTGCGGCAAACAGCGGATCCCCAATCTTGTTATTGGCATATTCCGGAGCAGCTACGCCGGAATACACTACACCATCGGCGCCATTGTGCATATCGCCGCCTGCATTGGCGTAGAACAAGGTATAAGAAACCTTCGAATTGCCGCCCAATTTCTCGTACACAGCGATGCCTTTGTTGCCGCTGATTATCGAGTTCTTCAGTACGGCACGGGACAGGTGATCGATATGCAGTGCTCCACCGCCTTCGGCTCTTTCCCAGTACACTTTTGCAGTGTCTTCAACAGGATCATGGCCGAGATTGGGATTTGCTACTGTACCGATCTTCGACTTGTACTTATACCCGTCGCTTGCCATAACAAACTGGCCCGCTACATAGGGTATTCGAGGACTCCAGTCGGCAGTCTGCCCGCCGCTGACGTTGTTGGCAAACGTGCAGTTGTCCAGCTGAAGATCTACATACAGCTGGCATGCTATGCCGCCGCCGATATTATCCGACTGGTTGTCGGCAAACAGGCAATTCAGCAGATTCTGCTTATAATAGGTCTGGCTTCCGGTAATGCACAGACCGCCGCCGGCAGAAATAATGCCGTTAGCCTTGTTGTTCTGGAATCGCGTATCCACAATGGAGAACGGCGTATCGGTAATATGCACACCGCCGCCGTATCCTTCGGCCGTAACAGTGCGGTAGGAGCCTGCATTCAGACCGGTAGCTTCGTTGGCGTAAATCAGGCAGCCGCCCATCGTCAGTTCGCCTTCTGAAATGCGCACAGCACCGCCGCTGTAGGCGGTATTATGGACGATGAAGCTGTCAGTGACTTCAAGAATGCAGTTCTTTGCAAACACAGCGCCGCCGTATCCTTGAGCCGTGTTGCCGCTCAGCTCGCAGCTGACAAACGTCAGTTTGGTAGTATGGGTATCCGGCGAAGGCAGCAGCACAAAGCTGTAAACTGCACCGCCGTCAACCAGTGACTGGTTGCCGTTCATTATGCAGTTTTCAAAGTACATATCACCATCAGCCCGGACAGCCGCACCGCCAGTATGCGAGGTATTGCCAAGGAACTGGCAATTGGTAATCATCGATACGGCATTGGCATCCTGTGCAACAGTAATGCCGCCGGCAATATCAAAGGTTGCCGTCGGAGATGCGGCATCCAGATATGTAAGATTGTTGATAAACTGAGCTTTATCAACAGTCAATGTTGATCCGGTCGAACAATACAGCGCGCCGGCCAGATTCTCACGGAACATGCTATCGACAACAGTCAAGACAACATTCGGGTCACTGTGAACAGCACCGCCGCGGGTTGCCACTGGAGCATCATTATAGGTATAGACTTCATAGGCCTGATTCTGCTTGAATATGCAATTTTCAAGCAATATATCGGCTTCGTCTTCAAGATAGATTGCTCCGCCGGCAATAGTATCATAGGTCAGCAGAATGCCGTTGCGTCCAGCCCGGGCTCCGGCATTGCCCCACGGCAGACCTTGCGCTCCGACCGTCTGGCTGTCAAACGGCTGCGGATAATCGTTGCCTGCAGCCTCACGCCCGCCGGCACTGACATAACCGGGACGAGCGTAATTGTTCTCAAATATACATTCCTTGATTTGCGGCTTGCAGCCGGCTTCGACGTAGATAGCACCGCCGTGGCCGTCACCTTCACCGTAACCGGCCTGAGGATTATAGCCGAAATACTGCGCCGCATATTCCAGACCGGCAGGATCATTCCCGCCCCAGCCGTACCGCCCATTGTTATAGGACAGTCCGGCATTACCCGGGATGCCGCCCCAGCCGCCGGTTGCGCGGTTGTTCCGGAAAGTGCAATTGACAATCTGCGGGCTGCTTTGGCTACGCACTGCGATCGCCCCGCCGTAGCCATCGCCGGTACCCTTTCCGGAGTGACCGCCAGACTGGCTGTCAAGGTCCTGATCCGTCTGCATGTTGGCCGGATAATTCCCGTTGGCTCCGTCGCCGCCGATACCGCCGGCAACGGTGCAGTTTTCAAAGACGCAGTTTCGAATAACCGGTGAACTGCCGTTTTCGCACAGAATCGCTCCGCCGTAACTGTCGCCTGTCGCGTCCATTCCCGACAAAGCACGCATCGGCGGCAGCGGGCTTGGATTCGGCGGATCTTCGACCCATTCCTGTATAATCGGCCCGCCATACCATGAGGCATCGCCGGTCCACCAAGGCCATCGTCCCAGAGGCACCGCCGCACTCAAGCCGATCCTCGCTGTAAAGGCATTGCGAATGGTAATGCCTTCGATGCGTGTTTGAGCCGTTTGGCCGCTGGAGAAGCGGAACGCCCGCTTGGACGAATACCGGCTTCCGCGGCAGTCAATAATTGTCTGCGCCACCACCAGCGGATCATTCGGATCCACCGAAGTAATCACAATTTCTTTGGGTCTGCCGTATTTATCCCTGCCGAAATCAATCCCGTCCGGATTGCTGATGTAATAGGGCTGACTGGGACGCGGCGTCAGAACAATCGTATCGCCCGAACGTGCCGCAGTGACAGCATCCTCAATCGTATCGTAGCTTTCCGGCACATACAGGTATTTGGGCACAGCCAATTCAAACGCCACCTGAACGGTTCGATTGCCGGTCAAGGTAATGGTATTGGTCGAATCAAAGGAACGGTCATCATCCGAACCGATCCAGCGCGCCACCCGATACAGATCTTCAGGTTCAGCAAATGCCTGCAGCAGAACCACTGTGCCCTGCGGATAGGTCAGAGTCAGCGGCTCCACATGCTTTTCGCTGCTGCCCTGCTGGATGGTACCGTGCGGCTCACGGTCCGAAATGAAGACTGATGTGGTTAACGAATACTGCAGAACCGGCAGGGAAGCATCATAATGATAGCCCATATTGATGATGCCCGTATCAGCCGCGTGGTCGGTTCGGGTTGTCATCTCGTAGCCCAGCTTCTCCTGCAGCCAGCTGGCGGTATCCGGCACAGTCACAAATCCACCGACAGCTGGATCATAAATAAAGTGGGTCGGCGTTCCGGAATCTAAACACGGGCTGTCAGTCAGCTGACCGGCGGCAATTTCTGCCAGATAAAACGTCCGGCCGGTAGCATCATTGGGGTCGGTTACTTCTATAAACTGCGGATCTGATTCATCCTCCAGCGTGGCGGGATTGTCTTCAATGTTGTTATCTCCATATTCAAGCCACGGCCAGCCGTTCCAATCAATATACACATCGTTCTGGCCGCCTTGGAGATCAGAGAAGTCCACAAAGACCGTCGTTGCCGGGACATAAAACGGATCATACTCCTGAAGCACTTCCACCGGATCACCAATGCACAGCTGCGGTCCCAAAGCCGCCAGATTGCCCCAGAGGATGGTATTGGTAATGCTCATATAGGCATCATGAGCGACAATACCGCCGCCGTAGCCGTAGCGGTCGGATACCAGATTTTCAGCAAACGTGCAGTTCAGCACTTCAACATCCGTACCGCCATCGGCAATCAGAGCACCGCCGGCATAACCCGATGAGTTTTCGACAAACAGGCAGTTAAATACCGACTGCGGATAGCCCGTCGGAGACAAACCATTGATAAACAGCGCCCCCGCTAAGCCGCCGCTTTCATTGGCGACAAACCGGTTGCTGATTAAAAACGAATCGCTGTTGGAAAGATACAGCGCCGGGGCTTTGCCGGTTATCTCAACGGTACTGTTATCGGCCTGACTCTGGTAACCCAAACTTTCAATTTCGCGGCCTGTATTATAAAAGAACGTGTTGTTCCCGGCTGTAATATCGCTGGCAAACACAAAACCGCCGGCTCCAACGCAAGCTGTATTGGCCTCAAAATGACATCCCGAAACATCCGCATCGCAGGCATCCAGATACAAGCCGGCACCATAGGGAGACAGATTTCTGTCAAATATACTGCCTTCAACAGAAACAGGATAAACAGGATACTTCTTGTCCGGCTCACCCCACGGTTTGAGAATGTAATCGGCTTCCACCCTATCATCCCACAGCTGGGTAGTTATCGGGTGAGTAAATTCCACTTCCCCGTGTGAATGGGCATATACCGATGCAATGAAACTGGTGAAATCCTCTGTGGCTGTCAGATCAGACCTGAAAAAGAGGGCATAGTCGGGGGCGTTTGTATAGCGATAGTCTTTAAGATAATTGAAATAATACTCTTCATAAGGAGTCAGCGAATTGCCTGCATAGACCGCTCCGCCGTAGGAATATATAAAGTGATAATCGGCTCTGTTGGCGGTGAAGGTTGTGTCTGTAATCTGAAGCTCCGGCAGATAGTTGGCATCCGACGGACCGAAATTGCAATAAAGGGCACCGCCGGCAAAGCCGCTGTTGGCGCTGAACTGACAGCCGTTGAAAATCATGCTGACCGGCTGGTCTGCAAAAATGCCGCCGCCGTATCCTTCAAATTTATAATCGACCTCAGCGGCGGTCTCATAAAGCGTTGTATTTCCTTCAAAAATGCAATTTTCAAATGTGGCACGACAGCCCTTATCATACAGCTCGCCGCCGCCGTGGTTGGCGAAACTGGAGTTAAAGGATACAGTCGTATCCCGCATTGTGATAATGCTGTTTTGGCCATAGTAATTGGCTCCGGCACAAGCCCCCGCATTGGGCTGTTCAGAATTCGTCGGGGTCAGACTTTTAATCAGCTCCGTCTGGCCGGGCGTAATAACAGGATTATCATAATCGGCAACCAATACAGGTTCGTTGGTGTTGGGATCTGTCTCGACCGTTAGCGTCGGTTCAACAAACATTGTGCTGGCGACCAAACCATAATACGGCGAGAAGGGACTGTTTATCATAAGAACCGTCTGGTACTCAAATCGGTCATAGGTTCCCAGAGACACATCCGGATTGGCTGGATCGTAATAATCAAGAGTTTCTGTATTGACAAGTACAGGTTCCCATTCCCACTGGAATCCAAAATCGGTATAATCCTCAGGACTATCCGGATAATTGAACACATTGGTGGTATCTTCCCAATAATAGGCCATATAATAGATATTGGAAGGGAAGATTCCCGTGTTGGGATTGGACCGATTATAGCTAATCCCTCCCGGTGCACCGCCGGTGCCGTTCCGATAGCCGCCGTTGCCGCCGCGGCCGCGCGGACCGCCGTTGCCGCCGGTGCCGCCGGTTGCATTCACATTGCCGATAAGACGCATCTTATCCGGAATGAAGTATGCCGGACCGCCGTGACCGCCGTTGCCGCCAACTGAGCCGTCGCCCTCGCCGTTGCCGCCGTTGCCGCCGTTGCCGCCGGAATAATCGCCGCTCAATTCAGCAATGACGCGGCAGTTTTCGAATCGGCATCCAACGATGGTGGCTTTGGTATTTTTTCCGTAATAAACAGCTCCGCCGCAGGAATCCGGCGCGCGCAGATCGCCGCCGATGCCGCCGTTGCCGCCGTTGCCGCCGTCGCCTTGCCCTTTGGCATCGCTGCCGTTGCCGCCGTTGCCGCCGCGGCCGGCCTCGCCGACACGAACGAAGCAGTCTCTGACTGTAACATCATACAATTCCGGCGAGCAGTCAGACTCAAAATACATAGCCCCGCCCCAGGCACATCCGCCCAAGCCGGCATCGCCTCCGTGACCGCCATGATGGCCATCGGCTTCTTCCACATTATCGGAATGTCCGCCGCCGTCGCCGCCGTTACCGCCGTTGCCCCCTTCCCCGCCTACGGCCTGACAATTGATGAACTGACATCCTTTAATCAGGGGAGCCGAACCGCTGTAGGCATAAATCGCACCGCCGTAAGCATTGCCGCCGTTGCCGCCTCTGTCGCCGTTTTGGCCGTCCTGATTAACGCCGCCGTTTGGCCCGTTAACTCCATGCTCTCCGTATTGTCCATAGGCAAAACAGTCGGTAAAAACGCAGTTGCGGATGGTCGGACTGGCAGGAGCAAGCGGGCTTCCCATCACAATAGCTCCGCCCATAGCATCGCGGCCGTCATTGGGCGAAGGCAGGTCTCTGTCGGAAACACCTGACCTCGAGCCCCCAAACCGGGTCTCCGGATTGTCAATAGCAATAGCATTCTTTATCGTAAATCCGGCCAGTACCGAATTGCGCCCTTCCATATTCTGGAACAAAAAGGCCCGCCGGCGTTCTAATGCCCAAAGATTCTGCGGATCGGCGCAGTCAATCACCGTAGCCGCAACAATAGCCGGATTATCCGGATTTTCGCTGCAGACGGTTATGGCTTTGCCCTTGAAATTGATATTGATCTCGCGGTAAACACCTTCATGGACTAAAACCGTGTCTCCATTATTGGCCGCGTTAATAGCATCCTGTATCGTCCGATAGGCCGCCGAGGGCACTTCGCGCACAATCGAACTGGCCGCCCTGCCCGCTGTCATCGGAGCAGCCGCCTCGGTTATATACACCGGGTCTGTTGTATCCTTTTGGCGAACATACGCTGCAAAGGTATATTCGTGCCCAGCGACTTGACTTACGCGAACCGTATAGACCGGCGAAGTCTGCCAGCCGCTGTCATAGTTGTCCTGATTGCCGTCGGAAGCAAAGACACAGTCAAAGTAATATTCCACCCCGTTTTCATCGTACGAGGCAACAACTTCCATCCCGATTTCGTTTAAGCTGGGACGCGTGACACGAGGGTATGCCAGCCAGATAGTGGGATTGGGAGCCGGCGGCAGGTCATCAACACCCGTTGCCGTAGTAGTCTGGAGCGTTTCTGACCATTGGGTTTGATTCCGGTTGGCCGACTTATCGCGTGCCTGAACACGGAATGAATAAGTTGCCCCTTGCGGATAATCCGAACGCATATAGAGAGAGCTGCTTTGCCATCCGCTGTCGTAGGCATCATCTTCGATGCAGTCGAAGCGGTATTCCACCCCGGATTTATCTTTTGCTGTAACCGCCTGCATGACAATCGTTGACAGACCTGTAGCCGTCGGCTTAATAAGCCATTGGGCCGGATCCGGCAGCGGGGGCAGATTATCACCGCCTTGGACCAGCAGCACAGCATTGTATAAGTTCAGCCGGCCGCCTGTCACGCACATCCCCTCAAGTGTATTTTTAATATCCACCGACAGCATCAGCACCTGTTTAACCTCCGAATAGGTCAAGTCAGGCTTAATGGACCAGATCAGTGCGGCAGCTCCCGCCACATGAGGACAAGCCATTGATGTTCCGCTCATATTTTGATATCGTCCGCCCGGTGCAGTGCTGTAAATAGCAACGCCCGGTGCAGCGAGGTCCACAGTTGTCTTGCCCCAGTTGGAAAATGATGCCATCGTATCGGTATCATCTGTAGCCAGCACCGAAACAATATTATCTAAATCATAACTGCCCGGATATGCAGGCGTGTCTCCGTCATTATTGTTTGACTCATTGCCCGCAGCCGCTACAAACAACTGGCCGCTTTTGCCTGCAGCTTCAATTGCATCATATAAGGCCTGACTGAAGCCATAGCCCCCCCAGGAATTGTTGGTGAGTTTGGCCCCCATCCGCACCGCATACTGAACAGCGCTGATTGCATCCGCCGTACTGCCGCCGCCGCCAGCAGTCAAAAACTTCAAGGCCATAATTTTGACCTGCCAATTGACGCCGGCTACACCCACATTATTGTTTCCCCGGGCTCCGATGGTGCCTGCGCAATGAGTGCCGTGCCCATGGTCATCCATCGGATCACCATCCATATTGGCAAAGTCATATCCGTAAACGTCATCAATGTAGCCATTGTTGTCATCATCGACGCCAACCTGTCCGTTCTGTTCGGCCAGATTGATCCACATATTGTCTGCTAAATCCGGATGCGTATAGTCAACTCCGCTGTCAATCACAGCAACAACAATGCTGCTGCTTCCTTTTGCAAGGTCCCAAGCCTCCGGCGCATCAATATCGGCATCTTTCGTTCCGCCGGTTTGCCCGGTATTGTGCATCCCCCACAAACGCGCAAAATCAGGATCATTGGGAACGGCTTGAACCTTCTGGATATAGTCGGGTTCAGCATACTGAACGCCTGCTGAAGCCGAAAACGCTGCTTTGGCTGTAAGAACATCCACCCCCGCCGGCAGCTTAACCAATCCTAAGCCGGGAACAAGCGTGTACATCCGCTGGATGGTGCCTCCTCCGGCGGCGTTTACCACAGCTTGACGTGCTGCATTGGATGCAGCCGTAGTCCCTGTATCCGTAAACTTGACCAGCAGATAACCTTCACGATATTCCGCCCCATAACAGAATGACAGAAGAATCGAAGATAAAACCAACCCCAAAATTGAATAGCGCTTCATAGCACCCTCCGAAAAGGTTTTTTTCGTTTTCATCTCAAGCGTCCCGAATTAGCAAAGTTAAAACGAATACGACCGGGGCGCAGTACCGCACCCCAGCCCCGATCCAATCCCTAAACATATCGGAATTTGTAACTGGTGAGTTTAGTTAAGATATATATGAAAACCCGCTTATAGTCAAGGGAAAACATATTTCCCCATCTTCCCCAGACCCCCAAAATTGAATATTATGAGACCCAAAAACATATATATAGAAATATCACCGTTACGTCCGATATACATTTCAGTTTACACAATATGAAACTCTTACTGTCAAAAAAAATTAAAAAAAATATACTTTTTTTATTTTTTTAATTATAACCCTTCTGCTGTACTGTAAAATTAACGAGCTTAACCAATATATGTTATCTGGAATATACAGAATAAATGTATGATACTAACAGCATCCGCTTCCACTTTATCGGGCTCAATAGCAATACCCGGCTCTAAATCGCACACTATCCGTGCCGTCGTTATCAGTTCTCTGGCCAAAGGCACAAGCCGCATACGAAAGCCGCTGGTTTCCAGCGACACACTCAGTGCGGTGGATTGCTATCGTGCATTGGGAGCTGAAATTGACATTTCAGACAACGACTGCTGGACCGTCATCGGCAATGGAGGAATAATCCCGTCTGAAAGCAGAAAAATTGATGTCGGCAATTCAGGAACAACAATGAACTTTGCCATTGGGACGTGCTCTATGGCAAATCCAAATGTTGAAATGTATCTGACCGGCGATCATCAAATACAATATCGACCTGTAAAACCTGTTTTGAAGGCCGTTATCGATTTGGGGGCCAAAGGATACTGTCTAAAAAATAACGGCTGCCCCCCTGTGTCGGTCAGCGGCAGACTTCGCGGCGGCAAAACTACCATAGAATGCAAATCAAGCCAATACTTGTCCAGTTTACTGCTTTGCTGTCCATTAGCCGAAGGCAATTCTGAAATCACTGTTTCCCTGCTGTATGAGCCGGATTATGCCCGAATGACGCTGGATTGGCTGAATAAGCAGGGTATATGCTATGAAATGAAAGACGATTTAAGCTGGTTTCGCATACCCGGCGGGCAGGCCTATAGACCGTTTGACCTGCCGGTACCGGCCGATTTTTCCAGCGCAACTTTCTTCTTATGTGCGGGGGCACTGCTTGGGCAAAATGTGATTATTAAAGGGTTGGACTTCAGCGACAGCCAGCCGGACAAGGCCGTTGTAGACTACCTAAAGCAGATGGGAGCAGATATAACTATCTGCCAAGACGGAGTTTATGTGTCAAAATCCGACTTGCAGGGCATAGAAATTGATATGAATCGAACACCGGATGCCCTTCCAGCAATGGCCGTTACAGCCGCCTTTGCGCAGGGAACCACAAAGCTTGTCAATGTAGCACAGGCCCGGATGAAAGAAACTGACCGTATCGCCTGTATGGCAAAGGAGTTAACTAAACTCGGCGCAGATGTCCGCGAGCTTCCGGATGGTCTTATCATACACGGCCAAGGAGGCAAAAATCTCAAGGCCGGCTCGTTTAGCGGCTATGGTGACCACCGCATCGTAATGGCTATGAGTATTGCGGCTATGTCACTGGAAGGCAAAAGCCGTATCGATACCGCTGAAGCAATGAGCGTTACATTCCCCGAATATGTCGCTTTGATGAAGAAGCTCGGAGCCGATTTGCAGGTACCCTTACACGATTGAGACAATATCCAAACGCAATTTATTCACTGGATATTATCTTAAACAGTTCCTCTGCTGCAGCTTTTGGACCGCTGGCTTCATAACCCGGTATACCCAGCCGAGAGCGCATCTGACCAACACGAACACCAGCTTCGAAGGCCTTGGCAAACACGGTCTCAGCCAGTTTATCGTGCATGGCGCGGTACTGCGGGGGACCGAAGATATTGGCGTAATAATTATGCCCCAGACCAGTGGAAGTTGTGGTTCCTTTAGCCATACTGGCACCCTCGCGGAAGACCTCTATCGCACGTGAAGGACTATCAAAAAATTCGATCGCCGGATGGTCTTGGTCAACCTGCTCATAATTGTTGGCATACAGCAGAATATCCACCGGATAACCGTGCAGAACTTCATTAAGCGTCGTAACAGGCAGAACAACACGGGCATTGGTTTTCTGGGGACTCATAATAATCGAACGGTCTAACTGCTCGAAGGCATATCCGGCCTGTAAATCATCCAAGCGGATAAAAGCCCCGATTTCCGTGCCGTATCCTATTAAACGTCCCTCCACATCAATATCAAAAGAACCCATATCGTCTGCGATAATCTTCATCTGGCAGATTTGATCCCGTCCCAGCAGTCTGAACGCCTCGAGAGTTTCGGACTTGCCGGCAGCCGTATCGCCGATAATAACAATAGAGGCCGACTTTCCATTCTTAAGGGAAATTCTCACCATCGCCCCGTGATACGGCATTCGTCCCCGCTTCATCATCACAATATTATGCAGGGTCAAAATCATCTTTTTGAGATAGCCAAAATAACCGAATTGGGGGGCATTGGGGACTGCCGCGGCAAGAAGCCCCGTGTCGGCATCATCATAAAACACTGTCGGATTATCGCTGTACCGCTGCATATGTTCGGGATTCACTCCGAAACAATAAACAGCATCGGGACCGTCGGCTATCTGCTGGTCGGTTGCCAGTTCGAACAGGTTCGCCAAGCTGCATCCCAGACCGATTTGATTGGTGTGGAAATACACAAAAATAACCAGCGGACCTACTTGAGCCGGATAGCAAAGCCAATGTCCCTTTTCAAGAGTCAGCCCGTCCAGCGGATTGATGTCGGTTTTTTTGAACTGGCCGTCGCGCTTGTTCATCGGGGGATCAATAATCATCGGAGGGGCAATCCATACATGCCGAATAAACGGCACATCTCCCAATACCGCCTCATAAGCCGCCGGCATCCGCGTGCGTTTGGCAACAGCAATCAAACCAATATCGCAGCCGGCAAACACCTGACGATAGATGCGCGGATGGTCCCCGGTGATGTTTTCACAGATATCCCGATAGGTGCTGCGCACTATATGGGTCAGTGTCTCAACGGTCGCATTAAACGAACGGTAAGGCCGGCGGTCAAAACTGCTTTTGCCCGGCTCGCTGTGAAGCACCATAAACCGGTCAAACGAACGCCAGTAATCATAAAGCCCCTCTGCAAATTCATGAAGATGCAGACGGTTCTGTCGCTCCAGAAGGCCTGCCAGATTCGGCAAATCCTTAACCACTTCTTCCAGCGGCACATCCGCAAGCTGAATCAGCAATTCGGTAATGGCATCGGTTTCTGTCTCGGAAGGAAAAATATTTTTGAATATGCCCAGCTGGGGGGCCTGCTGTTGTCTGCACACCGTGATATAAAGGGCAACAACTTGGCGAAAAATGTCGCTGTGAAGCAAGTCGCTTGCTGTTGTGCAGATTCCTCCCTGCGTATGAATGATAATCTGACGCCCTTCTATATCAAATCGTTTGCGATCCATTGACGGCCTTCCTTTTCTCTGTGCTATATCACTTTATATAGCAACCCCGGCATCCGGATGATACCCAACCAAAGTTCCTGTTTGGAGTTCAACATCCCCTGATAACCCGATTTACATCTTTCATCATAGATAACTCCGTCCCAGCGCGGAGCGTGATTTTAGCCAAGGCGGCACAACAATCAACAAAATTTTAAAATAAATAAAAAAAACTTGCAAACAGCACCTCATCTGGATAGTATTTTTGCGAAAAAATAAGCGTTAAAAGACGCAGGAGGTCGATTATGTTTGGCTGCCATATTGGAAGAAATTTTCAGGTCACTGTCGCCGGCGGCTCCTATCAGGAGGGTTTAACTGCAGTCGTGCAGGGATGCCCGCCGGGAATGATATTGACAGAACAGGAAATTTACGGTGACCTGCTGCTGCGCAAGCCGGGTGCTGATGAGCTTTCCAGCCCGCGTAAGGAGCCGGACTTGCCGATTATTTACACAGGTCTCAATGCCGCCGACACAGTGGAAGGAGCCAATAATAAAAATCACACCAATGGAACCCCTCTGACGATCTTAATACCCAATCTGGACCGTCATTTCATTCATATTAAGCAGTATCAGGACACCAATCGGACACCGCGTCCCGGCCATGCGTCATATGCTTCATTTGTCAAATATGGACCGGATGACGATGCAATCGGAGCGGGCATTTTCAGCGGACGTTACACATCCACTATTGTCGCAGCCGGTTATGTGGCCAAAAAGATACTCAAGGCCTTCGGGATTGAGGTGTTTTCCTTCATCAAAGAAATGGCCGGTGTGCGCTGTTCAGAAATGGATTCGAAAGCCATCTTTTCCTGCACCGAGCGGTACAAGAAAATGCGTCACGATTTCGACCCGTTTTATCAGGAAATCTTCGTCAAGGGCAGGATTACACCAGACATGCGTTTTCTTGAGAAAACAGCTGTTTTGGCACAGGTGGAAAAAGAGATAGACGATATCCGCTCGCAAGCTCCTAAAATGGCGGTTAATGAAATTATTGAACGCTATAATGTGCATCCGATTGTAAATTGCCCAGATATTGACACGGCCAATGCAATGGTGGCTGCGTGCAATAAAATCACCAAGACAGGTGATTCTTCCGGCGGCGTTGTTGAAGTTCGCGTTATAGGAGTGCCGACAGGATTGGGAGAGCCGGTCTTTTTCAAATTGGATGCAGAGTTAGGACGAATGCTGGGCATTGGCGCTGTTAAAGGCGTAGAGGTAGGCGCTGGATTTGCGGTCAAAGATATGACCGGAAGTCAATCCAATGATGCAATGCACGCGGAAAATGGAAAGGTTGTGTTTGACTCCAACAATGCCGGCGGGATCACCGGCGGGCTTTCGACCGGTCAGGATATTATTGTTCGTCTGGCCGTAAAGCCGACCCCAACCATCGATAAGCCGCAGCATACAATCGACAAATACACCCTGAAAAACACCCAACTGGCGGCCATCACCCGCCGGGATCCGACCATCGTAGGACGCATCTGGCCGGTTGCTGAAAACTATACGGCAATGGTTATTCTGGATCATCTGCTGTCGCATCTGGGCTATCAGCAGATGAAGTCGCATTTTTCACGATAGAATATCCTGCTACGGATATATCGGTGAGTCAATCGGGGTATCCATCCATACCGGATTTTGGTGCGCAGGAAGCTTGCCGTCGGCGCGGGCTTGTTCGGCTGTTTGGTATCCGATGAAGTCGTCTTGACGAATAAGAATCGCCATGGGGTCGGACAATGAATAATAATAACGGCCGTTCTTGGCCGACGCATAAGTCAGGCCTGTTGTATCTATTTTCCCAAGCCAGCTGAAGGGAGGAGGCTGATTGAGCTGTTGCGGAAGCTGCGGAACAGACTGAGCCGGCAGAATGCCGTAAGAGGAGCGGCGGTCTGGAAACCTTGATTCCAGCCGCTTTACAGAAGGAGTTTTGTGAAAGCGAAATGGAAATGCCCAGAAAATCTGCGTCAGCACAAGCAGCACAAACAAACTAACAGGTACACCGACGGCAAGGTATTTTTTCCAGCCCGCCGCCTTTATGCGTCCTAAAAACGTCGACGGCGGGAGCTTAGGAGTCGGTATTTCTGTCATCGAATCAAGGGCTTTTTCGATGGCCTGACTTAAAATCCCCGTACCGGTAGACGACAACAGTGATGTATCGGATGAATACAGGGAAATAGACTCCGTTCGCAGAACAGCAGCCACATCCGCCGCAGTGGGACGCTGGGAAGGCTCTTTAGCAAGCATACGTCCAATCAGCTTAGCCAACACCGGTGAACATTTGGGACAGTGCATCCGGACATCAGGCGGCGGCTGATGGATGTGCTTTTGGAAAAGTTCCGGCATCGTTTCTGCCTGAAAAGGCGGCTTGCCCGTCAGAGCAAAATAAAGGGTGCAGCCCAGACTGTAAATATCAACGGCCTGTGTCTGGATTTTTCCCTCGATAATTTCGGGGGCTATAAAATACGGAGTTCCTACGGTTTTGCGGGCTATTTCAAAAGGATCGTTTTCATCGCCCATGCGGACCAGACCAAAATCTGTCAGCTTGCAGCGGCCGGCGCGGGTAATCATCAGATTGGCGGGCTTGATATCACGGTGAATAATCCCCTCGCGGTGAGCCACATCCAGCGCGGCGGCAGCATCCGCTATCAGGGGGCAGGCCTGCTGGGCCGACAAAGAACCCGCCGCTTCGACAATACGCTTGAGACTATCCCCTTCCAGCAATTCCATGGCGATATACCACCAGCCCTTATGCTGGTTAATTTCGTAAATCTTCACCACATTGGGGTGATCGATTTTTGCCGCGGCTCGGGCTTCCCTGAAAAACTGCTCTACCCGATTCCGGTCTTCAGGCGATATGATTCTCTTGCGGAGAACTTTAAGGGCCACTAAACGCTCAAGATTGACATCCAAGGCCTGTATCACGATTCCCATATTGCCCTGCCCAATCAAACGCAGCAGCTTAAAATGCCCCAGCACCTTGCCTGCCCACGAAGGCGGTTTTTCTGCTGCCTGCGGTGCGGCGGGCACTTGCAGCGGTACCTTATCAGCTCCTAAACCCGATGCACCCCCATCGAGACTGGCTTCAAATTCCGACTCGTCTTCCAAACCCGGCTTTTTTTTATCCTGATTTTCCTGCATCACATTGTTTCATTGTTTTTGGTTAAATTGGGCTCCGGGAAAATCCAAGATCGTCAGAACGCTCTGCCTTTGCGAGCGGCTTTCGCTGACATCGCCTTCATCCGAAGCAATCGCAATGAAACGGCTGTTTCCGAGGCGGCAGACAGCTTCTATCTTCATATCATAGACTTGGGCAAAGAGAATGGGCTTGTCACTTTTATGACCGCTCCACCAGAACAGGGCCTCATCCAGCTGGTTGGGCGGGAACGGCTGATTTTTATCCAGCCAGGGACCATTGCTTTTGGCCGCAGCAATCAAATAGCCTCCCGTTACAACATCCCAAGCAATGTCGCTGACGCCGCGGCCGCCCAAATCCAAGACAAACAGATCTTCAACACCCAACCGCCCGGAATCCTGTGTATCAAACGCTTCGTCTATTCCGTCAATAACAGCTATCAGCGCCTGCTCTTCCAGCAGGGGATTTCGAAATCCGCACAGCAGCAGAGAACTGTTGGGTACAAAACATATTCCCTCGATGTTGGCCCATCGATAGGTATTTTTATTGGAACCTGAAAAATCCGCATAATAAGTACGATACGGATCCATTCCGACGGCTCGAAAATGCTCATTGAGGGCATTTCGAATAGAACTGCCGCTGATAACCGACACATTGGAAAAAGCAAGGCGGCGGGTGTCGTGGATTTCGGCACGCAGCACATGCTGCCGCATCGGCAGTGGCAATTCCGCCGGATTATTGCTCATCGAACACATCACATAAAGGCGGGCCGTTCCGTTCGGCCGCAATTTCAGCGTAATGCTTTCGGCATCGTCCAGCAAATCCTGCTCGTTGCGAATAATAACCGTGGCTTGGGGACGTCCGATGGTCATCGCTGTCAGATCAATCGGGCAGACAAAAAGACAATGCTGATGCCTGTCGCTGGTAATGATCAGCGAACCATCCAGCCACACCATGCCGCTGCATTCCAGCGGTGCATCTCCGGCCTGCTGGTTGGAAGTAGCCGCCCGAACTGTAATATCGCTTTGAGCCACAACCGGCGGATCAATTTGACCGAATCGAATCTGAACAACAGACAAAACCTGTTTCGGAGTGCTTCCAGCGGCTGATTGGCCAAAACAGACAGAGTGGGCAAAAAAGCAGTCGGCAAAAAACAGCACCAGAAAAGACAAGACAGGAAATAACCGCAGCAGTGTCCGAATATGGAACCCAACCCAACAAAAAGCGCAAAACCCTTTATTTTCAGCACAATGCTTCATAGCATACTGCTGATTCCTTTCCGCATAGTATTGTATCCGAACTATCCAGAAAAGTCAATTCTTTCTGCCGTCTCTACTGTCGTGCGTTGCAGCGGCCTGCCTGAAATAACCGCTCCTTTCCGCTGCATCTCTTGAGAAATAATTTGGAACTATGCCGCAGGCATAAAAAGAAGGCCGGCCTTGCCTGTTCATCCAGACAAGTCCGGCCTGCATTTATTGCACCAGAAATTGGCTTACTTGTTTAATGCCGCAACAGCATCGGCTTCCGCCTCCGCCTGCAGAATAATCGTGGGCTTAACCAGAATCAGCAGCATCAGCTTGTCATCTACCAGACTGCGGTTAGAGAACAGCCGTCCCAAAACCGGCAGTTTGCTAAGAACCGGAGCTCCCGATTCGGTTTCGCGGGTAGCCGTCAAAGTCAGACCGCCCAAAAGCACGGTCCCGCGATCCGGCACGGTAACACGCGTCTGAATAGAGGTCAGCTGGGTAGTCGGCAAAATATAGGTGTCGGTTATTTGTTCCCCTGTTACAGGGCTGAAGCCGATAGCTCGTTCTGTGTCCTGTGCAATCAGGTCCTGCAGATAGGCCGTAACCCGCAAGATAACAAATTTCTTGTCTGCTGTGATAACCGGTGTAATGGAAAGCTGGACGCCGGTTTCAATGTCCTCATTGGTATTTTCCCACCAGTAAACCTGATTGGTTGTATTGTTGTTGGTAATCGTCTCGGTATTAAACTCGCTTCCCGTCTTAAGCCGTTTGGCGGTATTCACTCGCATCGTGGCCGATTCGTTGTTCAACACGACAGCCTTGGGAGCAGACAACTGTTTTGCATTGCGGTGGGCTTGCGTCGCCCGCAGGATAAATTCCACCTGCAAATCATCCAGCGCTTCATAGGTCAGCGTGGTATTCAGTGCAGGATTGGTCAACGCACCTCCCAGACTGCCTGCCACACCGGTACTGGACGGCACTACATGGCCATACGAGTCCTGCTCAATCACTACATTGCCCCAATGCCCGCCGACATCCATCTGCCGAATATTGACATCCAAGCCGATATCTTCAAGGAAGTTTTCACTGACCAGCAGGAAGCGGGCTTCAATGGCAATCTGCTGCCCCAAGTCAGCCCGCAGCTGCTCCAGCAGTTTCTTAATCTGCTTGTGCACTTCGGGAGATTGATAAATAATCAGCTTGCTTTCGCTGTATTGGTCAATACGGCCTTCGCCGCCTTCATCATACCACGTGCTTGGCTCAACAGTCTGCTGGATGGTATAAATCAGCATATAAGCCCGATACATCGACCGCCAGTTTCCAACCCCTTGGCTGCCGCCGTAGCCGCCGCCGCCATAGCCACCGCCGCCATAGCCGCCGCCCATGCCGCCGCCGTAGCCACCGCCCATGCCGCCCATCATGCCGGCGCCCAAGCCGCCCATCATGCCGACGCCGAAACCGACGCCGCCAATGCCACGCATCATGCCGCCGCCGAAACACTGCGTCGTATACACAACT
>JAGPMT010000029.1 GCA_018052735.1 Phycisphaerae bacterium | reverse complement strand
ATGTTCAGGCGACCATTCATCCGGAGCCGCCAGCGTTCCGTCGGCATCAGCCGTCAGACGGTCCAGCCAGAATTCACAAGCGCTTTTCATCACGGGATATGCTTTCTGCTAGAGAAAGCCGCTGTCTAATGTATAGGCATAGTGCTGCCAGAGGTGCATACAGTACCATGCATTGGCCGGACGGTTCCAGTTCCAGTCGGAATACCCAAAGATATTGTTCTGGGTCTTCATCGTCCAGCCGCGGCAGCCCAGCGAAGCAGCCATGTTCGACCACGATGTCTGTACCGCTGCCTCATTATAAATATAATCCAAAAACGGCAGATGGCATTCGGACAGATTGGCCGTTTCGGCCGGCCAGTAATTCATCTGGACATTGATGTTGGAATGGATATCACACTCCCAAGGCGGCCGATTGGAATTGTTCCATAAGCCCTGCAGGTTCGAAGGCAGGGCCATGCCCCGGGAGCAGCTTATCATCAGATAACGGCCGTACTGAAAATACAGCACGTCCAGCGCCGGATCATACGAACCGGCATTATAGCTGGTCAGCAGTTCATCTGTCGGAATCGCCGGCTTGCTGTCGTTCAGAGACAAACAAACCCGGTTAAATAGGGCCTGATAATCCGCAAGATGGCGGGATTTGAGCTGCGCATACGATTTTGCCGAAGCCTCTTTGATGCAGTTGACAATTCGTTCCTGCAGGCCGCTGCCCAGATACTCGGCACGGGTCGGGTCATAGTCCGTTCCCCCGGTTAGAAGTATTGTCACAGCATCCGCACCGGCCACAGTAATCTGCTCGGATGAACAATCCAGCCGGCCGCCTTCAGGTATAACCTTAACAGAGGCCAGATAGGACAGCACTGTCAGCTTGCCTGAAATTGAAATTGCATCAGGAGCGGTGTTTTTTGTGCCGGAATGCGCATCCTGCAGAGTGAGGGCAAAGCTGATTGCTCCCGGCTTGCCGGCAGTGATGCGCATGACAATGAGTTTATCCGGATAGCTGGCAAAATATTCCCGGCTGAAATCGGTCGAATCGACTGTATAGCAGACCCGGGCAATCCCTTCTTCTAAATCCAATTCCCGCCGATACAGTGACACGCTGTCCGGATGGTCAAAGCGGAGATAGACATCGCCAAAGTTTTGATACGCCCCGCGCGAAGTCCTGCTGCCTGTCCAGAGGGTTTTATCGTTGAACTGGATATGTTCCTCTTTGGCTCCGCCGAAAATCATCGCCCCCAAAAGACCGTTGCCAATCGGCAGAGCAGAAGTCATCCAGTCTGCTGCCGGCTGACGATACCACAAACACAGCTTGTTCGCCGGAGGACCGGCAAGACTGTCAGCCGCTGCTGCCATAGGATGGATTGAAGCAATCCCCATAATCAGAGTACTCATCAGCCGTCGCATTCGCTCATCTCCTTTGTCTCAATACCGGATGTCTATACCCATTATATCTTACAGCAGCATCACTATACAGGATTGCGGGCAGGTAAAAAAGAGAGCGGTCTTTTTTTTCTGCAATTTTACGGGATGCGGTCCAGAGAAGACGCCGCAGAAGAGGATAAGGCGGCATATTCCGGCAGGGTCGAAGGTTTCAGCAGTATGCGGGCGATTACGGGAAAATGGTCTGACGGATAGCGTCCGTTTTCTCCGGCGCGGCGGTCAATGCTGACATCCAGAGCCTGCAGTGTTTCACAGATAGGGATATGGTCGATGGCCGGCCCCGAGATGCTGCCCCGAAAACTGTGACGCGTTCCCAAGCTGGGCTTGCCCGAATGAACGGAGGACCAGGCATCAACCATTCGCGGATACGGCGTTTGAATACCCTGTTTCTGCAGATAGCGCATTGCAGGATTGTCCAGTTCCATATTGAAGTCGCCCATAACAATGAAGGGATCCCGGCTTTTGCGTGAAGCGACTTGACGGGCCAGCAGTTCGACGCTTTTCTGGCGGGAATGCTGCGACAAATTATCCAAGTGGACATTATAGACATAAAACGCCTGTCCGCTCTGCCTTTCGGCCAGCCGGACCCAGCTGCAGATGCGGGGCCATAGATTGCCCCAGTCCTTTGTCCCCGGCACAGAGGGTGTATCCGAAAACCAGAATGTCCCGGAATCCAGCAAGCGGAAGCGATCTGTCCGGTAAAAAATGGCACATGTTTCACCTTGCCGGCGGCCGTCATTTCTGCCGACAGCATAGCGGCTGTAACAGGGCAGCGCCATTTGAATATCACAAACCTGCTCATTCTCGGCTTCCTGAAGCCCGATGACATCAGCGTTATGGTCCCGAAGCATATTAAAGACGATATTCTTGCGGCGGCTCCATCGATTGGGACCATCTACTATTGTATCATTGCGGATGTTGAAGGTCATCACCTTGACAACGCCCGGCTCAATTTTAGGTAATGGGACTTGCTCGGATGGCGTTCGGGCCGGCATTGTGGGGATAAAGAAAGACAATACTGCCAATCCTGCCAGAGACAACCTCCTGATGTCATTTTGATTCACTTAGAACTCCCAATAATAAACCAAGACAGGCAATCCCTGACGCTATGGGCATCCATCCGCTTTGGGCGCTGCTTGCCCTTCGGACATCTGCTGGAGAATGCCTAAAAGCTGACAAGCCTGTACTGTTTTAAATCCCCTCACTCATTAAAACGGTAAGCAAAGGACCAAAACTTGAAAAAATAAGAAAATAATTTCCCCCCTGCAGCCGCAGCATCTGGGCTGTTTCAGACTGGAATCGACCGAGTTATCGATTATTTCGATGTGAGGTTCAGGCAAGCCGCCACGAGAAAGTGGTCTGAAGGCCAGCGGCCATTAAACGAGCGAGCATCAATAGCCACTTCACTAATTTCTATGCCGGGTCCGATAAGAATATGATCAATCTTGGGGCCGCGGGCAGTTCCTTCAAAGGCGTGGTAAGTACCGGGAGGCGTTTGGTCTGGATGCAGATACTGCCATGTATCTCTAATCTGATTCGAAAGAGGACTGCCGGCAAGCAGATAGGCCATTGCCGGTTCAGACAATCCTATATTAAAATCGCCCATCACAATAAAAGGGACGCCGTGTGGACGGCGGGCAATTTGCTTGGCAAGCAGTTCAACACTTTTCTGACGGGATAGTTGGGACTGGTGATCCAAATGGAGATTATAGACATAAAATAGTTTGCCGGTCTTTTTTTCCTTAAGACAAATCCAAGTGCATATGCGAGGCAGGGTATTGCCCCAATGTTTAGAGCCGGCAATCCACGGAGTATTAGAAAACCAAAATGTGCCCGAATCCAACCGTGAAAACCGGTCCCGGCGATAAAAAATTGGACATGATTCACCCTGCTTCCTGCCGTCATCCCGGCCGACAGCTACGACGCTGTATTGAGGCAGAGCGGCGCGGATTTCATTAATCTGAAAATCCAGTGCTTCCTGCAGTCCTATGATGTCAGCTGCCTGATCCGCCAAAAGGTTAAAAACCAGCTCTTTTCGATTGGCCCAGCTGTTTGGCCCGTCATCGGCTGTACCGTAGCGTATATTAAATGTTACTGCGTTAATAATATTGGGGTCATCTGCCGGAAAAACAATTTTCCGGCCAGCCGCCTTATTTTCGGTTACACAGCCGGCTAATAGAATCCCTAAAAGAGCTGTCACTGCCAAAAATCGCTTCATAATAAGCTTCCAATAAAAATCCCTGTTCGTTATTGCCTGCTATGATGATTATACACCCAGAATGTTAGGAATTCAAACATTGTGTTATTTTGCTGCTTAGCCGGCAGGAAGAAACGGCTTTGATTGGAATTGGTCCCATTGGGATTTTATGGCTCTGTGTTTTCGGGCAGCTTTTGCATGCGACGGCAGTCAATAACAATAGTCCAGCGGCTGCAAGCCGCAATCCAGCCATTGAGCCGCCATACGGCTCAAATCCGCCAAATCTACACGACAGTCCCGGTTCAGATCTGCATCCGGAAAAGCTGGACAAGAAGGCTCTGTTCTGAAATTGCGCAAAACCACCCGGTTGGACTCATACCAGACATCAAACGTCCCCTGCTCAAATACATATTTGCCAATGCCGCCAGCACCGGCAGCATTGACAAACTGCCCTTCCACCTGTTGGGCATCAATAATCACAAATTCATCCGAGGGATCGGGGATAAATCCATACAGTAATTCCACTTCGAGCATTCCATCCAGATAGGCCCGTCCATATTCTCCCCACCCATTGGTCAGCACCAGCCCCCCGTACTGCCAGTATGTATCCCTGCCCCCGATGCTGATTTTCAATACACCTGCGGCGTTTTGCGTATAGTTATAGCCAATGTCAAGGGCCTTCCAGTCTCCTATTGCACCTAAGGCAACGCGGCCACTTTCATTCTGGACATCTCCCCAAATCCATCCCCATCCCTCGAGGATGCCTCCTTTGAGAACGACAGGATTAGCCCTGTCACCATACTCAAGGGTAATCGTACCGCCATCCATGCGAATGGTCCCCTTCGGCCAGACAACTATTGATTGGCCTTCATAGCTGTAAGCAGCAGTCAGAGTACTGTAAAAACCATTCCAAAGATCCCCCTGCAAATGGATCATCGCCGTGCCGCCGCGGCTGTCCAAATCGCCGCCGACGGCCGCTGAACCTTGACAGTCAGCCCATGAGCTGCCGTAGAGATTTAGTTGCCCTGCACTGCCGGGCTGTTCCGCAAGAACCATATTTCCGCTGCAGAAAAGTCTTGAGTCGGTCATATTGACAACACCCCAGCCCTGCCTGCCTATAAAAAGAGGCACATAATCCCACCAATTTTCAATCGCCAGTTCCGTCTCTCGGCCGGTCAGGCTGATGACGGCTGACGAACCCGGCAAGACCGCCATTTCGAGCATCCCGAATTTGGCTCTCGCACCATTCTTAAGAAAAACATCCGTTGCGCCTTCCCAAGACATTCCAAACCAGCCGTCCACATACCACTCGGAATTTGGATCTTCAATTTCAATAACAGTCTGATTTCCCCTAAAACGGCCGCTTTCGCCGTGGCCATGCTTAAGGACAGCATTGTCATAGATCCGCAGTCTCGCAAGACCGCCCACTCCTCCGGCAAACAAACCGTCCCAGTTGCCGTCAATATTAACGATCCATTCTGTATTTTCGCCGGCCAATTCCAAAACGGTTTCTAAATCATTTCCCCATCCCAGAAAAACTGCATGCGAACTTACTGTTCCGCCGCCAGAAACAGCTAATTTCGATGCATTCGCATCGCCAATGGTTACACACCGGTACCGGTCATCCCACCCTTCAAAACGCCAATTGTGTCCCCGCAAATCCAAAGCAAGTTCTGAACCATCCACCATCAAGGTTTGATGCGTGTACGGCTGGTCCAGCCACACCCCATAACTGCCGGCAAGAGTAAAGCGGACATCATCCTGCTGGCCGGGAATCCCGAACGGCAGCCAGTTTGAGGGATCCCCCAATTGACCGCCTGCGGAAGAAGTCCAAATATAGGCGTCCGATAGACAATAGACAGACATCCATATAGACAAGGTAAAAATAGAAATGAACGCAGCATTCCTCATAATACCCTCCTGTTTCTTTATGTACGGGTAAAATATATCTGCCCGAAAAACCAAACAGATATTTTATCACGAAGCAAAACAGCCGTTAATCAAAATCTCTATTAACGGCTATAGTACGTCCATTTTGTATTTCTTTTAGGCCTGTTTGGCATTATCGGTTTGTTCTATTTTGGCGGCGTGATACCCAATTTCTGCAGCAGGATTCCAAACCGCTCCATCGGCAATCCCATCACATTAGTAAATGAGCCGTCTATGCGTTCAACAAATGCATCGCCGGATTCCTGAATGCCGTAGGCGCCGGCTTTGCCCTGCCAGTCTCCTTTGCGGATGTGTTCGGCAATTTGGGCTTCTGTCAGCCGGCGAGGGTAGACAATTGTCGTATCGGTCTCTACGATTTCGATGGTTTTTTCTATGCATACCAGCGCCAGAGCCGTGATGACCTTATGCGGCTTGCTGAACAGTTTGCGCGTAATTGCCTCAGCATGTGCCGCATCATCCGGTTTTCCGATAATTTCCCCGTCCAAATCCACAACCGTATCAGCGCCAACCACCAGCGCATTGGTAAAGCGAGCGGCCACATCTTTGGCCTTGGCCAGAGCCAGCTGCTGTGCATAGATGTCTGAAGTCAGGCCTTGGGGGTCATACAGGGATTCATCCACATTGGAAGGAACAACCTCAAAGCAATAGCCTGCTTTCTGCAGCAGCAGTTTCCGTCGCGGCGAGGCCGAAGCCAGAATGAATTGAGATTTCGGCAGATAGGCCATTGATAGTCTCTGATTAGACATTGTCCGTAATACCCCGATCAACAAAAGTAAAATCCTTCAGAACCTGCCGGAACTGCATGTTTTAGTCCTTCAATCGAACTGCATAAACAATTTTCCGGCAGAAATCCTTATAGTCTGCATCCAACGTCGAAACATCTCCGATATAAAAATTAAACAAAGCCGGCGATACCTGCATATTCCAGCCGACAGTCAGCGGCCGCAAGCGGTCTGCCGCCAAGGCCGCTGCCTCCGGCGGCAGCGGCCACGTGCCATCGACCGCACCAAAGAGAAGCGCATGGTACCGGCGAAGATAAATACCATAGTTGTATTCCCGAAGGAATCGAACGAGAGCATAGTTTTGGGCATAAAAGGCCGCTACGGCATCATTGCTGCTGTCCAATACCTGACCGGGATTGAGAATTATAAGTGAAGGCAGCGAAATAAGGCTGCTCCGCTGAACAGTCTCCTTGAGCGCCCCCAGCCGCATCAGGTTGTATTGCGGCTCGAAGACGAACCGCCCCTGCGTATAGCGACAGGTTTCAAACAATGCCGCGATACCTTCATCCAGCCAGCTGGGAAGCCGATACGCAAACGTCTGCTGATTAAACTGATGCCAGACCTCATGACCTAAAACAGAAAACGTCTGCTTTCGTCCAATATTATAAGCAGCAATGACCCCTCTGAGAGTATAGGCACCGCGCTGTATCCTGAGGTAAATCGCGGCATCGGAGCCGGCAAACCGATGGGTAAACTGTTCCCATTGGCTGCGGCTGGAAAATAAATAGACTTCCATCGGCCTGCTGATAGAAAGCGGCTGGGGCAGCTGGCTCTGGCAGGCCGAGCAGGCCGCCTCGAGAAATGCCGGAATCTGCCGGAGCATCAACGGTTCCAGCAGAGTTGTGTACAAGACATAATGGTCTGTGCGCACAACCAGCCCCTGCCCCTCCTCACTGTGCCAAACCTGCACGCTGCGGACAGCCGGCTCATCGTCTAAATAGGCAGCAATCGACTGAGGGCTGTCAGAAAGACAGGCAGATAAATGCGGCGAAGCTGCCCCTGTCTGCCGGCATCCGCTCCCAAATAAAAGACCTGCCGCACACAGCAGTCCGCATAAAAAGCGGGCCTTGACAACTGTTGGGCTGCTATTGAATCTCATTCCAGCCGGCACCGAAGACATCGGCACTGAACAAATAGGTTTCAACGCGGGGATCTGTTTTCCATGCGTCGGGAGGCAGCCCGGCCTTGTGGGCACAGCAATAGCTCAAAAATTCCTCTGCGCTCCATCCGGTTTCGGTTGCCACCTGCGGCAGAAAACAGCCGCAGCGGAGGCCATCTGTAATATAGATGCCGTCGATTCCAAGCCGAAGCGATAAGGGGTCATCCGTTTTTTCCAGACTCGATAGAACAGAGATTTCAATATCCAGCTCGGGCAGTTCCGACGCACGGATGCGGTCTCCGGCAAACCGCGGATCGCGCATACAGGAAGAATACGCCATTTGAGAAACCATCTCAATCAGAGGTCTGTCAGCGGTAAACTGGCCGATGCAGCCCCGCAGCTGATCGCGGTTTTTGATGGTAACAAAACAGCCCTGCTTTTCAAGCAGAACCGGATCCTCTGTGTGGGGCACAGGAGCCGGCCTGTGATGGACAGCGGCATCAATTGTTTGTTTGGCAGTCTTTAACAGTATTTTTTTCTGGTTCTCATTCATCTGCGCATGTCCTTAATGATGCAGAAGTTTTAAAACAGCAAAGCCGCCGATTAACAGCATAACAAAAACCAGAGACAGCCAGTTAAAATATTTATCGATAAAAGGCCGTATCTGTTCACCCTTCCAGCCGAAAAGCCCTGCCACCAGAAAAAACCGTGCAGAACGGCTCAGCGCTGACGCCAGCAAAAAACCGGGAAACATAATGCGGGCAATGCCGGCGGTTATTGTGCATACTTTGTACGGCAGCGGAGTGAAACCGCAGGTAAAAACAATCCAGAAATCATATTTCTGATAGCCGGCTTGAAACTTATCGAAATTGGTCTGCGTAAAACCGATAACTCCCAGATGAGCAAATACCCATTGGCCGATCTGCTCCCACAGAAACAGTCCAATCAGATACCCCACAATGCCCCCCAGCACCGAAGCAATAGAACAGGACACAGCAAAGCGCAGCCATTTTTTTGGGGCCCCCAGTGTCAGAGGAGCCAGCAGCACATCCGGCGGAACAGGGAAAAAACTGGACTCGGCAAAACTCAGCAAAAACAGGGCACGCTCGCCATAGGGAGTATCAGCAAAATGAATCACCCAGTTGTATAGCCGACGGTGCCAATGCCACCAGGCAGGCGCTGCTTGAACAGTATAAGACATTTAAGGTCCTCGGTAAAAAAAGGTTGATTGCCGACATTAGAAGATGATATATTGCAGAAGCAAGAAAGTCAAGAATCCCGAACAGTCCAATTATGACCTATTTAAATCAGTTTGAAACCGCTGGCAACGGCCTGCTGGTGCGAGCGCCGGCCAAAATCAACCTTTCGCTGCTGATTAAAGGCAAGCGTCCAGATGGCTACCACGAACTGGAAACGTTGATGGCAAAAATCAACTGGTATGACCAGCTGCTGTTCGAGCCCGGAAAATCGGCAGGCATAGAATTGCTCTGTCAAGGCCCCTGCTGGGCACCGGAGGGAGAAGATAATTTGGTCTATCGGGCCTGCCGGCGTCTTTTGGAAGAAACCAAAACAGATATTCCGATTCGCGTAACACTGACTAAAAATATTCCGGCAGGAACAGGACTGGGCAGCGCCAGTTCCGATGCAGCAGCGGCTTTATTAGGTCTGAATCGCTTTGCAGGTCTAAACCAAAAACAGGATATTCTGGACCGTCTGGCGGCAGAACTGGGAAGCGATGTGAATTTCTTTTTAGGCGGACCGCTGGCCTTCTGTACCGGAAGAGGTGAAAAAATTGAAGAAATTCAACCCCCAACTGACTTCTGCGCACTTTTGCTGATTCCAAACATAACTACATCAACAAAAAGGGTTTACGAAAACTACCGACACTCTGACAAAGACTATCTGCGGTTTAGGGGGATAATAAATCCGCTTTTAGCAAAAAAGAGTATTGATTCTATAGCCAAAATATGCGCAAATATGTTAGAATCGAGCTGTTTTGAGCTGCATCCCCAGCTGCAGCAGATCAAAGAGGTTTGCCAACAGCAGCTTGGCTTGAAGGCTTGTTTGAGCGGCAGCGGGTCTGCGATGTATCTGCTGATGGACGAACCTTGTGCCGGGCTGGAGCGACTGCAAGACCATTTGAAAAAGGAGTACAGCTGCGAAAGCAGAATTGTCAACAACAATAGATGGTAGATTTTTCATGAGGCAGTCAAAATGGAGATCAGCGAAGTCAGAGTCAAGATTGTGGCCAATCAGGATGATCGTCTCAAGGCGTTCTGCTCGATGACCCTTGACAATGAATTTGTCATCCGGGACATTAAGATCATCGAAGGTACAGGCGGATTATTCGTTGCAATGCCGTCCCGTAAAATGAGCGATCATTGTCCCAAATGCGGCGGCAAAAATTATCTGCGGGCCAAATTCTGCAGCAACTGCGGCACCAAACTTCCTGAAAACCGCCTGAAGCAGGATCCCCAAGGACGGATAAAACTGCATGCGGATATCGCTCATCCCATTAACGTGGCCTGCCGGAAAAAGATACAGGATGCTGTTATCAAGGCATTCCGAGAAGAGCTGGAACGTTCCAAACAGCCGGGATACAAGCCGGTCGAGCTGGATGAGGACGATGATTATCCGCTCGATGACCATCATTCCGAATCTGTTTCCTAAAAACGGGCAGGCATTTGCTCAAGCGTGCTTGAAATGCGGCCCATTAAAAAGATGTGGTAAATCCGGCTCTGCTGAAGAACCGTTTATTCCTCGTTTATCAGTTCTTCAAGGACTTTGTCCAGCACCAAATCCATTTTTGTATCCCAGCAGTCGTCATTCTGCTCGATATGTCTGCGTGCCCGCTCGATTTTCTCAGACCTGACTTCTGGCAGAGAGGCAATAACCTTCAGCAGCCGCCCTAACGGATTTGACTGCATCGATTCGAGAAGCTCTTCCTGCAGGGCAGCTACATCCTGCTGCGACACAGCGGAGTCTATCCGATCCTGCAGCAGCCGAATAGAATCCCTTTCTTTGGGGTGTTCGTTTTGTGTGTGTTTTGATGTTTTCATTATTGTTCTGACCTTTGAAGCATGGCCAACAAGAAGCAGACATCCTGCCTGTCCTGCTGCCCAGCGATTGAAGCCGAAACCGACCTCAATCACCTCTTGTTGATATTCCCACGTGTCCCTTGTGAGTCAGCTGTATTTACCGCTTTTCAGGTTCAATTCGGCCTTGAGGCCAACCACAATATGTAGTATATTGTTTTTTCTCTTTTGGGCTGTTTTTCGGCCTTTTACACTATTGGTATCGTCCCTTAGGCTATGTTTTCTTCAATGTTTTTTAAATTTACTGCAACTTATTATATTTTAATGACTTACGTGTTTTTTGCTGATTTTTTACCAGTTTAGGTCTCATAAATAATGTTGCTAATCGCCTATACTGAACAAATCCAGTCGGTATGGTGTAAAATTGGAGAAAACAGGGAATACACAAGATATAGGGAAAACTAATTTTTTTAACAAGAAACCGCTCTATTTTTCCTTTGGTATTATTATAGGGCGTTCCTGTCCGATTCGTACTAAATCCTCACTCACTAATAGGTCAAGCCAAAACCATATGGAAAGAGGGGATTGTAGTCAGAATCACCGATATTAACAGGTATCTGTGAGTTATCCCGGGGCCAGCTGTAAGACAGTTTGCCGCTTGGCTTTTGGTTGCCAAAAACAACATCAGCCACACCCTGCCCCTCGGTTCCGGGCAGCCATGCGGCAATAAAAGCATCGGCTTTATCAAGAATGCTGGTAATAATCATCGGCCGGCCGGAAATGAGAATCACAACCACAGGGATTCCGGCCTTCTTCATTTTCTCAACCGTTTCGATGTCTTGGCTGTCCAAATTGAGATTATCCCGGTCGCCCTTCATTTCAGCATAAGGGGTTTCACCAATTACCGCAATTCCAACATCTGCACCGTCTGCACCGGTTCCATCTTTGGAGAAAGTAACCTGCGTATTTGTTGAAACGGCCTGCCGGATGGCATTCAGAATCGTCGTGCCGCCTTCAGTGACTTGTCCGGTGCGTCCCTGCCAGTCAATTGTCCAGCCGCCGCACTGACTGCCAAGGTCATCGGCGTTTTTGCCGGCCACATGAATCCGAGCGATTTTCTTTGATAGAGGCAGTATCTTGTTGTCATTTTTAAGCAGCACCAGAGACTTGGCTGCGGCCTTGCAGGCAACCTGCCGATGGTCTTCCGAGCCGAGTCTGGCCATCAGCGTCCTGTCGGTCAGAACAGAGCGGTTCTTGTCCATCAGCCCCATCGCAAATTTGACCCGCAGAATGCGCAGCACTGCGTCGTCTATACGTTCCATCGGCACCTTGCCTTCGTTGACCAGTTCTTTAAGGCAGTGGATAAATTCGGGATATCGCTGCGGAACCATCGCCATATCCATTCCGGCATTGACGGAAATCATAATGGCAGTCTTATAGTCAGGATCAATCTGGTCAATAGCATTGTAGTCGGAAATAAGAAATCCCTCAAAGTCGAGTTCTTTCTTCAGCACGTCGGTAAGCAGGTATTTATTGGCAGAGCATTTAACGCCGTTCCAGCTGCTGTAGGAAGGCATAATCGTACCCACGCCGGCCTTGACAGCGGGAATATACGGAGCCAAATGAATCCTGCGGAAGGTTGTTTCATCAACACGGGTATCACCCTGATCGAGCCCGCGTCCATCTTTGGTTGAGCCAAAGGCCGTTCCCCCGTCGCCGGCATAGTGCTTGGCGCAGGCCGCTACAGCAAGCGGATCCCCCAGCCGGCCTGCCTGCAATCCCCGGATTGCCGCTTGGCCAAGAAGCGATACCAGCTGAGGGTCTTCAGAAAAACCCTCGTACGTTCGGCCCCAGCGTTCATCCTGCGGCACAGTAACACAAGGCGCAAAGGCCCAGTTGACTCCTGTCGCACGCATTTCCACCGCGGTGATGCGTGCGATTTCTTCTACAAGCTGCGGATCCCGTGTGCAGCCCAATCCGATATTGTGAGGGAAGATTACCGCGCCGATTACATTATTATGTCCATGAACGGCATCGACTCCATACAAAAGCGGAATACCCAGACGCGTTTTCAAGGCGTGCTGCTGATAGCGGTCATACATATCTGCCCACGCTTTGGGGCTGTTGCCCTCGGCCGGATCGGATGAACCGCCGTTTAATACCGAGCCGAGAAAGTATTTTTCAACATCCGCCGGATCTTTGATAAACTCATGGTCGGCCTGCGTCATTTGTCCGATCTTTTCATCGAGGGTCATTTTGGCCAGCAGCTGGCGGGCCGGCTGGTCCCAAAGCGACAGAGATTGGTCTGCCGATATTTCAGAGGCAGTCCGGCAAGATAGGGAAAGAAGACCTGCTGCAATCAAAAACACCCGCAGTACAACGCGCAAAGACATATCCTTTTTCATTTTCAAGACTCCTCTAATCTGGATTATTCGGCTTATTATTGTATGCCAGACCGGCCTTTTATGTAAGCCATTTTTTCTGCGTCAACAATACACGGGCTTCCACCCGCTCAAACGCCTGACAGCCAATCCGCTTTATTTCATCAAGGCGATAATCTCATCCAAGTCATTTTTGACCTGTACCGGCGGATTGCTGAAAATCCGTGCCATCTTGCTGTGGTAATTCACTGTTGCATTGGGATCTTTGAGAAGATGGCCGGTCAATACACAGGCCACACGGGCGTTCTTGTCCACCGTGCCGTCGGCTAACAGATATTTCAGCCCGGCGATAGTGGCCGCAGAGGCCGGCTCACAGCCCAAACCGAATTTCCCAACCTGTGCCTTGGCGTCAAGGATTTCTTCATCTGTTACATCCAGCACAACGCCGTTGCAGACCTCCAGCGCACGGAGGCATTTTTTCAGATTAACCGGCCGGGAAATTTCGATGGCGGATGCAATCGTATTCGGACGATAGCCGGCGGCATCCAGACCGGCAAAATAGGCATCGGCTATTGCCTGATTCACATGCCCTCCATTCCATCGCAATCCCTTATCATTGACCAGTTCGGCAAGCGTATTGGCACCGCGGGCATTGATTACAGCCAGACGGGGGATGCGGTCAATCAATCCGACCTCTTTCAATTCGGCAAAGGCCTTTCCGAAAGCGCTCGAATTGCCCAGATTTCCCCCGGGGACAATAATCCAGTCGGGCACTTCCCAGTTGAGCCCTTCGATGATGCGCAGCATAATGGTTTTCTGGCCTTCCAGACGGAAGGGATTGAGGGAATTGACCAAATAGATATGCAATTGCGCACAGACATCCTGTACCTGACGCATACAGTCGTCAAAATCGCCGGCAACCTGTATTGTATGGGCGCCGTAATCCATCGACTGGCTGAGCTTGCCGAATGCAATCTTGCCTTCGCCGATAAACACGGTCGCTTTGAGGCCGCTGCTGTGTGCATACAGGGCCATCGAAGCGGAAGTATTGCCCGTAGAGGCACAGGCGCTGGCGACCGCACCAACCATTTTGGCATGGCTGAAGGCGGCCGCCATGCCGTTATCCTTGAAAGAGCCGGAGGGATTCAGACCTTCGTACTGCAGAAAGAGCGTTCCTGAACCCATTCCCAGCTGGCCTGCCAAAGCATCATTCTGCTGCAGCAGCGTCTGCCCCTCGCCGACGGTAACCTTGTACGGGTCGTCACAGAAATCCAGCAGCTCGCGGAAACGCCACACGCCGGAAAAGTCTAACCGGTTTTGCCGGCTGGCCCACCGCTTTGAAAAATCCCTGAGCCTGGCAGGCAGAGAAATGCGATTCCAATCGTATTTGACATCCAGCAGGTCGCCGCATCGGGGGCATTTGAAAAGCACCTGTGAACAGTCAAATTCGGCACTGCACTGGAGGTTTATACATTTCTGATACGCACGGTCTTTGTTTTTCATACAAAATCCCTACGAAGCATTTTCTTCTGATTATACAGACCCATCGCGGCCGCTACCCGACGATGCCTGCATCAATGAACCGCATATGTCGGCTGTTCCTGTCGGCTTATTCCGTTGTCGGGACGAATCATCTTTTTAATCAATCCCGGCAGTTCAGCAATCGTTTCGATGCAGGCAATATCCGCCGGAACGGGCTTATTCCGATTCGTATAGGCCTTTTTAAGTATAGGCAGCATTCCAGCGGCCAACGCTCCCTTCACATCGTTATCCATCCGGTCGCCGACATAAACCGTTCGGTCAGCAGGAATACCCATTCGCTCGGCTGCGACTGAAAAAATGCGGACATCGGGCTTGCGAAACGGGAATTCATAGGAATACAGCCGCACCGGCAGCAGGTCCAGCAATCCTTCCTGCTGCAGATGCCGCTCCAGACTGCTTTTGTGCACGAAGGTATTGGACAGCAATCCGAGTTTGAGCCCCATATGCTGCAGACAGCGGAGGGTTGGGGCGGTTTCTTTTTCTACCGCCCCTTTTCTGGACAGGCCTACATACCACTGCCAGTTCAGTTCCTGCCACTGCTGTTCAGACAGGGTAAATCCGCGTTTTCGGCCGTAGGCCTTCAGCAATTCCAGCGAATTAAAATCATCACCCGTCAGCCATGATTTGAGCAAATGCCAGCGGATGCCCCAGATATGGACGCGCCGGTAAGCCCTCAGCGAACCGACCGGCTGGGCAAGCTCTATCAAATAGCGGTAAGAGCGGTTGACGGCCTCTTCAAAGAGAGCCGCTCTATCCAATCTGCCGAAATTCAGCAGCGTTTCGCCCAAATCAAACAGAACCGCTTGGATCTGCCGGGAGACCATGGACTACCTCAATGGAGGAAGTTTGTCGCCGAATATTTCCTCTGTCCAGGCAATCATCTCTTCATCAGAAATGGCCGACATCCGGTCGGCGGCATATTCAGCGTCGATGCGGTCTTTAATGGCAATAATCCGCGGATCCTGCTTGGGAATTTCGATCGCATAACGTTCTTCAATCCAATGCTTGATGCCCGCTGCGCCGCTCTTGTCGGTAATCGCCACGCCTACCGGCCGCTTCAGGAGGGCCTGCGTGTCAAAGCAATTGTAGATTTCCTCATTCTTCAAAAGACCATCGGCGTGAATGCCGGCACGCGTTACATTAAAATCCCGCCCAACCAGCGGATAATTGTGCGGCAGATTGAAGCCCAGTTCCTTATTGGCATAGTCGGCCAATTCCGTAATCGCCTGATAATTGACTTTGGGGTTGGTTCCGAACAGCTGGGCATGCTCTACCACCAGCGCCTCCAGCGGGGGATTGCCGGTTCGTTCGCCCACCCCGAAAATGGCACAGTTGGCCGCACAGCATCCGTACAGCCACGCTGTGGCAGCATTGATTTCAACCTTGTGAAAATCGTTATGACCATGCCATTCGAGCCATTCGGCCGGAACACCGATTCGGCGAAGCCCGGCAATCAGTTTCGGCAGAGAGCGGGGAAGCGTGCTGTTGGGATACGGCAAGGCAAAGCCCAGCGTATCGCACAGGCGCATCTTGACCGGCACATTGTACTGCCGAGACAATTCCAGCAGCTTATCGGCAAACGGCAGAACAAAACCGTCATAATCCGCCCGCGTGATATCTTCAAAATGACACCGGGGAAGAATCCCGTTATCCAAAGCCGCCTTTACTATCCCCAGATAGGCCTCCATGGCCTGCGAACGGGTTTTTTTCAGCTTCAGGAAAATATGATAATCGCTGGCACTGGTCAGGATGCCGGTTTCTTTAAGCCCCAGCTGCGTTACATACTTAAAATCCGCTGCCACCGCCCGAATCCAGCCGGTTATCTCAGGGAAGTCATATCCGCGCTGACGGCATAACTCGACCGCCTTTCGGTCTTTGTCTGAATAAAGAAAAAATTCACTCTGGCGAATCAGGTCTGTGCTGCCGTTAATCAGATGAAGAAAATCATAAATACGGACAACCTGCTCGGGTGAATACGGAGGCCGTGCCTGCTGGCCGTCGCGGAATGTGGTATCCGTAATCCATACTTTGCCGGGAATCTGCATCGGAACTGTCTCATTGTCAAAGACGACTTTCGGAAATTCTGTATTATAAGGAAAGACATCCCGGTACAGGTTGGGACGATCCACATCTTGCAGCTGGATTTTTTGCGTCATTTAAGTATCTCCATTGTAAGGTGTTATAGCTCTCATACACACTTCCCAGTTTTCACTTTATACCGGTCTTGTCCGATTCAATTCCGGCAGTAGCCGAGGTGGGAGTCGAACCCACACGCCCATTACGGGCAGGGGATTTTAAATCCCCAGCGTCTGCCATTCCGCCACTCGGCCGATATACGCCTGCAAAGAACGAT
Organism: Phycisphaerae bacterium; assembly: GCA_018052735.1. Lineage (GTDB taxonomy): Bacteria > Planctomycetota > Phycisphaerae > Sedimentisphaerales > Anaerohalosphaeraceae > 4572-13. Next base: position 23,238 of record JAGPMT010000029.1, on the reverse strand, counting down.
TTGTTCAGATAATCCCGCTTCAGGTACCCCAGTATTATAGAAACGCTCAACAGGTTTTCAAGAAAAACATTGGATAGGCCGTTTTTTGTGTTTTTGAGGTTAAAAAAGCAAAACTGGGGGGCTGCTGATCCAATTCTATCTCAAAATCAGACAGCAATGCCGGAATCCGAGAGAAGAGAGAGAGTCTAGTCCATAAGTCAGTGATTGGCGATTTTCTGGGGTTATTGGACACAGCAAAACCAGATCATTACAGTTAATCTTTCCATCAAAGCAGCCGCTAAAATCTTATCAGAGCAGGTACGGCCAACTCTGCCCTTTGCTACCGCGTGCCCATCCTGCTAGGATTGGTGTTTTTCGGATATTCCCCGCAAGACGATAACCGGAATCTTTTCCCTAACGAACCGACATCCGGTGTCATTTTTTCAGCATACCGACATACAATATCATCCTGTTCCGAAGGCGGTGATTTGCCTGCTGAGGCCGTTAAATACCATCTACAACATTCGACAATATACACATTTTTAGCGTAATTTTATATGTTGTTTATAGTTATTACTTACTCTCTCTTACTTCCTTATACTCTGTATGTCTTCCAGAGCTCCCATCTCCTCCGGCAGCAGCAACCTGCCGCCAAAGCCGCATGGCTTGCTCTGAAAATTCAGCATCCGTTTTTCTTGGAAAAGCATAGCTCTAAAAAGCCCGTATGCCAGGCCTCGTCGGTGATTTTGCTGGATAAAACAGGCTCAAAACGCTTAAAAACTGAGGCTGTCCAGCGTCAACTATAATCTCCCTCAGCGACAATTATTTCTTCCCTTCAATTATCATATCTCCTGACTTTAAGGAAATTCAGATAGTTTATTCTCTTTATCTAATGTCCGGAAATTTTATTTGCCGCTACAGGTAAGAATAATTGTCGCTGATCAATTTTTAATGCTAAAGGAAGTGATTTCAAATAGGAAATCATGTCAATACCCCTTTTTGGGAACACTCATAGTTGGAGAGTTTAGCACATGTTGGGGGTTTTGTCCCAGCGTCAAATGGGACAAAACACTATACCCCCCCAATTCGAACCTGTCACCCACCACGGCATCTCCATGTCTTGTTCACCAACTTCCGTTCACCCGGTGAATGGAGGTTAATCCGCCCTCACACTATGAATTTGGGTGAGCTGGTGATATGAATGCCGTCCCTCAGTCTGAAAACAGAACTGTCCCTGCTCTCCAGCTCCTTCTAATTCTCTCCAGAATGGCTCCAGATTAAAAACTATTATAGACTATAAACGGCGGAGAAAATTGTCCCACTTGGCGGAACAAAAATAGCACGTGGCCGGGATTGACCACATGCTTCATATTCATCCAATCCTTGTTTGGAATTACTCAAACTGGATCCAGTCAATTTCAACCCTGTCGTCGCCCTTGAGAACGACCTTAATATCCTGAAGACCGGATGGAGCAGCGCTGACATTCGATGAAGCTATCGTCCAATCCGTACATTTTGCAATGACTACAGGCACCTTGATCGCAGCGTCATCTTTGCCAATTTGAACTTCAATCGAGCCGCCCGTTGCTGACATTGCTCTGACTTTCAGGGTTTTCACCGTCTTGCCTGCAAAATCCACTCTGTCGTATCGAATCCAAGCGTCCGGCGCAGACAGAACCGTCTTCCATCCATCAAATGTTTTCTCAGGATTAAGGTACTCCACTGCAGCGCCGGTCTCGCTTTTGGCGCTGTAACGGTCAATCTGAATCATGTTGGTTGCCGGGGCGTTTCCGATTCCGCGTACCGTGGGAATGACTTTCTGAATGGTACCGTCCTCATTAAAGTACAAATAATCGGCTTTGATGGCTCGGTTTTTATCAAAATTCGGCGATAAATCCATGTCATGATAGAACAAGTACCACTGCCCTTTGTATTCAAGAATCGAGTGGTGATTGGTCCAGCAGCCGCTGGCACTTTCATCCATAATCACACCCTTCCATTCATACGGTCCCATCGGACTGCTGGCCATTGCGTATTCGATCCGTTCCGTATTATTCTGCACATGGGGATAGGTCAGGTAGTAAATCCCATTTCGCACAAAGGGGAACGGACCTTCACGGAGACCTTTCTTGGGAAGATTTGCAATCTGCTGCGGAGGTCCCTCGATTTCGACCATATTCTCCTTCAGCTTGGCGACCATCAAATCCGAGTAGAACAGGTAGGCGATTCCATCCTTATCAATAATGACCCCCGGGTCAATTCCGCGGATGCCCTGAATGAAGGTCGGTTCCGGCTTGAACGGACCGTAAGGATTGTCTGCAATGGCAACCCCAATCCTGCCTCCCGTGGGAAAATAAAAATAATATTTACCGTCTCGAAAAACACAGTCCGGCGCCCACATACTGTAGGACATGCGGGTCAGCCAAGGCACCTCGCTCTGGGTTAAAATGACGCCGTGGTCGGTCCAGTCTATCAGGTTCTCAGAAGAAAAAACATGATAGTCTTCCATGCAGAACCAGTCTTGCCGTGCGCCGCTGCCCGGAGGAACCGGAATATCATGAGACGGGTACACATAGATCTTGCCTTCGAACACTCGTGCCGTCGGATCAGCGGTAAACTGATCGAGGATCAGGGGGTTATCCGCTATTCCAATCTGAATGAGAAACAAAACGAATCCAACAGGAATAAGTGAAATACGACCGAATTGATTCATTGTCAATCTTCCTACATAAAAATTCTGTTGTTAGTGCATTATACTCAGTTCGACGTTATTATTCAAGAGCCATCTTAACGTTCCAGTGTTTTGTAACGGCCTTCTCCAGAAAGACGACCCACGGTTTAGCGATAGCCTTGGTATTAGGCAAAACCGTTTGATATTCTTCCTCATTCAAAAAATTATGATCAGGAGGATCTTCTCTCATTTTTTTTATACCTCTGCAGGGATTAGGTATTTTATAGTTTTCCTGCATATACCGGCACAGGTTCTTAACGGAGAACAAAACATTATTCAGTGTTCTGTTCTTGAGTCCCCTGCTCATTTCACTATTAATATGGCGATTGATATGGGCATTCGTTAAATCAGTGATGTAGTTCACACTCTCAGGGAGACACTCTATAAAATGCTCTACTGAGAAAATATATAAATCCCTTGTGCAGGGAGTATACCGTTGGCAATACTCCTTCCATTCCTCCACCACATCAGATAAAAAAACAGGGGCAACAAAAACAGTCCGTTTGAGTCGTTTTTCATTCTCGTCACAATGTTTTTTAAATTCAAGAGCTGTTTTCTTATCTTTTCCAAAGGATTTGCTCCCGCGGTCTATTTCTCCTGTAGGCAGCGTACATCGCCATGCGACTCTCCATCGTTTTGCATTCCCATCATAGTACAACGAAGCCATAATTCCTATATCCAGACCATTAATATCGCTTACTGATCAGGATATTAACGCCGGCACGTTCACTTTTCAAGCTGGTATGAAAAAACTGGTGCAGAAATCAAAGTGAGGTGAAAATTTATGCCATAATTTACGCCATTGTGATAATAGAGGACAAGAAAGCACTGAAACAGGAAACATATAAGCATTGTAGAACAAAGCAGTTAAATTAAATGCGGGCGAAAGGAGTCGAACCTTCACACCACGAGGGTACAAGAACCTAAATCTTGCGCGTCTGCCAATTCCGCCACGCCCGCCTTTTTAACTAAATCTATCAACAAACTTCCCCCGTTTTTCTTTATTGCCTGACAAGATTAGCCCCCGACAGAGTTTCACACATAATCTTGACTTTCCCGACAGTTCTATCCGCTTTTTTATACCCAACCTAATTCCAGAATCTTCAGTTCCGCACAGCAGAGCATCAGCTGCCTACGCAAATCCCCAAAACAGCATCAATCCGCAGGACAACCATGCTTCCATTGAAGCGGCTTATAAATTTGCCGATCCGATTAAAATAAGTCCTCCTCTGCGGACATCTCGGAATCCTCATTACTGCTTTCTTCCTCTAAGTCGGCTGCAATTTGGATATCGCTCTTGTCTTTGGAGATATTTTCGATGCGTTTTTCCGCATCCAGAAGAATCTTCCGGCAATGCTTAATCAGAGCCATTCCTTTCTCATACTGCTGCAGACTTTCGGCCAGAGGAATCTGACCGTCTTCAATCTTGTCCACAATCTCTGTCAGAGCATCGATGGCCTGCTCGAATGACAATTTATCGATATCGCCTTTTTCCTGCTTTTTTGCCATAATCGTTTATTCCAGCGGCTTGTTTTTCGTCTCTTCCACCCGGCTGATGATCCGGCCTGCCGCCAGCTCTGTGGTCAGCGGGTCGTTGATTAGAACTTGCTTGATATCCGTCACTAAGCATCCCGTGCGCTGATTGATCGTTATGCTGTAGCCGCGTTTGAGCACCGAGCGAGGATTCAGCGCTTGTAATCTATTCTCCAGAGCGGCTAATTGCAATTGGTTTTTATTGAGAATTTGGAGCATCGCCGTCCGGCTGTGCCCTTCCAAAGTTTGGATTGCCAGCTGGTTTTTTGCCAGAAGCCGGATAGGTTCTATGCGCTGCACCATCGCCCGCATCCGTTCCAGCTGGTCTTTCCGATATGCCAGATGCCGGTGGACTGAATGCATCAGGCGATTGGCCAGCTCATCTATCCGCTGGGCAGCTATCTGCACCGGACCTAAAGGCAAACGGAATACCCGGCTGGCAAGTACAGCAGCCAAGAGATTGCGGCTGTTCTGTACCTGTGAGCGAATAGTATTTTGCAACCGACGTGCCAGCGATTGGATTTTCTGGAGTTCCTCTCGCCAGTCCGGGACAGCTTCCACACCTGCTCGGGTTGGCGTAGAAACCCGCTTATCGGCAACCAAATCGGCAATGGTAACATCCACTTCATGGCCGACAGCACTTATAACCGGCAGTTTTGATGCATAAATAGCCCGGGCCACTGCTTCTTCGTTGAAAGCCCACAGGTCTTCCATAGAGCCGCCGCCCCTGCCGACAATCAGCAGCTCCAATCCCAGCTGCTTCCGCAGGCGATTGGCCTTGGCAATGGCCGCCGCAATACACGGGGCCGCCCCTTCCCCCTGAACTGGCGTGTCAAACACATACAACCGAGCGCAGGGCCAGCGGGTCTGAATACTGTCGGCAATATCATGCAGGGCTGCACCGGAAAAGCTTGTCACAATCCCGATGTTCATTGGATAGCGCGGCAGCGGCTTTTTGCGGGCTGGATCAAAGAGTCCTTCGGCTTCCAAGCGGCGGCGCATCTGCTCAAACGCAAGCTGCAGGGCACCCATACCGGCCGGCTCCAGTTTGTCGCAGTAAAATTGGTACTTGCCGCCGGGCAGATAGACATCGATATGTCCGGCGGCTAGTACCGCAAGGCCGTTTTCGCAGCGGAATTTGACTTGGCGGAAATGGCTGGCCCACATGGTGCAGGGAATTTGCCCGCCGGCATCCTTGAGCAGAAAATAGCAGTGTCCGCTGGTGTGCTGCTTAAAGTCGCTGATTTCGCCCCTCAACATCAGCCGCGGCGGCAGGGCTTCCTCAAGCGCCGCCTTTATCATTGTGTTCAGCTGCGTTACAGTAAAAATCGGAAGTTGTGGTTTTATGTTGGCCATTATCGGGGATTATAGCCGGAAACGCCAATTTGGCAAGCTGCACCACAGAAGAATATCCCCCGCCAGCGGGGATTTGTTTATTTTCATGCATTTTTGCGGGAAAACCTCCTATTCTCCTTCTGGTCTATCCTGCAGTAACTTGCCAAAGTCCTCTGGAATTTAATGACCAAAATGTCATCCAGCCTGTTTGCCTCAGCATTACAGCAGGGATTTTGCCGAGTCGATAAAGGAACAAATCCTTGAAAGCTGGCGGGGAAATTTATCCGCAGCCTACTGTCAGCAATCAGCCGCGGCGATGAAGATTAAAAGCCGTTGGTATAGTCAGGTCTGCCGTCGTCGCTGTCATAGGTCAAGGTATCAGGGGCGGCCTGATCGTGCAGAACAATCCGCTCAATGCGTTCGGCTTTTTTTGTATGGCTGTCCACAGTAACAACAATGCCGCTGATGCGGACATCGCCGGCAGCAACATCAAAAGGATAGGGCATCTGCGTGCGAAATGCCCGTATGACGCTTTCGGGATTACGGCCAAGCACTGAATCGGCCGCGCCGGTCATTCCAATATCGGAAATATAGGCCGTTCCCCCCGTCAGAATGCGTTCGTCGGCTGTCGGCACATGGGTATGTGTGCCGAAAACACAGCTTACTTTTCCGTTGAGATAATAGCCCAATGCAATCTTTTCGCTGGTGGCTTCGGCGTGTATTTCGACAAAGAGAATGTCGGCTTCACTTTTAAGACGAGGCAAAAGCGTGTCAATCTTGGCGAAGGGGCAGTCGGCCGGCTTCATATAAATGCGGCCAATCAGAGAAACAACAGCCACGGACGGCCCCTTGACAGTCTGATAAACAGCGTATTCCCGGCCTACAGCCGAAGGTGAAAGGTTGGCCGGACGAACGATGTTGTTCTGCGTTTCGAGGGTTGGGATAATATCCTTCTTACGAAAGCAGTGGTCGCCCAGCGTAATAAGATGCACGCCGTATTTGAGGAGCTTGTCGTAAATCTGGGGGGTAAGGCCCGAGCCGCCGGCGGCGTTTTCTGCATTGGCGATAACGCAGTCAATGCTGTTATCCCGCACAAAGCTGAACAGCTGCTGGGCAAGAATCCGCCGGCCGGGGCGGCCTACAATATCCCCGATGCAAAGGACATTAATTTTCATCAGCACTCCCAATCCTGACTGCCGCAGGACAGACCGCCACTTTTGTACAGTTATCTGGCGTATTCGACACAGCGGACTTCGCGCAGCAGCGTTACTTTAATCTCGCCGGGGTAGGTCATTTCATCTTCAATCTTTTTAGCAATGTCGCGGGCGGTTTTCATAGCCACATCATCGCTGACTTTTTCGGCATCTACAATGACCCGAATCTCACGGCCTGCCTGAATGGCATAGCAATTTTCCACGCCTTCGAAACCGGCGGCGATTTCTTCGAGTTTTTCCAGCCGCTTGATATAGCGTTCAAGCGTTTCGCGCCGAGCGCCGGGGCGGGAGGCACTGATGGCATCAGCCGCAGCAACCAGTGGGGTATAGGGATTGTCGGCTGGAATGTCGCCATGATGGGCTTCGACAGCATTGAGAATGACATTGGATTCCTTGAAGCGGCGCAGGAAATTAGCACCGATAGCGGGGTGTCCGCCCTCGATTTCCCGGTCCATTGCCTTGCCGATGTCATGCAGAAGACCCGCCCGCTTTGCAAGGGAACCATCCAGCCCCAGCTCATCAGCCATAACCTGTGCCAGAAATGCCACTTCGACACTGTGACGCAGGACATTCTGACCGTAGCTGGTTCGGTAATGGAGGGCACCGAGCATCCCGATAATCTTGTTATTAAGACCGCGAACATCTACTTCTTCTGCGGCTTCTTTGCCCAGCTGGATAACACGGGAATGAACATCTTTTTTAGCCTGACTGACAATTTCCTCGATGCGGCTTGGGTGGATGCGTCCATCCTGAATCAGCCGTTCCATGCTCAGGCGGGCAACCTCTCTGCGAATCGGATTGAAGCCGCTGACCACAATGACGCCCGGCGTGTCATCCACAATCACATCGACACCGGTTGCCTTCTCAAACGCACGGATATTGCGTCCTTCTCGGCCGATGACGCGGCCTTTCATGTCATCGCTGGGAATATCCACCATTGAAACGCTGACTTCGCAGGTCTGCTCAGCGGCATAGCGCTGAATCGCCAGATTGATGATTTCTTTGGCCTTTTCTTCCGCCATTTCCTCTGCTTGGGCGGTTTTCCGCTGAATAAGCTGGTTCATCTCCCGCTCGCACTCATCTTCCAGCCGGCTTAGCAGCATCTCTTTTGCCTGTTCGACATCCAGCGAAGTAATCTTCAAGAGCATATTCTTCTGCTGGGCAACGAGATTGGCCAATTCCTTATTGCGGTTATTATAGGTATTGATTTGCCGCTCTAATTCGCGATCTTTGTTGGCCAGCTGCTTTTCCTGCTGCTGGATCTTCTCCTGCTGGCGCTCAAGGAGATCCTGCTTTTTTGTCAGTTCCAATTCCTGCATACGCAGCTGATTTTCCCGGGAGCTGACTTCGGCAGAAAATTCCTGGCGTTTTTTCATAATCTCGCCGGCGGCATCCAGACGAGCTTCTTTCAGGATTGTTTCGGCCTGCTTTTTCGCCGTTTCGATGCGTGCTTCAATCTCCTCCTGAGTGACCTTGGCGCGGGTCTTTATAATCCCCTGTAATACAACAAAAACGATTCCCCCGCCAGCCAGAATACCGATGACCACCCCTATAAAAATACTTGTCGCAACACTCATCTGAGCCAGTATTTCCATTGTTGACACCTTTCTTGAATGCAGTTACTTGTTCAGACCTGCAGAAAGGCTGGAAATGTCAGCAGACTGCTGAAGAGACAATAGAGGATGGTGTAAATTCAGGGTATCAGTGAGAACGAACCAAATTCCGCATATTTCTGCCTCCATGGGCTGAGCAAACAGACTCTATTTGAAGCAGAAGAAGTTTTCTCGAAGCGGAAAATATGACATCCTTTTGTAATATCCCCCGGCAATTCCATTTTTTGCCATAGGATTTGACTGAATTTATCACCAAAATTCCCTTTCGCCAAACTCACCGACTTGTCAGGATTGTGGACTTGGCGAAACTAAAATTTTTAATTCGCCTTTCGCCCTTCCGGACAATATCGGTGCTCTCAAAGCACTGCTTACAACCAGCCTTTACAGGTCTGGCCCTTTAGCCCCGCCTGTTAAAGAACAGGACAGGTATGAATAAGGAGCTTTCTACTATTATCAACACCGAATATACTGCATCATACATTATTTATATTATCGGTCAAGCAAAAACATTCCTTTCACTAATCTTGCCGGCAAAAAAAGTAAAAAACATCATACTTTGTATTCGATGCATAATGTCCAATAATTATTTTATCGGACATAACTGAATAAGAATATGCATTATTTTTCGAAAAAGTCAGACTTGCACCGCAAGCTGATTATTTTGAATCCCTTTCAAGCCGAAAAAAGATTGCCGAGCAAGGAGTCGGTTGTGAGAGATTAGGGATTATCCAACGAATACCTGTCCTTATGGACATTTTGGAATTTTTATGCGAAGAAAAGATGTTTTAACTACCGGTCAGGTGGCGCAGTTGTGCAAGGTTGCTCCGCGCACGGTGACAAAATGGTTTGATTCAGGCCAGCTTCGCGGCTATCGGATACCCGGTTCAAAAGATAGGCGCATCCCGCTTAGTGAACTGATTCGATTTATGAAGGAACACGATATTCCGACAACTGAACTCGAAAAAGGAAAAATTCGTATTCTTATAATCGACAGCCGAACAGATTATTCCCAAAAACTTGCCGAAGAACTGAAAATGCGGGGTAGTTTTGAGGTCCAGTGTGCCTACAACAGTTTTGATGCAGGGCTGATGTCCCTGAAATTCTCTCCCAATATTATCCTGATTGATTTAATGAACAGTTCCATTGATGCGCGCGGGCTGTGCAATGATGTTCGCAGCCGGGAGGAATTGTCCGACTGCATGCTGATTGCTTTGGCCGGCGGACTTGGGGAAAAAGAAGCTCAGAACTTGCACAAACAGGGATTTGACGCTGTCGTAACATCCACAAATAATATTAATGCCATTCTGGCCTGCATTCAGAAAAACTTTACTATTCTTTATTGAGTCTGATGCCGTTTGACAAACATTCCGCCGGGAAGCTGCCGGATGAGTCCCTTCAACTGCAAACTAACAGCGGCCGCATGAACTTGACCGGCTGTCAGTTTTGTTTGTGCAATCAAATCTTCCACATGAACAGGTTCTGAATTAAGGCAATCGAGAATAGCGTTTTCTTCTTTGGTCAGATTCAGACGGGATACATCAAACAAACTTTTTTGGGCGTTCTGTTCCGCTTGACCGGCCGCTGATGCAGCATAGTCTTGTAAGCCGTCACCCACATTGCCCAGCGCCGCCATAATATCGTCGATGCTGTCGACAAGGCGTGCGCCTTGTTTGATGAGTTGATGACAGCCGGCACTGGCAGGCGAATCAATCCGGCCGGGAACAGCCATTACTTCACGGTTATTGTCCAAAGCCGCCTGTGCTGAGATGAGAGCGCCGCTTCGATGGGCTGCCTCAACCACCAGCACCCCCAATGACAGGCCGGCAATAATGCGATTGCGTCCGGGGAAGTTTGCTGCCAGCGGCTCATACGTCAGCGGAAGCTCACTGATAACAGCGCCGGATTCCGCCGCCTGCTCAAAAAGCTTTTGGTTTTCAGCTGGAAACGGATTGGCCAGCCCGCTGCCCTGAACAACGATGGTGCGTCCTTTGGCGGACAAAGCCCCGCGATGAGCGGCAGCATCGATGCCGCGTGCGCCGCCGCTGACAATTGTAAAGCCGGCAGAAGCCAGCAGATGCGCAAAACGGCCGGCCTGTTCGGTTCCGTAAAGCGTGCAGCGGCGGCTTCCTACGATGGCCAAGGCCAGCGTGTCGGCTCGCGTCAATGTTCCCTTGACATACAACACCGGCGGCGGATCGTAAATGGCCTTCAAAGCAGGCGGGTAGCGCGGATCATGCAGGTGAACAATCCACACTCCCAGTTTATCAGCATGTTCGATTTCTTTTTCAGCATTAAAAGTATTCCGCGTTCGGGCAATCTGCTGGGCTGTGGTTTGACTGATTCCTTTCACCTCGGCCAACCGGGCAGCCGAAGCTGCAAGAATGCGATCCACATCTCCGAACGCATCCAGCAGGCGTTTAAATAGTACAGGGCCGATACCGTCTGAACGAATCAGCTTGAGCCATTTTTCAATATCCGCAGAGTGATGCTGAACCATAACTGCCCTTCTATAAATTGGGATAAAATGTATCACCACAATGCGGCAGCGTCAATCTTTCTTTGATTGCCGGGCAGTTCAAATCAGCCGTTTAACGCGGCTGCAGCTGCACTGCTGGCTCTCTGGCAGATCCAGAAGATCTTCAAGATTCCTTTGCGTGTCTCGGCTGCGTTATCCGAAATGTTTGTTAGAAACGGACCTGATAACGGACTCCAACGACAGTAGGTTCTTCGACCCAGCTTGCCTTGTCGGGGTAGGCATATTTGAAGCCGGAGGAGTAGGAATAACGCTTGTTGTCGCCGATAACCGGTATGTTCTGGACAAAAAATGTCAGGTCTGCCGATTTATTGATATGATAGGTCAGCGACAGATTCGCTGTGATCTCGAAATCATAGGCGTCTTGCTCTTTAATATGCCGTATTTGGGCTGCATTGCCGCCGGCTTCGCTGAGGGCATCCAGACCGATTCTCGAGCCCTCAAAGCCCCACAGCGTCCGCATATCGGCATGGAAGGTCATCTTGCCGCCGTACAGACCGATATTGGTATAAAGCTTGGTGGCATTCGTCGGCCAGTTGTTCAAATCATTGCCTTTGGAGGTAATTGTTATACTATCGCTTACTTTCAGATAATAATCCGAATAGCTGATGCCTGAAACGGCTATATTTTCTCCCAGTTCCCAATCAAGCTGCTTGAGAAACGAGTGATTAAGACCAATCTGTACATTATCCTTGCTGTACTGGCCCTCCAATTCCAGACCGGCTGTCTTGAGCTGGCCAACAGGAGCACTTCGCCGGAGTGCCCAGTCCCAAGCAATGACTTCGTTTTTGTTGTAAAAACCAGATGCCTGGAATGTCAGATGGTCTGTCGGTTTGGCGGTATAAATCAGCTCAAAGGTGTCCAGCTTTTCAGGTTTATTGTCCTCATCGAGTTTATGATTCATATACAATTCTTCCTGTGTGTTCATCCGTACCGACCGCTGGGCGATAAATTTCAGGAATTGCTCGGAATCCAGCTCATAAATCCACGCAAACCGCGGGGAAAATAGATAATCGGTATAAGAATGCTTATCGAGACGGGCTGACCACAGAGTTGTCATTTTGGGACTGTGCTTTATATTCACTTCGCCCAGAAATGCATGACTGGCAGTTTCCCAGCCGTGCCCGACTGCAAAATACTTTTCATTGGTATATAGCAGCTGGCGATAGCCGGTCCCGTAGGCCTCGGAGCTGGGACCGCTGATGATTCCGTCCGACAGACGTAGGCCGTCATCTTTCCCTTTCCCCCAAGCGGGACGGACAAGGTCGTACGAAGCCTCCACGCCGATTCCGGCCTTGAGAATTTCATCCGGTGCCGTATAATTGAGCATAAAGCGGGCAAAATATTCCCACTCCGACCAAATCCAGCCGATATTTTGCAGGTTATCGCGATCATTGACAATAGAACCATCGTATTTTTCGACATTGTGAACATCAATCGAACTAATACCAAAGGTCGATTTGAGGGCAAATTCTTCATTCAGGGCTGTATTATTTTCAGCAGCAAATTGGAAATAGCGGAAACGGGTCTGGCGAAAATCTTCCCATTCATTGCCGAATGGATATTTAATGGCTGAATTTTGGACAAGGGAAGAGGATGATGAGGCATACCGCGCCCAGAAGCGCCACGTATCTTTGAGCTGAACATCGATAAGGGCTTTTATCTGCGGCTGGTTGTCATAATCAGACATATAAGTGGCCGGAGGATTCGGGCCGTACGGGCCGTCCGGCTGGCCCAGATAGCCGCTGTGGGACTTATCAATGGAAAACAAATCGGGGGTATGGCCGGCCGTATCGGCAACGCTGACATAACTATAAACCTTAAAAGCTTCGGTGCTCCAGCCCCAGCTGAGATAATTTTGGATGCTGTCGTAACGATCCCAGAATGCCCCGCCGATGGCCAAGCCCGGATGCTGGGCGGCCTGTTTCGTGTAGATATTAATGACACCGCCGATAGCACCGGGGCCGTATGTTACCGAACCGGGGCCGCGAACAATTTCAATCCGTTCAATATCATTTAAATCCCAGTTGAGCAGTTCCAGCCGTGCCCCATAGTGCGATTTGATATTGATGTTGATGCCGTTGATGTTGACCAGAAACTTATACGGCCGGTCTGCAATGACTCCGCGAATGCCCGGCACCGGCCCGACACTGTGATTCATATAAATAGCTCCGGGCACATAAATTTCAATCAAATCCAGCAGATTGCGGGCCGGAGTCAGCGCAATATCACGTGCAGTAATAATTGTTACGCTGGCGGGAGTTTTGAGGGGATTGGTTTCGGTTAATGTTGCAGGCACATAGACCTCAACATCCATCAGTTCTGATAGAGACATATCAAAAAGCTTTTCTGTATCCGGCAAAACGCTTTCAGCAGCAAAAACCGTAGTGAACATTAACAGCCCGCATAATACCGAACATGGATAGCTCTGTCTCATTTTGGCCGCATCATCCATCTTCAGTCCTCACTTAGTATATGGTTGAGGTTTATCGTTATACACTGCTGTACTGCATTTTATTGTCGCCCAAAAATTAAAGATGCTTAATCTCTCTTTCTTCAAATTCTTCAAAATGTATTAAAAAAACCTCTCAATCAAGAAAAGTTAATGCCGGTTTGTGTTGTTTTCCGCAAAGGCCGTCCGATAACAAAACGCAGATATCTGTGATAAAAAATGGACAAACTGTCCGGTAAACATATTTTTCTCGTATCTTGTCAATCAGCAGCAAATTCGATACAATGACCGACAAATACATGTAATATTTTTTCCTTTTTATGTGTTAACAGGAGAAATAATGAAAATATCGTTGGAGTGGCTGCGGGATTATATAGATATAGATTTGCCGGCACAGGCCATAGCCGATACATTGAGCATTTTGGGCTTCCCTATCGAGAGCATTGAGCAGGTCGGTCAAGATACGGTGCTGGATGTTGAGATTACCAGCAACCGGGGGGATTGCCTCGGACATATCGGGATTGCCCGGGAACTGGCCGCAGCCACAGGTCAGCCGCTGAAGATACCTGCTATCAAACTGCAGGAAAGCCCGGAGCCAACCTGTCTGAAAGTTCAGGTTGAAATCCGCGAACCGACACTGTGCAACCGCTACACAGCGCGGATTATCGAAAACGTCAAGGTAGGTCCGGCGCCAGAGTGGATGCGGCGGCGTCTGGAGGCTGTGGGAATCCGCAGCATCAACAATATCGTGGATGTTACCAACTATGTGATGATGGAAGCCGGCCAGCCGACGCATGCATTTGATTTCAGCAAAATCGGCGGGCAGAAAATCGTCGTCCGCAAAGCTGTCAATGGAGAGCGGCTGGTAAGCATCGACGGCACAAAGTGCGAACTGGACAGCTCGATGCTGGTTATTGCCGATGCCGACCGGCCGACAGCAATGGCCGGCGTCATGGGCGGGCTGGATTCGGAAGTATCGGAGCAAACAACAACGATTTTACTGGAGGCGGCTCACTTTGAACCGGTGTGCATCCGCCGGACCGCCCGTCGGCTGTCGCTTCAATCGGAAGCGTCGTTCCGTTTTGAGCGGCAGGTCGATACGGACAATCTGGCTTGGGTTTCAAACCGCTGCGCCCAGCTGATGGCCGAGCTTTCCGGCGGCAGGCCGACACAGGGCATCGTGGATGTCTATCCCCGCAAGGCCGAACGCGACACCATTGGAATGCGTCCCAGCCGGCTTCGTGCCTTGTTGGGCATTGAGATTCCGCAGGCCGATGTGCTTTCTATTTTTTCGGGCTTGGGCTTTGCACCTGAAGTTCGCCATCCCGATTTGATTGTATGTACACCGCCGAGCTGGCGGCATGATCTTTGGCGGGAGGCGGACCTCATTGAAGAAGCAGCCCGCTGCTGGGGCTATGACAAAATTCCGGTGGAATCGAAAATACATATCAAGGTATGCAGGCCGAATCTTCGGGAGAAAACTGCCGGCTGTGTACGCACCTTTCTGACAGGAGCAGGCTTTTATGAAGCCGTTACCGTAAGTTTTGTCAATCAGAAAGCGGCAGAAGTCTTTTCCGGCAGGCCGGCGGAGGAACATCTTTCGGTATCTGATGTTTTTGGGAAAAACACAAACCTGCTCAGGCAGAATCTCATCGGCTCGTTGGCACTGGTCTTCCAATCCAACCGCCGCGCAGGAAATAAACCCTGCCGGCTGTTTGAGCTGGCCGATACCTTTATCCCGCAGGATAATCAGCCGGGTCAGCTGCCGCATGAGCATCTGCATATTGGGCTTATTATGGACGATGAATTCCGCGCTATGCGGGGGGTAATTGAAGGACTGGTGCAGAAAATCTGCCCGACAGCTTTGCTTGATTTCAGACCCAGCTCGCTAGCGTGGGCCTCGGCCAGCGCAGAGATTCTGCTCAACGGCAAACCGTTTGGCTGGGCGGGCCTGTTCAGTCCTGAAACTGCAGCTCAATTTGATATGGACAAAGAGATTATAACGGCGGCTGAACTGGATTTTGAGGTGCTGATGGAATACTCAGGTTCAGTCCCGACAGTCCAGCCCGTCCCGCGGTTTCCAGCTATTGTGCGCGATTTGTCGCTGATTGTAGATGAATCGGTTACATGGGCACAGATTACAGCAGTGGTGCAGAGCCGGGCACCGGAGGAATTGGAAAAAATTGACTTTGCGGGTCTGTACCGGGGCAAACCCATCCCTGACGGCAAGAAGAGCGTTACCGTTTCGCTGCGGTTCCGCGATGAAGAAGGAACTCTGCGGCATGAAACAGTTGACGGCTTTCAGAACGAGATACTTGGCGCCCTGATACAAAGTCTGGGGGCAGAACTGCGGACGGCATAACCGCCACTGGACTAAACTGCATAGCAGGCGGCCAACCGCTTGACAGGATCCGCCGCATACAGAAAGGATTTATAATGGCAAAAGAAGTTGTGCTGCCGCAATTGGGGCAGAGCATGAGAGAAGGGACGCTGACGGCGATTCGCGTGGATGCCGGTCAGTCTGTTAAGGCCGGCGATATTCTTTTTGAGATAGAAACTGACAAGGCAACATTGGAAATGGAATCGCCGGAGGAGGGAACCGTCAAAGCCGTTCTGGTAGAAGAAGGCCAGACTGTGCCGGTTTATACGCCCCTGCTGGTTCTGGGGGATCCGGACGAAGAAATTGACCCGGCTTATCTGACCCAGCTGGAATGGAAAGTTCAGGCAGCCCTGCTCAACAGCACACCTGCCCAGCAGCAGAGTGCCCCAGCCGGCTTGTCGGCTCACACCTTGCGAACTGCCGAAGCTGAACAGCGATGCAGACCGGCAGAAGAAATCCCGCCGGCTGCCCTTGGGCAGCAGATTCCCTTAACCCGTCTGCAGAAGATCATCGCCGAAAAAATGGTCTGGTCCAAACAGCATATACCGTGTTTTTATTTAAATGTGCGGGTCGATGCTACCCGTCTGGTCGAATTGCGGAGGCAGTTAAACGCTGAATCCTCTGTTAAATATTCCTTCAATGATTTTATCATCCGGGCATTGGCTGTAGGGATTGGCCATTACCCGATCATGACCGGCCAGCTGGCAGGCGATTGTATTCAGCTTTCAGACCGGATTGACATCGGCTTGGCGGTTGCAATTGACGAAGGCAGCGTTGCAGCGCCGATTATTAAGGACTGCGGCAGCAAAACATTGGAAGAAATCAGCCGAGCCAGCCGAGACCTGATAGACCGTGCCCATGCCAATAAATTGTCGCTGGACGACCTGACAGGCGGCTGCATCAGCGTCAGCAATCTGGGGGCTTATGGGGTGGATTCATTTATTCCGATAGTCATCCCCGGCCAGACCAGTATTTTGGGCATCGGGTCGCTGCAGGATATGGTTATACCGGTCGATAACCGCCCAACAACCCGAACCGTAATGAATTTGACCCTCTCGGTTGACCACAAGGTCGTCAACGGCGCTGAGGCCGCGCAGTTTCTGGACTATGTCAAAAAACTTCTCGAACGTCCGGAGGAGCTGGTGTAGTTATTCATTCGGCAGGTGATAAATTTCGCCGCTGCGGGCCAGTATTTGCTTTTTTTTCTCATCCAGACCGATTTCTTCATCAGTCAGATAGCAGGCCGGATCAGGCGCCCAAGGGTCGCTGTAATATAAATCAGCCCGTACCCGCAAACTGCCGCCGCAGGCATCGAAGTAGCGGCATAACCGGCACCGCCCTTTGACATAGTCTCGACGGCGGCGCAGCCCCTTCAGCAGCGGCTCCTGTTGATTGCTCCAGATTTCGCTGAATGGTTTTTGGCGGATATCCCCGAGGTCATAATGCATCCAGAATTGGTCGGGGTGTACTTTGCCGTTGAAATCAATGCAGCCGATCCCGACACCGCTGCTGGCCAAGCCCCCGCCGTTCCAGGTCAAAAGCTTCCAGACCTCGTCAGCCCTTGCAGGATCTTGGGCCAGCAGTTTCAAATACAGGAAAACACCGTCGGCGTGATTATCCACCGTCAGAATGTCGGTTTTTCGGCCGCCTTGTGTCAAGACACGGGTTTTGGCCAAAATCATCTCAACTGCCTGCCGTGTTTGGAAAGCGGTCAGGTCATCGCTATATATCCGCTGCCCCCTGCCGGCTGGAACAAGATGATAAAAGCAGGCCCGTTCAATCCCCTCTTTTTCGAAGAAATGAAACAGTCCTTCCAAGTCCTCAATATTCCGGCCTGTCAGAGTCAGCCGCAATCCCACCCGCACGCCGGCATCCTTGCAATGCCGAATCCCGGCAACTGCTTTTTCGAACGCCCCCGCCGCCCCCCGGAAGCGGTCGTTGCTTTCTCCTATGCCGTCCAGCGAGATACCGACATAAGAAACTCCGGCATTTTTAATCTGCCTTGCCTTTTGGGCGTCAATCAGCGTGCCGTTGGTAGAGAGGACGGCGCGCAGTCCCTTTTGTACTGCATAGTCAATCAGTTCAAATAAATCGGCGCGCATCAGCGGTTCGCCGCCGCTGAATAAAACACTCGGCACACCATAGGCGGCCAAGTCATCCAGCACAGTTTTGGCTTCCTGCGTCGTTGCCGCGCAGTCGGCAGCATCGGTACCGCTGCTGCTGTAGCAGTGGACGCACCGCAGGTTGCATCGGCTGGTAATATTCCAGACGACGATGGGCTTTCGCTCAGACGCCGCCTGCGGAACACTGTCGCCGGCCCGCTGACCGCCTTCAATGCCGTATCGAAGCCAGTCACCGGGAGTAAGCTGTCCGCAGTAAAGTTTAGAAATATTAATCATGGCTGTCCTTTCGCGGCGGCTGGTAAATGCACATCGGTTCGGCTTCCATATAATCCCCTGTCGCTGCAAAAGCCCGTGCGCGGCAGCCCCCGCAAACTGTTTTAAAACAGCACACTCCGCATTTGCCTTTCAATTGCCCTGCATCCTGCATTCTGGCCAAATCCGGACTGCTGTGCCATATATCCGTCAGCGTGCCATGCAGGATGCTGCCGCAGAAAACCGGCAGGTAGCCGCAGGGGAAAACCTCCCCTTTGTGGCTAACAAACAAAACGCCTGATCCAGCCAAGCATCCTTTGGACATCCGCCGGGGCTGCGGCTTTTCCTGACGGATAACCCGCTGATAGTGGGGAACACAGGTAACTTTCAGCTCTATGCCGGCTGTCTCTTCTTTGCGGGCTATATGTCTTAACAACTGCTCGTATTCTTCGGCAGAAAGCATCTGCTCACAGTCCAATTGCTGCCCGCAGCCGACCGGCACAAGGCCAAACACATGCACCGCCGCCGCACCCAGCGCGCAAGCCAGTTCCAAAACTGCATCCAGATGACCGGCATTATGGCGGGTTAGGGTCATATTAATCTGAAACGGCACATCATTGTGACGAAGATGCCTGATGCCGCACACAGCCGCCTCAAAAGATCCATCCTGCCGGCGCAGCTTGTTATGAATCCGGGCATCTGCTCCATCCAGACTGACCGAGACCCGCTGCACGCCGGCAGATTTGATCTTTCGGGCAGCAGCGGCATCAATCAGTGTCCCATTGGTGGCCAGCGCCCGATGAATACCTTTAGCCGCCGCATATTCCAGCAGCTCGAAAAGATCTTCTCGACAGAGCGGCTCCCCCCCGCTGAATACAAGCAGCGGCATAAAGGCCTGCGCTTGGCCCAGCGCCGCCAGCTGGTCCATCATCTCCTTTGCCTGCAGCGTCGTCAAATCAGCCGTCTGCTCTGCATCCAGCCGCCGGCAGTGGATGCAGGACAGATTGCAGCGGGCGGTACTTTCCCAGAACAGGAGCCGGAGGGTGCGGGTATAGTCTGCTGCGTGCTTTGTCATTGGTTTTTCTTGATATCCTCAGAAATAATCTGCTGGGCATTGTCCAAAATGTGCTGAGCAAAGCGCTGGGCCTCTTCGGGACCATGCTCGCGGGACAGCAGGTCGATATTCTTAATGACACAGTGGCACAATTTGCTGACCACCCTTCGGATGGACGCTTCCATCGTCTCCCTGCAATGCGCTTCCTGACGGAGGCCGGCAAAAA
Source organism: Phycisphaerae bacterium (assembly GCA_018052735.1). Lineage (GTDB taxonomy): Bacteria > Planctomycetota > Phycisphaerae > Sedimentisphaerales > Anaerohalosphaeraceae > 4572-13. The sequence goes on along the minus strand of JAGPMT010000029.1, from coordinate 3,813 downwards.
ACTTCCTCATTTCCAGTTCCGATATGGCTTCGAAGGCCTCTTTAATCTGGCCGATAACAGGGCCAACCTGATGTGTGCCAAACCAATCCATAAACGCACTGACCGATTCGTAAATGATTCCCACAGCCAGTTCCAGATCGCCTTCACGGAGTTTGATATTGTCCTGAGCGGCCTGTGCCAAATCATCGATGCTGTACAGATATACATTTTCGATATCACCGACAGCCGGCTCAAAGCTGCGGGGAACAGTAATGTCAATAATGAGCAGATTTCGATTGCGCCGCTGCTGCATCAGGGGCTTGATGCGTTCTTTTGTGAACAGATACCCCTGAGCAGCGCAAGCGGCTCCTACAACAATGCCGGCTTGGGCAATTTCCTCTTCCAGATGCTCCCACGCCACAACCGAGCAATCATGCGTTTCGGCAATCCTGCAGCTCCGCTGGGGAGAACGGTTAACCACTGTTACATGGCGGCATTTTTCATGCTGGAAATGCTCGACCAGCAGCTGTCCCATCTGTCCTGCTCCGATGACGACAATCTTGGCCGACTGAATATCTGAAAAAAGCTGTTTGGCCAATCCTACAGCAACTCCCGCCACGCTGACGCGCCGGCTGGCAATCGAAGTGTGCGAAATGATTTGCTTGGCCGTGCGAAAGGCCTCGTGAAACAGATGATTGAGAATCTTGCCGGTGGTCCGGCAGCTGCAGGCCAGCTTGTATGCTTCCTTAACCTGTGCAGTAATCTGGCTTTCCCCGAGGACCATGCTGTCGAGACCGGCTGTTACAGTAAACAGATGCGCCGCTGCTTCTTCATTGGTCTTGATGTAAAGGCAGGGTTGAATTTGCTCAAAAGGCGCTGAACGGAAATCCGCCAGCCACCGAGCCAATTGTTCGGCCGTCGGACCTGCCGAGCGGCTGACAACCGCGCAGCATTCGACGCGGTTGCATGTGGACAGCAGGAAAAATTCAGATTCGCTCCAGGCGGCTTTCAGCCGACCCAGTGCTTCAGAAGCCTGTTCGGCATCGCAGGCAAGCTGCTGGCGAACATCAACCGGCGCTGTTTTATGATTAAGACCGACCAGTATAATCTGCATAATGCTATTCAATCAGACTCTGCGGATTGGCTGGAGCCATTTCAAATTGATGACGGGATGTATAGAACAATCTGCTGCCGACAAATGCAAACAGAATCACAAGACACAGAAAAACCGCTGCTTGGGCTGCCGTTTTCCCGCTGAAGGCCGACAGATGCCGCAATACAAGCACAGCAAGCAGTCCGAGCCACGCAGCGGCAATCAGTACAACCTTGAAATCCGCTGCCCAGTCCCGCGCTGTCAAGCCCAGCTGTGCCGATTTAACAGCTGCCAGTCCGATGCCGCTGACCAGCCCCGCTGTCAGAGCGGCAAAACCCAGCCAAAGAGCCGCTAACATCAGATGCTCCAGCGTTTCTATGGTAGGCATTTTCCCCAAAAGCCCCAGAAGCTGCTTGCTTTTAAGACGCCGGCGGCTCCATAGAAACAGCAATCCCGCTGCCCCGCCCAGAACAATCATCGCCCCGGCTATCGCCATCGACAGGGAATGAACTATCACCAAAGGAGTTCGCACGGTTTGATTCAGCGAAGAAACCGGCCTTGCCGCTGCCCAAGCCAACAGCACAATCCCCAAAAAAGTCCATGCCATCACCGACGAAAACCAGACCCGACGCATCAAAGACCAAAGACATAAAATGATAAATCCAATAAATACCAAAACAGCCAGTATAGATTCAAAAACACCAGTAAGCGGAAATGCCTCAATAGCGGCAGCCCGCAAGCCCAAAAGCATTCCTGCCATAGCAATCTGCAGCCCAAGCAGGATGCCGACGGCTTCCTTTATTCGACCGGCATCCCGAATAGTCTGCACATATGCCAGAATGGAGGAGACAGCGGAAAATCCGATCAGTCCGCCTAAAAGCAGCTTTTCTGAAAGCATCAATTCGGTCATAACACTATTCTGCCCGCATTGCTCTGTCCGCAATGCAGTTATCCACACTTTATCCTGTCTTAATGCTTCAACATTATCACGGTGTTTGAAGGCCGATTATTCATCTGGAAACCAAGCGGGCTTATTGCACAGTAATGGGTGACTGCACTTCCCGACCATATCGACCAACATACTCCGCATTAAAGATCAACAAATACCAACTCTTTCCGGCTATTATTATAATGGAAAACCGGCGTTATTCGAAAGTAAAAACCAAAACACAAGTCTGCACAGACCTTTTTATCTGCTGTTTAATAGCTGCGCAGACTTTTTAAGAGGGCCTTTGCATGAAGAAATTGCCTGCTTATTCTTCGACTGTATAGAGAATAATATTATCTTGGTCTTTGATGAATATTCGATTACCAGCAATCACCGGATAGGCATAGATAGGTGTCTCAGATACCTGCACTTGGGCTATTTCCTCATATTGCTGGCCGTTGGGCTTGTAAACAAGCATTTGCCCGCTGCTCGGCAGCGCCAGCAGAACCGAGCCGGCATCGACAATTTCCCCAAAACCGCTGCGGTCCCGGGATACAGTATCCAGCCAATTTGTCTTGCCCGTTGCTGCATCGAGACAGAAAAGATTGCCGCCGTTGGTAAGCCCGAACAGCAGCCCATTCTTCAGCACAGGGGTATTATACTGTACAGCAACTTCAGAATTGCTCCACAGTTCTACAGGTGCAAAACCTCCGTCTTTCTTTTCAACCTTCATTGCAAAAGTCCCCCGCCCTGCACCGGTATAAATGACAGTCTGGCCGTCTATAATGGGGGTAGCCGCATTATAGGCACGTCCCTGCGGTACAAACGGAATCTGCCACAGAAGCTTTCCGTCGGCCAAATCAAGTCCAACAATGCTCTTTTCAGTCAGCGTAATAACCTGCTTGACACCGTCGGCCGTCAGCAGAACCGGAGATGCATAGGCGGGACCTTCGTCGGCCCACCGCCATTTTTCCTCGCCATCAGCCAGCGCATAGGCAATTACAGCCCCGCTGCCTTCTTTGCCCAGATGGGCGACAACCTTCCCGTCGACAATCAGCGGCGACATTGCAGTAAAAAAGCGTGGTACCGACTGCGGGAACGGCTCTTTTCGCCACACCATTTTGCCGGATGCAGCATCCAGACATGACAAAACGCCGCCCACTCCCAGCGTGACAACTTTTCCGTCGCCAACCGCCAGCGAACTTCGGGGGCCGGGATGGCGGGCTGCAGCCCCTGTGACGGCAGAAGCCGTGTATTGGTCTTTCCAAATTTCACGCCCCGTTCCGGCATCCAGACAGCGGGTAATTTCTTGATCGTCCTGACGGGTGAACACATAGAGCTTATCCCCTACTAAGGCAGGGGTTGCATCTCCGGAACCAACCGTCACTTTCCATTTTTCCGGCAGCTTTTGAGGCCATTGGGCCGGCGGATTGAAATCGCTGACTTTGGCATCTCGGTTCAGACCTCGCCACTGCGGCCAGTCTTGGGCCGAAACAGACATTGCAGCAAGCAGAATAACAAGCGTCCATAAAAGATATGACTTTTTCATACGAAAAACCTCCAACTCGCTGTATTACAAGCCCGCCGAACTGCACCCGTTTGCAGCTTCCAAGCGGCAGTCTTACCGGTTAAACTCTACCGACACAGTGGGAATTTGTCAATCCCATTCGGAACAATTAAACAGTAGATTCTTAAGCTTGTATTATTCCGACTCTATCAGGCCGAAATAATGTAAACGGACTTTAAAAACTCTGTTCTGGTGTTTATTGATTTCCAGTTCGTCCTTATTTATAGGACTATGAAGTATTTAAAC
>JAGPMT010000028.1 GCA_018052735.1 Phycisphaerae bacterium | reverse complement strand
GCGCATTTTCGCACCAGTTACAGAGCTTGTGCCTGAGCCGGTTGCGGGGTTGGCTGTTGAGCCGGCAGAGTTTGCCGGCAGGCCGGCTTGAACTGCCGGCAGAGGGCGCAGTGGGTGTGCAGGCCGGCAGAAAACCAGCCGGCAGCGGCTGGCTGCTTGGAGAAGATTGGCTATCAGTTTGGGCATGTCTTGCTCCTTCTTATTTGGATGTCGGGTATTCATTTTTCAAACAGTCTCTCTATAATACCCGTCAACCTGCATAATTTGTCCGAAAATGGGCATTGGGCAAGGGGGTGAAATTCCGATAAATCCTTGCAGATAAGGCAGTTAAGATTTTTACGGATTTTTGAAGATAGCAAGATAGTGCATGCAGAATTGGGACCATCTGGATAGTTTGGATAGACAATTAATCGCCTGCCTTGTCTTGGAGTTTTGAGGTCAAGCAACGTTTAAAAAAGATGTCTGCTGCACAGCTAATCGGCTTTTTTATCTATTTGCAGTAGAAATACGGACAATAGATTGATATATTAACGGCACAGTAAGTCTTCAAAAGGCAACAGATTTTTCGCATTGCGGCTGACAACAAACCGCTGTTGGGGAGTAACAGGAACGGATGGAATTTTTTGGTTTTAGTCCGATCGACCTGCTGGTGATAGGCATTTATTTGTTTGCGATTACCTATATCGGCAAGCGGATTGGGGCTAATATCCGTTCGGAAGAAGATTTTTTTCTGGCCGGCCGGTCGCTGGGCAAGGTTTTTCAGTACTTTCTGAATATGGGCACGCTCAGCGACGCCAACAGTGCCGTCCGCACAGCCAGTTTCGCTTTCAGCAAAGGGCTGGGCGGGGTTTGGCTGATGCTGATAGGAATCTTCACAGGGCCGTACTACTGGTTTATGGCCGGCTGGTTTCGCCGGGTGCGTCTGGTCACGATGGCCGAGCTGTTTGAGGAACGGTTTGGCAGCCGCCGGCTGGCATCGGTATATGCAATTGTCGGCATCTGGCTGAGCATTCTGATTATGGGAGCCGGCTACAAGGCCTCGCTGCGGACCTTTCAGGCGATGACCATCAAGCCGATGGAAAAATGCAGCCCTGCCGAGCGTCAGACTATTGCCCAATACAGCCGCTACCGGCAGCTCGATGAATGGTACAAGGCCGGCCGGCTGGACACTGGCGAATTGGCCGAGTATCAGACGCTGGACAATCTGTACAAAAAGGGGGAGATTGCAGCGTATGCCTCCTACACCAAGCCGTTCTGGTTCTACCTGATTTATACGCTGTTTATCGGCCTGTATATCATTATGGGCGGTTTTCGGGCGGCGGCGGTTACCGATGCCCTGCAGGGAGTACTGATTCTGATTTTTTCCTTTCTGCTGATACCGCTGGCTCTGGCCAAACTGGGCGGCTGGGAGGAGTTTACCAGCCGGATTCCCGACCAGATGCTGTTTGTGTTCGGCTCGGGCAGCGACGAGTTTGCATGGAACTCGATTGCGGCGCTGGTGCTGGTGACGATTATCGGCATCACGGGGCATCAGGGCAATATGTCGCTCAACGGCTCGGCGCGGGATGAGCTGACCGCCCGCATCGCCAACATCGGCGGGGCTTACACCAAGCGGCTGCTGACGATTGTGTGGGCGCTGTGCGGGCTGTTTGCCTACGCGCTGTATCAGGCATCGATTTCGGATGCGGATATGGCATGGGGGGTGCTCAGCCGCAATCTGCTGGGGCCGGGACTGCGGGGGATCATGGTCGCCGGCATACTGGCGGCCAATATGTCCACGCTGGATGCGGTGTGCGTGTATCTGTCGGCGCTGTTTGTGCGGCATTTGTACAAGCCGCTGATAGCCCATCGCTCGCCGCGGCATTATATCAACGCCTCACGGGCGGCGATTGTCGTGTTTCTGCTTCTGGGCATTTATGTCTCGTCCACGACAACCAGCATCCTCCATTTGATGATGGCGCTGCCGTCGCTGAATATCATATTCGGTGCGCCGGTGCTGCTGCTGCTGTTCTGGAAGCGGCTGACGGTCAAGGCGGTTTGGGCAGAGGTGATTATCTGTTCGATTCTGTTTGCGCTTCTGCCGCAGACGCTGCCGCTGCTGGGATTTGTAAAAAATTCCGACTGGCTGACACAGCAGACGGCCGAGCAAACGGTGCAGCGGAGCGTGCCGGCAACGGCGCGGGATGTGGAGGCCGGACTGGCCGGCGCGGTCGGGGAGCATATTCAGAAAACGGTGGCGGTCAAGCCGACGGCGATTTTCTACGATTCGGTTGTGCGGGAAGATCCGACGCATGAGACCTCGCCGATGGCGGGTCTGGGACGCCTGCATACCGAGCTGATTCTGCTGAAGCTGGCCGGCTTTAACCTGCGGCAGGCCAGCCCGTCGCTGCTGCTGACCCTGCGGTATCTGGTGGCGGCCTTTCTGCCGTTTGCGATTCTGATACCGGTCAGCTTGGTCACCGACAACAAGGGACTGGAAGAGCGGATAGCCCGATTTTATGTGAAAATGAAGACGCCCGTCGACCCCGATCCGGCCGAAGACGCCCGCCGGCTGGAAGAAAGCTACGCCCATCCGACCCGTTTTGACCACACCAAGCTGTTTGCCCAGTCCAACTGGGAATTCTGCAAATGGACCAAAACCGACACCTGCGGCTTTTTGGTTTCGCTGGGCTTGACCGGCGGGATTATCCTGCTGTTCTGGGGGCTGATACGGTGGATTGCCTGAGCCGCTGCTTACAAGCCCGCACAGTGCGTCAGCCAGTCGGTGCAGTCCAGCCAGCCGGCAGCGAACAAAGCCAGATCCATTCCATCCACTATGCAGTCCCGATTCAAATCGCCGGCGCTGTACGGCCGGCCGGTCAGCAGATGCGACGCATCACAGGCATCGTCGCCGACAATAACGGCAGCCGTATCCCAAACCGCTCCGGAACCGTCATCGGCCGTCAGCCGGAACAGATACACGCCGCGCTGGGTGAAAACGACAGCCGGATTTTCTGAATCGGCAGGACTGATGCTGACAGAGGGGCTGCCGTTATCTTCCTGAATCCAGTATACAGACACCGGACCGGGCAGGCCGTCATCGGAGACACTGCCGTGCAGATACACCGTTTCCTGACCGGCTGTGCCGCTCATTCCCAGCCAGACAACCTGATCCATGCCGGCATCGACAGCCGGCGGCATTCCCTCCAGAATCGCATTGAGATAGACTTCCAGATTGGTATAGTCCGGATGGAGCACATAGCCGTTGCGGTCGGCAGGATTGTACGGATCAAGGCCGTTGGCCATTTCCCAGACATCCGGCATTCCATCGTGGTCCGTGTCGGCCGGGGCAGGACCGCCGGCCAGCGGCGGCCATGCGCCTTCGGGCTGGTCATCGGTAACGGCAATCGAATGGCCTGTTCCGTTGATGACGTCCCGGACGATGCGGGCATCGATGATATCGCGCACGGGGAAGGAAGCGCCGGCCTTTTCCAGCACATCCGCCAGCGCTTGGGCGGCAGAGGTGGTGGTTACCGGCTCCATCGCCAGCTCGCAGGAGCGAGCTTTGTAGGCGGCGATTTCATCGGCGGTAAATCCGTTGAAGGTTACCAGCGACCATTGGTCTGCGGGCACAGCAATGGTGCTGTAAGCGGCGCCGTGGGCATTGCCGGCCCAGTAGGCATAGGCGCCTTTGGCATCTTCCTTAAAGGCCTTGGTGCCGCTGGATTCAGGTCCCCGGATAAAGACATTGCCGACAAAATTGTAGCGGCTTATCGAGGTGGTGTCGGCATTGTAGCCCGGATGCGTGCCGGCCCAGTTATAGACGACATTGTTGCGGAAATCAAAATACAGTCCTTCGGGATCGCTGGCGGCAGGGGTATAGTTGCCCGGGCGGGGGTTGCGGCCGCGGTTATGGGCGTAGAGGTTGTGGTGGTAGGTTTTGCGCTCGCCGTACTGGCCGCGAATCAGCGAGCCGTAGCTGTGGCCTTCATAGGTCAGGGCCTCGCTGAGGATGCACCACTGGACCGTGATGTTGTTGGAGCCGTCCTGACAGGAAATGGTTTCGTCGCGGGCGTAGGAGGCGCTGACATGGTCAATGATGATGTTTTTGCCTTCGTCGATATCGATGGCATCGCCGCTGGAATTGGCGCCGCCTTCATCGACGCGCACTCGCAGATAACGGATAATCACATCGGTTACATTGCCGATGTAGATGCGTCCCTTGATGCAGATGCCGTCGCCGGGTGCGGTCTGGCCGGCAATGGTGGTATAGGATTTGGGCCGCAGAATCACACTGCCCAGCTCAATCGTGCCGGCGACACGAAACACAATCGTCCGGTTGCCTGCACTGACGGCATCGACAAGCGAGCCGGGCCCGCTGTTGGACAGGTTGGTGACTTCATAGACGCTGCCGCCGCGTCCGCCGACGGAAAACCGGCCGGCTCCCTCAGCGCCCGGAAAAGCCGGCGGCACGGCGCGGAGGACAACGGATGCTGACAGAACCATCGTGACCAATGCAACCAGCGATACAGACTTTGGCATACGACAAACCTTTCTCCCGCTACGGGCAAACGGCTATTTGAGGATCTTCCCCGGCAGCACAGAAATAATCTATATTGGCACATCCGCCGCTGGTCAGTGCTTCCAGACGGATATCCTTGACGCCGGCTGTCAGCGTTATCTGCACAACAGCTTGGCTCCAGTTTTCCCACGCCCCAGTGGACGGGAAATCGATGCTGGCTATTTCCTGCACGCCGTTGATTAAAAGCCGCGCAGGGCGGTCGGTTGAGCCGTTGGCAAACCGCCAGCGGAAGGTATACATCCCCGGTGCTGCGGCATGGATGCGCCAGTTGATGCCGCTGCCGAGGGCATTGGTGGTATCCAGATAGCCGCCTGCGGTAAAGCCGGGATGCTCTCCGCTGATATCAACCTTGCCGTCAACGGCGCAGAATCCTGCTGCGGCTTCCTGAATGATGACATTGGCCGTCGAATCGCTTACCGCACAGGCCGCCGGCGAATCCGGCGATTCATTGCCGCTGCCGTCCACCGCCCGGACGACATAGTAATACATTGTTCCGCCGGCAGCCGCAGAATCGGCATAGCAGGACTCCGTCAGCAGGCTTTCATTGAGCTTGACATAGCCGCTGCCGAACACGGCGGAACGGTAGATGTTGTAGCCGGCCATATCTGCTTCCGCATTATCCGCCCAGTCCAGCCGGACGCCGTCGGGATTGCCCTGCGCCCACAGGCCGGCGGGGGCTTCGGGAGCCGTGGTGTCAGCCGGCACTTGTATCCAGTTATGGGCCAACAGGGCCAGCTCGCCTATGTCCACCGTCCCGCTGCCGTCGTAATCGGCATCCGCAACAGCGTCTGCCGCCTGCCAGTATCGGGCAAACTGCGCCAAATCCGGCATATCAACCAGCCCGCTGCCGTCAAAATCCCCATACATCCCAAACAGCCAATGCGGCGGCAGGCCCTCTTTGCCGTCGGCGCCGGCGCCCCACTGGACGATGGCCGGAATCGTGGCGGCCGGATCCAGCGCATAGGCATAGGGCGGGGCAAACACAGCATCCGTGCCGGGATGAACCGTGCCGGTGCAGTTGTCCAAAATGTTGCCCGAGGCGCCGATTTTGCCTTTGACCGTTGTGTCGTAATCGATGTTGTAATAGGGATTGTTCACATCCTTGAAATAGTTGTTTTCAATCAGGCATTCGGCATAGAGGCGGGACCAGATGCAGTACAGATTGCCCGGACAGTTGTAGTAGTTGTTGTAGATATGGGCGCGTCCGTAGCGGACGGAGGGAATGCGCTGCATGCACAGATCGCCGAACCAGTTGTGATGGAATGTGATGTGCAGCGTGCCTTCGTCGCCGCTGCTGTCGGTGTTGCCGACCAGACTGACACGGTTGTTGTTGCTGTTGCGGTAGGTGAAAAAGAATTTGCACCATGACACGGTAATCCAATCGGAGCGGCGTGCCACATCCAGCAGTCCATCCCAGCAGTCGTAAAGGGTACAGCGGGTGACGACGACATGGGTAATGCGTTCCTTGATGCTGATGCCGTCTTCCTCGCTGGTGTAGTCTTTGGGGCAGGTGATCGTCAGGCGTTCGATAATCACATTGGAGCAGTCATTCTTAAAGCCCAGACTGCCAATAATGGTCGGATTGTCACCGATGCCGCGAATTGTTTTGTTGGATTGAATGCGGACGCGGCCGCTGTCGGCGCCGGACAGTTCGAGCGTGCCGGAGACCTGAATAACATAGGGTGTATTGGGAGTTTCCACATAGGTCCGAAACTGTGCAGCATCCGAGACCGTAACCACCTGCCCTCCTGCCCCGCCGGTGGTGTATTGGCCGAAGCCGTCCACTGCCGCCCTTGCCGATGCGGCAAACAGCAGAACAATAAAGACTGCCGCTTCTTTTTTCATTCTAATCCTCCCGGTCAAACATTACGGATCATTTCGGATTGCAGCAGACCTCTGCTGCGGCCGGCTATCCCGCAGGCGTCAGGATACCCTCCAAGGTTAAAACGGGAACATACGCTGCGTTGAAGTAAGCCCCCTCGATCATATTATACAGATAGGTTGTGCCGCCGGCGGTCAGGATAAATGTTACCAGTCCGTCGGTGTCGGCACAGACAAACGCCGTTACATCGCCGCTGGCGGCGGTATCGGCTGCCGTCGGATTGACACTGTACAACAAGACAGTCTGGGCCGGATTCAAGGCCGAGCCGCTCTGGGTATCGTTGCCCGGGGCGTTAAACCAGTCTATTGTGTCCATCCGCCATGCTTCGTCCACACCATCCAGCAGGCCGCTGACAGTGTAGGATTTGGCATCGGTGATGGCATAAATCGTCAGCGTCGCCTGAACAATAGTGCCGCCGAAGCCGGAGATATCAAACTGCAGATACGATTTGTTGGCATCCAGCGTATTGAGCAGAGGATCCGGATCCCACTGGCCGGAGGTGCGTGTTTTAAGGCGGGTTTCGGAAATCCATGCTCCCGAATCATTTTTGTACTGGATAGCCTTTCCCTGACGGGCGATGATGCTGACTTTGGTCAGCGGCTGTGCGGCTTGCGGCTGGTTGCACCAGTTTTCGGCCAGCACCTGCAGGTCCGACAGATCCACGACGCCGTTTGCCGGCCGGGCAATATCGCAGAAAGGATTCCAAAGGGCCTGCCCCGGGCGGGTTTTCCAAGATGCCGCCAGAACAGCAAAGTCGCCGAGGTCGATAACACAGTTGCGGTTTAAATCCGCCCGTGCAGCCGGCGTACACAGCCAGTTGAGGTATTCCTCGAGATTGGTATAGCCGTCGCCGTCGCGGTCGCCGTTGCGGTCTGCCGCATAGGCAGGATTGAGCCCGTGCGTCAGTTCCCATCCGTCGGACATGCCGTCGTTATCGCTGTCCGGCGGCGCCGGCAGCGTCTCCAGCGGCGGCCAGCCGCCGACAGCCGTTTGGGAATCAATAATGCCCAGCCCCTCTCCGGTCTGGCCGCTGCCGCTAGCCGTACCGCTTCGGACCTCGCTGACAATGCGGGCATCCACCGCATCGCGATACAGACTGCATCCGGCCTCATTCAGAACCGATTCAAAGGCCTCCTGCGGGGATTGCGTGGCTACCGGATAGATTTGGGCTTCGGGAAAAGGCGTCTGGGCCCTGCACAAGCTCCGTTCGGCATCGCCGCCTTCGGGATTTACACCCAGCCAATTGTCATTGGTTACGGCCGCATTTCCATAGACATAATTGCCGCTGATATACCATTGCCCGTAGCGGTGCGGCACGACGGCTGCGCCCGAAGCATCTTTTTGAAGACTGGGATTGGCAATTCGGTATCGCACACCGGAGCCGGTAGCAGGGCCGTATTTATAATAGCAGTTCACAATGTTGACGGATGCTTTCTCGCCCCCGTAGCAGCTGTTAAAGCCCCAGTTGTAAATGACATTGTTGCGCAAATCTACATTCTCGACCACATCGCCTTCAATGCGGGGATTGCGGGAGCTGTGGTGGGCCAGCAGATTGTGATGCCAGGAGCTGTTGGTTCCGCCCCAGATGCCGCCGTAGCCGTGCGGCCCCTTTTCGTGATGCGAATACCGAAGACTTTCCGTTATCATACACCACTGGGCAGTAAAATTGCTGTTGGTATAAAAAGAGAATGTTTCATCCACAGACCAGCTGGCCGAGACGTGGTCGAGAATAATCCGATTGCCGCCGCGGCCCCACACAGCATCATCATCGCCGTTTGGAGTGCCGTCCGGCCATTGATCGCCCAGACGGCAGCGGATATAGCGGATTATCACATTATCATAGCCGCAATATAAGGAACCATTGGCAATGCAGATGCCCTGCCCCGGAGCTGTCTGGCCGGCGATGGTTACATTGGGGTATTTGATATCCAGATTCGATTGGAGATGAATTGTTCCGGAAACACGAAAGATAATCGTCCGCGGGGTATTATGATTGAGAGCATCACGCAGGGAGCCGGGGCCGGAATCGTTCAAATTGGTAACAAAATAAACCTCTCCGCCCCGTCCGCCGGAAGCCGCGGCGCCGTAGCCTTGGGCGCCGGGAAACGCTGGAACCGCCCAAGCCCCCCCTGACATCATGCAGAATAAGACAGCCGCAATTAAGGAATACAAACCCGCATTCATTTCAACACCCTCGCCGCATCCGCTTGGCAGTAATAACAAATCGGGAGATTTTCACACACTCTATTTACCCCCGTAAATTATATATTATAGCAGAAAATGGGATTTCAGGGAACAGTGGAAATGGTGCAAAGCCCCAAATTTGCGCAATTTTATCTCTTTTTTTGCACAAAAGTGATTTTGGAGCATCTTTCAGCTGATACACCGGTGCGATGACTGCCCTTTCAACAATTGGCTTAATAGGAATCGATTCAGCAGCCCATTGGTTTATCAAACGGTTAATCCTGTCAAGAAGCAGTTTTTACAGGTCTGATAACCGCGCCTGACTGCGTGCGATAGTTGGAACAGAGTCGCCCCCTTTGTCCGCTGTGCCGTTTTAATAGGCTGCTAACCGCCGGCAAATTACGGCATGCCTGCTGTTTAGATAAATTCAGCCGCCATTCATCACGGCAAAGGCGGAGCCGCCGGCCAGCCGTCCTGCCATTGGATAGCCGCGATTTTCAGCTCAGACCGTCCGGTTTGGAAATGGTAGGCATGGAAAACAAGGTAATCTTGGCCGGCTTCGCTGAAAACAGCACAATGGCCCGGTCCTCGCCATTGCCCGTCGCCGTGCTGAAGGACAATCGTGCCGCCGCCTTCGGTCATCGGCTTGCCATCTTTGTCAACATAGGGGCCGGTGATTTTTTTCGACCGGCCGACGGCAATCTTATAATCGCTGTTGGGGCCGCGGCAGCAGAAATCAAACGACACAAATAAATACCAATACCCGCCCCGCTGGACAAGGAACGGGGCTTCGACGGCACCTTCTACCGGCGGGGTTTGATGCTCTCGGAAGCGCGGGCGGCTGCAGAGCGAATAAAGCACAGGATTGGTGTCCAGCAGCATGCCGGAGGCCGGGTCGATTTGGCGCATCTTGATGCCGCCCCAGAAGCTGCCCCAGCACAGCCATACCCTGCCGCTGTTTTCAACGGCAATATTGGCATCGATGGCATTGAAATCATCCACGCCTTCGGTTGACCGAACAACAAGTCCATGATCGACCCATTTGTAATCAGGGCTTTGGGGATTGAGTGTTTTATTGGTGGCCAATCCGATGGCAGAGTTGTTGCGGCCGAAGGTGGAAATTGAATAGTAGAGATGATACAGGCCGTTGAAATAGGAAATATCGGGCGCCCAGATGCCGCTGGTTCCGGGGATTTCGACCGGCGCCCAAGCAGGCAGCTGTTCAAAGACATAGCCGCACGATTCCCAATTGAGCATATCCTTGGAGCATTTGACAGGGATAAATCCCCTGCCGGCCCTGCCGCCGGTGGCAAAGATGTAGTAGGTATCGCCTTCTTTAATGATAACCGGATCGTGTACCCCCAGATTGCCCTGCAGGGAAAGCATAGAGGATTGTCCGGACGGCAGGGATTGGCTCGCACAGCCGCTCAGCAGAAATCCTGCAAGCAGGACGGTCAGCAGAATAGGAACTCGCTGGTCTGTCAGGCCGGCATGCCTTTTCAGTATGTTCATTACAAAACTCCTTAATCGAGGATCGATAGAACCTGTTCGATACCTTATTAATAACCGCAAGGAAGTGTCAATTTCAACAAAAATATCCGCTCATTCCGGCGGAAGCGAGAGGATGCCAAAGGGGATTTACGGCTTTTTCAAGAAGGCTTTTACAGCGTCGATGAATTGGCTGCAGCGGATGAAGCGGAGAAGGCGCCGGCATCGGGATTCCCACGGCTGACGGTTGGGCTGCAACTGGCGGCACTTTCGGATGCATTCTTCGGCTTGCGGCCACTTGCGCAGCTTGCAGCACAGCCACGCGGCAGCCAGAAGCCAATCCGGCCGGCACGGACCGATGCACAGTGCTTGTTCGACACAGTGGAGGGCGCCCTCGTAATCAGCGTGGGCTGCCAAGGTCATTGCCAATCCGTAAAAGGCTTCATTATGCGGACCGGCTTCATTGAGAATCTGCACGAAGCAGTTGGCGGCATCCGAAGCCGTGTCGGCCCGCAAAAACATCCAGCCCATTGCCAGCAGAACCTCAATGTCTTCGATGCCCTGCTCAAACTCGTCCCGCAGGAGGGAAACCGCCTTGCAGGGCTGCCCGCGCTTCAGGCAGAGTTCGGCCAATCGAAATCTCGGACCGACAAGCGATGGATCGCCCTGCAGGGCGCGGCGATAGCAGGCAAACGCCTGTTCCTCCGCCCCCTGTATGCGGTAGACCTCCCCCAGATAAAAATGAGCAAGGGTAAATGATTCGTCAAATTCGAGAATCCGGGTAAATTTTTCTCTGGCGGCAATGAGGTCGCCGCTTTCAAGCAGGAACAGCCCAAAATCGAGAATCACATCCAAATCCGCCGGATTGCGGCGCAGTTCAGCAATGAATTCCTGCCGTGCGCGGCATCCCTGCCCGCTGATCCAGCAGGCTTGAGCAATGCGGTAATGAATCTGCGGATGGGCGGGGTCGAGACTGGCGCATTTGTCCCAGCACCAGATTGCCTTTTCGTATTGGCCGCGTGTAAAAAGAGAGTTGCCGATGTTGTAAAAGCACAGCGGGCAGTCCGGATTAATCTGCTGGGCGGTGTAAAACATCTGTTCCGCCCGGTCGTGCTGCTCCATTTCTGTATAGACAATGATGCGGTTGCAGTAGGCCGGTTCAAAATTGGGATCAATCTGCTCAATCTGTTCGAAATAGTCTATCGCCTGATCATAGAGACCGGTTCGGGTGCAGTCCACACCCAAACAATTTAATATCTCGATATCGCCGGGAGCCAATTCGGCAGCCCGCTCATAGAAGGCGATGGCCTTTTCATATTCTCCCAGCGCATCCAGCGTCAAAGCCATATTAAACTGCCATTGGCCATGTTCCGGTCTTTGGCGGATGGCTAAGTCGAGCTTTTCCATCGCTTTCTGCATTTGGCCGTTTTCATACAGCTCATGGGCTTCTATGGCCAGTTCTTCGGCCTGATCCCACTCATGCGAGGTATCAAATTCATCCTGCCAATCCAGCATTCACACTCCGCAGCTAATTTTACTTCTTCATTACGGACTCGACAGGGGATATATCGTCATAAAGAGTTCCTGTCTTAGCCGGTACAGCAGATTTTGAAGCCATTTTGAAGCGGGAAAGTTTTTTCTGGCTTTCTATGCCTTAACCTTTTATAATTTAACGGCTTAAATAAACGCTGCAGCGATGGAAAGCCAGCGGCAGGCAAATTCTGGATGACTTTTGACGGCTCGTCCGATAAGATAGTAGGTGATGCATATGGGTGCGAAACTCTTTACAGAGCAAGGCAATAGGATTGAGGCCTGCTGCCGGAAGGCATTAACAACAGCTTTTTTTGGAGCAGAATAGATGATTGAGGAAATCAAAGGTCAATTAACCGCCGGAAAGAATAAATTTGCGATCGTTGTCAGCCGGTTTAATGAGTTTATTACCAGCAAACTGGTTGAGGGTGCGATAGATACCCTTCAGCGGCATGGAGCGGCTGACAGCCAGATTACGGTCGTCTGGGTGCCGGGAACAATTGAAATAACGCTGGCAGCCAAGAAACTGGCTGAAAGCGGCAAGTTTGCGGCTGTCATTTGTCTGGGAGCGGTTATCAGGGGCTCCACCAGCCACTACGACTATGTCTGCCAGCAGATTTCGCGCGGGGTCGGGCAAATCAATTACGATACGGGCGTTCCGGCGATTTTCGGAGTATTGACCTGCGAGACACTGGAACAGGCCATCGAACGTGCGGGCACCAAACAGGGCAATGCCGGCGCTCATGCCGCAATGGCAGCGATGGAGATGGCCAATCTTCTGGGCCGTCTGTAACCGGTTGAGCTAGCAAGTATTGTGATGAAGGAACGGCTGTGGACCGCAGAACATTAGCTCGAGAACTGACCATGCAGGCCCTCTGCCAGCTGGATGTGCAGGGCAGCGATGCGCTGCCGATGCTGCGGATTTTCTTTTGCGACAATACCAGCGATCCGATGACTATCCAGCTTGCGGAAAAATGGACGCTGGGCGCTTGGGAGTATGTGCGGGCCTGCGATGATTTGATTGCACAGGCAGCGGTGCGCTGGAAATTATCGCGGCTGTCGCATGTCGATCGGGCGATTCTGCGGATGGCCGTATATCAGCTTCGGTACTGTCCCGATATTCCCTGCAAAGTTGTCATCAACGAGGCCATCGAAATCGCTAAAAAATTCAGCACGGAACAATCGCCGCGTTTTGTCAATGGAGTTCTGGATGCGGTGCTGAAAATGCTGCCCCGTTCTGTGCAGTCTTCAGCTGCGGAGGAAACATGCCGCCGAGAAAAATAGCGGTGCTGAATCAAAAGGGCGGAGTGGGCAAAACCACAACGGTCGTTAACACAGCTGCCGCGCTGGCCCTCAAAGGGCGGCGCGTGCTGGCGATCGATATGGACCCACAGGCCCACTTGACCATTCATCTGGGCGCCGACCGCGATGCCCAAGCCGCGGGGACTTATGAGGTGCTGGTTGAAGGGCTTGCGCTGGGCGATGCTGTTCGGCCGGTGCGAACCAATCTGTGGCTTCTGGGTGCCGGCATTGATCTGGTCGGGGCGGAATCCGAATTGGTCAATGAAGTCGGACGGGAAATCATTCTGCGGCAGGCGCTGCAAGCGGTTCGCGAACAATTTGACTATGTACTTATCGACTGCCCGCCGTCGCTGGGCCTGCTGACCCTCAATGCTCTGGCCGCTGCGGAAGAGGTGATTATTCCGATACAGCCGCATTTTCTTGCTCTGCAGGGATTCAGCCGCCTGCTGCAGACAGTAACGCTTGTGCACAGCCGCATCAATCCGGCACTGCGGGTGTCCTCGATTTTGATGTGCATGTTTGACAGCCGAACCAGCTTATCCAATGAAGTATGTCAGGATATTGAACGGTTTTTATCCAGTGCGCGGGGCAGCACCCATCCGTGGGCGGATGCGGCTGTGATTCCGGTGCATATCCGGCGAAACATCAAGCTGGCAGAAGCCCCCAGTCACGGTCAGACAATTTTTGAATATGAGCCCAGCTGCAACGGTGCAGCCGATTACGAAGCCGTGGCTGATTTCATCGACCGGTCGTTTTTGCTTCCGGCAGCCGCAGCAGAACAGCCCAGTACACAAGCTGCCGCTGCATCCATCGAAGAATCCGCCACACCGGTGCATTCTGTTGAGACGCTCAACCAGCAAACTCCAATCGGGGGAAAAGAGTAAAAAGAAAAGGTCGCTTCGTGGATGAAAGGAAGCAACCTTTTATATTAAAGACCGCTCAGGCGAACGATCTTGTCTTTCTGAATGTTCAATTATGCGCCGGATTTGTGCGCTGTGTCAACCCTTTTTTTCAAAAAGCTGCAAAATTTTTCTTCCTAAAAAGATTGCACGCTTTGTGAAGAATCTCTCAGTTTATCAGCACAGCCGGATTCTGCAGCAGATCCACAACTTTTCGCAAGAAGGCAGCCGCGTAAAACTCCCCTGCCAGACGCTGGTCGAAAGCCATTGCCACATACATCATCTTACGTATCTCAAAGCCGTCCCCAGCAGGCATCACGGCTTCATCAATGCTGCCGATGGAGATAATCCCCGTCGCAGAGGGAGGGCTGATAGCATAAAATGACTCTATGCCGTACATCCCCAGCCCGGTCAAAACCATCGTAGCTCCATCAAAATCCGCGGGCATAAGCTTACCCGAGCGGGCTTTTTTAAGCAGCGTTTCGCTTTCGGCAGCGGTTTGGGCAAGGGTTTTTGTCTCCATATCCTTCAGAACCGGCACAACCAGTCCCTGCGGCGCTGCCACGGCCAGCCCGATACCGATGTGTTCGGCAATAATGCGGTGCGTTCCGGCGGCATCAATGGAAGCGGCCATCAGGGGAAATGCTTTGACGGCCTGAGCAATGGCATAGATGAAGAAATCATTGGTGGAAGCCCGAATGCCCGATGTACGGCAAAACTGCTTGCGCAATGCCGCCAGCTCGGTTAAATCCGCCCGCATGCGGATATAGGCGCTGGGCTTGGTCCGCTTGGACTGAAGCATATACGTGCCGATGAGCCTTTGTATCCGCGTCAGCGGGAGCTGGTTTTCCGGATGCCTCTGCTGCAACATTGTCCTTTCTCTTTCTGCTTTTTTATGCAATTTGGAAGCCTTATTGTATGCTTGACAGGACAACAATTCAAGCATAAATACCATTGCCGGGACGCAAGCCAAAGATTATAATAAGCCGCAAAAAACAGGCTTTATAAAGGAGAGACGATGCGATACTTTCTGGCGATTGTTCTGCCGCCGCTGGCGGTCCTTTTATGCGGCAAGCCGATACAATTTCTGCTGAATATTCTGCTGACGCTGCTGGGGTGGATTCCGGGTGTCGTGCATGCCATTCTGGTTGTTCACAGCCACTTGGATGATAAACGGACAAAAAAAATTATTGAGGCCCTGAAAAACAAATAAACCGTCCGAAACAGACAGAAAGGGGAAGGTATGAAGCCGATTCCAAGCCAACTTTGCACGCTTCTGGCAGCCCTTGCGGCAATAACCGCTGTTGCCGGCTGTCAGAAAGTGTATTATGGAACGATGGAAAAATTCGGGGTGCATAAGCGGGATATACTGGTCAGCAATGTTGCCCAAGCCCGCGATGCACAGAATGAAGCCAAAGCCCAGTTCGCTTCGGCACTGGAAGAGTTCAGTGCGGTGGCAAACTTTCAGGGGGGCAAGCTGGAAGAAAAATACAAGACGCTGAATGCCGAATACCAGCGCTGCCAGAAGAAGGCCGAAGCCGTAAAGGAACGGATTGGGGATGTCAAGCGGGTCGCCAAAGCCCTGTTTGAGGAATGGGAAAAAGAGCTGGATCAGTACAGCAGCGACGCCCTCCGGAAAGCCAGTCAGGCAAAACTGGAGCAGACCCAGCAGCGCTATAAGAGCCTGATAGGAGCAATGGAGCGGGCTGAATCGAAAATAGCGCCGGTGCTGGCGGCTTTCGGCGACCAAGTGCTCTTCCTCAAACACAACCTCAATGCACAGGCGGTGGCTTCGCTGCAGAGTGAATTAAGCACCATGGAAAGTGAAATCGGCACATTGATTCGGGAAATGGAGCGTTCGATTAACGAAGCGGATGCCTTTATTCAGGAAATGACCCAGCAGGAATCATAAACCACCGGGATACAGCGCGGCCGGCATGATAAAAAATCATGCCGGCCTTTCAATATATTGACCCGCACTTAAACGGCGCGGGACCCGTTTTGACTTGCCAAAAAAAAGCAGATATGTCGGCGGTTTGCAACTATTTATCAAACTGCACAGCAATACCGATGGAACCGGCCTGCAGCATACGCTGACGTTCAACCCTTAAAACACGTCCATTTTTAATGCGGGCATACTGTCCCTTCTGACGGGCCAGAGTGGGCGTACGGGGGAAGTTAATCTCGATTTCCTGTCCGGGACAGACAGGAGTGGTCATAGGAACAGAAAGGAATGCCCCGCCCCTGCTGACATTAACACTTCGGCCGTTGAAAAAACGATTGGCCTGTGGAAGCCAAATACTGACCGGCCAGCTTAACTCCGAACGGACATCTTGACGCTGTTCGACAATCGTGCTCTCCATAATTCCATTCTCCGTAAAAGTGGTGAACTATAACGTCATAGATATCTTATCGTCAATGTCAAACTGGTCAATTTAGTATATATAGATAAAATAATTTATTTTTTAGAAAAAATTGAAGTTAAGTTCAGATTTGGATAAATGCAGAGATATTATCGGTCCACTATCTTGGAGATAAAAGTTTGTCGCCGGACAACTACCGTCCGATAACTATTATCTGCTACAAAAGGTGAACAGAAGGAGGGCTTTACGTCCTCATTGAATCGATTTCAATCAGGGCTATGGGAAAGAAAATAAAAATGGGCGCCCACGTCCAGAGAGCCGGCCGCAATTGACCCAAAATTACCTCTGCAGCAAACAGCTTGCAGATAAAAACCGTAACAAAGCAGCTCAAGGTCGTCAAAAAACTGATAATAATTGCATTTTTCATTGCTTTGGGATCCCGGCAGACCAGCACAGGCAAGGCGACCATCAGCATAATAAGATTAATCAGCGGATCGGTAATGCGGCTGTGTTTCTGGACTGCCAGTTCGGCCAGATCGGTTCGGCGTGTGCCGGGATTTCTTTCCAATTCGGTCAGCTGACGCAGACTGAGCAGAGATTTGAAACCTTCTCGGCGGCGGACAGGAATATCGTCGGCAGTCAGACTGCTGGGGTAAAAATCGATCGGCTGGCTTTGCTGAATCGGGGTTAGATCCTGCTCATTTTCCGATACCTGCATCCAGCGGCCATTGGTCAGAATCCACCCTTTGCGCTGGCTGTCATACACAGCAGCATCGGCCTGAATTTTGCCGCGGATGCGGAAAATATCTTCGGAATCAGCACGGGGCTGGCGGAGAATAATCAGGGGTTCGTAGAGAACGCGGTTTTTTTCATCAAAGCGGGGGCTGCAGAACAAACTGCCGTTGTTGTCGCCGATGAACCAGATATCGAATGTTCCCTGCTGGGATAATTCATCATGCTTGCGGCTCAATTCATAGGAAAACCGGGGAATAACTGCCTCCTGATCAACAATCATCAGCCCTGTCAGCAGCAGCGACAGAAAAAGAATCGGGGCCAGAATGCGTTTTAAGCTTGTACCGGAAGCCATCACAGCTATCAGCTCATTGCTGCGGGTCATTCGGGCCAACGAAAAAACGGCCGCCACAACCATAATCATTCCGGCCATGTCTTTATACCACAAACAGCAGCGAATGGCATAAAAGCGGCCTATCGCTAAAACGACATTGCCCCAAGCAGCATCCGCCGGCACGTCCACCGAACGGAGTTCGGCAAACTCATCCAGATGGACAAACAGGTCAACGGTCAGGAACATCCCTAACATCACGCACAAGGCGATGACATAGCCGACCAAAAAATTTCTCGCAATATAACGATCTAAGATTTTCATCATTTATCTTAACAGCTTCTTATGTACGCAGCAGTTTTCGATAGCTAATCAGGGTTACGATGCCCAGCACAATCAGTCCGGTCCACATGACCGTGACACCGGTCATTGCAGGAGCGGCTGGATTTTTTGTCAGCTCCTTGCCGGAAAGGATAAACACCACCAGCAGGCCGGCGGGAATGGCACTGGCTCCGAAGGCAGTCAGCATATGGCCCCCGCGGAATTGAATGCCAAGGGCTATACCCGTCAGTATCAAGGCCACGCACCCCAATCCCAAAACCAGCCGGGAGTGAATCTCGGCATAGATTTCGTTGTCCACCCGCTGAAGCCGGTTCAGGAGATTTCGGCAGGCCGCTTTGAGAGAAGCATCTGCCGCCACCGGCAAATCCGACTGCCCCAGTACGATATCGCCGGCTTTCGACAGAAATTGGTCGGCGGGTATTAAGCCGGCCAGCTTTTCGGGGAAACGGATATTATTGACATACTTTTGCAGTGAACGCCCTGATGGAACACCCGGACGCTGCCAAAGGGGATTATCGAGGGTCATCTCCAGCCGCAAATCCCCCCCTTCTAATTCAAAAGCCAAAACGCCTCGGGGGCTGTCATACTGAATTGTCAGACTGTTTCGCAAGGCATCAATTTGGAGCAGCCGGACAGGTCCGGTCAGCTCGATGCGGCTGGGCTTTTTCGGATCGATTTGACACTGGCCGACACTCAGGCGATAGACACGTGTGCGATCTGCATCTTCGAATTGATAATACTCACTGGTGGTCTGCATTTGGGCGTTAATATCGGCCGCCAGCAATTTCATTGCCAGCTGTGCCCGAACCTCCAGCGCCTGCTGGCGGATAGGGAAATAGTTCATTTTATCTGCCTGAATACGCTTGAGCTGCTCGAGCTTTTGAAATTTGATTTTGTCAGTCAGCAGCGAGGCAAACCGTGTGGTAATGGACACGTTGCCGATAAACGCCGGAGCCACTTCATCCAGCCGATGGGAATTCTGGGCGACAATAGCCGCTTCGTTGTAGTCTCTGTATGTATCGATGCGGACTCTGGCCCGTTCGGCCGTCACAAGGCGGGCCGGCCGGTCTTCGGCCAAATCCACAATCACCACCCCTTCCAGCAGGTTATTCTTCGGATCCGCAAAATCGGCAAACAGCTTATAGCGGCTCTGGGGCAGGGCATAATACCCTTTCCGCTGAATATTGCGAAACAATATCTGCTCGGCGTTGGCCTTGACGCTGCGCTCGCTGCGGTGGACAAAAGCCGGTGCCACATAGAAGCTCAGCCCCAGATTGGCCGCCGCCACCAGAATGGACAGGGTCAGGCCGGGATAAACCAGCGTCCCCAGACTGATACCGCTGGCCCGACAGGCATCCAATTCACGATCAGCAGCCAATCGTCCATAAATCATGGAGGCCGCAAAAAGGGCGCTCATCGGCAGCACAAATGTCAGCGTGATCGGGAGAAAATACCCCAGCAGATGGAGCATCTGCTGGGGACTGACTCCGAACTGACTGATGATCGGAACCAGCATCCCGGCGCTGAGCATCAGCGTCATGGCGACAGTCGCCAGCAGAAAAACGCGAAACAATTCGCGAAAAATATACCTGTGCAGTATAAAAACCATTGGATTTCCTTGCCTGTCAATTTGTCTGTGCTATTGTGGCACAAACCGCAGCGATTGACAATATAAAATTCAGCCGTTTTCGCTGCGTTCAGGCGGACCCGACTGGGAAGGCGGCGGATTAAAGATGCTGTCAGGAATGTCGAACTGGTCTTTGAGCTTTCGCAGGTCGGGAGAAAGAGAATCGGGACTGTTCTGGGCACGGTTTTTCAGGAACTGGTAAATATTGGCCGACAGGCGGTGTTTGAACGATTCAGCGGAGGCGGCCGATGCCTGCTCCCATTGCTGCTGGTCGACTGCATCGCCGTTGATGGGGCTTTTGTCATATTTAGGAAAGATAATAGCCGCATAGGGGCAGACACGGGCACAGGCAGGACAGCCGGTCTTGCATTTTTTCGGCCGGAGCACCCGAACCGTCTGGTCAACCTGACCGTACACCCCAAACAGGCAGAAATTGAGGCACTGCATGCAGTTTCGGCAGCGCTGACGGTCGATGACCGGAAACCACGGCACCCAATCCGACTGGGCTGTTTGGATATCAACCGGCTCACCCGAAAGAGCATCCGGACAGCCCTGCTCCGGGATAGCATTTCGGACAGCTGCCTTTGCCTCCTGAGGTGTTTGAATTGCCCGCAGGTTGACAAACCGGGCGACTAGCTGCTCGCGGATACCCGCATGGGCAAACAGGGCCCTGACAGCCCGCTCAAAACAGGCCGCAACGACCAGATTTTCTTTGGCTGCCCACTGCTGGAATAAAGGATCTTGTTCGGCGGCCAATGCACAGAGGTCATCCACGCAGACCAAACGGCGACCGGCCGGCTTAAGCAGTTCCAAGGCCGATTGAAGGATATCTTCTGCAATCCATCCGGCGTTTCTGCACCTGCACAGAACAATCGTCATACAATCCCGATTTTAAGCCGCAATATCATACGCCATCAAGACATCGCCGTGGCGGATGTAAAGTGTTTTCCCGCAGACGACCGGATGTGCCCAGTGCTCTTTCTGGCCTTTTGTAATCGGAAACGCACTGATTAAATTAAACGCTTCCGGCGACGGCTTGACAAGTCCGACCTGCCCGTCCTTTTCAGCATAACAATAGAGCAAGCCGTCGGCAAAGGTCAAGCTGCCCTTGTTGAGCCATTTATGCGTCCAGAGGATTTTGCCGGTTTTCCAGTCCGCGCAGAGCCAATAGCCGTTATCGTTGCCGCGCCAGTCGCTTGTATAGATATATCCGTCAAGTACAACAAAGCCGCCGTGGTGGCAGTCGATTTCAGGATTAGTCCAGACCTTTTCAACGCTGGCGGCATCCGGTGCAATTCGAAGCTGAACGGCCCCCATATCATACCCGCTGGTATAGAAAATCAGCCCATCTTTGAAATAGGGTGTATTGGGATGGATTTTCTGATTTCTGGAGACATAGTCCTGAATCGGGAATGTCCAGAGAACAGTTCCATCGGCGGCGTTGAGGCCGAACAAAACGCTTTCGGTCATGCCGGCGATGATGGTTTTGCCGCCCCACTGGAAGGCGATGGGAGAAGAATAGGCACTCCGGCTGCCGTTGGAGGGGACTGTCCAGACTGTTGAACCGTCTTTTTTATTCAGGGCGGCCACCATCGCTTTCTTGCCGCCGACAATGAAAATGACCTTATCTTCAACAATGAGGGGGGATTCGGCAATGCCCCACATACCATATTGTCCTTCGAGCTGGCCGAAGGCATCCACCAGCCAGAGCTTCTGACCGGACTGGGCATCAAAGCAGCCAACCTGACCGGTGCCGCTGATGACATAGACACAGCCGTTATCCACTGTGGGCGTACAGCGTACGCCCGGTGTGGCACGGCGCCATTCGGGGCCGTAATTGGCTGTCCAGAGCTGTTTGCCGTCCATATCCAGACAGGTCAAAAAACCTTCGTTGTCTTTCATTCCGGTAATATAAATGCGGCCTTCGGCAATGGTCGGGGAGGAGTAGCCCTCGCCGATGCCTTCAGCGGCCCACAGCATCTTGGGGCCTTCGGCCGGCCATTGCTTGAGAAGGCCGGTTTCGGAACTGAGATTATCGCGGTTAGGCCCCTGCCACTGCGGCCACTGGGGATTTTCCGCAGGGACAATCGCCGGCGTAACCAGCGGGGCGTTTTTGTCCTGCATATCCACACAGACCAAATGCCCCCCTGTATCACGGACATAGAGGCGTCCGTTGGCCAGAACCGGCATTGTCCAGCATTTGCCGTTGAGCACCGGAACGGACGCAATCGGCTGACAGCTTTCAGGGGAGGCCTTGATTGTATAGAGCATTCCCTTTTCGCCGATGACAATTAGGGTGCTGCCGGCAGCACTGACTGCGCCCTTTTTAACATCTGCAAAGGCCCACTTCTTCTGTCCGGTTTTCCAATCCAGACAAACCAGCTGGTTGTCATCAATACCGTACAGGTATCCATCGATTAAAACAGGCCCGCTCAACTGGGAGCGCATATTTTTATTTTCCCAGACCATTTTGGGCTGGGCTTGGGAAAAATCAATAAGACCAGCCCCCCGATTGTATCCGGAAGTAACGAAGCATTCTTTGCCGACAATAATCGGATCAGAGGCGTTCACATCATACTGGGTTTTCCACGGGGCAGACCAGAGCTGTTTTCCATCTGCAATCTGGATACCCATAACGGTATCTTTGCCGAATATCGCTACAGCAGGTATTCCATCGTGCATATACGGGACGGGTGTGGCGTAACCGGGCTCGCTGTTGTCGCTTTTCCAGATGATCCGGCCGGTGGCCTTGTCCAAGGCCAGACCGGCAGAACCGACATTTAAAATCAGCTTTTCGCCGACTATCAGCGCTGAGGTTGCAAAACCCCATTCGGGCGTTTTGAAGGGAAGCTCGATTTGCCAGACAACGGCGCCGGTATCGGCATCCAGACAGAATACTTTGCCGAATTTGCTGACAGTATAGACTTTTCCGTTTTCGATGGTCGGGGTGCTGTGTGTGCCGCCTTCATAGTATTTTGCACCCAGTTTTTCAGGATATTCATGCCGCCAGAGTTCCTTGCCGGTAACGGCATCAAAACAATAGACAACATCGGTTTCCTTATTGATGTTGCCGATTGTATAGGCCTTGCCGTTGGCCACGGACACAGCGGAAAAACCGATTCCTACCTGTGCCTCCCAGAGGATTTTGCTGTCTTTACCGGATGGATCCCATTGCGTTTCTTTGCTGATGCCGTCGTAATCAGGCCCCCGCCAATGCGGCCAGTCATTCCCGTACGAATGAGCCCCCAACAGTAAAAGTGCCGCAATTGCTACTAATACGTTGCAGAATGAACGAACAGCCATTTTGTTCTCCCGAAAAAGAAGTTTTATTCATTGAGCCGCAGGAGCCAATGCTCCCGTCGGACAAATTTCAATACATTTCAACGCCGCCTGTGTCAAACCGTCTGCCAGTGATTTATTAAGCGGCACAGCAATTTTCATCTCAAAGCCTCGTCCCTCAAACGCCAAACCAATCTTTTGGCCTTCCTTTTTTGCCGTTTGCACACACAGGCCGCATTTGATACATTTGCCCGGCTCGAAGATGATATTTTTGTCCTTTACAATCCGGGCAACTAAATCTTCCTGGCTTTCCCAGCTTTTCTGACGCGCTGCCAATTCTGTCGCCCGCTGCCGCAGGGCGCATTGGTCAGCCTTTCGGCAATCGCAGTGCAGGCACCTTTGGGCTTCTTGTCGGGCCTGCTGGGGCAAATAACCGCTATTAACAGTCAGGGGTTGTGTACGTTCTGCACCGGAGGCATGTTTAAGAAAAAACTGTAATTGCTCTTTTTCGACTACTCCCATCCGATGGCAATAGGTTCGTACAGGCACACCGTTTAATCCCAGCAGGTACGATTGTATCGCATAAGCGGCCTTTTTGCCGTCGGCCACTGCCCGAATACAGAGATTTCGTGAACCCGTACAGCCGCCGGCCGCAAAAATACCTTTGACAGAAGTCGAGTATTTCTGACGATCTGTCTGTATTTTGTCGTCTATAACAGCAATACCCCAATCAGCAGCGGCCTGTGCAGCATCTTTCGGGCCGACGGCCAGCAGGAAAGCATCATATTGACTTTTCAATTCATCTATGGAAACGTCCCTGCCAACGCGGATATTGCCTATAAAACGGACTCCGATGCTCAACAATTGGCCGATTTCCCGCTCGACTACAGACAAAGGCAGCCGCATTCTGTCAATATCTGCAAAGCGAAGTGCCCCGCCGGGCTGTGCATGCTCGTCATAGACATCGCAATCAATGCCGGCCTGTTTAAGGTAATAAGCGGCGGACAATCCGGCCGGACCGGCACCGATAACAGCGGCCTTTCGGCCAGTCGGTTGGGTGCAGTGCGGCATATAAGGATTGGAAGAATCTAAATCCACATCCGCCACAAACCGTTTCAGAAGGCAGATTGCCACGGGTTCATCGGCCTGTGCCCTGCGGCAGACTTTTTCGCAGGGGGCTGGGCAAATCCGACCCAGTATCGCCGGCAGCGGAATATCCTGTTTGACAGTTCGAATCGCCCCCTGCCAATCCTCAGCAGCAATCTGTCGGATCATTTTCGGGATATCCATACCGGCCGGACAGCCCATTTCGCAGGGTCCCTCGCAATCGCCGACGTGGTCGCTCAACAGCAGTTCGATGGCGGCCTTACGGGCTTTGGCAATCTCTTCGGACTGCGTATGAACAACCATATTAGGGGCAGCGCGAGTGCCGCAGGCTGGAACCAGTGTTTTAAAACCTTCCACGCGCACAACACAGACCATGCAGCTTGTTGAGGGTTTGCAGCCGTCAGCAAAACACAGAACAGGGATATGAATCCCAAGTTTTCGGGCGGCTTCCAGAATGGTCGCTCCAGCAGCAACCTCAACTGTCTGATTGTCAATGGTTAATGTAATCATCAATTGTTATTTGACCTCGACAGCATCCGCCGGACAGACCGACTTGCAGGTGCCGCAGCGGATGCATTTGGCTTGGTCGATTTGGTGTTTCTCATACGGTTTCATCGCAATGGCATCTGCCGGACACCGCTGGGCACAAATTGTACAGCCGATACACTTATCATTAATCGAATAGGTAATCAGACCGCGGCATTTTCCGGCCGGACAGACGCCGTTGAGATGCGCTTCATATTCGCGGCGAAAATACTTCAATGTTGACAATACGGGATTGGGTGCGGTTTTGCCCAAACCGCAAATGCTGGTATTCTGAACCATCACGGCCAGCTGGTGAAGTTTATCCAAATCATCGGCTTTTCCCTGCCCGCTGCAGAGACGCTGGAGGATTTCGAGCATTCGCTTGGTTCCTATACGGCAGAATGTGCACCGCCCGCAGGACTGGCGCTGTGTAAATTCCAGAAAATACCGGGCAATATCGACCATACAGTCAGTTTCATCCAATACCACCAAACCGCCGGATCCCATAATCGCCCCGGCCGCATGGAGGGATTCGTAATCAATAGAAATATCCGCCATTTCAGCCGGCACACAACCGCCGGAGGGACCTCCAATCTGGACGGCCTTGAGCTTTTTATCGCCTTCAATGCCGCCGCCGATTTCCTCAACCACCTGTCGAATCGTAATACCCATCGGCACCTCAATCAGGCCGCCGCGGCGTATCTTGCCGGCTAAAGCAAAGACCTTCGTACCCCTGCTTTGCGGAGTGCCCAGCTGGGCAAACGCCGCGGCTCCCTGCCTGATAATCCAAGGCACCAGCGAATAGGTCTCTACGTTATTGATCAGGGTCGGATAGCCCCATAATCCCTGTCGGGCCGGATAGGGAGGCCTCAGATGCGGAGCAGGCCGCTTGCCTTCGATGCTTTTCAACAGGGCTGTTTCCTCGCCGCAGACAAATGCCCCTGCTCCTTTGTAAATCTTCAGTTCAAGCGAGAAATCGCTTGCTGCGATTCCTTCGCCCAGATAGCCATGGGCATGGCATTGTTCAATCGCCCGGCTGATGCGCTCCACAGCAAGGGGATATTCATCACGGATATACAAATATCCGCGGCTTGCCCCGACAGCGCGAGCGGCAATCATCATCCCTTCCAGAATCCGGAAAGGATAAGATTCCATAAGCATACGGTCCATAAAAGCGCCGGGGTCGCCTTCGTCGCCGTTGCAGACTATAAATTTCTGCTCGGCCTCTGCGAGACGAACGGCAGTCCATTTCAAATGGGTCGGATAGCCTGCCCCGCCTCTTCCGCGAAGACCAGATTGATGAATCTGTTCGATAATGTCTTCGGGTGAAAGATCTGTCAGGGCTTTTTGGAACGCTTGGAAGCCACCTCGGCTCTTGTATTCGTCGATATCCACCGGGCTGAGGGATCCGCAATGCTCGGTTGCAATCCGTTTCTGACGGCTTAAAAAATCGGAAATATCCGGTTCGCGCACATCCGCCGGATAACGATCGAACGGCAAAGCAACGGAATCCGTCAAAATCCTATCCACCGCATCACAGATGCAGTTGGCAAGGGAGCGCAGTTTTCCGGAAGGCCGAAAATGCTTGAGCAAAATGGGCTTGGCATCTTCCGGTTCGACCCGAACATAGAGGGTTGACTGGCCAGAAGGGGAAACGATTTCCAGAAGCGGGGTTTGGTAGCACATTCCCACACAGCCGACATGCTTAATGCTTGCCCGAATAGCCGTTTCTTCCATCACCTGCTTTATTGCAGCCAGCAGCTTGGCGCTGCCTCGCGCCACACAGCAGGAGCCCAGACCAATGCGTATTTCCCCTTCCGGGGGCACATCGTGACCGACTCGACGGTCAGGATGGCGGCTTGCTGTCTTCTGCCGTTCGAGAAAGTCCGTCAGAACTGCCCCGACCGTTTCCTGTGTTACATGTCCGTATGTAACCTCGCCAATCTGCACTGCCGGCGCTAAGGTGCAGCAGCCCAGACAGGCCACCCGATCGACTGTAAAAAGACGGTCTGCATCGGTATCCTCGCCTTCGGCGATTTTCAAATAGCGCCGAAAGGCCTCATAAATCTGGTCGCTGCCTTTTACATGACAGGCCGTTCCCACGCAGACCCGAATGGAATATCTGCCGGCCGGCTTGAGACGGAACTGGTCGTAGAAGGTCGCCACCGACCAAAGTGTCGAAGCGGTGCAGTCGGTTTTTTCCGACAGCCGCTCGATGGCTTCCTCCGGCAGATAGCCGAATGCTTCCTGAACAGCCTGCAGCAGCGGCAGCGCATAACAAGGCTGTCTGCCGATGCGTTCGATACAGGCATCTACAATAGTGAGATCAATCTCGCTCAATCCGACTTTCCAATACAGAATAAATGGTTCATCGTTCGAATATAAATCCGTCCCGGTGCAAAGGCTGGACTGGCAAAGCACTTCTCGCCGATCTCATTGCGCCGGATTTCGGCATAGTCCTGCCCAGTCCGGGCCAGAATCATTGTGCCCTTTTCGCTGAGCAGATACAGCACATCTCCAACCAGCGTCGGCGAGGACAGAAAGTTTCCGCTCAGCTGCTGAGAATATATCTTGCTGCCGTCGGAAACACGAAAGCAGTTCAGGCCGCCTTCGGTTGTCAGTGTCCAAATATAGTGGCCGTCAGTGACCGGGCTGCAGATATCGGGCATGGACGCCTCGGCCTGCCAAAGAATGGGCGCAGCTGCCTGATCCTGCACGTTCTGGGCATCAAGGGCAACCAGTTTATTGTAGGGTTCGACAACAAAGATTCTGCCGCCGGCGGTAATAGGAGTAACCGCAATATCCCCTTCAATGCAGGCGGCCCGAAACTGCTCGGCGCCCGTTTTCGGATCGTACACAATCACAAAGGGAGAGCCGGCGGTTAAGAGACGCCATTGCCCGCCCACCTGTGCGGCGGTGGGAGATGACCAGGAATTGGGGACGGGACGGGCGGTTTCCCATATCGTTTTACCCGTCAGCCAATCCAGCGCCATCAGTTTGCTGCCGCCGGGCTCAAAGCCCACATCCCATTGAACAATAACAAGATTTTCAAACGCCGTCAGCGAAGCGGCGTAGCCATAGGCACTTTCCGGAACTCCCAGATGCTTTTCCCACAACCGTCTGCCGTCCGCTGAAAAACAGCCCATATCCCCGCCGGCAAAAATGGCACACACCCGCCTGCCGTCTGTTACAGCTGTGCTGGCCGCATAGCCGGTCTCTTCCATAATGTCCATTTCATCCCGCTGCAGCGAGGGAGGAATCGACACATCGCCCGCCCACAGCAATTGGCCGCTGCGGGCATCAAAACAGAAAATCTGCTGGCGCTCTTTTGTGGCACCGGTCAAATAGACATGATTGCCCCAGACGATCGGGGAGTTATGGCCGGGCAGCGGCACAGCCGCTTTCCAAAGAATATTCTTTTCTGTTGGGCCGTCCCATTGTTCGGGAATATTTTCGAAGCGGCAGATGCCCAGTCCTTCAGGGCCGCGAAATGTCGGCCAATGGGCTAGCATTTCCTCCATTGATGCCGTTTGGGATTCGACAGGGCTTGAATCATCCGGGATTTCAGCACGCCCGCCGGAAGAGAGTATGTCAGCGGCGGGAGTCGAAAACATCCAGAACAGCCCAGCGGCTCCCATCACTATCAGCGTAATGGTCAGAGCCGTGCGAATGCGGACAGCTTGCCGAATCTGAAGCATTTTTAAATCACCCTGCGGCTTTAAGACAGGAGTGCGGGGACGATAGGCACCGGCCCCCAGAACAGCACCCACACACACGGCTGCCGCCGCTGCCAGCAGCACCATTCCCCGCTGGAGGAAATAAAGACGTGCAAACTGGTCGCGCCGAATCTGCGTATCAAGCTGAAGAATAGAGCGGGCGAGCGCTTCATCTGCAGGGTATTGACGGGCTTGGACTTTCATTGCTTCCAATTCCGCTGCGCGGGCTGGATCGGCTGTTTTCATATGATATGCCTGAACAGCCATCATGCCGGCAATAATCAGACAGAATACGCCGGCTACAATCGCCACCCCGACAGCCGACTGAAAAACTGCGCTGCTGTACCGTTGACTAATCCGTTGGGCTTCCATACTGTCTTATCATCCGTTTTTTTCCGGTTGCTGATTTCTCTTCAGCCGCAGCCGATGACGCGGGCAGCTGTTAAAACACCGCCCGCAGGCCAAGCAGCTGCCGCGGTTGGCCTGATAATCGGTCCGTTTCCAAAAAATACTGCCGGCAATCAGCATGCCGCCGGCAATCAATCCCATCCCGCCGCCCGCCAAGGCACCGCCGACGGCAAACTGTCTTTGTTTTGCATCGGCCTGCCGGCAGAGTACCTCACTGCTCTGTCCGGCGGCATGGAATGCTTTTATTTCCTCCGGCAGCTCTTTGAGAAGACCCTTCTGCTCAAGGCCTGTCAGATAGGCCAGCCGCACAACCGGATGACTCATTGCCATTTTCGAATGCAGGGCATAGCCCAAGGCCGCGCCTGCGGCCGTCAGAACCGGCAGCAAGGCCATAAGCAGCAGCAGCCGACGGCGGCCTTTGGAGCGTTCCGTCTGCGGCCACTCGACCGTGGGCTTATCGATGGCACCGAAAGGGCAGGCATTTTCACATAGACGGCAATGGATGCATTCGTCCGGCGTAATCGTTACGGATAATTTTGAAAACCGCGCCAACTGACGCAGAATGACGCCATACGGACATAAAAAGCGGCAGTACGGCCGGGGGATAAAGACTGCCATCGCCAGCATTGCAAAGCTGATGACCCACATCGCCGGATTGGCGCTGAATCGAAAGAACGCTACAAATGGGTCATAGCGGCAAATGAGAAACGCGCTGCCTGCGGCGGCATACAGAATCGCCATCAACAGATACAGCCATGCCAGCAGGCGCAGCGGAGTCTCCAGCCAGAGAGGAATCTGTATCGGACGCAGCAGCACGATGTCCTGCAGTGCGCCCAGCGGACAGACGGCCCCGCAGAAAACGCGGCCGAAAAACAGCGCAAAGACCAGCGGCAGAAAGAAAAATGCCGCCGTCGTCCACGGAATGGCAAAGTCTGAATTGAACAGCGCCAGCGATATATTTCCGATAGCACCAATCGGACAGATGCAGCCCTTCCGCCAGAAGCCGAAGTAGGCCAGAGATGCCAGCATCAGCAGGACAATGGCTCGTCGGGAGCGTTTTTTGAGAACCAGCCAAGAGGCCGCCAGCAGAGCCGCGGTCAATACAACAACATCCGCCGCCTGATATATTTCAGAGCGGGGCATGGGTGTTGTCGGAGAGGGGATTACATACTCATTCTCAAATTCCGGAGGGGGAAACCGCTGCACTGACAGCGCCGGCGCAGCGACAACCAACCATAGCAGAATCCAAAGCACAGATGGTATTCGGCTCATAGCTGATCCTTCAATAGATAGGGATTTTCCACAGGTACCCGCTTGAAGGCCTGCGAAGGACAGGCTGCTGCAATCGCACACTCGTTGCAGTTCAGACAACGGTCATGGCGGACCTGCAGAAACAGCGAACCATTGCCGAAAGCGCCGCAGCCCTTGACGCATTTGCCGCAGCCGATGCACAAGGACTCATCTATCGTATATTCAAAATAAGGATCTTCCACATAAGTCCGCCGGATAGCCCCTGTTGGGCATAACTGATTTTCGGCGGCGGTGGACAATTCTTTGGGTTCGGGAACAAAATAGCCGGTGCATAAATCGCAGTAGCCGCACATTGCATATGCGTGGACGCATTTGACAGCAGACTCATTGAGAACGCAGTGGGTTGCACAGCGGCCGCAGGCAATGCATTTCAACGGATCAATCTGCCAGACCATTGCGGGGGATCTGCGTGATTTGGCAAAAAGAGCCGCTGCCGCCGCTGCCAGAGATGTCAGCACAGCAGTCCAGAGTCCTTCACGCAAAAAAGTGCGCCGATACAGCTTGTCAGGATTTCTGTTTGTCATTGTTAATAAACTGTTTAACCGACAGCGCCCGCGGAAGACGGCAGGCATCCCAAACGGGACAATTGCGGCATCCGGTCAGCCCCTTGACATCGATGCAGGGATGTTCCTGTATGCCGGACTCCCGCCGCGTCAGCCGCAGCGACAGCAGTCCAAACCCGGATGTCATCGCCCATCGCAGGGCATCCAGAGCCAGACGCCGTCGCGTAGTCTGTCCTGTGTGTTTGTTATTCATTTCTTTTCAAATATCTTGACTGTATTATTTACGGTATTGAGCACATAAATACGGCCGTCGGAATCAACAGCGACATCAAATCCTTTGGATTTGCATTCTTCCGCTGTTGTGCAAATCCGCAGGGGCTCTGACCAACCCAGCTGCTCGGGCCCGGCCGCCACGCCGATAAACTGACCCTCGGCGCTGTACACTTTAACACGAACCAATCCTTTTTCACAGGTTACAAATCCTCCGTCCGGCAGCACAGCCAGCGCCACCGGATTGCAGCAGCCGCTGAAGCCCTCGATATCCACACCGGCCCTGCCCCAATACCATTGGCGGTGTCCATCAGCAGTATAGGCCTCAATCCAATGCCGGCCGGGATTGACTACACGGAGCAGACCGTCTGGATAGGCCGCTATGTCAAAATAGGGACTTGGAACAACAATACCGGGGATATTGGCTGCTGCATCTTTGCGGCCAATCTGGTTTTGAACCTCTCCGGTGCGGCTGAACCGCCAGACAAGCTTGTTGACTGCATCGGCGGCAAATATGTTGTCCCTATCGGCTGCAATAGAGGTCAGGAGCGCATTTTCAGCCGGCGCCGGCCACTGGTTCCGTGTTTGACCCTCTGTATCTAAAAATACCAGATGATTTTTCAAACCCGCTATCAAGCCGCCGTCAAAGTCAATGTGGAGGCAGGTTGGTTCATCCTTCAGCTCGATTTCCCTCTGGATGGAATGCTGGGCATCATAAACCGCTATTTTTTGATCGCCGGCAATGTACATCCGCCGGACGGCATCAACAGCAATGGCAGAACATTTCTCAAATCGCAGCTGGAGCGTGTCGCCGGTCTGACGGTATAAAATCAGTTCCGGATCTATTTTTGCATATTGTTCGATATTATATGAATACTCCGGGGCAGGCTTTATCTGGGAACCGGAAGCATCAAACAAAAAAAATGCAATCAGGCCTGCCGCTGCCGCAGCTGCAAGAACCAGCCCAACAATGACCGCAGAATAGATTTTATTTGTCTGTTTTATCAACTAAAGCAACCCTACAGCTATGAAAACTTACAGGAGTATAATGGATTTTGCTGTTCAATACAAGCCGCGTCATTTTGCCGCGACATCCAGACAAACAAGCGTTGTCAAATCCCGCACCAGCAGGCGCCCTGCCGCCAATGCCATCGGCCCCCAGGACTCGTGGCCGCTGAGCACTCGTGTCTGCGATAAAAGATTAAACTTCTCGCTGGATGCTTCAATCAGCGACAAAACTCCATCATCATTCAATAGATAAATCATATCGTTTGCGATGATATACGGCCCTAAACCATACCGGTTCTCTGAACCGCTTGTCCAGACAATATTACCCTCTGTATCCAAACAAACGAATTGTTTGTCCGGACGGACACCGTAAATATACCCCTTATAAAAGATAGGAGTCTGCTGGTCTGAGCCGAAAATTTCCGGCGGACGCGTAAACAGGACTTTGGGGATAAGTTTTTCCCCCTGCCGTTCCAGCTGGAGCATTAAACTGCCTTTATTGTAGCCGGCAGACAGGAAAATCTTCCCTCCGCCGGCATCGACAGGGGTCGGTACATTGGTTCGCAGAAACCACGCATCTGTCTGCCACAGCAGGGTTCCTTGTGCGGCATCCGCAGCAGCTACTCCCCCGCTGGCGGCATAGACATAGAAATCCATACCCTCAAACTGCATCGGCAAAATAGAGGTATGCGTCATTTTCCACTTGTTTGGATTGGGACATTTCCAAACAATTTGACCGGTTTGACAATCGACGGCCATCATCAGAACATCCGGCCCGGCAGGAGCCAGAATAGCTTTGCCATCCGCAATCAGCGGACATTGGCCGGCATACCAAAGCGGCTCTGTGGCGCCAAATTCGCGGACCAAATCAATCATCCAGCGAAATTGACCGCTGACAGCATCCAAACAGGTAACATGACATTTGGGTCCCATGGCCACCAGATAACGGTCTGTTACCGCAGGTATAGTACGGCTCATCCCGTGATTGCGTTTTATTTTAACCGGATAGCTGTACCGCCAGATTTCTCTGCCGTCGTCCAGCGAAAAGCATCGGATAGCATCTGCTTCGGCCTGCAAATCATAATCCACCAGATATACACAACCGTTGTGCACCACAGGAGCGGCGTATCCGTCGCCCAATTGAATCTCCCAGAGTTTGGGGAGGCCCTGAGCAGGCCATTGACGCGCCAGAGGAACATCGGAATGGATAATTCCGCTGCGGCTGGGGCCGCGAAACTGCGGCCAGCTTGCCTGCAAAGCAGAGGCACTGCCGTCGAAGCGCTGCAGCGTGCCTTCAATTTGGGCGGTTTGCGTTTGTGTCTGATCGCGCTGAGGTCTGCCGTCCTGACCGGCCAGACGCGGCGGAACCTGAAAGCTCCTAAAAGCATTGACCCAATGGTACACAGCCATTGTCAGGATCAATCCTGTTATTATAGGTGCTATCAGTGCATGTTTGTTCATCTTGAAGCCAGCTCTCTGGGACAGTTATTCATTTTTAAGTATTTCAAGCCAATTCATTCTTGCCGCACCGGCAACCGCTACTCGAATCCAGACGGCGCCGCTGACCAGCAAAGCGGCAATAATCAAAGCGATACGGCCGCCGGGGAAATCCTGCCCGCGGGCTGCTATCGCCGGCGCGACAGCCAGCAGCGCCGGCAGCAATCCGCAGATCACCCCTGCCGCCAGCAGGACCGCATGCTCCATAAAAAGCATTCGGCACACATCCTCCCCGGTGAATCCTACTGCCTGCATCATCGCCAGTTCGGCACGCCGATCCAGTATATTGAGCACCAGTACCAATCCCAATCCAGCCGATCCCAATATCAAACCGAAGCCGCCAAGCACAAGAAAAATCGCCATATAGGTATTTTCCACCTCGTAGAATGCCGCCAGCTTTTGGCCGGCAGGAATCGCCTCCATCCCCATATCACGATACAATCGTGACAATCGTGCTGCCTGCTGACTGTCATTTTTCCAGTCTGTTTCTATCAGAAACATCCGCATTCCGTCCTCGGATGGAAAAAGACGGATAAAATGGTCTTCCGAAATCAGCAAACGTCCCTGAAGGACGGAATCTTTCAGTATTCCCACGATTTTAAGCTTAATATTTCTTCCACCTTCATCTCGATAATTCAGAGACTGGCCGATTTTTTTGCCTAAACCCCAGAAAACGGTTGCATAATCGCCGATTGCAGGAATTGTTCCGTCATCCTGCGTTTGCAGCAACAGCTGCCAGCCATCAGCAGCGGCGGGGCTTTCAATGACTTTTTGAAATGCAAAGGCGCCCCGCCGGGACAGTTCTTCAGGCTTTACCCCCAGCAGTGTTGGGCGCAGAACACGATTGAGATTCAGACAGTTTGCTTCCTCCTGCTGGTAGACCCGCATTCCTACAATGCTGTTGGGCGCTATCGCAGGCAGGCCGCTTTGCGGATCGGCCGGCAGAGAAGGAAGCTGCGTCAGAGGCAATGTCGTCTCGGCCAGCAGGGCAAATCCTCCTGCCCCTGAGTCGCGTCTTTGTATCATCATACCGGCGTGTCTGTAATTGGCGCCGATGCTGAGCACCAAAAAGACGCCGCAGGCCAGCGTGATTAAAACAGCCAGCGACCGCCAAGTGCGGCGGGGGATGTTTCGGACGGCTAAAAGCGGCTGGGAGCGGGCAAAAGAGCGGCTGGACAGCCGCAGCCAGCCCAAGCCCCATGCGGCGGTAAAAAAGAATCCGGCCAGCAGCAGCGTCCCGCATAAAAAAAATAATCCCGCCTGAGACTCTTGATCCGCCCCCCACGGCAAGCCGACGCCCGCGGCGAGAAGCATTCCGCTGAAAGCGGCAAAGAGCTTCAGCCGTATAGGGGTACCCGAGCGATATGTTTCGAAGGTCCCGGTCAAAAACTGGTGAACTGGGCGGCGGATGCGATGGTACAGGGCAACTTGGATGGTGAATATGCATATCAGAACACTGACAGAAAAACCCTTCAGCACGGTTTGGAATGCCGCATGAAAAATTAAATTCAGGGAGCCGACAGCGCCTGCCCAGAAGCCGGTGTTAAGCGCCGCAATCAATCCCTTGGCATAGAGCATCGATGCAGCTGCACCCGCCGCACAGCCACCCAGCGCCACGGCAATTCCCTCGGCCATGAGCAGCGCAAATATTCGCAGCCAATCCCAGCCGCAGGCCAGCAGCAGCCCCACTTGAGCGGCGCGGGTTTCGGTATGAAATACAAATACCAGAGCCAGAAGAACAGCTGCCGAAAAAATCAGGAACATGCTTAATCCGGCAAACAAACCGGCAAAATCTGTCGAACCGGAGGCGCTGGTGTCAGCCGCAGACCGGACATCCTCGAATAGAAATCCCAATGATACGGCATCGATTCTCTGCATTAATTCAGTTCGAATCGCCTGTTCCGTGACGGCGTCTGTATTCCAGCGCACCGCGGTCAGGGACCCAAATCGATTGGCCCAGATTTTCTGTGCGGCCGCCAGCGATACGAATGCTTTGGGGGTTCCTTTGTATCTGTCCCAATACAGTTCATCTTGGGGGCGTATTTTGTCCAGTTTTATCGGGATGCCGGGCTTCCAGTCGCGGCAGTTTTCAACCTGTGCCAGTCCGGGAAAATCAGGCATCAGCGAAGAATCTGCATACACTCCCATCATGGGAACTACCCGCCGAACGGTAAACAGCTCGTTTTGCTCAATCAATTGCCGGGTGGGGGCGACTTTGAAGAATGTCAAGTTAAGACGGTCACCGGCATCTGCCCCCAACTGGTCAGCCAGCCATTCATGAATAACAATTTCGTCGTCCCGCAAACCATCAAATTCGGGGATTCCGCCGACACCGGAAATCATCGAATAGGGAACACTTTTGTCGTTCAGGCGGATTTCATTGACAAAATATGTCAAAATTCCGGTTCCTCCGCTGCCGGAGGCCAGTGCAGCACGAGCAATCGGCTCCTCAATGAAAATACGGCTGCTGCGAAGCTCGATTGCGTTCTGGCCTGCTGGACAGCCAATCTGCAGGTCTAAATCTTCCGGATGAAGCAGGAGCCTAAGCTTGGCGTTTAAAGCGGAGATACCAAGACGCTTCTGGCCGCCGTCGCCGGCTAAAAGCAGATTGGCTTTGCCTGCCGTACGGGCTTTTTCCGCCAGCCAGCCAATCGGCACAAAGACATTCAGCGGCGCCTCCTGCCGGGCAGAAAGTCCAAAACGTCCCAATGTTTCATCGCTGACCGTCGCGCCAATAGTTACCGGCCAAGCCGCAGTTTTGGCCTCTTCCAGAGAAAAAATCAAATCCTGCGATACAATCGATTCGGCCGGCAGGCGAATCAGCAAATTTGTTTTCTGTCCTCCCAGACGCGAGGCAACAGCCTGACTGACCCAGACCGACCCATCGGGGATTGTCGTATCGGCCGGCGGAGTCAATGCAAATTTCCAAAAGCGGCGGTCTATCCCATAGACATTCACACGGCTGATATGCACCGAACCATCCGCTGATTCCAAAACACCCTGCAACGCCAGCAGCGGTGCTGTTGAAATGCCGGTTGCAGCAGCAAGGTCATCGGCAAGCTCCTGCCGAAAAAAATAACCCGGAACCGCCATTGCATATTTCACAGACCCGAGACGCAGACGGCCAAGGCGCCGCAGACTGAACTGAACCGAATCGCCCACCAGTATAGCTCCTGTCAGGACTGCGCAGCAGACTGCAGCCAGAAGCGCTGTTGGAATATGACGCCTCCAGAAAAAAACTAAATCGCGTTTTATTACACGGAACAATGTCATCCGAAATTAAACTTCCGTCAGATTTGCCTTTTCCAATCGAAACCGCCGGCGTGCTTTGGCAGCCAGTTTTTCCGAATGCGTTGCCACGACCAGAGCCACCGATTCGCTTTGGTTGAGCTCCAGCAGCAGGTCCGAAATCTGTTCGGCCGTATCGGCATCCAGCGAACCTGTCGGCTCATCCGCCAGCAGGATGCGCGGCCGGCATATCAGTGCCCGCACCACAGCCGCTCTCTGCCGCTGCCCGCCGGAAAGCTGTCCCGGGCGGGCATCGGCATACCGGCGCAAACCCGTTCGTTCCAGCAGATTCATTGCCCGATGGTAGCTGTCTTCTCTTTGGGAAGTGCTTTGATGAACCGCCAGCGTGGGCAGAAGAACATTTTCCAGTACCGTACACTGGGGCAGCAGATAGTGAAGCTGAAAAACAAAGCCGATTTGGCTGTTTCGCACACGGGCCAGCTGGCGGCCGGAGAGCTGTCCGAGATTTTTCTGTTCTAAAATGACTTTACCTTCTGTGGGCCTATCCAGGCCGCCCATCAGGTTCAGCAGGGTTGTTTTGCCGCTGCCGGACGGCCCCATAATAGACACGCTTTGTCCGGCTTCAATGAACAGATTGATATTGTTCAGCACCGCTACATCCCCTGCTGGCGAGGAATATTTTTTGCAGACATTTATCAATTCGAGCATTGTTTGGTTCCGTCGCGGCATTCGTGCAGCCGCTGCATCAGTACTTGGGCATTTTTGCGAATATCAAAACAGTTCTGCACAGCTGTCCGGGCGTTGGTCCCCTGTCGTCTGAGCTGGTCTGGATTCTGCAATACCTGACGCAATGTTTTTTCGAGCTCCAAAGGTGTATTGGATTCATATAAAATTCCTCCGCCGGTCATTTGAGCCCACTCACC
This sequence comes from Phycisphaerae bacterium, assembly GCA_018052735.1. Lineage (GTDB taxonomy): Bacteria > Planctomycetota > Phycisphaerae > Sedimentisphaerales > Anaerohalosphaeraceae > 4572-13. The sequence goes on along the minus strand of JAGPMT010000028.1, from coordinate 3,536 downwards.
ATACACCCCGATGTTCGGCGCAGCAAACGGAACGCCGCATGCCATCGCTTCCAGCACATTCATCGCATATCCCGGCGTCTGGCGGCTCGGGGTACACAATACCGTCAGCTGCTTCAGAAAACTGTGCCGTGCCTGAAAATCAAAGTCTTCCATAAACTGAACCTGCTGTCTGATACCGGCATTCTCGAATCCCTTTTCTATACGCTCGATATATTTTTTGTCCGCTGAAGTCCTTCCGCCGCAAATCAGAAGCCGAAGATTTTTTGATAGTTCGCTGCCGCTTTGGACGATTCGGCAAAAGGCCTCCTGCAGAATATCCAATCCGTTATCCCAGCACATTCGGCCCAGAAAACCAATGGTCGGAGCTTGGGCAGATACAGCGGCCTGCTCATACAGGGACACATCAATACCCGGCGGCAAAACTGCCATTTTTTCGGCGGGAATAGGCAAACATTCCTGCATCACTTGGGCATAAAAGCGGCTGACTGAAATAAACATATCAAAAAGAGGCAGAAGCTCGGAAATCCGATTCCAAACTTTACGGCTCCAAGGCATCCCTAATGCTTCAATAAATCCCCTTTCATCCTGAAGCCAGCAAACCAATTTGCATTGCAAGCGTTCTTTAATCGGTCCGGCCAATCCGGCCAGAAGCAGATTGGAAAAGATGCAGATATCCGGCTTATGGAGAGGTTGCTGAAAAAAATCCACCAGCCGCTGAACTTCTTTGGCCTGCCGGCCTTCGGGACCGGCCAGCATTGAAACCGTCATCGGCCCTAAATCTGCAGCCCGTGTCATTCCGGCCAGTCTGCGGACACCTTTTAAGAGCAATGGACTATCAAACAGGGCATCCAGCCAGCGGGGTGTTTTGCCAAAAAGCGGACATTTCTGCTGCAGCCAGACATTCACTCCCCCGAAAAATAAAGGAGCGGTCTGGACCGCTTCGGCCGTATCGCGGCTGAGCGGCAGATACATCGGCACCATCACAATATCCTGCCCCGCGCGCCGGATAGTCTGCACCAACAGGCCGTCCCGCAGACAATTTTCACAATAAAACGTATCCCCGGAGCCCGGCGTCAATTGTATTATCCGCATCTCAAATCCTCATCAAGCATCCATTGACGGCATCAGGATACCCGAAAAGGCCTGTCTGTGCAATCCCTCATATCCGGGATCTTGCCGAAGATGCGGCAGCTGTTATCCTACTGATAAGGATGGATAATCTTCTGTTCAATCTGCTTTTCGATACTGCGTGCCTTTTCCTTGGTCCACTGGACAGCAACATAGAAAGTGGGAATCATCACCACTCCCAAGACCGTCGCCACAATCATTCCGCCGAACACCGATGTTCCAATGGCTCGCCGAGCCGCTGCTCCGGCTCCTGCGGCAACCGTAAGCGGAACCATTCCCAGCGCTGTCGTCAAAGCGGTCATTAAAATAGGCCGGAACCGAAGCCGTGCTGCCTCGACGGCTGCATCAAAAATGGAATACCCCTGCTCGTGGAGCTGCTTGGCAAATTCCACCAGAAGAATGGAGGTTTTACAGACGACACCTATCAGCAGGACAATTCCCATCTGGGTATAGATATTATTGTCGTAGCCCCGCAGCCAAGTTAAACCGGCCGCTCCCAGCAGACCGAGAGGAACAGCCAGCACAATCGCCAGCGGAATCGACCAGCTTTCATACTGGGCAGCCAAAAACAGATAAGCAAACAACGATGCCAGCAGAAACAGATAAATTGTTTTTCCGCCGGCTTTAATTTCCTGAAGACTCATCCCGGACCATTCATAGCCCATGGAGGGGGGGAGCATTTCATCCAGCAGTTCTTTGACACGCTGCATCGCCTGACCGGAACTGTAGCCGGCTCTGGCAACACCCGTAATCGTTGTGGCCGGATACATATTGTAATGCGTTACATCCCGCGGGCCTACCGTTTCGCGCACGGTTGCCAGTGTGCGTATGGGAATCATCTGGCCGCTGCGGCTTCGAACTTCCAGCCGGGCAATATCCTCAACCGAAGTACGCAGGTGCGGTTCGGCCTGAGCAATCACGCGGAACGTCCGTCCATACAGATTGAAGTCATTAATGTAAAGACTGCCCAAGCAGGTTTGAAGCGTATTAAAAATTGTACCAAGGGACACATCCAGCGTCTGGGCCTTGACGCGGTCCACATCAATATACAGCTGCGGAACAGACATCGTAAACGAATTGTTCAGTCGGGTAATCACCGGGTCGTTCATTGCCTTATACACAAAGTCGCTGCCGAGCCGCGCCAGTTCTTGCAGCCCTGCCCCGCCGCGGTCCTGCACGCGCACTTCAAAACCCCCGGCTGCGCCCAATCCCATAATCGCCGGCGGCTGCAGCGCCAAACATAGGGCATCGGGTATCATAAACAACTGTTCCTGCAGACGCTGTGCAATGCTGGCAACATGCAGCCGCGGGTCTTTGCGCTCGGCCCAGGGCTTGAGCCGGACAAAGCAGGTCCCGCCGTTGGAGGCTATCGCACTGTCCAGCATCGAAAAACCGCTGATTGCAGCGTACTGGTCCACGCCTTCTGTTTGGCTGAGAATCCCGCCGATTGTATCCATCACTTCCATCGTACGGTGCAGCGAAGAACCCTCCGGCAGCCGCACACCGATTAAAATAGTGCCTTCATCCTCATCCGGCAGAAAGCCCGTCGGCAGTTTGCCGAAACCGATAACCGATAACGCTGTAATGACAACAAACAGAATGAGCACTATTGCTGTACGCCGAATCAGCATTTTGACAACGGCAGTATAGCGAGATGTTGTATTTCGGATAAACCGGTCAAACCAGCGAAACAGACCGCCCTGCTTTTGTTGGGCCGGACGCAGGACAATAGCACACAGCGCCGGGCTGAGCGTCAGGGCGTTGAGTGTTGAAAAACAGACCGCAATCGACAGGGTAATGGTAAACTGCTGATAAAGCCGCCCGGTAATTCCGCCGCTGAATACCGTTGGGGCAAATACGGCCAGCAGCACCAGCGTGGTTGCAATAACCGGTCCTGTTACCTGCTGCATTGCCTTGACAGCAGCGGCTTTGGTAGAAAGCTTTTCATCGGTAATGAGACGAACGCAGTTTTCCACCACCACAATGGCATCGTCTACTACAATCCCGATTGCCAGCACCAGTCCGAACAGCGAAAGAGTATTGATGGACAATCCCACCGCCTTCATCACGGCCAGCGTGCCGATCAGTGAAACCGGAATGGTTATGGAAGGAATCAGAGTGGCTCGCCAGTCTTCCAAGAACACAAATACTGTCAGCACAACCAGCACCACCACCATAATCAGTGTCCAGAAAACTTCCCACAGCGATTCCTCAATAAACTGGGTTGGATTATAGGGCTCGGTATAGCGCAGCCCTTCGGGAAAAGACGGCGCTAATTCGGCAAGGGCCTTTCGCACCCCTTTAACGACTTGCAGCGCGTTGGCGCCGGGTGTTGCATAAACGGCAACCGCTACAGCTTTCTGACCGTTGAGCTTCACAGCCCAGACATACTCCTGTGCCCCCAGCTC
>JAGPMT010000051.1 GCA_018052735.1 Phycisphaerae bacterium | reverse complement strand
GCAGACTGTGAGTATGGATTTTTAGCCAAATTTTCCATAGATACAGGTATTTACATATATTCACATATAACTCCCTCATAGGGAGTCTGCCCCCATCGGCAGCATCGGACAGATAGAGTCGCCATCTGCCGCCGCAGCCATTCTATCGAGCGTGCCGTCGGACTGCTGCCGTCCGGCCTGTAAAACCGCATCGGCCGTCTTGTCGGTTGTTCTCTCGTGGAACGAACAGGGCCGGAAACGAAAAGACCAAGACGTGTAATGTCCGCAATCTTGACCTCATGGGGGGCACCCTCAGGAAACATTCGTTCATAGGAAAGCTATGCTAACGGAAGGGACGCTTTATTTGTCGTGGAGAAATTATAGTTGACGCTGGATACTGGATGCATAAGATACGGCATACGGGGAGATTTGTGCATGCGAATCGGGATTATTGGTTTTGGATTTATGGGGCGGATGCACTTGGGGTGCTGGTCGCAGCTTCCGCAGGTCGAGGTTGCGGCCATTTGCGACGCCAATCCGGATATTGCTCAAACTCTGGATGCAGCGCTGGGGAATATTCCGGGACTGCCGGGCAGAATCGACCCGGCAAACCTCCGCTTTTACCCAAACATTGACCGGATGCTCCGAGCTGAGCAGCTGGACGCCGTTTCCATCACGCTGCCGACCTATCTGCACGCAGAGCTTTCCTGCTCTCTATTGAAAGCAGGACTTCATGTCTTGTGCGAAAAGCCCATGGCCTTGAATACAGGCCAATGCGTACAAATGATTGAGACGGCCCGTCAGACGGGCAAAAAACTGATGATTGCCCACTGTATCCGCTTCTGGCCCGAATATGCTCACACACGCGGCATCATACAGTCCGGTCAATATGGCAAAGTCTATACCGCCCGATTCCAGCGGTTTTCAAGACCTCCGGCATGGAGCAGCGGGAACTGGTTGATGGATTCATCCAAAAGCGGCGGGATGCCGCTGGATCTGCATATCCACGATGCCGATTACATTCAGGCCGTCTTTGGAATGCCCCGTGCCGTCTGCAGCTGTTCCGTGCCGCGGGACGGCCGCATAGACCACATCGAAACGCACTATCTCTACGATTCGGATATGCTTGTAACTGCCGAGGCCAGCTGGCTGGCTTCGGATTCGTTCGGATTCCGGATGAGCTATGAAGTACAGGCCGAACATGCCACGATTGTCTATGATTCGTCCCAATCCCCTTCGTATCGCATTTTTCCGGATGACGGCCCGCCCTTAACGCCGTCGCTTTCCTCTAAGGACGGTTATTTTCATGAGATTCAATATTTTGTCAGGTTCATTCAGGGATGCATCGAGAAGGAAAGCATGACGCTGCAGGAAGCCATGAATTCCGTCGGGCTTATTGAAGCAGAACTGGAATCGTGCAAATCCGGACAGCGTGTCGAATTCAAGAACTCAGCGAAAAGGAGCCCCCAATGAAGCGCTGCGCCGGCTGGCCCATCAGTGTCTGCACATGGTCGATGAGCAATGATTTTTGCCGCCTTGATGTGTTGATGAAGGAAACCGGCATCGACCATGTTCATCTGGACCTGCGGCCGGTTTGTACCAACCCGTCGAAGAATTACATTGACGAGGTTTGCCGCCGCGGCTGGGCGTTTAGCGCTGCCATGATCGGATTTGAGCAGGAAGATTACTCGACGCTTGAGACGATTCGTGCCACCGGCGGCATCGTTCCGGATGCCTGTTGGCCGCAGAATAAGGCCTATTTTCTGAAAGCCATCGAAACAGCCGCCCGACTGGGGATCGGCTTTTTATCCGCCCACATCGGATTTATTGACCATGCCAGCATCGGCAGCTATAAGACATTACTTGACCGCATGACACTGCTGGCTGATGCGGCCGCCCAAAAAAATGTGATGCTTCTGATGGAAACCGGCCAGGAGACGGCCGAGGAACTGCGTCAGTTCCTCAATGATCTGAATCACCCGGCTGTTGGCATCAACATTGACCCGGCCAATATGATACTTTACGGCAAAGGCGATCCCGTCGAGGCGGTTGGCATATTGGCACATTGGATTCGGCATGTCCATATTAAAGACGCCATTGCCTCGCAGATACCTGGCCAATGGGGAACTGAAGTGGTCTGGGGCACAGGCCAGGTCGGGGCTGAAACGTTTCTGTCCGCTCTCAAGGAGATAGGCTACAGAGGAGCCGTTGCTGTTGAACGTGAAGCCGGACAAACACGCCACGATGATATTCGTGTCGCTATCGAGCGTTTAATCCATTTTCGATAACCTGCATCCTTCACTTTAACAACAAAAGGAATAAAAAATGACAAAAACGGTGCGGTACCAGCTTTCGGGAATGATGTTTCTGGAGTTTTTTATCTGGGGGGCTTGGTTTGTCACCCTGTGGCGCTATCTGAACCGGCTGAATTTCGACGGCACCTGGATTGGCGCTGCCTACAGCACCACCGGCTGGGCCGCCGTCATCAGCCCCTTTTTCGTGGGCATGATTGCCGACCGTTTTTTCCCCGCCCAGAAGGTCCTTGCTTGTCTGCACTTGGCAGGCGCTGTTCTGATGGGGTGGGCCTCCGCCGTTACGGAGCCGTTTCTGTTCTTTTGGATCCTTCTGGCCTATACGGTGTGTTATATGCCTACGCTGGCCCTGAGCAATTCCATAGCGTTTTCACAAATGAACGATCCGGAGACCGAATTTCCGCCGATTCGCGTTTTGGGCACCATCGGGTGGATTGCTGCCGGCCTCCTGGTCGGGTTTATGCCCAAAAGCGTTTTCGGCCTTGCTACGATTGAAGACACCGCTATCCCTATGCGGATTGCCGCCGGCACGTCATTGCTGATGGCGTTTTATTGCCTTTTCTTGCCGCATACCCCGCCCAAACCTACCGGTCAAAAGGTTCGCGCTGCGGACATTCTCGGTTTTAAGGCCATCGGCCTGCTCAAAGACCCCTCGTTTGCCGTCTTTATTACCTGCTCGCTGCTGATTTGTATCCCTCTTTCTTTTTATTACCAGTCAGCCAACGGTTTCCTGGGCCAAATCGGCATGGACAATCCCGCCGCCAAGATGACGCTCGGCCAAGCCTCGGAATTCGTTTTTATGCTGCTGATGCCCCTATTTCTCTCGCGGCTGGGCATCAAACGGTTAATGCTGGTCGGGATGGCGGCTTGGGTGCTGCGGTACGTGTTTTTTGCATTCGGTGATACCTCGTCGCGGATGCTGAGTTCATTCCTCTATCTTGGCATTCTTCTGCACGGCGTCTGTTATGATTTCTTTTTTGTGACCGGCCAGATTTATGTAGACAAAAAAGCCCCGGCCGAGATACGTGCCAGCGCCCAGGGTTTTCTGGCCTTTGTGACCTTGGGTGTCGGAATGATCATCGGCAATCTCATCAATGGGCTTGTCACACGGTCTTGCGCCGTCTCGACTGTAATCGACGGCGTTCAAACGACCAGCTATAACTGGCGGACAATCTGGTTAATCCCTGCGGTGATGGCACTGGCGGTGTTTGTCCTGTTTGCCCTGACCTTTTCTGAACGAACCTCTCGTGCAGCGTCCAATTGATCTGTGCAAAGCCGGAATATGGCCGATGCCCGCATGCCTCCAGATAATCGGCAAAACTCCTTGGAGACCAGTGCCGACCCATTGTCACCCAGCAGCGCGGTTCTGTTTTCCACCGGCATCTCCTGAAGTCCGGTCTTCCGGCGGCGTCAGCAGACGCAGCCGTAATGCAGCCGAAAACACTGGCAGGACACGCCTGCGCAGCGGGCGGCTGTGCCGAAAACGGCGTTGGAATGCAGCCGGCAGCGGTTTGCAGCCGCCCGAGGAAATTGCCCCAAGCGGGGGAAAATGGTTGAAAAAAACCGGCCGGCAGGGTATAATTATTGTAAAAATTAAACAGGGGGTTTTACGGATGAACAGAAAAGCATTTCTGGGGGCTGCAGCAGTTCTGGCAGCGGTGATTTCACTTCCCTCGTCGGCGGCGGTGCTGTCGCTGCATACGAACCAGCCGTCAGTCGGGGCCTGCGATATCGCATCCCTTGTCGGCGCAGCGGCAGACCGCGACAATGTGGGAACGGCGACTGCCGACGGCTACGGCAACGACCAGACGACCTACATTGCCTTTGACCGTCCGGCACAGGGGCAGACCTTTGTGACGCCTTCGGGCTTTCCCAAGTACCGGCTGCGGGCAGTTACCGTCCGTCATGCCGGCTATACGGCCAACACCAGCATCACATGGTACCGGATGGATGCCGGCAGCAGGCTGACAATCCGCATTACCAATCCGGCGCTGGCCGGAACAGCCGGTTTTGTGCTGGCCAGCGAGGGCTATGTCCTGACCGGCACCGAGCCGAACATCTTTTCGCCCAATACGATTACCAACACTGCCAATGGAACCGGCACATGGGTTACCTTGACCTTAGATGCGCCGGCAGAATTGGCGCCGAATACTCTTTACGGCTTTGATATCGGCTCCGATTCGGCCTTTTTTGAAACGCTGGGCATCAAGGAGTCCGTCAGCAATCCGTATCCGGCCGGCTGGGCGTACATCAGCGGCGCTTCGGGAGCGGGCAGCAATGCCTGCACGGCTGCCGCCGGCGACCGGGTGTTTATCGTGCATCTGGACGGCGTCATCCCCGATGGGGGCGACCTGACCGGCAACGGCAGGGTGGATCTGGAAGATGTGGCGCTGCTGTCCGGCGGCTGGCAGCATCTCTACGGCCTGACGGCGCTGGCGCAGATAGCCGCCCACTGGCTCTTCACCGAGCCACCGGTTTTCAAGTCCGACCCGATTCTCGCCGCCGATGCGCAGGCCGGCGCCGCTTACAGCGCTTCGCTGACCGATGCGGTCATTTACTACAATCCGCTGCGGCTGGTGTTTGCCAAAATCAGCGGTCCGGCGTGGCTGACGGTCAGCCCGGAGGGCCGATTGTCCGGCTGTCCGTCTGCGGCCGATGTGGGCTTGGCCAGCGCGGTGGTGCAGGCCGACGACGGGATGCACCCGCCCGTGCAGGCGACGGTGCAGATTGCCGTTGTCCAACAGCCGCTGCAGGCGGTTCCCTTTACGCAGGTAACCTTTGCCGATGCGTTCTGGCAGCCGCGCCTGCAGACCAACCGGCAGGTGACCATTCCCTACATCTTCAGCAAGCTTCAGGAAACCGGCCGGATTGACAATTTTGCCATCGCCGGCAAACTGATGACCGGCACGCCCCGCTACGATTTTCCGTTTGATGATACCGACATCTACAAGACGCTGGAAGGCGCCAGCTATTCGCTGATGGTTACTCCCGATCCGGCGCTGGAGGCGTATCTGGATGAGCTGATTGTCAAAATCGCCGCCGCCCAAGAGCACAACGGCTATCTGCCGGGCTATCTGTATACCATCCGCACCAATGGGGTGGATATCTGGTGCGGCCCTGCGCCGTGGACGAATTTGAGCATGAGCCATGAGCTGTACAACGCCGGACATCTGTTCGAGGCGGCCATCGCCCACTATCAGGCAACCGGCAAGACAGCGCTGCTGAATGTGGCCAAGCAGTTTGCCGATTTGCTGGTGGACACCTTTCACGACGGCGGGGTGGAGATTCCGCCGGGGCATGAAATTGTCGAAAGCGCTTTGGCGCGGCTGTCGGATACGGCGGCCGACAAGCGGTATCTGGATTTGGCGCGGTATTATCTGGATATCCGCGGCACGGTGACGGATGATTACAGCCCGTGGGGCCAGTACTATCAGGACCATCTGCCGGTGCTCCAGCAGACCGAAGCCGTCGGCCATGTCGTGCGGGCGGTGTACCTGTATATGGGCATGGCCGATGTGGCCGCACGCACTGCTGACGGCACCTACCGCAAGGCCCTGATGCAGGCGCTGGATGCCATCTGGCACAGCGTCAACGATACCAAGGCCTACATAACCGGCGGGCTGGGCGCCTCGCACGGCGGGGAGTCGTTCGGCGCACCGTACTATCTGCCCAACGACGGCTACTGCGAAACCTGTGCCCAGATTGCCAATGTGATGTGGAACCACCGGATGTTTCTGTATCACCGCGACGGCAAGTATATCGATGTGCTGGAGCGGACGCTTTACAATGCCTTAATCAGCGGCGTGTCGCTGAAGGGTGATACCTTCTTTTATCCCAATCCACTGGTCTCCAGCGGCGGCTACACGCGGAGTGCGTGGTTTTCCTGCAACTGCTGCATCGGCAATATTGCCCGCACGATTCCGTCGATTCCCGGCTATGTATATGCCCGCGGCGACGATGCGATTTACATCAACCTGTACGCCGCCGGCACCGGACAGGTGCAGCTGGACCAGACGGCCGTCCGCCTGACGCAGACCGGCAATTACCCGTGGGACGGAACAATGACCATCACCGTCCAGCCGGATGTGCCGGCGGACTTTACCATTTATGTGCGAATCCCCGGCTGGGCGCAGAATCAGCCGGTGCCCGGCGATTTGTATGCCTACCGCGATGCCCAGCCGCTGACACCGAGTCTGGATGTCAACGGCACGCCGGTTGCGCTGGCCGTCCAGAAGGGCTATGTCGCCGTCAGCCGCACATGGCAGGCCGGCGACCAGATTCATCTGTCGCTGCCGATGGCCGTGCGGCAGGTTCAGGCCCATCCGAACATCGCCGCCGATGCCGGACGCATCGCACTGGAGCGCGGCCCGATTGTGTATTGTGCCGAATGGCCTGACTTTGAAGGCCGCACGATTACGCATCTGTACATACCGGACAGTGCGGATTTTTCGGTCGAGTACCGCGACAATATGCTGGGCATTCCCGAGCTGCCCAATGCCGGCGCTGTGATCAAAGGCACCGTCAAAGGTCTGTATGAGGCCGCCGGCGGCGCCGTCGAGCAGCGGGATGTGCCGTTTACGGCCATTCCCTATTATGCATGGGCACACCGCGGCCCCGGCCAGATGGCTGTCTGGCTGCCTGCCGGTCCGGATAAGGCCGTGCCGATTCCGCAGCCGACGCCTGCCGAGCTGGTCGGCCATTGGAAGCTGGATGAAACCGCCGGCACAACAGCCGCCGATTCCAGCGGCAAGCAAATGAACGGAACCCTGCTCAACGGGCTGTCGTTCAGCAGCAATGCGGTGGCTGGACCGGTCGGCAATGCCCTCAGCTTTGACGGCAGCAATGATTATATCGATTTGCCGGACGGCTTCAGCGATTTCGCAAAGGGCTGCACGATTACGCTGTGGGCCCGGCCGACGGCGGTAAAGAACTGGGCGCGGTTTGTCGATCTGGGCAACGGTTCGGCTGCGGACAATATCTGGTTCGGCCGGCAGGGCACCACCGGCAATCTGGCCTTTGAGTGCTGGGCCGGCAGCAGTTCCAGCGGACTGGTCACCGCCGCCGGAGCCATCGCCTTGAACGAATGGCAGATGTTTGCCGTTACCGCCGACAGTTTCGGCCATGTCAAGCTCTTTAAAAACGGCCAGCTGATTCAGACGGGCTCCTCTGCTCCGTCCAGCGTTACACGCACCCGGAATTTCATCGGCCGCAGCAACTGGTCGGCCGATGCCTACTATCAGGGGGCTCTGGATGATATCCGTATCTACAACTACAACCTCAGCGACGATGCTGTCATGCAGCTGTACACCGGCTTATAGGAAGCTGCTGATGCGGGAGAATATGAAATGACTGCGTTCAAAGAACGCTGCTGGATGCGATTGCTCTGCGGGATGCTCGCCGTGTCGTGGGCGGCTGCCGACATCACCTATACCTTTCATCTGGACGGGGTGGATGCCGGCATAGCCAACACAATCAAGGCCTCTGTAGCGGAAGCCGTAGGCTTGTATAACCAGCACGGCTCATTCAATAAGCACCTGCATATCTACTACAATGCGGGTGTTCCGACGGCGCAGGCCAATTACGACGGCGTCATCACCTTCGGCGGCTCGCGGAACACGCGGGTGGCACTGCACGAGATGGCTCATACATTGGGTACCGGCACCGTGTCGGCGTGGAGCGCCAATTTGTCCGGCGGCGTCTGGCAGGGCTACTACGCCGCGAAGCTGGCCTTGGCGCAGGGCAGCCCCTATGCTGACGGTCTGCACGGCGACGGGGCGCACTTCTGGCCGTGGGGGCTCAATTACGACAGCGAAGACGGCTTTATGGAGCGCATTTATCATATTCGCACCGTTGCTGCCCTCCGCTGCGATATGGGGATTCTGGCCTTTGCGCTGGAGCCCCGGCATCAGACGGCAGATCTGGGCGGCACGGCGGTTTTCTCTGCCGCAGCGCCGGCCGCGGCAAGCTGGCGGTGGTACAAGGACGGAGTCGCCCTGACAGACGGCGGCCGCATCAGCGGCGCTGCCGGACCTGAGCTGCGGATTGCCCAAGCAGAGTTGACCGATGAGGGCAGCTATTCCTGTGCCGCAACCGGTGCAGGCGAAACGCTCTTCAGCCGGCCGGCCCGCCTGACGATACGAAAACTGGCCGCCTATTACAAATTCAACGGCAATGCCAACGACAGTGCCGCTTCCAACCATGCGGCTGCATTCGGCAGTCCGTTGTACAGTGCCGGAATGGCCGGGCAGGCGATCGATTTGGACGGCACCGATGACTATGTTATGCTGCCGGCCGGCATCGCCGATACCGATGATATAACAGTCGGCGGCTGGGTGAACTGGGACGGCGGCGGAAACTGGCAGCGGATTTTTGATTTCGGCACCGGCACAGCGCAGTATCTGTTCCTGACGCCCAGCTCGGACAGCAATAGGCTGCGCTTTGCCATCAAAGACAGCGGCGGCGAACAAATTGTGGAAACCGCCCGTCTGGCGGTCGGCCAGTGGGTGCATCTGGCGGTGGTGCTGCAGGATACGACGGCTGTGCTGTATGTCAACGGCAGGCCGGCCGCCCACAGCGGGACTGTGACGATTGACCCGCGCAATTTCGCGCCGAACAGAAACTACATCGGCAAAAGCCAGTTCAGCGCCGATCCGCTCTTTAACGGCCGCATCGATGATTTCCGGATTTACACCTGTGCCCTTGACGGTGCGGACATCTGGAACTGGTGGGGGCAAAGTGCCGACAGCGCCCCCCGGTTTGCAGCCGACCCGCTGATTCTGCCCGACGGCGCTCAGGGGACGGCTTATACCGGCCAGACGCTGGCGGCATGGGCCGAAGATGCCGACGGCGATACGCTGACTTTCAGCAAAATCAGCGGACCGGCTTGGCTGTCGGTCAGCGCCGGCGGCCTGCTTTCGGGAACGCCCGGCAGCACCGATGCCGGCAAGAATACATTCATTGTCCGTGCCGCAGACCCGTTCGGCGCCTGCACCGATACCCAACTCATAATCTATGTGCACGGACTGGCCGCAGCGCATTATCCGTTTGAAGGCAATGCCCTCGACCAATCGGGCGGCGGCTGGAACGGAACAGCAAGCGGCGGGCCGGCCTACACAAGCGGCTTTTTCGGACAGGCAATCGATTTGGACGGCATCGACGACTATGTTGTGCTGCCGGCAGGCATCATTCGCACAGCCGATTTTACGGTCGCGGCATGGGTCTGTTGGGACGGCGGCGGCAGCTGGCAGCGCATCTTTGACTTCGGCAACAACACCACGCGGTATATGTTCCTGACGCCAAGCTCACCCAGCGGCACGCTGCGTTTTGCAGTGACCGCCGCTGGCAACGGCAGGGAAGAACGCGTCGAAACAGCCGCCCTCACACCGGGTGCGTGGACGCATGTGGCAGTTTCACGAAGCGGCCAAACCCTTGCGCTGTATGTCAACGGCACACGCCGTGCGGTCAATCCGGTATCAACGGTCAGTCCGGCTGATTTTGCTCCGGCGTATAACTACATCGGCAAGAGCCAATGGCCGGATCCTCTCTTTAACGGCCGGATTGACGATTTTCGGATTTACAACTATGCCCTGTCGCCGGCGGAAATTGCGGTGCTGAGCAGCACTTCAATCTTTACCGATGAACAGTTTGATAACGATCAGGCAGCAGAACTTGCTCCTTATGCAGGCCGGCCGCTGACGGCGTTTACCGATTATGCCGGCGGCTCCGGTGCGCTTGTCTTTGCCAAAGTCAGCGGCCCGGCGTGGCTGTTTGTTTCCCCCGACGGCACGCTGTCGGGCATTCCTGCCGACCGCAATATCGGCCCGAATGTCTTTACGGTCCGTGTGACCGATGCACTGGGCTTATCGGATACAGCCCAGATGACCATTTCCGTGGCCAATACCTATTCGGGCACACAGGGGATAGCCGACCTGCTGGGTATGGC
>JAGPMT010000027.1 GCA_018052735.1 Phycisphaerae bacterium | reverse complement strand
ATTTCACCGGACAAAAAGGTTCTTGTGCTGATGCGCAAAAATCCTGCTGATTCAGCCGGCAAAATCCTTTATGAATTCGCGAAACTGGATATTGAAAATGAATTAATCGGGCCGGCCGTAACAATCTCCATAAGCGAAAAGACCGATAAAATTGTTGATTTTGCAGCAAGCTCTAATCAGGTAATTTATGCTGTCGGCTCCAAAAGCCAAGCCGGCTGGGTTGGGGCTGTGGATTTGCATCAAGGCAAAATTGTTCAGGATATTGTTTATGCAGATACCAAAGAGTTCTGCAGTGCTGCTGTCAGCCCCGATGGTCAATATCTTTTAGCCGGCAATCGGGACGGCATTTTGTATAAAATCGATGCAGCCGACCTAAACATTCTCAAAAAGGTTAATCTGCTCGCTCCCGGGGAAACCCGCCCGGTTACCAATGACTATTCGGTTCTCAACTTGGCATTCAGCAATGACGGCCGCTATTACGTTGCAACAATCAATCCCAAGGCCTATCTGCTTCAAACCGGCAGCGACACGGTTTTTCATTGGTGCACTCCTACCAGCAATTTGACCTCCAAAATTGCCTATTCGCCCGACAGCCGTTTCTTTGCTACCTCTGATATCCGAGCCAGCAAACCCATTAGAATCTGGGAAACCCCAGTAAGTAAATAAGGATGTGGCATCAAAAAGATAAGACCGCTTCCGGAAAACGGAATGTACCCTTCAAGAAAGAATTGTCCAAGAAATTCCTTTTTGCAGAGATGTATGGTTAAGCGGTTCTTTGATATAGTTGTGTCATTGGTCTTGCTGGTACTGTTAAGCCCTCTCATCCTGATTACGGCTTTGCTGGTACGACTTAAACTCGGCTCACCGATTCTTTTTTGCCAGCAACGTCCGGGTTTGCATGGAAAACTCTTTACTATCTATAAATTCCGTACGATGATCAGCCGTACCCATGACGAGCAGGGAAATATCCTGCCCGATGAAAAGCGATTGACCCCTTTCGGTCTTTGGCTGCGGGGGACCAGTCTGGATGAGCTGCCCGAGCTGTTGAATGTCCTTAAAGGAGATATGTCGCTGGTGGGCCCTCGTCCGCTGATGGCCAAGTATCTGGACCGCTATACTCCCCAGCAGAACCGCCGACACGAGGTCAAGCCCGGCATTACCGGCTGGGCGCAGGTCAACGGCCGGAATGATATGACGTGGGAACAGAAGTTTCAATACGATGTCTGGTATGTCGACAACTGTTCGTTTTGGCTGGATTTAAAAATCCTCTGGCTGACCCTCTGGCATGTGATAAGCCGCAAAGGTGTTGCCAAGGAAGGGTATGCTACTGTCGATGAGTTTATGGGTACCAAGGCCGACAATACGAGATCCGAATAAACCGCAATAATGCTGAGCCGTTCAGATATTTTGAAAATGGAGTCAATTGCATGCGGAACGCCGTTTTATGTGGTCAGCCGACAACAATTCGAGTCCAACTTTAAGGACCTGACCGCGGCGTTTTCAAGCCGCTATCAGCCGTTTATTCTGGCCTATTCCTACAAAACCAACTATCTTCCTTATTTGTGCGGCATAATTAAGGAAAAGGGTGGCTGGGCGGAAGTGGTCAGCCGGCTGGAATATGACTTGGCGGTTAAAATCGGCCACGATCCCCAGAAAATTATTTTCAACGGTCCTGTTAAGACAGCCGAAGATATAGTGCAAGCTGTCGAAAAGGGCAGTATTGTCAATGCCGACAGTCCATCCGAACTGCAGTTGATTACAGACTATGCCAAAGCCGATCCCCGCCGTCCGGTTCGAGTCGGCCTTCGCATCAATATTGCCCTGTCGGATGCAGCGGGACAGTCGCATATCCAAAACGCCCTCAAGACCGGCCGTTTTGGATTGGATCCCGCTGAATTTAAATCAAAGCTAAATATTCAGGATTTAAAACAGCTGCCCAATCTGCAGATTGTCAGTCTGCACGGCCATACCTCAACTGCCGACCGAAGCCGCTGGTGTTTTGAGGTAATTACCGAAACTTTGTGCCGTCTTGCCGAAGAGTTTTTTCCCGATTCTGTTGAATATCTCAATATCGGCGGCGGTTTTTTCGGCCGGATGCGGCCGGATATGCCGTTTACGGATGTGCCTGGCTTTGATGACTACGCTGAAACAATCTGTTCAGTTCTGGGCAGAAACAGCTGGGTTCGGAAGAAAACTCCGGCTTTGGTTATTGAGCCGGGCGTGGCAATGGCAGCCGATGCCGTCCGTTTCATCACCAAAGTTGTTTCGGTCAAATCCATCCGCGGCGATTTATTTATTACAGTTGACGGGAGCGCCTTTCATATTAAGCCCACCTTTCACGCCCTCAATCTGCCGCATCAGGTCATAACCCGAAATGCCGATCCGCCCATACATACCTACAGTGTGGTCGGGGCAACCTGCATGGAAAAAGATATCCTCCTCCGAAACATAACGGCGTCTCTGCCTGAGCCGGGCGATTATATCTGTATCGACAATGTCGGGGCCTATACGCTGGTGCTGACTCCGCCGTTTATTACGCCTGCACCAGCTGTTCTCGCTGACGAAGACGGCTGTTTTAAGCTTGTTCGGCGCAGACAGACCCTTGATGATATCTTCAGCAGTTATGTTTTTTAGGAATCTTGTGTGAAATAGAATAGTTCGTTCTGTTGCTTAGGAGTGTACATTTATGCAAAAGTTTCTTGTAACAGGGGGAGCCGGCTTCATCGGCTCAAATATCTGCCGCAAGCTTGTTGCCGACGGCTGTTTCGTCCGCGTGATTGACAACCTCATCACAGGGAAAAAATCGAATTTGGCAGATATCATCGATAAAATTGATTTTATTGAAGCCGATATGGGCGACCTCGACATTGCTAAAAGGGCAATGAAGGATATAGATGCAGTTCTGCATCAGGGGGCGGTGCCGTCTGTGCCCAAAAGCGTGGCGGATCCGGCGACAACGCACCATCACTGCGTCGATGCCACATTCAATCTCCTGCTGGCTGCCCGCGATATGAAAATCAAGCGGTTTGTCTATGCCGCCAGCTCTTCGGCTTACGGCGACAGTGAAGTGTTGCCCAAAGTCGAGACAATGCCGGTTGCTCCGAAATCACCCTATGCAGCAGCCAAGCTTTTCGGCGAGTATTATTGTTCTGTTTTTGCCCAGTGCTATGGTCTGGAGACAATTTCACTGCGCTATTTTAATGTCTTCGGCCCGTATCAGGACCCAACCAGCCAGTATGCTGCAGCGATTCCGGCTTTTGTAACCCATATCCTGAAAGGCCAGCCGCCGGTTATTTATGGCGACGGGGAGCAAACCCGTGATTTTACCTATGTCGATAATATTGTTCACGCCAATCTGCTGGCGGCTCGTGCGAAAAAGACAAGCGGTCAGGTCATCAATGTTGCCTGCGGCGAGCGGATATCCGTCAATGCGATTATTGACCTGATTAACCGTATCTGCGGCACCAACGTTCGGCCGGTGTACGCAGATCCCCGCCCCGGCGATGTCAAGCACTCTCTGGCAGCCATCGACAGGGCCCGGGAGCTGATCGGCTTCCAGCCGGTCGTCCTGTTCCAAGAGGGTTTGACCAAGGCCATCGACTGGTATCGGAAGAACCTGCTATGATTTGCTGTCTTGAGTATGACTATGCAGAACATACCCTGCTTCTGTCAAAAACCGGTGAAACTTTCTGATGAACTGTATGCACTTTTGTAAGGCCTGCGGAAAAAATGAAAGTGGATAATATCATTACCGCCGACCATGTACGGCTCAGGCCGCTGACTGAACAGGATATGACGCTCAAGGTCAAATGGTACAATGACCCGCTTGTCCGCAAAACGCTGGTTATTGATGAGCAGTTCGAACTGGACAAAACAATCGAATGGTTTCAATCGCTGGCCGGCCGGAATGACAGGGCGGATTTTGCTGTTGAATCATTGGACGGGGTGCCAATAGGGATCACAGGTCTTATCGATATTGACCGCCGGAACAAGACCGCCCAATGCTACTGTGTCATCGGCGAAAAGACCTTCTGGGGACAGGGGCTGGGTACGGAAATTCATTCTGTGCTGTTCCAATGGGCTTTTGAGAAGCTCGATATCCAGAAAATCTGGGCACATATCCGCACCAACAATCCGGCTATTTTCCGTGTTGTTGAGAAACTGGGCTTTCAGATAGAAGGGACCCTGCGTCGGCATGCGGTTGTCAATAGTCAGCGAATCGACCTGTACCAGATCGGTCTTTTACGGGAGGAATTCATCCCAACCCATCAGCATTATGAAATGCTTGACAGGCCGCAATAATATATCAGCAGCAGACATTAACAGTCGTCAAAACCGCAAATGAAAGCAGCGATGACTTATCATCTAATACCTCGAGGCAAAGTAAATGAAGATTGAAACTGTTCTTATTCTCGGTGCCAGCGGGACGATCGGCTCATTAACCGGCGGGCTTCTGGCCCAAAACGGCATCAAGATTTTTTTCCTTTCCCGTACTTCGGCCGGTTCTCTGAAAGGACTTGCCCGTGCACAAAAACAGGCCCGCTCGGAGACAATCGCCAAACACATCACCTGCGGCGACTACGAAGGCCTTTTGCCGGATGCCTGCCGTCAGGCCGATTGGATTATCGAATGTGTCGCTGAAGATTACAGCATCAAGCAGGGACTGTATGAGAAGGTCGACAACTTGCGCCGGCCGGATGCAATTGTCAGCTCTGTTACTTCCAGCCTGCTGCTGGATGAACTTCCGAAAGGACGGTCCGCATCCTTCCGCAGGCATTTCCTTTCCACTCATTTTTACAATCCCCCCGGCAAAATGACCGCCTGTGAAATCTGCGGCACCTCTGAAACCGATCCGGCTGTTGTGGATTTTATTTCAGATTTCTGCTCGTCGAAACTTCGCCGTGCCGTCATCCGCGTCAAGCCCACGGCCGGCTTTGCCGGCAATCGCTTGGCATTTGTTCTATTTGCCCGGATTACGGAGCTTGCTGCAGAATTCAGCGTCGAAATGATGGATTATCTTATCGGTCCCTATACAGGTCGGCTGATGCCGCCATTGGCAACATTGGATTTGGTCGGTCTGGATATCCATAAAGCCATTATCCACAGTCTTGCAGCTCATACCGATGATGCATTCCATCATAAACTCGTGCTGCCTGCATATATTGAAAAGATGATAGAGACAGGGCATCTGGGCAATAAAACACGGGACAAGGGCGGTTTCTACAAAAAACTCGAAAGCGGGGACTTTATGTATATTGACCCTGCAACCGGCAGCTATATTCCGTCGTTTCACCCCCATGTGCGGTTTGTTGAGACGGCCAAAGACCAAATTCATCTTGCCAAGTACCGTCAAGCCTTTGACACCATCGTTGCTGTCAAAGGGACGGAAGCCGATATCGTCCGCGAAATTCTGGCTACTTATATCGCTTACGGGTATATGCTTGCTGGAGAAGTAACAGATGCAGAATACGGCATAACCGGCATCGACCGCGTGATGAGTACCGGCTTCAACTGGGCAAGTCCCAGTTTAATGGTTTATATGCTCGGCGGAAAAGACAGGGCGATGGAACTGATTAAAATGCAAAACCTGCCTGTTCCAGAATTGCTGCGGACCGATGACACCTGCGAACATTATATTTTTAACGCCGGCAAATACTTCCCCGCCAAATAAGCGAAAGCTGATTTAGAATTTAGAATACAGAAGGATTCGACTTTATCAATTTTTGATAAAAAAGATCGGGCCAATGAGTTCTTGTGCCGTCAGCTTATTCGCTCAGGGACATCTGTTGAGGGCTAATCTTGAAGAAGCCAATGCCGCCCCGAGCCGTGCGGATTTCAAATGTCTTAAGGAGGCATGGGAAACCTATGATTGGCTGCGGTTATATCAATCGACCGGTATTGTTACAGAACTGCACTTGAAAGAGTTATTAAAGGAATCCAATGAGATTATTTCCATCCTGACGACAATTGTAAAAGAATCCAAGCTGAAGAAAGATTAACTTTCTTCATTCTCTATTCATCATTTTTTTATGAGTGAATGGTATGAGTGAACAAAAAGTATACATTCTGGGCGGTTATCAGACCGATTTTGCCCGCAATTGGGCTCGTGAAAACAAGCATATTTCTGCTATGATGCGTGAGGCCTATGAAGGATCGCTGATGACCACCAAAATCGAGCCAAAGGACATTAAAGCAGCCTTTATCGGAAACTTTGCTGCAGAACTGTACTGCATGCAGGGGCATTTAGGAGCATTCTTTGTAGATTTTGATCCGGCTTTCAGAGGCCTGCCTGCGATGCGGTTTGAAGGCGCATGTGCATCCAGTGCTTTGGCGGCACTGTCGGCGATGGCGCACATCCAAGCCGGGCTTTATGACTGCATTGCTCTGATGGGTGTGGAACTGATGAAATCCGTTCCTGCGGCCAAAGGCGGCGACTATCTGGGGACAGCCGCCTGGTATGAGCGTGAATCAGCGGGTGTGGAGTTTCCTTTTCCCAAGCTGTTCGGCAAACTGGGCGATGTCTATGAAGCCCGTTTTGGATTGGATGATGACTATTTAGCACGAATTGCTGCAATCAATTATGCCAATGCCAAACGCAATCCCAACGCTCAAACACGCGACTGGTTTATGTCTTATGAACATGCCTGCACCAGAGGCCAGTACAATCCGTCTGTGTCCGGCCGGATTAAGGTGACCGACTGCTCCCAGATTACCGATGGTGCGGTCTGTCTGTATCTTGCTTCTAAATCTTTTGCTGAACAGTATGCTCGCCGTTGCGGTATATCACCGGATGCGCTCCCCTATATTGCCGGCTGGGGGCATACAACGGCACCTATCGAATTTACTGCCAAAATTGCTGAATCCGAAAATCAGTCCTATGTGTTGCCCTGGACCCGCAGGGCTATTACCGATGCCTATGCCCGCGCAGGCATTGCTGACTGCTGGGACTTGGATGCTATTGAAACGCACGACTGCTTTACTACGTCCGAATACATGGCTATCGACCATTTTGGCCTGACTCCGCCGGGGCAAAGCTGGCAGGCGATAGAGGATGGCGTTATAGAACTTTCAGGCAAGCTGCCCATCAATCCTTCCGGCGGGCTGATCGGCTGCGGCCATCCGGTTGGTGCTACCGGTGCCCGCCAGCTGCTGGATGCCTACAAACAGGTTACAGGTACAGCAGGGGACTATCAGGTAAAAGATGCCAGCCGGGTTGCTACCCTGAATATCGGTGGCACGGCTACCACCAATGTCTGCTTTATTGTGGAAAAATAACTGCTGTATCGATTATTCAGTTAGGTCTCTGACTGTATTTGCTGATTCTTTATTTCTGAATCCTCACTCTTTCTTATTGCTCCTCTGTATCCTTCCATCTTCAAAAAGCCTTTTTTCCAGATGATTAGGGCGGATGCAGCAATTACAGCCGTATACACAAAAATTGCATAACGTGTACGAATCTGACTGATAGCAAGACCAATGAAGGCGTACATCCCTGCCAATCCATAGCAGATAGCAACGGTTTTTTTCAGCGGTATTCCCCGGTCCATCATTTGATCATAGATATGCCCCCGGTCCGAAACGAACAGGGGTTTTTTATTGAGCCATCTTCGTACCAGAGCCGTCGCCGTATCCAGTATCGGCAGTCCAAAAATCACAATCGACGCCATCCACCAGCGGAAAATTTCCTCAGCGAACAAAATCATCAGAGATGCAGTCGCAAATCCCAGCAGCATGCTGCCGGCGTCACCCATGAAAATTTTGGCCGGATGCCGGTTAAACGGCAAAAATCCGAGTACTCCGCCCACCAGCCCCAAACATACAATAATGCGAACCGGATCGCCGGCCTCACTGAATCCCCACGTCGCCCGGTGAATCGACAAAAGCAGAAAAGCGACGGTAATAATCCCTGTTACTCCCCCGCACAGCCCATCCAGCCCATCCAGCAGATTTAATGAATTGGTGGCCCCCAGAACAAAAAAGACAACAATAAAAACTCCAAAGAAAAATTCTATGCTATCCGGCATATTCCATCCCAGAAATGCTGCTGCATGTTGCAAATCCGGCCGAATGCCTGTTGCAAGCAGGGCACAAGCAGCGATAATCTGACCTAAGAATTTCTGTTTGGGTTTTAAATCCATTATATCATCCACCAGCCCCACAAAGCAGGCGATGCCGGCTCCGGCCAATATCCCCAGCAGCCACTTAAGGCACTTATCAAACACCTCAAAATCCTTAATCAGCACAATCCCGGCCAGTATTCCCACCGTCAGCCCCGCAAGTATCCCCACGCCCCCCAAATAGGCCACCGGTTCTTTGTGTGTTTTAACACGATGGTCAGGTCTGTCTACAATCCCCAGCTTCAGAGCGATCTTCTTGCACAGCCATGTTGCCGCCAGTGCCACGATAAAGGCGCACACGCCTACCGGCCAAAACTGAAGCGACCAGCTTAGCGGTCTCTCTGGTCCTACAAACTCACTGAATATCATATAACCTCCCGCAGATACCGTGTTTGGTCTTTATCTTGCCTTCGAATCTGGAATGAGGACTTATTAGTCCCCCATTCCCGAAAAGGGAAATATGCATCGAGCCTTATGATGGAGCATTTTGCCAGATATTACACCATATAAAAAATCAAGAACATTATATAATGTTTCTGCTTTATTAAAAGACAAAAAATGCCGAAAAATAAATTGACTGAATAATACAGTCGGTTTATTATAATCCGCTGGAAAACAGTAATTCCGGAGTTGACAGTGCCGATTTTATGAATATTTTGCTAACATCCGTTGGCCGGCGAGGGTACCTTGTCAGGTATTTTAAGGATGCTCTTGGTCCAGAAGGTCAGGTCTGGGGAGCTGACAGCAGCGTTTTTGCGCCGGCTTTTACATATTGTGATGGAACAGCTATCCTTCCCGAAGTCAAAAAGGATCATTATCCAAAGGCACTATTAGATCTGTGCAAAACCAGAAAAATCGATATTGTTGTCCCTCTAATAGATCCGGAACTCGAAATATTAGGCGGCTGGCAGCAGCAGTTTGAAAACGAAGGCGTTTTTTTGCTGCTTTCTCCGGTTGAAACGATTGCAATGGCTTCCGATAAGTACCTTACTTATCAATTTGCTGTTAAAAACGGTTTGCGCACACCGTGCTCCTTTCTGACTGTTGAGGAAGCCATGGAATCATTGGATGCCGGCAAGCTCAGCTGGCCGCTGCTGGTCAAGCCGCGCAAGGGCAGCGCTTCTATTGATATCGTATGGTGCTATGACAAGCTTCAGCTCGAGGCGGCGATGGAATCTGTTCGGGAACCGATGATACAGGAACTTGTTAAGGGTGTCGAATACGGCTATGACCTTTTCGGCGATCGGCAGGGGCGTCCTATCAGCGTCTATTGTAAAAGGAAGTTGGCAATGCGGGCAGGCGAAACCGACAAGGCCATTACTGTTAATGAGCCGGCTTTGATGGAATTTGGGCAAAAACTGCTGTCTGCTATGAAACTGGTAGGACCTGCTGATGTGGATGCGATAGCAGATAAGGACGGCATCAAGCTTCTTGAAATAAATCCCCGCTTCGGAGGCGGCTATCCCTGCTCGCATTTGGCAGGGGCGGATTTCTGCAAAAAGATTATTGCGATGCGGAATGGATGCAATCTGACAGCTGATATTGGCTCCTGTCCGGCTGGAGTGTGTATGCTTAAGCAGGATGAGATTATCTGTCCCTCTTGGCCTATTCAGCCGAATGGTTGAATTTGTATCTCTGCCCCAAAAGTCGGTTCATCTGAATATTTAGTAGTTGTCTGTCCTTTCAGGCGGCCGGCTCGGGCTCCTGCTCGGTAATTTGTTACAGCCTGCTTTCCTAAGTTATTATTGTGGAACTATACGGGCGGACTCTGTTTTTCTTCTATTTGCCGAGAATAACACAAGCAGAATGCCGTAAAAAAGACATGATGATTTGTTGGGATTCTCGACACACGGAAAGAATAGACGATGGTGCTCTATAAACTTAATCTTGCTTTTTTAAGCAGAAAATCCCACAAAAATGCCGATGAATAAAGACCGGTTTTTAGGGATTCAATACGATGATACGCGGATTTAAGCAAACGGCATTTTTGACTTTAATCAGCCGCATTTTGGGAATGGTGCGTGACCAGGTATTTGCCTATTATTTTGGGGCTGGCTGGCTGATGACGGCCTTTGCAATGGGCTTTAAAGTTCCCAATCTGTCGCGTCGTCTTTTCGGTGAAGGGGCGGCATCGGCCTCTGTTATACCCATCTACAGCGAGGAACTCCATCGAGACCCTTCAGCAGCCAACCGGCTTGCCTGCAGTGTCTTTACGGCGGTGACAGGAATTTTGACCGTTTTAGTGGTGCTGGGAGAAATTCTAATAGCCGGCTATGTCTTGCTTTTCCCGCTCAACGAAGGGACCCGTGTGGGATTAATCCTGACAGCGATGATGCTGCCGTTTGCAATATTTATCTGCGATACGGCAGTGCTGGGGGGTATTTTAAATGTTCATCGGCACTTCTGGGCACCAGCGGCGGCACCGGTTGTGTGGAATTTGATTATTATTGTATTTTCTTATTTTGCTGCGGTTGTCCTGAAGCTGCCCTCCGAGCAGCAGGTTTACGTGGTCGCTGCAGGTGAGGTACTGGCCGGCATCGTCCAGCTTGCAATGCAGGTCATTCCGCTGCGAACGTATGGGATTATCCTGCGCCCCGTATGGGATTTCCGCTCGAAGGCGTTTAAGCAGATTCTAATGCTGATGGGGCCTATGATGCTGGGGGCAGCGGCCACGCAGCTTAATACGCTGGCTGACGATATTATCGCCTTGAGTTTTTCCAATGATCAAGGCCGTCCTCTCACATGGGGAGCAGTGTCCTACTTGTATTATGCCCAGCGCTTATACCAGTTTCCGCTGGGGGTTCTGGGCATTTCGCTGGCTACAGCCATTTTTCCCGAACTGAGTACCGAGGCAGCTCGCGGAGACTTCCGCCGTATGATGCAGGTGGTTTCTCGCGGGCTGCGCATGTCTGTATTTGTAGCCGTACCTGCGGCAGCAGGGCTTATTCTGGTAGCCCGTCCGCTGATTGCTGTTCTGTTTGAGCATGGGCGATTTACCCCTGAAGATACCCGTCAGACTGCATGGACAATGTCCTTTTATACTGTCGGTCTGTGCGGTTTTTTCATCCAGCAGATTCTGGTACGGGCTTTTTACTCCACCAAGGATTCCTGGATGCCGGCACTGACGGCGGCCGGTTCTGTTGTGGTCAATGTGATGATGAATCTGACGCTCATTTGGCCTCTTGGAACCGGCGGCTTGGCTTTGGCTACATCCATCTGTTCTTATCTACAGGTTGCTGTTCTTCTGGTCGTTCTGAAAAAGCGGCATCCTGCTGAGATGACCGACGGTTTGATGCGAACAATGTGGCAGACAGCGGCGGCTGCCTGCTTGATGACAGCAGGGGGGCTGGGGATGTTATACTTGTTCAAAAACTGTCCCTTGTCGACAGGATTTGATTTGATTCGATTGGGTGCACTGGTACCGGTTTGCACGATTCTCTATGCAGGTTTATCATGGTTTTTAAAAAATGAGATGCTTTTATTGCTTGTCGGAAAA
The DNA here is from genome assembly GCA_018052735.1 of Phycisphaerae bacterium. GTDB lineage: Bacteria > Planctomycetota > Phycisphaerae > Sedimentisphaerales > Anaerohalosphaeraceae > 4572-13. Next base: position 30,383 of record JAGPMT010000027.1, on the reverse strand, counting down.
CGCTGGAAGAAAGAGACTCCAGCAGCTGAATCGGCAAGGCAAAGCCAGACCATTGACGAATAGGTTTTTTAACTGGATGGATTGACGCTTGCGGCACGGGGTATTATAATGACAGACAAGTGCAAGTTCTGTCATGGTTTAGAAAATCAGGAGGTGCCGTATGAATGTGGTCGAATTTCTGGATTCCAAGGGCATCCGTTATGAAATGAGCCAGCACCGTCCGACGTTTACTGCCCAGCAAATGGCCGCCGAAGAGCATGTGCCCGGTATGAATGTTGCCAAACCTGTTGTTGTGTGTGCTGATGAAAAGTATTATATGTGCGTTCTTCCGGCCTGCTGCAAGATTGACACCGATGCACTCAAAAAAGCGCTTGGTGCCAAAAAAGTCAATCTGGCCGATGAAGATGAACTGACTCGGTTGTTTGGCGACTGTGCGCTGGGAGCCGAACCCCCGTTTGGGCAGTTATATGGGCTGGAAACGCTGATGGATGCTGCCCTTGAAAATGACCCCTATGTGGTGTTTCAGGCAGGAACCCATGAACAGGCAATCCGGATGAGTCTGGGCGATTATGTGAAGCTGGTTCAGCCGCGTGTTTTGAAGTTCAGTTATCACATGCAATAGCCGATAATAGCATTGGCAATGATAGGCTTTAATATTTGGAGCATTTATGGTCCGATATAAAGGGAGTTTTTGTTTAACGATATGCATTTTATGGGCATTCTGTTTACCGGCCGCTGCCCAGCAGCCAGCATTGGTCTCTCAGCATGTCTCGTCCATCTTTTCCCGACAAGCTATTGAAATCTGCCGTCAGGACCCTCTTGATCCGGCCGGAATTGAAAAAGCGATGACCTTTTTAAATGCGGCTCTGGCTCTGGATTCATCATCGGAAGCGATGGCCGAACTGATACTTCGTGTTGGTGCCGCAAATTGCTACAGCAGTGCGGATTATACAGATTCTCTTCGCTGGGCACTGGACCGTTATTTGAACGGACAGGCCGATTTGGAACTGGCCGCCGGAGCGGTTCGATGCATGCTCGAGAGACTCAACACCCGGGCCGAGCGTGAGGTGCTGTTGGAAAAACTGTATCGGAAGTATGCCTCTCAAAATTCTTTTTTCGCATCGGATTTGGCTGCACAGTTGGGTTTACTGGCAGCCGAAAAGGCGGATACGGCGGCGGCAATGAATTACGTTGCTGCGGCTTATGAAATGAACCGCTGCAATCAGCTGGCCTTTGAAACAATGGTTGATTTATCGGCCTCCCAGAATCTCTCGCTTACTCCCTCTGCCCAGCTCCTGTATGCCCGGGCAATGCTGGATTTGAATCCGTACGATTTGAACACCGCTGTTGGCTATGCTGATGCTCTGAGCCGATTTCAGCTCTACCATGCGGCTTCTCAGGCCTATGCCTATGCTGTCCAATTGTACGAATTCCTTTATCCGGACAAGCCGCTGGATAACGGCCTTTTGGACAATTGGCTTGTAAGCTGTTGCCATGCTGATCAGATGGAAATGCGGTGTCTTGAAATAGCCAATAAATACCGGGATTCGAAACGGTTTGATTTAATGCTCGAAGCCGCAGCTGGCAAGGCATTGACACGCCTCGGGCAGGCCCAACAAGCTCAGCAGCTTCTTGAAGAGGCCGGCCGAAAAGCAGAATCACTGCTTGTGATCGAAGGATTGGCACTGCCGATTTATCCTGAACATCTGGCATGGTTTTACAGTTTTGTGCTCGAACAGCCCGATAAGGCGCTGGCTTGGAGCAATCGGGCCTTTGAAGAAGCTCCGCAGCGGCAGGGGGTAAGCGTAATGTTCGCTTATGCATTGGCTGTTCATGGACAATACGATTTGGCTGCCCAGTATGCTCAGCCCCTCCGGCAAACGGACCAAATTGCAGCTTTGACAATGGCATTGGTTGAACTTGCTGCTGACCAGAAACAGGCCGCTCTGGACTCTCTTAGGACTGCTGTGGAAATGGCCCCCAATACGTTTGCAGCAGACAAGGCCATCCGCCTTATCAAGGATCAGGGATCGGATTATATCCCGTCGGTCAGTCTTGAGACGATTCAAAAAGACCTGCAGCAGCAGTATGGCAAGCGGGTTGTCCCGGCTTTTAATGTGCCGGCCGACCATTATGCGCTGCGATTGCTTTTCAATGGTTCTGATTTCCATTACGGGATGGAGATATCACCTCGGCTGATTATTGAAAATACCGGCACCGAACCATTGATCATAGCAGATGGCAGTTGTCTTTCCGGCGTAATTCGAATAGACGCTGTCCTTAAAGGGGATTTGAATGTGGAAATTCCCAATCTGCTTACGACAAAAGTCCGACCATCCAGACCGATTCAGCCGAAATCGTATGTATCTGTGCCGCTGGATCTGAACACCGGCAAGCTCCGCAAACTGCTGGCTGCTTATCCGCAGGCAGATGTCGAAGTTCATTTTACTGTTTATCTGGATCCGGTTCTTTCGCCTGACGGCAGAGTGGAAAATCGGCTCCAAGGTCTCAATCCTGTGCGGGCAGCCATTCAGCGGCCCGGTGTTGTGCTGTCACGCGACTTTCTCATTCAGCGTCTGGAGGCTCTGTCCAAAGGGCAGCCGGGGCAGAAACTTCAAGCCGCTTCGCTGTTTGCCGGTTTGCTGGCGGAGCAAAAGGCCTTTGAGCTGAGTCAAGCCGACTTCCGGCATATCCAAACCGAACGGATGCTTCTGGTAGATGCGGTTCGAAGAAGTCTTGCAGATGATGACTGGAAAGTTCGCATCCAGACGATGGCCTCTCTTTTGGATGGATCTGTCCCAATGGAATATGGTCTGATACGTGAAATCTCAGCAAACCTTCATCACGACCTTTGGCCTGTGCGGTTTATGGCGATGTATCTGCTTGCCAGTGCCCAGCCCGGGACTTTCCAGAAGGTTATTGATTGGGCTGCCCAATATGATACCTATCCTCTCAACCGCCGCTTGGCGGCTGCTTTGGGAGCCAATACAGGGCCTCAAACCCAGACCGATCCAAACTCCCTCTGAAAGAAGTTTGATTTTTAAAGGGCGACACGATAACTCTACAATTTGTTTTGGAGTTGTGTTGGTCCTTTTTGCGTGTTGGTTTTTAAAAATTTTTTAAAAAAAGTATTGAGTTTTTCCTTTGTTTTGTGTTAAACTTCCGCCTCTGTTTTAAGAATGAAAAGATATTAACTATTCAAGGAAAGGGGATAAAAATGCCTGCGAAAGTTGATCCGGGAACCTGCACAGGCTGCGGGTCGTGTGTTGATGCCTGCCCCAGTGAAGCCATTGAGATGCAGGATGGCAAAGCATGCGTTGATGCGGATAAATGCGTTGACTGCGGTGTTTGTGTGGATGAATGCCCAGTCGAAGCGATCCGTATGGAATAAAGTTTTTCAGGCCCCATCGTCTAGAGGCCTAGGACACCGGGTTTTCAACCCGGCGACAGGGGTTCGAATCCCCTTGGGGCTATATATGAAAACGGCCGAATCTGCGTTGCAGGTCGGCCGTTTTTCTTGACTTGATGCGTCAGCACTTCAAACCCGCATGCCGCTGATGACGGTATCGAACACCATTTTGCCGTCAACAACTCCCTGTACCATAGCGGAAAACTGCCGGCTTCGAACTTTGTGAATGTGCCCTAAAAGGTAAAGCCGTTTGCCCGGCGGAACCGTTTCACGAAACTTGGTATTATCAATTCCTGCGAAACCGATAAAGCCGGTCAAACCGTAGATGCGTTTCATAAAAAAACTGCATAATTGAGCAGCCGCTTCCACCATGATAACGCCCGGCATGATGGGACGTCCCGGTATATGACCGCGAACCCAAAACTCATGTTCGGTAACATCTTTAAAGCCCACGCACAGCATCCGCTCCAAATCGTGCCAGATGATGCCGTCCAGTTGAGACATCTCGTACGACTGCGGATTAACCTCAGCTATGGCGCTGCGGTCATATTCCACAGTATTCAAATCAATTGTTGATAAATCAACCAATAGCGCTGGAGGCATACTCTCCTCTTACGGAATGGTTATAGGGTATTAACCGTTTACGATGCTCAGACCTCTTCTTCCGGCGATGCCGGCAAAACTAATCGTAGGTTCCAAAATGGGCAAAGCGGTCTATTCGCTGGACCGGATCTCGAGAATGTTGTTTCGGACATTCTGTGCGGCCTGCTTGATTCGCTGCATCTGTTTACGCACACGGGTTCCAGCTGCCTTATTGCCGCCCTCTGCTTTGTTAATATCGGCTTCAATTTCTGCTACCAGCTGTTTCAGTTCTTCGTAAGCCTGCATGTATCGTATCTCCTTGGAATCGCTGTTAGTCTTGCTCTTATTCAAGTAAACGAAATAATTACATATCTTTGGATGCTTTTCAAATATAAATTGTTGATTTATCCGAATAATTTTAGGGTCAATGCAGCCACACGTTGACCGCGGCGAGCACACTGTGTCAATACACGCTCGTCCGGCTTTCCAATGGAAACAGGACCATAATGGTCGCCCTGCGGATCGCCCTGCACAATCATCCCGTGAATGAGCATCATATTGATGATTTCACAGATTGTAGTTTCGTTGCCGCCGCCGATGTTGGCCGAGCTGCTGAAGGCAGCCCCAACCTTGCCGTCCAGTTTGCCGTGCTTGCTGACTGATTCGTCGAAAAGCTGTGCCACAGCCGCCGCCGCCCGTCCATAATAGGTCGGAGACCCTACAACAACAGCATCGGCATCGACTAAATCACTGACTTTAGCATCTGTAACGCTTTTGCATTTGGTTGGCAATCCGGCTTTTTCCATGGCCTCGGCAATTGCGTTGGCCATCATTTTGGTATTGCCGCTTCGGGAATAGTACAACACCAGTCCTTTGGCCATACTCTATGTTCCTTTCCTATCACCAGAATTCTTCAATGGCTCTACATTTTTACGGAAATCGGCCGGCGTTTCAATCGTAAAAACCGACTTTTCCAACTTTTTGTTGATTTCTATATCAGAAAACGAGATATCATATAAATCCCCCTGTACGGCGTAAGCCAGCAGACGTTTAGGCAAATAGTTGGCAGGATCTATCCAGAAATCAATTTTTTCGTATTCCTCGTGAAACTTTGAACCTTGTTTTACCTCCAAAAGAAGGCAAATCGGCTCGTTTGGGTCGTCATTTTTTTCTTTTAGAGCGATATTGAAATCCTGTTGCAGCTTATCCGTACCTGAAAAGCCTACTATTGGGAAATTATGGCTTATCAGCTCAAACACATCCATCGGCTTATCTTCCGGCGCCTGCTGGAATTGATCCACCTGCTTAAGCTTAAAATCAATACGAGTCAGCCAAACACCGTCAAACAGGTATTCTTCCCGTCTTGCTTCGGGCTCAAAATCATCCTGTTTTATATCTTGAAAATGTATCCTTAAAAGGGACTTTTCTCCTCCATTGATGTAATACAGTGTTCCAGTCCGCAGCGTGCGGGAAGCAAGCAAATCTGGATCCTGAACGAAAAGATACGACAGCCGGGCTTGACAGGATTTTAATTGTCGGGTGGACTCAACGATTCTGGATAGAATTTGCTCGAGATCTCCTGCCCCTGAATCAGCTGTTTGAGAATTGTATGAATCTGTTTTATCAGCATTTGGGCATACATCCGATGCCCAGATATTCAAAACTGTACATAATCCGATAATCAGTATCTGCATAGATTTTAACTTTATCATAATGTCCTGCTGTTTACAATTCGATTGATGTGTCTTTTCGCATTAAATCCAGAAGAGCTTGGGCGGCCTTGTTTAATTGGTGGTCTTTGCGTACGATAATGCCGGTAGGGCGGAAGAAATGCTCATTAGAAAGGTTCAGTTCAACCAGTGTGCGGCTGGTAACTTCTGTCTGTACGCAGGGCTTGGGCAAGATGCTGATGCCGGAGTTGATTTCAATAGCTCGTTTAATGGTTTCAATATTGTCAAATTCCATTGCAATCTGAACCGCCACGCCATAGCGTTTAAGGATGCTGTCGATATGCTGGCGGGTAGGCACATTTTTAGAAAATGCAATAAATTTACTGCCCTGAAGCTGATGGATGTCAATCTCTTTTGCTTCGGCCAGCGGATGTCCCAGCGCACAAACCACAACCAGCGGCTCATTTTCAAATGGGTAAACCTGCGTCGCGCGGTCATGTCTAGCAAGGGCGACAACTCCCATATCAATGCTTCCCTTGAGAAGTCGGGTATAGATTTCTGCGGCATCCAGATATTCCACAACAAGGTTTACGTCGGGGTAGTTTCGTATAAATTTTTTTATATAGGGCTGCAGCGTGTGCATTCCAATGCTGAAAATAGATGCGATGTTGACGCGGCAGGTAGTTTTAGTTAAGCTGGCGAGCTCATGGTTGAACTGGTTATAGCGTTCAAGGATGTCTTTGCAGGCACGGTAGAATGCCTGTCCCGAGGCCGTCAATTCCAAAGGACGTTCCTTGCGATTAATAAATTGGGTATTGTGCACCATTTCTAGATGCGCTAGTTGCTGGGAAACTGCTGACTGGCTTATGCCGTGAAGTTCCGCGGTGCGGGAGAAGTTCTTTAACTCCGCCAAATCGCAAAAGATTTTAGCCATTTCCAGATTCATTGTGTTATTAGATAAACTGATTTATAGTATCTTAAATTATTATTGGTCTAAAGCAATAGTTAATACTATTATAAGGACACATGATAGAATGTAAAGGCTTTGTTTTCATTTTTTTAACTGCTGATGCACACGAACAAAAGCGCAGTAAATACCGAAAAAGCGGTTTAGCATAAAAAGTAAAAATCCTTATTGTCGTACGGATTAAGAATACCAAAAACGTTATTCTAAGGAAAGGCAAAAGACAATGGCGACACAGTTTGTTGACAGTATTATGGAGCAGGTTACTGCTCGAAATCCCGGGGAAGTTGAGTTTCATCAAGCGGTTCGTGAAGTAGCTGAGTCTGTAGAAGTTGTAATCAAAAAAAATCCTGAATTCGCAAAAGCCAAGGTTTTTGAACGAATTGTCGAGCCGGAACGTCAGTTGATGTTCCGTGTAGCTTGGGTGGATGATAAGGGAACTGTTCAGGTCAATCGCGGTTTCCGGGTGCAGTTCAACAGTGCTATTGGGCCCTACAAGGGCGGAATCCGTTTCCATCCCTCCGTTTATCTGGGCATCATCAAGTTTTTGGGATTTGAGCAGATTTTCAAAAATGCCTTGACTACGACACCCATCGGCGGCGGCAAAGGCGGCAGTGATTTTGATCCCAAAGGCAAAAGCGACAACGAAGTCATGCGTTTCTGTCAGGCATTTATGAATGAATTGTTCCGTCATATCGGCGCCGATACAGATGTTCCGGCTGGCGATATTGGTGTTGGAGGCCGTGAAGTGGGCTATATGTTTGGTCAATATAAAAAGCTGGCCAATGTCTTTACAGGCGTTCTGACAGGCAAGGGCTTGACCTATGGCGGCTCCTTGGTGCGTACTGAGGCCACCGGCTACGGATTGGTTTATTTCATGACCCGGATGCTGCAGGATCGCGGCACCGACTGGAAAGGCAAGACGGTTGTCAGCTCTGGAAGCGGCAATGTTTCTATTTATGCTGTCCAAAAGGCCCAGCAGCTTGGTGCTCGAGTCATCGCAATGTCTGACAGCAATGGTTACATTGTGGATGAAGCCGGTATTAATCTGGCCACTGTAAAGAGAATCAAGGAAGTCGAACGCGGCCGCATCAAAGACTATGTCAATGCTCATCCCAAGGCCAAATATGTTGAGGGATGTCAAGGGATTTGGACGGTTCCCTGCGATATCGCGATGCCCAATGCAACCCAAAATGAGCTGGACAAGCAGGCAGCTGAGACGCTCGTTAAGAACAAATGCATCGCCGTCGGTGAAGGCGCCAATATGCCTTCGACGCCGGAAGCGATCGAAGTCTTCCTCAACAGCGGTGTTTCGTTCGGCCCGGCCAAGGCTGCCAATGCCGGCGGTGTGGCTACCAGCGCTTTGGAGATGTGCCAAAACTCGATGCGGCTCAATTGGACCTTTGAGGAAGTGGATAACCGGCTCAGAAGCATTATGAATGCGATTTATGACCAATGCATCGGCGCTGCTGAAGCATACGGGGCTAAGGGAAATCTTGTTGCCGGCGCCAACATTGCCGGTTTCCTCAAGGTTGCGCAGGCAATGATGGCACAGGGTATTGTCTAAACCTGTTGACCAAAACGTTAAACAGATAGTTGCTCAATGATTAAAATCCCCTTGCCTTCAGGGCGGGGGATTTTATTTTTTGCAGTCTATCGGATGCTTGATAAAATAGAGAAAGAATACAAAAAAGGCCAAGTGCACTATGGAGCGATTTCCTTACCCCAGTACAGGACTGAATCATCTGGATGAGCTTCTGACCCGGCTTCAGTACGGCGATAATGTTGTCTGGCAGGTAGATGCTATTGAGCGATTCAAAGAACTTGCAGCTCCCTTTGCGGCTCGCGCTGTCGCGGAACACCGCAAGCTGGTTTACTTTCGTTTCGCACAGCATTTGCCGCTGTTGGAGCCGCAGCCGGGATTGACGATCGTCGAACTGGATGCCGACACCGGCTTTGAGACATTTACGACACAGGTTCATCAGATAATTTCTCAGCAGGGCAGGGGGGCTTTTTATGTATTTGACAGCTTGTCAGACCTGCTGACAACATGGGCAACCGATTTGATGGTTGGAAACTTTTTTACGGTTACATGCCCTTATCTCTATGAATTAGACACGATTGCCTATTTTGCACTTCTGCGGGATTATCATTCTTTTCAAACCGTTGCTCGCATACGCGGCACCACGCAATTGCTGTTGGATGTTTATCATCTTGAAGGGACTCGCTATATTCATCCGTTGAAAGTGTGGAACCGATACTCGCCTACAATGTTTCTGCCGCACCGCGATGATGGAACACAATTTACACCTGTTACGGATAGTGTAGATGCCGCCCGTCTTTTTTCCTACATTTCGGACATTGCCCGCAGCCGAACCCGCCGAAAACTGGATTATTGGGATAGATTATTTCTTAATGCTGAAACACTTGTCAGCCGCTATGCTGATGCCGACAAAGATAATCCTGAATGCAAACAGGCTGTTGAAACTATCTGCCGTATTATGATGGGGCGCGAGGAGAGGATGCTGGCTCTCTTAAAGTCGCATTTTACGCTTCGTGACCTTCTGGATATTAAAGCCCGGCTCATCGGTACCGGCTATATCGGCGGCAAATCGGTTGGGATGCTGCTGGCACGAAAAATCCTGTCGCAGGATGCCTCCTTTGACTGGCAAAGCCGGCTTGAACCCCACGATTCCTTCTATATTGGTTCGGATATTTTCCATACCTACATTGTACAGAATGGACTCTGGAAACTTCGAATGGAGCAAAAGACTCCCGAAGGCTATTTTGCTAAGGCACCGGAACTTCAGAGCGGACTGCTCAAAGGCAAATTTTCCAGCGATATCCGTGAGCAATTTCAGGAAATGCTCGAGTATTTCGGCCAGTCGCCGATTATTGTCCGTTCCAGCAGTTTGCTGGAAGACAGCTTCGGCAATGCATTTGCAGGCAAATACGAAAGTCTGTTTCTGGTCAATCAAGGCGATCCGGATGAACGGTATGCCAAGTTTGAAGAAGCAGTTCGCACAATTTATGCAAGCACGGTCAACGAAGATGCTCTGACATATCGTCTCCAGCGGGGCTTGGACCAAATGGACGAACAGATGGCTTTGCTGGTGCAGCGCGTTTCCGGTTCTCCCCATGGTTCCTATTTTTATCCGGATGCAGCTGGAGTTGGAGTGTCCTGCAATACCTTTGTATGGCATAAGGACTTGGATCCTCAGGCGGGGCTGCTCCGGCTGGTAGCCGGTTTGGGTACGCGTGCAGTGAACCGTGTGGACGAAGATTACCCGCGTCTGGTGGCACTGGATGCACCGTCTTTGCGTCCGCCCGTCAGTGCGGGCAATCAGCGCCAGTTTTCACAGCACTATATAGATGTTCTCAATATTGCCGATAACTGCGAGCAAACGCTGCCGATTCAGCAGTATTTGGCATCGAATCCCGACTGGGACTTCCACCTGCTGGCGGCTGAAGATCAGGAAGCCGCCGACCGGATGAGGCAGCTGGGTATTGACGGCCCCCGCCAGTATATTATGACATTCGATTTGCTTCTGGAACATACGGATTTGGCTGCTGTTATGCGCCGCTTGCTCAAAACCCTCGAGCAGTTCTACGATTATCCAGTCGATATTGAGTTTACTGTCAATTTAGCAGGCAATCTGCCGCCTCAGATTAACCTGCTGCAGTGCCGTCCCCTTCAGGCCTCGGGCGTCGGCAGCCGAATTCGGCTTACAGAACGGCTGGATCCGGAGCGGATTCTGTTACGGACACAGGGCAGCTTTATGGGCGGGAGTATTTCACGGACCGTCAATAAGATTATTTATGTGCACCCATCGGCCTATATCGCATTAACCCAGCAGGAAAAATACGAACTGGCGCGGTTGATAGGCAAGCTCAATCGCCAATTTTGCAGCAGAAAATCGGATTTTACAATGCTGATGGGGCCGGGACGCTGGGGAACCTCGACGCCATCGCTTGGCATTCCGGTGCGGTTTTCCGAAATCAATCAGGTAACAGTGCTGTGCGAGATTTCTTATCCCGGCGGCAATCTGATGCCGGAATTGTCCTACGGCAGCCACTTCTTTATGGATCTTGTGGAAGAGCGGATTTTTTATATCGCTCTTTTCTGTGAGAAAAGCGATGTGTTATTTCAGCCGGGATTGCTCCTGAAGCGTCCCAATCTGCTGACACGCCTTGTGCCGGAAGCAGAAAAGTTCAGTCAGACTGTTTTTGTTTATGAAATAACAGACAAATCTCTCCGGCTCGAAGCAGATGTGTTCAGTCAAAAGTTGGTGTGCTATTTTGAAGCTCCCAAAACATCGAAATAGGTCTTGGCAACGGCAGAGGATGCGGATTCGTGCCAAGTTTTTTTGTTTGAAAATAGCCGGCAATCTCCTATACTTCGGATATGGAACAACAGGTCAATTGGGATAAAATTTTCCTCCAGCATTTGGAAATGGAGGCCTTTTTTGTCGGCGATTTTACCGTCAAAAGGCCGCAGCGGGCTCAGTCTGATGTTCTGTCCGGTGCGGTCTGTGCAAAAACAGCGGATGAGGAATTCCTGACGGATGATTCGCTGGAAAAAATTGCTGCCGAAATCAGCGCCTGTCGAAAATGCGAGATTGGCCGCAGCCGCATCAATCCTGTTGCCGGACAAGGCAATCCAAAGGCACGGCTGATGTTTGTGGGCGAAGGTCCCGGAGCCGAGGAAGACCAGCAGGGGCTGGCGTTTGTCGGCAGGGCCGGCAAGCTTCTGACCGACATCATTACCGCCATGGGCCTTAAGCGGCAGGATGTTTTTATCGCCAATATTATCAAATGCCGACCGCCGGGCAACCGAGATCCAAAAGCAGAAGAAATCATCAATTGCTGGCCTTTTTTGAAACGCCAGATTGCGCTGATCCGGCCGCAGGTAATTGTTGCGCTCGGAGCGCCGGCGGCTCGAACGCTTCTCAATACCAATGAATCCATCGGCAAACTCCGCGGCCGATTTTTTGAATACCGAGTTTCTGACGAGGCTCCGCCGGTCAAGCTGATGCCGACCTATCATCCGGCCTATCTGCTGCGCAATTACTCCTATGAAAACCGCAAACGTGTCTGGGAAGATATGATTAAGGTTCTCAGCGAACTCGGCCTGCCTGTGCCGCAAAAGAAAAAGGACTAAACCATTTAATTTTGGCCGGCGGCTTGCGACAACAGGCCTGCCGATACGGCTTAAAACAGTTTGGCGGTAAAATAGCGGCTTGCCAAGAACAAGTCGATTGCGGCTGCACAGGTCAGAAGAGCCCATCGGGCCAGCGGCCAGTGAAGCTGCAGACGTATCAGGCACAATAAAAGCCACAGGGCAGCTGCTGCCAAGCCGTACAGCAATGCCGTCAGCTTAAATACCTCCGGCGAAATAAGGACGATGCCAATCGAAAGTCCCCCGAAAAAGGCGGATAATACCGTCGCAAAGATTGCACAGACGGCAACCCACTTGGAATCTGCTTTTCCAGCCGCCGACAGCGCTTCAATACCCAATCCGCTTAGAAGAGATAAAAACAGCACCGGGAATGCCGCCCATACAACGGGGCTTACCTGAAAAACCGGCCCGCAAAATGCCAGCACTGTCCCAACGGCAACAGGAATCAGCGGGCCGATCCGCTGCAGCTTGGCATATACAAACAATCCCATCAGCGCCATCACAAATGCCGTCGGATACAGACCGAAAACAATATGCTGTCCGGCCTCATGCAGAGGGAAAATAAGCCCCTTAAAGTCCTCAAGCGTCAGCGACGCAGTTAAAGGAAGAAGTGCAAACGGCCCTATCCACGGCTGGGCGGCGATACGGAACAGAAGAACCATCCATACAAACGGCAGAAGTGAAAATGCAGCACGCCCGCCAAACCGCAGCCCATCCGGCGTTTGCCCCTGTCGCCAGTAAACCGCCGGCAGCAAAAGCCATGGCAGCATCATCCAGGAGAATCCTGCCAATGGATGAAAACCGGTAAATCCCAATCCGAACGGGCCAAAGCCATATGCGGCACCGGCTGTCACCGAAGCTGCCGGGTGGTAAAGCCAGCGCCGGCTGAGGATATATGCCCCTAGTGCTGCGGCGATGGGATTGATTACATATAGAAATTGAACTGTGCTGAAGCGGTTTATATAGGGATAAAACAGATAAATCGCCAATATGCTGTAGAGAATTAATGCCGGCAAAGAATGCTTGCCTGCTGCAAGAGCAGACCGACTCGACCGATTTGCCGATGTTTTGCCCATTTCTATCCTTGATGCCGTTTGAGACCGGAAACCGCAGGGTAAAAAAAGCCGTTGTCTTAAAACAGGATGTTATTTCAAGACAACTTTTCTGGAACCTGCTGTAATCATTCCAATGCGATATACCTGTTCGCCGGATTTGGTCAGCTTGGCCGCAATCGCATCGGCAAAATCCGCTGCGACAATCAACACAAATCCGATGCCCATATTAAAAACGCGGTACATTTCATACTCTTCTACAGGTCCGATTTTCTGCAGATAGCGGAATATCTTCGGCACCGGCCAGGCATTTTTCTTCAGCACCGCATTGCAGTCTGCCGGCAGCACGCGAGGGATATTGCCCACCAGTCCTCCGCCGGTGATATGGGCCATCCCGTGAACAACCTTTTTCACTTTGTAGCTGTGCAGCAGATTAACGATCGAACGGACATAAATTCGCGTCGGTTCCAGCAGAATGTCGCCCAGTCGGGCGCCATCCAAGGCATCAATCCGGTCGGCTGTTTTCAGTTTATTTTTCTTAAAGCAGATATGACGTACCAGCGTAAAGCCGTTGCTGTGCAGCCCGCTGGAAGCCAATCCGAGCACGACATCGCCTTTTCTGACATCGCTGCCGGTGATAATCCTGTCGCGCTCCACAACACCGACAGCAAAGCCGGCCATATCATATTCCCCTTTCTTATCGTAAATATCGGGCATTTCCGCCGTTTCGCCGCCGATAAGAGCGCAATCGGCCATTCGGCAGCCGGCGGCAATGCTTTCTACCATCTGGGCGATAATTTCCGGTTCGAGCTTGTTTACACCCAGATAGTCCAGAAACAGCAGCGGCTCGGCGCCTTGAACAATCATATCATTGACGCTCATCGCCACCAAGTCGATGCCAACGGTGTCAAATCGTCCCATCTGCTGGGCGATCAATACCTTGGTGCCGACGCCGTCGGTACAGGCCACCAGCACCGGATTGCGATAATTTCGCTTAAAAAGCTTTTCATCATAATCCAAACGGAACAGACCGGCAAAACCGTTTTCAAGATTGATCACACGCGGTCCATGAGTGGAAACGACTGACCGGCTGATGCGTTCGACCATCCGGTCATTGGCGTCGATACTGACTCCCGACTCTTCGTAACTGATGAATGTCTTTTTTCTCATTTATAGCTCGATATCGTCAAAAAGCTGCATTTGATGACGTTCCATTGAAAATTTATTTACAACCAAACTGACCGGAATCGGATACTGACCGCTCCAGCATGCATGACAATAATGGTCCGGCGGCAGCGAAGCACAGCCCAGCAGGCCTTTCAGCGAAATATAGCCTAGTGTGTCAACCTGCAGAAACCGGCGTATTTCTTCAATGCTGGCAACCTGATTAGCTAGCAGTTCTTCCCGGGTTGGAAAATCAACTCCATAAAAGCAGGGATTTTTAACTGGCGGACAGGCCACCCGCATATGGATTTCCTTAGCGCCGGCATTGCGAAGGGATTGGATTTTGCCCTTGGTGGTGGTGCCGCGGACAATCGAGTCGTCGACAACAACCACCCGCTTGCCCTTGACCACATCCCGCACGACGGCCAGTTTGAGCTTTACGGCCAGATCACGCATCTTTTGGGACGGTGAAATAAAGGTGCGTCCTATATAGTGGCTTCGCACGAATCCCATATCAAACGGTATTCCGCTTTGCAGGGCATACCCAACGGCGGCACTGGTGCCCGAATCTGGTACAGGAATGACGACATCCGCATCGACCGGATGTTCAATCGCCAGCCGGCGCCCGCATCGTACACGTACCGCGTGCACATTTTCCCCAAAAATAATGCTGCTCTGCTTGGCAAAGTACACATGCTCAAAAATGCAGTGGGCCGGTTTGACTGAACCGGGCGGTACAAAAAAGCGGCTGCTCAGTCCGTGTTTGTCCAGCGTGACGATTTCGCCGGGCTCGACATCCCGTACATAGTCAGCCCCAATAGCATCCAGAGCACACGTTTCGCTGGCAACGCAGTAAAAGCCGTCGGCGGTACGTCCCAAACACAAAGGGCGGATGCCATACGGATCTCGAGCCGCTTCGATACGGTCCGGAAAAAGAAAAACCAGTGAATACGAACCCTGCAGGTGGTTAAGGACATGTCCCAGCGGGTCCGGTTTGGTAACATGAGTAGGTTTGGCCATCAAATGGACAATAATTTCTGTATCGTTGGAACTCTTGAAGATATGACCATAGGCCTCGTATTCATCCCGAAGCAGGGAGGCGTTTATCAGATTGCCGTTATGGGCTACCGCCACTTGTCCGCGAGAATATTCGCTTAAAAACGGCTGGGCGTTGGCGATATTGGCAGATCCGGATGTAGAATACCGAACATGCCCGATAGCAATCGGATTATCCAGCCGCTCAAGAATGCCCCGGCCCTCCCGGAAGACACGGCTGACCTGCCCCATCCCCGTATAGCAATGGATAAGTTCGCCATCGCTGCTGGCTATGCCGGCGGATTCCTGTCCGCGATGCTGTAAACTGTGAAGAGCAAAATATGTTTTATGAACGGCGTCCGGGTCGCCAAAAATACCGAAAATGCCGCACGCTTCTTTTTTATCTGCCATTGAGTCCTCGTAAAATCGATGAAAAACAACTTAAAAATAAAAGTTAACCGATATGCTGCGATAAGTCAATGATTTTACTTTTTGTTCAGCGGCAGATTCGTTGCAAGACTGCAGGGACAAAAAAATGAACCGAGTATGCGCAGTTTGTCAATCTGCTCTATCGGCATGTTGCAGGGCAGAAGCGACAATGTAAGATAGGATAGATATTCTCTCTCCCATATCCACATCTAATTCAATATTTCAGCGTCTCAGGGAAGATGAAGAGTTCAATGGGATGTCAGGGATTTCGATATACAATTTATATCCTTTCTGCATTATAATAACCAAATACAAGTAAATCAGAAATAAGGAGCAGTATTATCCAAATCCAGTAGTGTCAATCCAGTCGGAATCAATAACGAAAGGACAATGTATGAGAAAGATTGTAATTGCAGCGGGGATTGCGGCGGGTATGGTGTGTTTTATGTTGGCTGCTGGACCCGAAGTACAACCAGTCCGGCCGGGCGGGGAAGGTGCCGGGGCAGATTTGGAACGCTGGCTGAATGATTTGGAGCAGGCCCGGCGAGATAATAATCTGGAAAAGATAGATCAGCTGATCAGTCTGGCCCGACAAAACCGGCAGATATTCAGGCCGGCTATACAAGCGACTGGGCCAGACAGACAGCCGGGAGCGGGACGGAGAATCAGCCAAAATCAGCAAGATATTCAATTTCAAAAAGACCCTTTGGCCAAGAATGAAAACGAAAAGACAATCCTTGCTGTTCTGGAAGATATTCTCCAAAATCAACGGGCTATGAATGTCCCTCAAAGCGATGGACGCCTTCTTCGCCTGCTTGCAGAATTTGCCAATGCCAAAAATATTGTGGAAATCGGGACCTCTACCGGCTATTCGGCTGTCTGGTTTGGAATGGCGCTGCAGAAAACCGGCGGGAAATTAACGACCTTTGAAATAGACCAGCGCCGGGCAGCTGCGGCACGAGCCAATTTTAAGCGAGCCGGGCTTGATGATTGTATTACTGTTATCGAGGGAGACGCCCACAAAACGGTGCAAATGCTGAAAGAGCCGATAGATATAATTTTTTTGGATGCAGATAAGGACGGATACATCGACTATCTGAATCAGTTACTGCCTTTGGTGCGTCCTGGCGGGCTTGTTATTGCTCACAATATCACACCGGGCATGGCCGATATGCGGTTTATTGATGCCGTCACGGGAAATCCGGAATTGGAAACAATTGTGCGGTCCGGGGTGTCATTAACGCTTAAGAAAAGATAAACTCCTGCGGTTCATCGAATAGTAAGCAGGCAGTCTGGAAAACAAGCATGCAAGCTGCTCCCCAGAGGATTTTATCTTTATTTGATGCAGTCTGTATCGCAGCAGGCATCATTATTGGAGCGGGTATTTATCAGATAACCCCGGCTGTTGCACGCGGGGCCGGCACGGTTGCACAGCTGATGAGTTTATGGATTATCGGGGGGCTGCTGTCCTTATGCGGGGCACTAAGTTATGCGGAACTGGCGGCTGCCTATCCGAACAGCACCGGCGGTGATTTTGTCTATTTAACAAAGGCATACGGCCGACCGGCTGGTTTTTTATTCGGATGGTCGCAGCTGGTTATTGTCCGCCCCGGCGACATAGCCGTGATGGCTTTTGCCTTTGCGACATACGGACGGCAGATTTGGGAACCGGCGGCGGTTGATCCCCAGATAAGCCAGCGGCTTTACGCCGCAGGGGCAGTTGTTGTATTGACGCTGATGAATATGCTCGGAGTCCGGCAGGGTAAATGGACGCAAAATCTGCTGACGGCCGTAAAAGCTGTAGGATTGATAGGAATCGCCGCTGCCGGATTAGCAGTGAACCGGCCTGTCGAGCCGGCAAGGCCGCTTGAGCCGATTCCGGCTGGTTTGGCGCTGATTTTTGTTCTGTTTACCTATGGCGGATGGAACGAGGTGGCATATGTGGCAGCAGAGGTCAAGAATCCCGGCAAAAATATTGTCCGAGCATTGGCAGTCGGGATGGCGGCCGTGATGATTCTGTATCTGCTGGTTAATGGGGCATTTGTGTATGGATTGACTTTTGGGGGGCTGGCTGCATCGGAAGCGCCGGCCAGTGATATGCTTGCCTGTTTGCTTCCAAGTGGAGGCCGGCAGCTGATTAGTGCCCTGATATGTGTTTCGGCACTTGGCGCTGTAAACGGTCTGATATTTACGGGTGCCCGGATTTCATACGCCATGGGAAGTGAGTATCGATTGTTCCGCCTGCTGGGCAATTGGAATCAGCATACAGGAGGACCTGTTTGGGCATTGGCAGTGCAGGGATCGATAGCCGTGTGCCTCATAGTGGTATTCGGCGGCTACATGGATGCGATTTTGTACACAGCTGCGGCGGTCTATGCTTTCTACATGGCTACAGCATTTTCAGTGATTGTACTCCGATACAGGCAGCCGCAGGTACCCCGTCCGTACCAAGTCTCATTCTATCCCCTGCCGCCCCTGATTTTTTGTATTGTTTGTGCCTTTCTGATTTATAATTCTGTTTCTTACGCTTGGGCATTTAGGCCAGCCAGTCTGCTGGTGCTGGCAACTGCTGCAGGCTTAGGGCTTGCTGTTTATATTGCTGTTGAGCGATATAATTATAATTGTTAATATAAGTTAAGAAATCGACACGCTGTATAAACATCCCCCGCGTCATAAATGTATTTTTAAAAAAGTCAGTCAGTATACAGAAAAAATTTTTTATGCTATTGACTTCTTTAAACATATGTTTATAAATGTCCAAATATGTCCATTAAGAGAGACAAATTTCTATGCAATTGACAGTACGAGATGTGGCCCGCTTATTTGCGGTAAGTGAAAAAACAGTATATCGCTGGCTTGATCAGAAGACATTGCCGGTCTATCGTGTCAACAATATGTACCGATTTAACCGCGCAGAACTGCTCGAATGGGCGATGGCCAACCGAATAAACGTCTCTGCAGAATTGTTCAGCGAGCCGGAATCTGCGGATTCTCCTTTGCAGGGGCTTGGACAGGCGCTGCGGGCAGGGGGCATATACTATCGGGTCGGCGGGACAGACAAGGCATCGGCACTGCGGTCGGTTGTTGAATTGATTCATCTGCCGCCGGAAGTGGACAGACAGTTTCTGCTCAATGTATTGCTTGCCCGTGAGGAAATGGCCTCGACCGGCATAGGCGATGGAATTGCGATTCCCCATGTCCGCAATCCGATTGTACTCCATGTGCCTCAGCCGACGGTTTCTCTGTGTTTTCTCGAGAAGCCGATTGATTTTAAGGCCATTGACGGCCGGCCAGTCTATTGCCTCTTTACAATTGTAAGCCCTACTGTTCGGGCACACCTGCACCTTTTGTCGCGTCTGAGTTATGCCCTGCGGGATGCAGCTCTTAAGCATGCTATTGAGATACAGGCAAGCCGCGATGAGATTTTTTCACATATCGGGCGTATTGAAGCGGACCTTGATGCCCCCCAGTCGCCGCTGCCAGACCAACAGAAGGAGAAGAAGTAAATGGCTTTCATATTATATGGGATTGGTTTAATTGTGGCATCGGGTTTTCTCTGTCTATTTATCCGCAATGGGAGAATCTGTACCCGAATCGGCGCTGCAGGTGTCCTCGCCGGTTCGTTGCTGGGGCTGTATAGTGCAGGGTATGTCCTGCTGAGCGGTACAATTCTGTCGCTGGATTTGCCTTGGCAAGTACCATATGGGGCATTCCATATCGAACTGGATAGACTTTCATCTCTGTTTTTAATGCCCCTTTTTGTAGTCTGTTCGGTTGCCGCGGTGTACGGCTGCGGCTATATGGCGGCCTATAAGGACCGCCGTCTGGGGGTACCGGCGTTTTTCTTTAACTTGCTGACGGCTGCTATGGCAATGGTTGTACTGGCGCGCAACAGCATTTTATTTCTCGTGTCTTGGGAAGTAATGACGCTGGCGTCCTATTTTCTGGTTACATTTGAGGATGAACACCGGTCTGTTCGACAGGCCGGCTGGGTTTATCTGATTGCTGCTCATATCGGAACAGCATTTCTGCTGGCCTTTTTTGTACTGCTTGGCAAATACAATAACAATTGGGATTTTGCTGGGGTGGATGTTGGAGATAAACAGGCCGCTATTCTCTTTCTGCTGGCCTTGGTTGGTTTTGGCACAAAAGCGGGCTTGATGCCTCTGCATGTATGGCTGCCGGAAGCCCATCCGGCCGCGCCCAGTCCTGTTTCAGCGGTTATGTCTGGGGTTATGCTCAAGATGGGCATTTACGGTATTGTAAGAACAATTTCAGTACTCCCTGATGTTCAGATTGAATGGGGCTGGCTGTTGACGGGTCTGGGAATCCTCTCTGGAGTTCTGGGCATTCTGTTTGCGGCGGCTCAGCACGATATCAAACGGATGCTGGCGTATTCAAGCATAGAAAATATCGGCATTATTTTAATCGGCTTGGGGTTGGGAATTGTCGGTATGGCAGGGCAGTCGCCGGCACTGACGGTTTTGGGATTCAGCGCAGCACTGCTGCATACCGTCAATCATGCCCTTTTTAAGAGCCTGCTGTTTATGGGAGCCGGCAGCGTTGTTCATGCAACCGGTACCCGTTTGATCGATGTGCTGGGCGGCCTGATTAAAAAGATGCCGTTTACAGCGACTGGATTTGCCTTGGGTGCGGCAGCCATCTGCGCCTTGCCACCGCTGAACGGATTTATCAGCGAGTTCCTTTTATATTATGGCTCATTTAAGGCCGTCCTTTCGGAAAGAATTGAAATCGTCGTGCCGGCAGCGGCAGCAATTGCCGCTTTGGCAGCCATCGGCGGTTTTGCTTTAGCGGCATTTGCCAAAGTCTTTGGAATTGTATTTTTAGGTCTGCCGCGTTCGCAGCGGGCTCAGGTGGCCCATGAATCGCCGCTGTCAATGACAGCCCCGATGGGAGTACTCGCATTGCTCTGTGTGATGGCCAGTGCAGCCGCTCCATGGCTGTTTTCATCCATTGCCTGTGTCGTCAGCAGCGCGGGTTTTTCAAAGGCAGCAGATGACCCGATTCCCGCCGCCCGCCCAATGTTGTATAGTATTGCTGCAGCGTCCATACTGCTGCTGATGCTGGCGGCAGGGGCAGCGTTTTTGCGGTGGAAAATTCTGCGCGGCCGGACAACGGCAGAAGAGCAGACTTGGGGCTGCGGCTTTGCGGCCCCGACACCGCGGATGCAGTATACAGGTTCCTCATTTGCTCAGCCGATTGTGGATATGTTCAGAGCTGTTCTCGGCAGCCGGCGCAAGGTTGTGCGTATTACAGAGTTTTTTCCGCGGCAGGCGGAATTTGAAACCCATACACCCGATGTCAGCAGCGAGTATCTGTACCGACCCATTTTTAAATGGGTGGATTGGTTTATTGGTAAAATGCGCTGGGTGCAGTATGGTATCGTGCAGGTGTATGTACTGTATATTGCACTTACGCTGATGATTCTTCTGATTTGGAAGCTCCGATGATGCAGACTGCAATGATAATTCAGCCGCTTCTTGCGATCACTCTTGCTCCTTTGCTGCTGGGTATAATCAACCGCGTCAAGGCGTTTTTTGCCGGCCGGCGCGGGCAGCCTTTGTTCCAGCTGTATTATGATCTGTGGCGGCTGCTCCATAAAGGAGCGGTGTACAGCACCGCTGCCTCGTGGATTTTCCGCGCGGCGCCGGTAGTCAGTCTGGCAGCGTTTTTGACGGCTGCCTGCATCATTCCGCTGGGGGGCGTGCGGAGTCTGTTTAGTTTCAGCGGCGATTTGATTTTGGCTGCTTATTTATTCGGCTTGGCGCGTTTCTTTGTTGTTCTGGGGGCCTTGGATACCGGCTCCAGTTTTGAGGGAATGGGAGCCAGCCGCGAAGTGCATTTTTCGGCGCTGGCAGAACCGGCTTTATTCATAGCGCTGATGGCTCTGGCACGCCAGACATCAAGCCTCTCTCTGTCGGGCATCTTTTCATCCATTACGCCGGATTTCTGGACGGCTCATTCGGCAACGTTGCTGCTGGTTTCTGCTGCACTGGCCATAGTGCTGCTGGCTGAAAATGCCCGCATCCCGGTAGATGACCCCAACACGCACCTGGAATTGACAATGATACATGAGGTAATGGTCTTGGATAACAGCGGACCGGATTTTGCATTTATTCTTTACGGTTCTGCCCTGAAGCTGTGGCTTTATGCAGCGCTGCTGACGGGTGCGATTCTTCCCCTTGGCACGCTGCCGCCGCTGGCCGCTGCGGCTGTTTCGGCAGCCGCAATTTTTCTGACGGCAGTTTTCATTGGTATTGTTGAATCCAGTATGGCACGGCTGCGTCTGCTGCGTGTGCCGCATCTGCTTTTTACCGCAGCTGCTCTGGCAATACTGGCACTGGTGTTTGCATTGAGGAGCTAAGCCGTGTGGACTGATATCAGCATGGTGATTCTGATTTTGACCAATATGGCGGTGCTGGGAACCAGCCGGCTGCGTGCCTGCATCCGGATTGTGGCTGTACAGGGCGTTGCGCTGGGGATTCTGCCTCTGCTGATTCACCGCTTTGAGCCGGGTTTACTGGTGTTTGCATTCTTGAGCATCATTCTCAAAGGCATCATTTTTCCGATGATGCTCGGGCGTACCCTGCGGCAGCTGAATGTCTGGCGCGAGGATGCCCCGTATGTCGGCTATGGGCTTTCTCTTTTGGTGGGCCCTCTCCTGCTGGCTTTTTCAAGCTGGATTAGTCCCCGCTTGCCTCTGCCGTACAGCGTGCATTCCCCGATGCTCATTCCGGTTGCTTTGTTTACCCTGATGAACGGGCTGTATGTCATCGTCAGCCGGAAAAATGCCCTCACGCAGGTGCTGGGCTATCTGGTTCTGGAAAACGGCATTTATGCCTTCGGGATGGCGGTGGCGTATCATCAGCCGCTGCTGATTGAACTGGGGATACTGCTGGATGTATTTGTCGGTGTTTTTGTGATGGGAATTGCTATTTTTCATATCAGCCGGCAGTTTGACCATATCGATACGGATCAATTAACGATGCTGAGGGATCACTGATGCTTTGGATGCTGATATTTGTCCCGCTGGCAGCGGCTGTGGCCAGCTTTCTCATTCGGTCCGACGCTCTTCGCCGGATGCTGCTGATTGCTGCAGCGCTGTGCCATACGGCAGCGGCGGCGGCTTGCTGGGTTTATCCGACCGGGCCGATTCTGGGCGGGTGGTTTGACATAGACCCCATTGCCCAGTATTTTTTAACTCTGACCAGTGTGCTCTTTCTGGCAGGGGCGTTTTATGCCGTCGGCTATTTGAAGGCCGAGCAAACCGGCCGGAAAAAGGATTTTATGGAAGATGCGTTTTTCATAAACGCCCCGCAGGCCGTATTTATCGGCTGCCTTCTGCTGTTTTTAACAACGATGACAATGGTTCTTGCAAGTCAGCATTTCGGCCTGTTATGGGTAGCTATGGAAGCAACTACGCTGGTTTCGGCTCCGCTGATCTATTTTCATCGCCACCACCGTTCGCTGGAAGCGACTTGGAAATATCTGCTGATTTGCTCTGTCGGCATAGCGCTGGCGCTGCTGGGCAACTTTTTTCTGGCGATTGCGGCTTCGGGAACGCAGACCGAATCGATTAGTCTCCTGCGGAATGCCTTGATTGCCAACGGTTCGAAACTGTCAACCCCGTGGATTCAGGCCGCATTTATCTTCTTTCTGGTCGGCTATGGAACCAAAATGGGACTGGCCCCGCTGCATACGTGGCTGCCCGATGCTCACTCCGAAGCGCCGTCAGTTGTTTCATCACTGCTGTCGGGGGCGCTGCTCAATTGTGCGTTTGTCGGGATTTTACGGGCTTTTGAGGTAGCCTGTGCTGCCGGCCAGACGGCCTTTGCACAGGACTTGCTGGTGCTGTTTGGGCTTGTGTCGATAGCATTTGCTGCGGTGTTCATTATCGGGCAGGCCGATTACAAGCGGCTGCTGGCCTATTCCAGCGTCGAGCATATGGGGATTCTGGCGCTGGGTACAGGATTAGGTCAAGCTGCGGTTTCCGGAGCCATGCTGCATGCAGTCAATCATTCGCTGACCAAGGCGGTCCTCTTTATGACGGCCGGCAATATTTTGGCTGTTTATAAGACCAAAACTGCAAGCCGGGTGAGAGGATTGTTTTCTGTGATGCCCGTATCGGGCCTGCTGTGGGTGGCGGGTTTGCTGGCAATTACCGGTTTTCCTCCCTTTGGGACTTTTCTAAGCGAGTTTACTATACTACAATCGGCTGTCGAGCAGGGATATTATGGAACCGCTGCTGCTTTTCTGATACTGCTGGGTTTTATTTTTATTGGATTTTCGGCAATTGCCTTGCGGATGACACAGGGGCAAAAACCCGAATCGGTTCAGCCTGCCTGCGAGCGGCCGCCGGCGGTTGTGCCCCCGCTGGTGTTGATAACGGCGGTGCTGCTTCTGGGTGTTTATGTGCCTGAGCCGGTGAATGATATGCTCCATCGGGCCGCCGTTCTGTTAGGGGGGCGATAATGGATACACAGATGCTTTCCTTATACAATTGTAAAACTGCCGATATCGATGCAGTGCCGGTTTTGCCGATAGAGGAATTTCGGGACTTTATTATCCGCCGCGTCGGCGAAAATATGCGTATCGCTTTATTGTTCGGCATGCCGGATGCGAAAGAGGCAGTGAAACTGATTGCAATTCTGGCTGATGACCGCCGGGGGCTGCTGCATTTGGCATCTGCCCTTGTCAAAGACAGTTATCCTGCACTGACGCCTGACTGCCCGCAAGCCCACTGGTTTGAGCGGGAAATTGCCGAGCAGTTTGGTGTGCGCCCGCAAGGACACCCTTGGCTGAAGCCGATTCGCTATCATAAGTCTTACACCGGACGAGATGCCTGGGCCCGACCGGCGGATGCACCGATTCTTCCTTGCGTAACAGATTTTTTCCGTGTCGAAGGCAGCGAGATTCACGAAGTGGCCGTCGGACCGGTTCATGCGGGCATTATCGAGCCGGGGCATTTCCGTTTTCAGTGCAACGGCGAAAATGTTCTGCATTTAGAAATCGCATTGGGATACCAGCACCGCGGCATTGAATCCCGCCTGATCGGTGCCCCGGACAAACGGTCAATTCATTATATGCAGACGGCAGCGGGAGATACAACCGTCGGCCATACCTTGACGTATTGCCATGTGATCGAAGCGCTGAGCTGCTGTTCGGTGCCGATTCGGGCTCATGTGCTTCGCGGTATTGCACTGGAACTGGAACGGCTGGCCAATCACACCGGCGATTTGGGAGCATTGGCAGGGGATGTCGGGTATCTGCCTACGGCTTCCTTCTGCGGGCGAATCCGGGGAGATTTTCTCAATCTGACTGCGCTGCTGTGCGGAAACCGTTTCGGCCGGAATTTTGTATGTCCCGGCGGAGTTGGTTTTGATTTGGAACAGCGGCATATTGACGACCTGCGAAGCCGTTTGACCGCTACTGTTAAGGATACGGCCTGTGCAGTCGATTGTCTCTGGTCAACACCGTCGGTATTGAGCCGATTTGATGGAACCGGTACTCTGCCGCGCCAAACAGCTGTGGAATTGGGGCTGGTAGGTCCGGCAGCCCGCGCCTGCGGACTGGATCGGGATTGCCGGTATAATTTCGCCAGCGGCATTTACCAGTTTCACCAGATGCCAGTAGCGGCATGGAATACCGGTGATGTCTTTGCACGGGCCTACGTCCGCTGGCTGGAAATCCAGCACAGTGCCGCTTTTATTCTGAATCAGCTGGACACGATGCCTGCCGGATCAGTACATCAGTCTCTTGCTGACAGAATGCCCAACAAAATCGCCGTAGCGTTGACCGAAGGATGGCGGGGGGAAATCTGCCATGCAGCTGTAACCGACCGCACGGGGAAATTTGTTCGGTACAAAATAGCGGACCCGTCTTTTCATAATTGGATGGGTCTGGCTGTGGCGATGCGCGGCCAGCAGATTTCGGATTTCCCGCTGTGCAACAAGAGCTTCAACCTTTCTTACTGCGGACATGACCTGTGAGGACAGTATGATTCATTCGCTCATTGCTCGAATCAAACAGGGTTACCGAACCTATCCGTTTCCGGATAAGCCCCCGGTTCTGCCGGAGCGGTTTTGCGGAAGACCCCGCCTGCATCCCAATCTCTGCAATCAGTGCGGTGCTTGTCAGAAGACCTGTCCTGTGAATGCGATTGATTGTGTAAATGACCGGATTCGCATCGATCTGGGCAAGTGCCTTTTTTGCGGGGATTGCGCCAAAGCATGCACCCGCAGCGCCATTGTGTTTACCGGCGATTACCGGCTTGCGGTCAATCGACGAGAGGATTTATTGGTTTCAGATATTGAGCCGAAACTGGCGGAAGCGATGAATCAGCAATGCCGGCGAATCTTCGGTCGGTCTCTCAAGCTCCGTCAGGTCAGTGCCGGCGGATGCAATGCCTGTGAGGCCGATACCAATGTGCTTACAACGCTGGTCTTTGATTTGGGACGATTCGGGATACAGTTTGTCGCCTCGCCGCGCCATGCCGATGGAATTCTTGTTACCGGGCCGGTTACGCAGAATATGCGCTATGCATTGGAAGAAACTTATGCCGCAGTGCCTTCGCCGAAGTTTGTAATTGCAGTCGGCAGCTGCGCTATAGCCGGAGGCCCTTACAGCGGCCATTCTGAAATTTGCGGCGGTGTGGATGCTCTTATTCCTGTGGATTTATATATCCCCGGCTGTCCGCCTCATCCTTATACAATTCTGGATGGTTTGATTACATTTCTGGGCCGCCGTCAACCGCAAAACGGCAAGGACTAATGCATTGTTGAAAATGCCAAATCGGCCATGTTAAATCTCTCGGGCTGCCCTGAACTCAGTAAGTTCTTGCTGTAAGACATCCATAAAACCTGCAATTGAGAGTTGACAGAGGGGGCAGGACTACTATAATCACGCTTATGCGTTTGGTTGAACAGAGAGAAACTTTAGCACAGGAGGTATTGCAATGCGGACAATTCTGAAAGGTGCGGCGGTTTTGCTGGTGGTATCTGTTTTTTTGACAGCTGGATGCGCGGGTCCTTCGGCTAAAACGGCGGCGGCCAAATTGGATATTACAAAAGCCGATTTCGGTACAACCAGCGATGGCAAGAAAGTTGATATCTACACCTTGACAAATACCAACGGGATGGAGGTCAAGATTACAAATTATGGAGGAACTGTAGTCTCGCTTCGTGTTCCGGATCGCAGCGGAAAACTGGATGATATTGTGCTGGGATTTGATAATATCAAGGATTACGAACAGAAAAGCCCTTATTTTGGCTGCATTATCGGACGTTACGGCAACCGCATCGGCAAAGGCCAGTTTACGCTGGACGGCGTGAAATATCAGCTTGCAACCAATGACGGCGAAAATCATCTCCACGGCGGCCTGAAGGGCTTCGATAAAGTTGTCTGGGAAGCCCAGCCAATTAAGAATGCCAAGAGTGTAGGGCTGAAGCTTCATTACCTCAGCAAGGATATGGAAGAGGGCTATCCGGGCAATCTGGATGTAACAGTGACCTATACCCTGACCAATAAAAATGAACTGAAAATTGATTATGTAGCAACAACCGACAAGGCAACTGTCTGCAATCTGACCAATCACAGCTATTTTAACCTTGCAGGGCAGGGCAAGGGTGACATACTCGGTCATGAATTGATGCTCAATGCCGACAATTACACTCCTGTTGACAAAGGTCTGATTACAACCGGCCAGATTGTTTCGGTCAAGGGAACGCCTATGGACTTTACCAAGCCGACACGGATTGGTGCTGGCATTAATGCTGATGACCAGCAGATTAAGTACGGCGGCGGCTACGACCACAATTGGGTGCTGAATAAAAAAGGCAGCAAGATGACGCTGGCCGCCCGTGTATATGAGCCGTCAACAGGCCGCTTAATGGAGATTTACACCAACGAACCGGGTATTCAGTTCTATTCGGGTAACTTCTTGGATGGCACGCTGACAGGCAAGGAAGGCCGCGTTTATAAGCATCGCTATGCTTTCTGTTTAGAAACGCAGCACTATCCGGATTCTCCCAATAAAGCCCAGTTCCCATCGGTTGTGCTGCGGCCGGGAGAAGTTTACAAGACCTCTACTGTCCATAAGTTTTCAACAAAATAATATTACAACCGGATATCAGCTTTCAAACTGACATCACAGCGGCTGAAAAGGCCTTTTGCAGATAAGTGAGCTCTGCAGAAACAATGGATTCATTGTTTCTGCAGAGTTTTTTTGCATCCAGAGAGGGCTGTTGACTGATCTGCCGGATTAAAGCCCAAAATACCAGAAAAAAGCAAAGAATCAAAAAAACCTGTATTATTGAGGGATATCTGAAGTCTTGAACTTAGCTTATATAAAGTTTTTCTTGACAATAGTCTTTATAAAGATATATATATGCCTGCAAGAATGTTTTGGCGGGTGTAGTTCAGTGGTAGAACGTCAGCTTCCCAAGCTGGACACGCGTGTTCGATTCACGTCACCCGCAGTGGTTTTACTACCAAAAACAACATTTTTTCACTACTTTTCAACTCTATAAATTCCCCAGCGTCACACCAGCGTCCAGTGTAAAGCTTTAGTTGGAAATGGACAAATCCTTTAAAAGTGTTATTCTTTTGTGGACATTTTTGAAAGGGATTTGTTGTGAAAAAGGAACGCAAACGATTTGATGCAACAGAATAGGTAAAGATTATTCGGGAACATCTTCTTGACAAGCGGCCTTTGTCAGAGGTGTGCGAGCAGTACGGCATTGCCCCGACCCAGTTTTACCAGTGGCAGAAGCTGTTTTTTGAAAACGGAGCCGCGGCATTTGAGCCTAAAAAGGCCGGCCGGGAGTATGAACTTGAGAACAAAGTCAAGCAGCTCGACAAAAAGCTGATCAAAAAGGATGAAGTCATCGCCGAATTGGTCGAGCATAACATCGACTTAAAAAAAAGCATGGCGAGGGTTAAAAGATGGATGGGCAGAGCCGGATGTCCGGGACGAAGTGGTTGATTATGTACGTAAATGGTCGGATAAGACAGAGATTGCGGCAACGGCGATGGTGAACTGGATCGGTATAACTCGCAGAAAGTATTTTGACTAGCAGAAACGTTATGGCAAGGTCAATGAGCATAACGGGTGGATCCCCCGTGACTTCTGGCTCACCAATGCCGAAAAACAGTCCATCCTCAACTATTATGTTGCTCATCCGCTGGAAGGCTATCAGCGGCTGTGTTATATGATGATGGACGACAATATTGTCGCGCTCAGCCCGGCCAGTGTCTATCGTGTGTTGTCAACGGCGGGTCTGCTCCAACGCTTCAACGGCAAGCCCTCGAAAAAAGGGACCGGCTTCGACCGGCCCCTGAAACCGCATGAACACTGGCATATCGACATTTCGTACATCAACATCTGCGGGACATTTTACTACCTGTGTTCCATTCTGGACGGTTTTAGCCGCTACATCGTACACTGGGATATTCGCCCGTCTATGACGGAGGCGGAGGTCGAACTGATTCTCCAGCATGCCCATGAGAAATTCCCCGATGCTCGACCACGGATTATCTCGGACAACGGCCCCGGGCTGAAGCGATTCTTGCCGCCCGAGAAGCCAAACTCGATGCTGCACGCCAGGCACGTAAAGCCATGAGGAAGGCATCGTAATGAAAAGACATTTTACAGAAATTGAGAAAATTCTGATAATGCGGTTGGCTGGTGAAACGGACGCAGGCTCTGCAGAGGTTCAACCTGCCGGGGATAGCCGGACCAAGGCGATGAATTGTCGCAGGGGTGGCAGTTATACACCTGCCGCCCCATTTGTGAGGCGTTCAGCAGACAATTCAGAGCCTTCTGATGCCTTTAAAAACCTCTTGCCGAAGGCAAGTTTAAGAGTTAATCGTGAAAGGCATTTGTCCAATTCACGCTGAACCAATACAGGGACATTTACCGAAGTGATTCAGCGGTATATGAACTGGAATGAAAAAGCCAAAAGGTGCAGAAATACTAAAGAAGATCTGCGGAGTATTGGTTCTATTAGGTGGTATCTGGCTTATTTATACCGCTCCTTAATGGAGGATGCGGTTGGGTTAAGCTGAATAAACAGGAGAGATTTTATGGATAGAAGAAACTTTTTAGCACAAAGTATCGTAGCAGGCGGAACTGTGGCTCTCGGATCCGTAACTCAGACGGAAACCAAATCCGAAGAGAAAATCAAAATTATAGGCGTCAGTTGCAGTCCACGTAAAGGTAAAACGACAGCCGCTGCGGTACAAGCGGCTCTGGATGCGGCAAGGGAAACCGACAGCCGGATAGAAACAGAACTTATTGATCTCGGTGGCATGAAAATTGCAGGCTGGTCCGGCGGGGCCAAACCGGACTCCCCTCAAATCCCCCTTCGATGACTATGAAGTGGAAGTGGAACCGAGCTTTACGGCTCCGAATCTGGGCGGGCTGATTATCGGTTCGCCTGTGTATTTCCGCAGTATGAGTGCCCTGTGCAAGGCTTTTCTTGAACGTCTTTATACTATGCGGACTCCTACGATGAGGTTGGCAGACAAGCCGGTTGGCGCACTGGCTGTTGGCTCCTTCCGTAATGGAGGACAGGAACTTGTCATTGAACAGATTATCACAGCCATGCTTTGCTATGAACCGCTTATTGTCGGCGGTAAACCTAATGCTCATCAAGGTGCAACGCTTTGGAATAATTATAATGACGACATTACCAAGGATGAATTCGGCATTAAAACCGCAAAGCAATTAGGTATTCGGGTAGCTGAAGCTGCTTTGAAAATCAAAAGAGTATAGCCCTTATCAAGTTGGGATTCATAATTTGGGATGGCCAAGGAACATCGTATCCCCCTCAAGAGGATTCGTTGCATGACAGATAGGACCTATCGAGAAGTAAAGACT
>JAGPMT010000026.1 GCA_018052735.1 Phycisphaerae bacterium | reverse complement strand
GCGGCTTCCAGCGACGACACAGGCACCATTGTTTCAATCGCCAGCAGATACAGCCGCCGGGCCAGTTCCCGACAGGTGGGCGTCAGGCCGCCGACGACCTTGGGAATCGTCCGGGTGCAGTATTGCTTATTGCCCGGATCCTCGCGTTCGGGGGAATAGGCCAGATAGAAATCCCGGCCGGCTTTTAATCCTGTCGCTTCCAGAATCGGCATCATCAGCTCGCGGGTTGTGCCGGGGTAGGTTGTGCTTTCCAGCGAAATCAGCTGTCCTTTCTGGAGATATTTGGCAATCGTGCGGCAGCTTCCTTCGACATACTGCATGTCAGGCTCGCGGTTTTCTGTCAGCGGCGTGGGAACACAAATCAAGACAGCATCCACCTTGCGAATCTCGGACATATCAGCGGTAGCGCGGAATTTGCCGGATTGCACCATCTTTTTGACCGATTCGTGAGAAACGGTCTTAAGAATGCTTTTGCCCGCATTGAGTTTCCTGACCTTCGGCTCATCAATATCCAATCCAATGACCCGAATGCCGGCGGATGCAAATTCCCGTGCAAGCGGCAGCCCTACATAGCCCAATCCAAGTACTCCCACCACCACCTTTTTGCTTTGAATCTTCTGTTCCAGCGAAGCTGGCTTTTTAGCCATATCTTGTTCTCCTAATTCTGTCAGCTGTTTGATGCAGTTATAGAGTTTGTATCGGCATTTTACACATGCAGATGTTCTACGCAGTTTGATTGTTTACGACAGAAAGTCCAAAATCGTCTGGACAACATAGTCTTTCATCTCATTGGTCAGTTCAGGATAAATCGGCAAAGCCAGCACTTCTCGGGACGCCTTTTCGGCTTCCGGAAAACTGCCCGGACCTTTGCCCAGATAGGCAAAGCACTTCTGCAGATGCAGCGGCACAGGATAATAAATCTCACAGCCGATGCCTTTGGACTGCAAGTGCTTGACCAATGCATCCCGGCGGGGCACGCGGATGACATATTGGTTATAAATCGACACACAGTCTTCAGCGATAAAAGGCGTCTGCACTACAGAATTCCTGAATTTTTTATTGTAGTAGGCGGCGTTTTGGCGGCGGGCATTTGACCAGTCATCCAGATGCGGCAGTTTGACCAGCAGCGCCGCAGCCTGAATAGGATCAAGCCGAAAATTGCCGCCGATGCAGTGATGGTAATATTTGGGTTCCATTCCGTGGTTGCGCATAATAAACAGCTGATGATGCAGTTTTTCATCGTTGGTAACAACCATCCCCCCGTCCCCGATGCCGCCGAGATTTTTGCTGGGAAAGAAACTGAAGCAGCCGCACGTGCCCATCTGACCGGCCTTTTTGCCTTTGTAGGTGGCCGAGATCGCCTGGGCAGCATCTTCGATAACCGCCAGCGAGGTCTGGCCAGCAAGCTGCATAATCGGATCCATATCAGCCATCTGGCCGAACAGGTGGACCGGCATAATGGCTTTGGTTTTAGCGGTAATGGCCGGCTCTATCAGGGCCGGATTTATATTAAAGGTCTTGGGATCAATATCCACAAACACCGGCACAGCTCCGAGGCGGGCAATGCTGCCGGCGGTGGCAAAAAAGGTAAAGGGGGTTGTAATCACTTCATCGCCGGGACCAATACCCAAACTCATCAAGCTGGCCAGCAGTGCATCGGTGCCGCTGGAAACACCCACTGCATAGCGGCAGCCGCACACCTGTGCAATCGCCTTTTCAAGCTCCTCGACCATCGGGCCGCCGATGCAGCGCTGGGAATCGAGCACCTCATTGATTTTTGCCAAAACCTCATCCTTGATTGCCGCATATTGCGCTTTTAAGTCCAGCAAAGGTACCTGCATGTATCACTCCGTTTTCTGATTGTCAAACACCATAAAAGTCTTTATACCAGTCGACAAACCGGCTGATGCCTTCCTGAATGGCTGTAGCAGGCCTGTAATTGAAGTTTTCAGCCAAATCGCTGACATCGGCCCACGTAGCCGGCACATCACCGGGCTGAAGCGGAAGCATTCTCTTGTTGGCTTTTCGGCCCAGTGCCTGTTCTATTGCCTCTATAAAATCCGTCAGTTTGACCGGCGCACTGTTTCCAATATTGTAAATCTTATAAGGCGCTTTTGAACTGGAAGGGTCCGGCGTCCGGCCGGTCCAATGCGGATTGCCCTGCGGCGGATTGTCGAGCACGCGGACAATGCCTTCCACAATATCGTCAATATACGTAAAATCCCGCTGCATCTGTCCGTAATTGTACACATCAATCGGCTTGTCTTCCAAAATCGCCTGTGTAAAGCGAAACAGAGCCATATCCGGCCGGCCCCAAGGCCCATATACTGTGAAAAAACGCAAGCCCGTCGTCGGCAGGCCGAACAGGTGGCTGTAAGTATGAGCCATCAGCTCGTTGGACTTTTTACTGGCCGCATACAAGCTGACCGGATGGTCCACATTGTGGCTCGTCGAAAACGGCATGGATTCATTCAGCCCGTAAACGCTGGAGCTGCTGGCATAGGTCAGATGCCCTATTTTGTATTGCCGGCACAGTTCAAGAATATTAAAAAAACCAATAATATTGGAATCGATATAGGCCCTTGGATTCACCAAACTGTAGCGAACACCTGCCTGTGCGGCAAGGTGACAGACTTTGCCGAATGTTTCCCTTGCAAAAAGCGCTTCAACAGCCGGCTTATCTTCCAGATGAAGCTGAATAAACCGGTACTTTTCAAAGGTCGAGCTGACAGCAGGTTTATTGTATTCGATTGCCTGCTGATGAATGCCGGTCTGCTCAAGCCGTGCGTACTTGATCGCCGGATCATAATAATCATTGATGCTGTCCAGTCCGACGACCTCATCGCCCCGCTCCAGCAGGCGTCTGGCCAGATGAAAGCCGATAAATCCTGCGGTACCGGTTACGAGTATTTTCTCAGACATAGTAACTGCTTTTTTCTGCTTTCTGCAAGCCGGCGGCTGTCAGATGTGCCAAATCCGACGGCAGTCAAGGCCGACCGATGCTGTGGTATTCAATACCTATCTTTCGAACAAAAGACGGATTGTAAAGATTCCGGCCGTCAAAGATGACCGGCCTGTTGAGTTTTTTGGCTATGGCATCAAAATCCGGAGAGCGAAACTCCTGCCAATCGGTAAAAATGACAAGGGCTTCTGAGCCGGCCAGCACATCGTAGGCATCCGCTGCTTTTTGAATCTTGTCACCCAGCGGTCCGCAGCTGGCTTCGGGGTCAAAAGCGATAATCCGCATCCCGGCATCCAGAAACTTTTGAATGCAGTAAATCGCCGGGGATTCACGTGTGTCATCGGTGCGGGCTTTGTACGCCAGCCCCCAGATGCCCAGCTGCACATCGTTTCGGCCGGCAAAATAATCGATAACTTTTTTAGCAAAGCGGTCATGCTGGGCATAATTGGCCTCATTGACAGCTTCAGCAATACCCATCCGGACGCCTTTTTGCCGCCCCATATGAATGAGGGCACGAACATCTTTGGGAAAACAGCTGCCGCCATAGCCGACGCCGGCAAATAAAAAGGCATTGCCGATCCGGCTGTCAGCGCCTATGCCGGCTCGTACCAATTCAATATCCGCTCCATACACCTCGCAGAGCGCACTTAATTCATTCATAAATGAAATGCGTGAAGCCAGCATCACATTGGCGGCATATTTGGTCATTTCTGCACTGGCTGGGTCCATAAATAAGATTCGGCTGCTTTTACGCATAAACGGTGCATAAAGGACCTTCATCAGCTCCATAACCGCCGGATTGGCTGTTCCGATAATTACCCGGTCCGGCTTGAGGAAATCCTCTACAGCTGAGCCCTCTTTAAGAAATTCCGGATTGCTTACATAGTCAAAGGGGACATTCGTTTTGGAAGCCATCAAATCGGTAACTTTTTTGTATGTACCGACTGGGACTGTGCTTTTGGTGACAATGATACGGTAGTCGGTCATATATTGAGCCGTCTTTTCGGCTACATCCAATACGGCTGATATATCGGCAGAACCGTCAGGGGCGCTGGGTGTGCCAACGCCGATAATGATAATCAGAGAATTATCTACTCCCTCTTTGAGATTTGTTGTAAATGTCAAACGCCCTGCCTTGACATTCTTTTGAACAATTTCAGATAATCCCGGTTCATAGATAGGGATTATACCTTTTTTAAGATTTTCAATTTTTACAGCGTCGTTGTCAACGCAGATAACATGGTTGCCCCCGTCGGCCAGACATCCAGCTGCTACCAAACCGACATAACCAACGCCTGCAACAGCAATTTTCAATAGTTTAAATCCTTATAGATAAAATTCTTATAAAAATTCAAACAGCGCAATAAAAAACGGCCAAACAGCTTAAAACAACTAGTCCAATCTACACTCCGTGCCCGTCGGTTGCGCTGAATGCTGGAAAACCGATTTTCAGCATCAAAATAGGATTATTTCCGCGTATTCACGGCTTCGGAAGGCAGTCACCCTCCCAAGCACCAAACACCGTGTTTCAGTAAAAAACATACACGGTTATCATTTTTATCGGCTATTCATTACAGCTGTATTAACAAGAGTTTAGATATTCAGTAGAGGTTTTTCATAAAATCGATACGCCCTTTTTGCCGGTCGGTTCAATTGCCTGCAGCGGGCAAATTATCGGCTGTAAGTACAATAGGTCCTGTCATTTTCCCAGACTGTAATGCTGCATAGTGTAACGTTCTTAAATTTTCCTTCCAGTTTTTCCCAAGCCAAAAAGGCAAGATTTTCAACGGTTGGATTTAACGATTTAAACTCTGGCACATCGGCATTCAGGTTTTTGTGGTCCACAAGATCCAGAAATTCTTCTGCAACAACCTTCTGAAAATCACAGAACCAATCTTGTTCCGCCTGCGGTATTTTTTTTCTGACCCGAACTTCGAGAATATAATTATGCCCATGTCCGGCCGGATTGGCACATTTTCCAAAATGCTCAAAATTAGACTGGGCATCAAACGCCTCATTCCATAATTTGTGCATCGAGGAAAACTCAAATTTTTCACTGTAAATCAGCATATCAGCATCCTCCGCCTGAACAGCAAGATATCGATAGGGATTCAGATCCAAACGCAGCTGCCTGAGAATCTGTGCCGCAAAGACCTCTTGAATCGGCTTCCAAACCTGTTTTAAAAGTCCGGCCAGCTCTTCCAGCTTCAAGGTTCTGCAATGTCTAAACGCATCTTGAACAGAACGAGTAAAAACAGGAACGGCATGCTGGCGGACCGCTTTATCGATTGTCGAGACATTTACGACAAAACCAGTCTGCTGCTCGACCGGACCTTCCAAATCTACCCACAAAGCCAGAAACACGCTCAATCCATCTCCGCCGGCGGGCTTTGAGGCATAGGAATTAAAACCCGTCGGCTGGTCGGACAAAAAAGGGGCTATTGAAAAGCGAACCTGTCGGGTCAGGATATGCATATTTATCCTAAATGCTTGTCCCCATGCATCAGGGTCATTACCTCCGCCCGGCTGCGAGGGTCCTTTTTGAATATACCCCGCAATGCGCTGGTTATCATAGTGGCACCGGGTTTTTTGATGCCGCGAATTGTCATGCAGCTGTGAGCCGCTTCTAAAACTACGGTTACTCCCAACGGCTTGAGGTTCTGCATCAGAAAATCCGCTATCTGGTTTGTCAGACGCTCCTGAAGCTGCAGCCGGCGTGCAAACGAATCGACAACACGAGCCAATTTGCTGACGCCAAGAACTCGGCCGTCCGGCAGATACGCTACGTGGGCCTTGCCGATAAACGGCATCAGATGGTGTTCACAGATACTATAGAAAGGAATATCCTTAAGCAGCACAATCTCATCATATTGTTCGTGAAAAATGCTTTTGACGTGTTCGGACGGCTCATGGCGAAGACCTTCCAGCAATTCAGCATACATCTTGGCAACCCTTCGGGGGGTGTCTTTGAGCCCTTCCCGGCCGGGATCTTCTCCTACGGCATACAGAATTTCCAAAACCGCTCGCTCTATCCGTTCTAAATCCACTTCTTTCATAAATGTCCCATTAGATTGAAAAATTAGCATTATACAACCTCTAAATCCTTAAAGCAAGGAATGACCCAGCATTACCGCAGAAAATCGCTTTAAGCAGCTGACCGGTTAATTCTGCATTTGCCGGCTTATAAACCGTTGTGGCAAATACCGCTCCGGCGGCTAACATCCCTGCCGATGCCAAGCAGCTGAATCCAGCAGACAACCCATCCGGCAGGAGCCGGAACAGGAAAATATCGAGGATTTTTACGAATTAAAAGCGTTTTTAGAGGACTGTCTGGTTGGCATTCGAACCCAAAAGTGAAAAATCTTGACATAAGAAGATGTTTTCGATAGAATAAACAATAAATAACAGGCGGAGTGTCTTTGATGAAAAGGTTAATGCCGACCCTTTTTTGGTTTTTAGTCTGTATGTCTGTTTCCCCTGCCGGATATAGCGATGGTTTTATTACCGCTGGGGAATATGAATATGGGGTTGAATGGACTACTTATAACCCTCCGCTTATTGTTCAGGGAGGTGGGGCAGATTGGATTGAGATGAGAAATTTCGGCCGACTTGAAGTCCGATATACTTCAACGCCCTTAAGTAACAGTGGCGGGATATGGGATATAGTGCTTCTCGGTAACAGCCAGTTGCTCTATCTGGACGGTGAAACAGAGGAGATTACGATTGGTACGAACGCAACCGCTGTGCTCAAAGGTGGGCGAATTGACGGTATTACCAGCTTACAGTATGTGAGTTGGTGGCAGGGTAAACCAATCGGCCACATTGACCTTTATGCTCTGCCCGGCTGGTGGTACATTTCAAATAATCCCTTGACCGGCATTCAAGGTCAGTGGTGGGATGGTTCGCTGTTTTCCATCCGGTTCGTCAATGTTGCCAATTACGACCCGGTTTGGATGAACATCAACGTTATCATCCCCGAACCGACCACGCTGGCCCTACTCGGCATAGGCAGCTTGCTCCTCCGAAAACGCAAAAAGCACCGCCCAGAAAGGACCTGCCCCCCTGCTGGCAGGTTTTCCAAAATCCATGTACATAGAACGGGGCTTTCTGCACTGTCGTTAGTTATTATGTTTTTTTACCCGGCAGCTTCAGTTTTCCCGCAGGTCCGGCAGGGTCTGTAAATTCAGCAATTCTGGATTTATTTTGATGACAATCCAGAATTTCTGAAATTGATGATCTACACCCTCATACCCCGTAAACATCGTCCGGCAGCGGCAATCCGCACTGCCTATCCGGCCGGCAATTCCTGCATAACGGCATCCGGTATACTGTTCCAAAGGCGGCGGTGTGCCTGTTGAGGCCGTCAAATACCATCGACAACACCGGACAATTAGAGTGTTATCCAGTATTGTCGACGACAACACTGATTTTAGTGTAAAAATCCAGAGCTGTTGATAATTGTTGATTACTCTTTCATACTCTATCTGGCGTATGCTCTCACTGCCTTCCAGAGCTCCCATCTCCTCCGGCAGCAACATTTGTCGCCGATGCCGCTGGGCTTGCTCTGGATATTCAGCATCCGCTTTGCCGTTTGCAATGTGCAGATAAAAACATTTCAGCTGCCTTGCAGGGCAGGCTGCAGTGTTTGAGTGTCTGTAACAATTGAGGAGTCTATAATTTTCTTGCAAAAGTTCGTTATTTTTTGTAAAGTCATCGAAAAATTATTGACCTGTTATGGTTTGACAGCCGCTTTCTGGCATGGCAGCTTGCCAGCCGGACAGCAGGAGAGTTAGTGTTATTATAATTGCAGAAGATGCTGGAAGAACACCTTCCCATCGCTGTATAATCATTTTCTAAGTAAGCAGTTACGCCAACGTAGCTCAACGGTAGAGCACCGGTTTTGTAAACCGGCGGTTAAGGGTTCAAATCCCTTCGTTGGCTTTTTTGTATTTTTGGGATAAAACCTTGACAGTTGAGGATATTTGATGGAACAGGCGATTGAAAAGGCCGGTGCTTTAATAGAAGCGATGGAATACATCCGCCGGTTCAGGGACAAAATCGTAGTCGTAAAACTGGGCGGCAGCATTCTGGACGACTGTGAACTTCAGAAAAATCTTCTGACCGACATTGTGTTTATGTCGATCGTCGGGATGCGTCCAATTCTGGTGCACGGGGGCGGCAAAGCCATTACCGCAGCGATGAATGAGGCGGGACTGGAACCGGTATGGGTTCACGGGCGGCGGTATACTGACGAACGCACATTGACCATCGCCGAGCATACCTTAATCAAAACCGTCAATCAGCCCATCTGCCAGACGCTGCAGGAAATGGGCATCAAGGCCATGGGGCTGCATTCATTGAGCAGCTGCGTTGTATTTGCTGAGCCGCTGCGTTTGGAAAACGGCGACGGTCGGAAAATTGATCTGGGCTTTGTGGGCAAGGTTTCGGAGGTCAATGCCGAACTGCTGATTACACTGTGCGGCAGCGGAGTGATTCCGGTGATTGCCCCCGTCGCCCGCGCCAAAACCGGCGGCAAGCTCAATGTCAACGCTGACAGTGTAGCCGGCCACATAGCAGCTGCGGTAAAAGCCGAAAAGCTCGTTGTTCTCAGCGACACCCACGGCATCCGCCGGGATGTCAGCGATCCGGGCAGCTGTATTTCAAGCATCAGTGAAAAGGAAATTGCCGGCATGATAGCGGACAACGTTATCTCGTCGGGAATGATTCCCAAAGTAGAGGCCTGCCTGACAGCGCTGGACGGAGGCGTCGGCAAGGCCCATATTATCGACGGGCGCATCCCGCATTCGCTGCTGCTGGAAATTTATACCGATAAAGGCATCGGAACACAAATTGTCAAATAGGCCGTCACAATAAGGACACCTGCAATGAAGACTCAAGATATAATCGAAATGTACAGTCGTTATGTAATCGGCAATTATGGCCGCCTGCCGCGGGTTATTGTCAAGGGACAGGGCAACAAACTCTGGGACCTTGAGGGCAATGAAATTCTGGACTTTTTCCCCGGCTGGGCTGTCAGCGGCATCGGCCACTGCCATCCCAAAGTCGTAGAGGCCATTCGCCGGCAGGCGGGGGAACTGCTGCATATGGACAACACCTTTTATACGCTCCAGCAGGGCCAGCTGGCCAGACTGCTGTCCGAGCGGGGCTTCGGCGGCAAATGCTTTTTCTGCAACAGCGGTGCTGAGGCCAACGAAGCAGCCATTAAGCTGGCCCGGCGGCATACGCCTCGGGAAAAATACAAATTCATCACCGCCGAAAAGAGTTTTCATGGACGAACACTGGCGACTGTGACCGCTACCGGACAGCCCAAATACCACGAGGGATTCCTGCCGCTGCCGCCCGGATTTGTGTATGTGCCCTATAACGACATCGATGCCCTGCATCAGGCGTTCAATGAGGAAGTGGCCGCAGTGATGATTGAGCCGATTCAGGGGGAAGGCGGCATCCATGAGGCAACGCCCGAATATATGCAGACGATTCGGGAGCTGTGCGATGCACACGGCGCCTTGATGATTCTGGATGAAGTACAGACAGGTCTTGGACGCACCGGACGGTGGTTTGCCTACCAGCATTATGAGGTCACGCCGGATATTATCACGATGGCCAAGGCCTTGGGCGGCGGGGCTGCCATCGGGGCGATGATGGCAAAGCCGCAAATCGCCGCCTCGCTGGTTCCCGGCACCCACGCCTCCACCTTCGGCGGCAATCCGCTGGCCTGCGCCGCCGGCATTGCGGTCATTGAAGCCATCGAGCAAGAACATCTGCTGGACAATGCCCACACGATGGGCGATTATCTGCGGAGCCGGCTGGAACAGTTAAGGGAAAAATACCCGATTATCGACCATATCCGGGGCAAGGGTCTGATGATTGGCGTTCAGCTGACCATGCCCGGAGCCAAAATTGTCAGCCGGTGTCTGGAAAAGGGCCTGCGGATCAACTGCACGCAGGAGACTGTTCTGCGGCTGATGCCGTCCATGACGATTACGCAGCCGGAGATCGACAAGGCAATAACCATACTGGATGAGGTTTTAGCAGAGGGACAGCAAGCATGAAAAGCTTTTTATCCATTGCCGATTGTTCGCGGGACGAACTGGAAGCACTGCTGACGCTCAGCAGCGAACTCAAGCGTCTGTACAAAAGCGGCGGGCGCGATCTGTGTCTGTCCGGCAAGGTGCTGGCGATGCTGTTTGAAAAAACCAGCCTGCGGACGCGCATCAGCTTTCAGGTGGCGATGAGCGATTTGGGCGGCATAGCCATTTATCTCAAGCCCGAGGACATCGGCATCATCGGCAAGCGCGAACCGGCCAAAGATATGGCCCGCGTGTTTTCGCGGTATGTGGACGGCATTATGGCAAGGACCTTTGCCCATGAGACGCTGCTGGAGCTGGACCGGTGGGCGACGGTGCCGGTCATCAATGCATTGAGCGACTGGTCACATCCCTGTCAGGCGATGGCGGACATGCTGACCATTCAGGAGCATTGCGGCAAGCTGGCGGGGCTGAAGCTGGCGTATATCGGCGACGGCAACAATGTCGCCCGGTCGCTGGCATTTGCCTGTGCCAAACTGGGGATGGCCTTTGTGTGTGCATCGCCGGCAGGCTATGAGCTGGACAAACAGACATTGGAGGCAGCCAACGCCGTGACTGCCGGCTGTGCCGTTCAGATACGCTGTCCTGAAGAAGCAGTCCGCGATGCCGATATAGTCTATACGGACACGTGGATCAGCATGGGGCAGGAAGAGGAAAAGGCCCAGCGGATACGGGATTTTCAGGGCTATGCGGTGGATAGGACACTGCTGTCGAAGGCCGCCAAAAAGGTCAAGGTTATGCACTGCCTGCCGGCTTACCGCGGCAATGAGATTACCGATGAGGTAATGGAGTCGGAACAGTCAATCGTCTTTGATCAGGCCGAAAACCGCCTCCACTTCCAGCGTGCCCTCCTGAAATACCTGATGGAATAAGGCAAGTTTGATGAAAATTCTTGTTGCGACAACCAATCCCGGCAAGCTGGAGGAATTGTCGATGCTGCTGGGAGATATTGCAGGCAGGATTGAATGGGTCTCGCTGCGGGATTTTCCCGGTCTGCCCGAAATCGTCGAGGACGGGGCGACCTTTGCCGACAACGCCCGCAAAAAAGCCCTCGGCTATGCCCAAGCGACAGGCCTGTGGACTTTGGCAGATGATTCCGGCTTGTGCATCGATGCCCTCCACGGTCAGCCCGGTGTTCTCAGTGCCCGCTTTGCCGCCGATGAATGCCCCGCTGCCGACCGCAAAACGCTGGATAAGGCCAATTACCAAAAAGTCCTGCGCCTGTTAAAAGATATACCGGATTCGCAGCGTACCGCCCGGTTCTTCTGCCACTTGGCGCTGGTCGACGACAAGCAAATCCTGCTGGAGGCAACGGGCGCCGTCGAAGGCGTCATTATTAACCAGCCCCGGGGGCAAAACGGATTCGGCTATGACCCGATTTTTTATATTCCGTCGCTGGGCAAAACCGCCGCACAGCTTGACAACAGCAGCAAAAACCAAGTCTCCCACCGCGGCCATGCCATCCGGCAGATGAAACCGCTTCTGGAGCAGCTTTTGGCACAGCGTCAAGCCGGCCGCTAAAACGTATATGTCATCGTGACCGCCACTGCCGGGGCGTGCGAACGGAAGGCGCCCGAGGAACCGTAGTTGCGTTTATTCAAATCCTTGTCAAAAATACCCAGCAGATTCATGCCGTCCACACGGAAGGTCAGGTTTTTATCCGGCTGATACTGAAGACCCAAATTGAGGTAGTAATTGCCTCGGTAGCCGCGCTCCCAGTCCGGATCGATCGGATGGTTCGGGTTCTGGCTTAGGCGGTATCGTTCCAGGTCCTTTATCCCGCTGAATCCCCAATAGGTGCGCAGCGAACCGTCGACGGTTAACTGGTCTGTCAGCTTGTGACACGCCGTTAATTTGGTAACATGTTTGGACCACAGGGCCGAGTCCTCTCCGGCGCCGTACGCTTCAGACGTGAGGGTGGTTGATTGCCCCTCTGCCAGATCAAATTCATAGAGCTTGGTAAAGCCGTGTGAAATGCCGAACCGCGTTTTGTCGGTATGATAATACGCCTCCAGCTCGATACCATAGTTCTTTTGCGTTCCGATGGGAACTGGCGCACCGGTGGATCCGGACCAGGAGATCAGTTCGAGGTTGTAGTGCCAGAAGAACGAAGCGGCCAGATCAATATTCTTCGTGTGCGTACGCTCATAACGCAATTCGACGCTGTCGAGTTTTTCCGGGTCGCCGTCGCCCAGACCGTTCAGCGCTCCGGCCCGCATTTCTTCCTCGAAATTAGCCCGAACGGATCGTGCCCACATGAGTTTATAGGTGTCCTTTTCGTTGGGCGTATGGACCAGCGCGGCGCGCGGGGAAAACATCTTGCCGCTGTAAGTATGGTCATCGACGCGGGCGCCGAGAAACGTCGTCCATTGGTCGGTAATGTTCCACTGGTATTCGCCAAAAAGCGAGTACAGGTTGGTGGACCACCGGCTTGCATTGTCGCCGCTGAGCATATCGTTGCTGCTTTTGAATCCTATATCCGGCCAGCCGTGCGGATCCAGCCCCAGTTCGTGATGTGAGACTTCCGCACCGAACGCGGCCTGATGGCGTTCATTAAACCGATGCCGGAGCAATACCCGCGCATAGTACTCGTCTTCACGATACGAGTCGGCGATACTGTTGATGACAAACCGATTATAATCGAACATATCATAGCCGAAGCCCAAACTTAAATCGGTTTTCTCCGATAAGCTGGTGTCATACCCCGCGTAACCTGTTAATTGCTGATATTGATAAAAATTCTGCGCCAGGGGATACGTGTCCCAGGCAGGACCCCACTGGCCGGGCTCATACTCAACCCAATCCACGATGCCGCCGCGCAGCCAGTCCGTCCAGCCGTAGGGAACTCGTGCCAGGGTCGAGCCCTCCCATGGAAACGCCTGCCCGCCGCGCGTGTACCGTGCCCAATAGGTCCAGTCACCTCGATTGATCTGCCCGAACAACTTGACCGGCGGAAGACCACGGGCCGCCGCCTGGTCCCGGGGCATGTTGATACTGGTCATCGCGTCACCTGCGGCTGTGCCGTCGCCGGGATAGTAGTCCGCGCCGGTTTGGCCGGTCCAGTCAAACCATGACACGCTCGGAAAATCAAATCCGTAGTGGACCGGCGCATCATACTTGCTGGCGCCCACATAATTGCCGATGCCGGCGTATCCAAAAATACCGCCGTCATTATCCGAAAACTCGCGTCCGTGTCGAATTTCCACCGATTCGAATTCTTCAACCACACCTGCCCGTGTCGTGATTTCTGTTCCCTGGAATGTCTTATAGTTATGCGTGACAATATTGATCACCATGGATACCGCACCCGGTCCATACAACGCCGATCCCGGCCCGCGCACCACGTCAATGTGATGGATATCCCGCAGCAGCACCAGATCGCGCTCGCTGATGGCGCCGTAATGCGTGCGGTCGTTCATTACTTTGCCGTTGACCGTCAGCAGGTACTTATCGTCGCGGTCGCTGATAATGCCGCGCAAACCGATATTATCCGGTTCCCACCAGTTTCGAATCCACTGCAGGTTCGGCACATAAATATCCAGCAGTTCATAAAGCGAGCGGGCACCCGAGGCCTGAATGTCCGCCTCGG
The DNA here is from genome assembly GCA_018052735.1 of Phycisphaerae bacterium. Lineage (GTDB taxonomy): Bacteria > Planctomycetota > Phycisphaerae > Sedimentisphaerales > Anaerohalosphaeraceae > 4572-13. The sequence continues at coordinate 28,432 of JAGPMT010000026.1, read as the reverse complement.
TTATGGTTGTGATAGCAGACGGTTGCAGTCGCCGTGTCGCGGAGGTCAGTGAAGCCATTGAAGTGATTTCCACATTCATCAGCTCCTCCAGCGACAGTTCGAATAAATTCTCCGGCTTGGCAGCTTCCTGTGCAGCGAGAGTGGAACTTATGAAAGCGGCAAGAATGAAAAGACCCCCCCAAAGCTTTCTGTGCAGTCGCAATTCCATCTTTTAGGGCCTTTCAATGTTTTACTCTTTTGTCTCGAAATGCCGATGCAATCGGTAATTATAGCTTCGGAAGTCGGAACTTTACCTGCCGGATTTAAGTATTTTTTCGAGATGTCCGATAAAAAGATGACTTAAGTGATATTAAGTGTACCAATCATCCAAATAAAATTTTTTAAGATATTTATTTACCGGACTTTCCAGAATAAATTTATCTATTTCATCAGCAAAACAGATTTATTTGATTGGCGTAGAAAGAGAACAGACAGGTTTTTTAATTTTCTTGACAGGCAGACAAAGGATTTGTTATCTATCGACTAACCACAGATTGATAACGGTAAAACCGGAGCAGATATTATTATTTTACTTAACCGATAAGGCATTTTATGGCAAAAACCGGAAAATCCCTTGTAATCGTCGAATCGCCGGCGAAGGCCAAGACGATAAACAAATATTTAGGCAGCAGCTTCGAGGTCAAAGCGTCGATGGGACACGTGCGCGACCTTCCTGCCAAAGGTCTCAATGTGGACATTGAGAACAATTTCGAACCGACGTATGAAATAACGCCGGGCCGCAAACGCACGGTTCAGGCCTTGAAAACCGCCGCCAAAGGATGCTCCAGCGTTTATCTGGCAACCGACCTTGACCGTGAAGGGGAAGCCATTGCATGGCATTTGAAAGAATGTCTCGGCCTGTCCGACGAGAATACCTTTCGTGTGGTTTTTAATGCCATCACCAAAAACGACATTCAAAAGGCCTTTGCAAATCCCGGCAAAATCGATATGGACCGTGTTATGGCCCAGCAGGCCCGGCGGATACTTGACCGAATCGTTGGCTATCAAATCAGCCCGCTGCTGTGGAAAAAGGTAACACGCGGCCTTAGTGCCGGCCGCGTTCAGTCTGTTGCTGTCAAAATGATTGTCCAGCGGGAACGGCAAATTCGTGCCTTTGTGCCGGAGGAATACTGGCTGATTCCCGGAATCTTTACCACCAGCAGCAGCTGCAGCCTCGGCGCGGACTGGAAAGCATTTATGGAATCGGCAGCGGACAAAGAAAAAGGACGCTGCCTGTCTGAACAGCAGCAGTGGCTGGCAGCGCACAATGCATTCAAGGCCGATCTAATTACGGTCAATGGAGAGAAATTTCAGGCCAAAACTGCTCAGCAGGCAGAAGCACTTGTCAGTGCGCTGCGGGAATCCCACTATACTGTAACGGATAAAACAACCCGGCGGATTCAGTCCCGGCCGTCACCGCCGTTTATTACCTCGACACTCCAGCAAGCTGCCGCCAACCGGCTGGGTTTTGCGACCAAGCGCACCATGCTGGTTGCTCAGCAGCTCTATGAAGGCATCGACCTCGGCTCCATGGGATCATTGGGATTGATTACCTATATGCGTACGGACAGCACGCATTTGTCTTCTGAAGCTATCAGCGCTGTTCGGCGATACATCGGCTCGCAAATCGGCCAGCAGTATCTTCCCGAAAAACCGAATTTCTACGCCTCAAGCAAAGATGCTCAAGAAGCACACGAAGCGATTCGCCCCACTGACCCCGACCTGATTCCCAGCGAAATCAAGCCGTTTTTAACAGATGACCAATACAAATTATACGACCTGATATGGCGGCGGTTTGTGGCCTGTCAGATGGCTGCTGCCCAGTGGGATACCACACATGTGGAAATGACAGGTCAAAAGGATGGATTTTCCTGTTTATACCGTGCCACCGGCCGCGTGCTGGTGTTTGACGGCTTTACAAAAATCTGGCCGACCTCCACAGAAGAGCCGCAGCTGCCGGCTCTGGAGAAAGGCGACCGTTTGGGCATCATTTCGATAGATGCCGAGCAGCATTTTACAAAACCCCCTGCCCGCTACACAGAGGCCTCGCTGGTCAAAGCCCTCGAAAAAGAAGGGATTGGCCGGCCCAGCACTTACGCCCAGATCATTTCCACGATTCAGGAGCGGAAATATGTCGAGCAAATCGACAAAAAGTTTTATGCAACCGATCTGGGTGAAATCGTCACCGACAAGCTGGAAGAATGTTTTCCGCGGGTCATGGATATCGCCTTCACCCGCCATATGGAAGAGCAGCTTGATAAGATTGAAGAGCAGCATCTTAACTGGGTGGATGTCCTCAACGAGTTTTACAGGCCGTTTAAGGACAATCTCGAAAAGGCTTTTACAACAGAACACGCCAAAGCCCAAACCCAGCCCAGCGATTATACCTGCCCGGACTGCAAAGCCCCGCTGGTTTACCGGCTGGGCAAAAACGGACGATTTTTAAGCTGTTCGGCATATCCGAACTGCAAATTTGCCTGTCCCTGCGATAAAGACGGCAAAATGCTGCAGGAAAAGCCCAGTGAGCATCTGTGTCCGGTCTGTTCGAAACCCTTGGTTCAGAAGCGGGGACGGTTTGGGCCATTTTTGGGCTGTTCCGATTATCCTGCCTGCAAAACCATCGTGAAACTGGATAAGCAAGGCCAGCCCCTGCCGCCCAAACCGCCGGCTCAATCGTCCGGCGTCAAATGCTACAAATGCAAAAACGGCGACCTGCTTATCCGCCAGAGCAAGCGCGGTCCCTTTCTGGGATGCAGCAATTTCCCCCGCTGCCGGACAATGGTAAGCATGAAGCATCTGGACGAGCTGAAAAAACTGCAAGCAGAGGGCCAATGGCCGCCGGCCAGCGAAGAAGAAGCCCGCCGCATCCTCGGAATAGACGCTGCAGCGAAGGCAAAAACTTCCAAAAAATCTGCAACAGCGAGGCAAGTATGACAAAATCCGACAAGAATATTTCAATTACCAATAAGGAAACATTTGAGACAATCGAACCGATCGGCAAGCGCGTTTTGATCCGCAAAGACGAAGATAAAAAGCAGACCAAGGGCGGGATTCAGCTTCCCGATAATATTGAAATCCCGACGATCACCGGACGGATTGTGTCCGTTTCGGCAGAAGTGGAGATGTCCAGTGAATTTCCGCTCAAACAGTACGACAAGGTCTTGTTCAATCCAAAGGGGGCAATCCCTGTGGATTTCGAGGGCGACAATCGGCTGTTTGTCGTCGAGGTTGAAAACATCGTAGCGGTTTTTCGGAAACAGTAGCCGTGCGGATTTAAAAAAATACAGCCGAACGCACCCGTCGTTCGGCCATATCATCTAAACCTCCTCCAGCGCCAATCTCCGTTTCTTCCTTGGACGCTGCAATCAATGCTATGCTATCAGTGCTGTCGGCGCCTCAGGAGGAGGTCGTTTTCTATCGCTTGCGGCTTATAACAAGAGCCACTGTACCCAGTCCAAGCAGAAAAATGGTAGCCGGTTCAGGTACTTCTCCATCGCCCGGAATCGGAATATCATCATCGCCGCCATCATCCGGAATGGGAATATCATCATCATCATCATCGGGAATATTGGGAAAGTTGTAGGTGTAACCGCCACCGGAAGATCCATAGGCAGGACTGACACCGCCGGGAGACTGCATAGGAGTGCCGATATACCGTTGACCGCCTCCGCCGCCCATCTGGCCGTCGATAACACTAAGTCCCGGAAGCGTTTCTTCAAATTCTTCCCGAACAAATACAGCCACTATCAGTTTGGGGGAATCAATCGATACAATCGCATCGGCAGGACCATTCGAGGAGACATCGCCCAGCCAGTAAGCAAAACGATAACCCCGATTCGGCGTCGCTGCCAGAGGAATTTTCTGCCCCACCGGCATCGCCAAAACACCCATCCCGGGCGAGACAACGCCCCCGTCCGGAGGACTGCTTTGGATTAAAAGCGTATAGCTGTTTTCGTCGGCTCCCCGTACACCAGCAGAAACAGCCAGAAAAACCAGCACACACCCCGCTATCACACTCCACCGTGGATTCATTTTCTTTAGGCCTTTCATAAAATTGCGCCCCCCGGCAGCAATATTGATGATGCCGTTTTACTTTTTCCGCAACCCGGACAAAACCAGTCCGCTTACCAGCAGCAGCATTGTAGCCGGCTCCGGGATATTGTTGTTGCTATCGTCTGGAATCGGGATGTCGTCGTTTTGCGTGGTCTGGACCTCCATATCGCCCTTAATCCAATCGTAGTTGCTGTAAAGGAAGAGAAACCATGACTGCGTTCCTTTTATCAAGGTTCCGTCAGCAAATGTCCAGATGGCCTTCGTAACGGATGCATTGAAATACCCATCTCCTTCCGGAGCAATGCCTTCAGAATCAAAGGAGCCGACGGACTCAGCCTGTCCGATATCTTCCGTGACAGAGCCGATAGAACCCGGATTGATGCCTGTCAGGGCGAAATAGGTCAGTGCCGCATTGCTGTTGGCCCCGTCATTGAAAACCTGGTAGGCATACACATACTGGGCTTGTCCCTGATATCCAGTCCAGTCCATCATCACTTCGGCCTCGGTTCCTTTGTAAACGGCAAACTCCAAATGGCCGCTCAAAATGCCCTGAGCCCCCAAATCATAAGCAAAACTGTGCCGGCCCTGATAATAAGAACTGGACGGCAGATACGTTGGTGCCAGCCCGGCCTGTATGGCCGAACCCAGCAATACGCACGACATTATCATCACCCACATCTTCTTCATCGCACACAACCTCCGATCTTAAAAAATTAAACCATCACCCGCTATTTTTTTCGCAGCAGTCCTATTGCCCCTGCTGCCAGCAGCAGCAATGTCGTCGGTTCAGGAACCGGGGTATAAAGATTGCCGTAGAACGCCTTGTAGCCGCCTGTAAATCCTGCCGCCATGCCGTCTGCTGTTGTCGGTTTCTGCGGGCTGTCAAACCATAAAACCGCAGATTTCCCGCTGGGGGCCAGGATAGGATTGATAAATGTTGCGTCAAAACTCGTACCGATGCCGTTGGGTGCCCACAGAGCCGGCTCGCCGGGAAGACCGGTATAGGTCGCCCAATTGACAATCGCCGCATTGGGAAGGAGTTCAGCAGAGAACCACTGAATATTGACCGATGGATCCAGAATTTGATAGTTGTAGCGGTAAAGGGCGGCTGTCGGAGCCAAATCCTCTACCCAACTGTGCACTGTTACAGTCCCCGGACCCGACAAAGGAGTGTAAGTAAAAAAGGCATCTGCGATAATTGTTGCCCAAGCACCTGCCGGCAGCAGAACAACTGCCAAAAACGCCAGCCCCATTCCTAACTTCTTCATCATCAATCTCCTTTCTTACATTTCTTACAGCAAAAGAAACAATCCTTTGGATAAAGCCCGTTATGAAAAACAAAAAGGTGTTTCAGGCTTATGGACTGCTTTGAGCAGCCCCGCGCTGAACAGCTTTTACGATTCTCAAAGGACGTTCACTTCAAAAAGAGCAATTCATCCGCCTTTTGGCTCGATCAATTCCTCTCCCCGCTGTCCATGCAGTACATAACCTGCTCTGGAACGACACTCTGTCCTCATCCTCGTAAACGTCTTTCCAGCTCTTCTCCTGCCTGTATGAAATGAAGCTTTTTGAACTGAACGGTCAAAAAAACTTCCTGTTTCACATTGCGATTCCTCTTTCCCGTCCTCGGCGATAAAAAACCCTTATCGCCAACAGAATCTCAACTCCTCACAGAAAGTCTTTCCAACACTCCCCAAAAAATGAATTGACAGCTCAGCAAGATAAAAAACTCAAAACATATTCAACAACTTGCCAAGCTCGTATCTTTCCTACTTCCCCCACTGTCGATGATGACCTTATTAAAGCAAATATTCCACTTCAAGTCAAGTAAAAAACTTGAAGAAATCCATTTTTTTTATTGTTTTCTATCCAGCTCTGCAAAAGAAGCATAACTTATTGGAATCTATTGAGTTAAGAAACAATAAAAAACCCTGAAAAAGAGCGTTTCCAGTACTGAAAAAACGGTTTTAAAAATTATTTCAGGTCAAATCTTTTGACTTTTTTCGGCGATGGCCAACAACCTCTTTCCCCTGAATATAACGTCCTATATTTCGAATGGCCTGACGCAGGCGATGCTCATTCTCGACAAGAGCAATCCGCATGTGATATTCGCCGTTCTCACCGAAAGCACGTCCGGGGGAAATCACCACATTCGCATTCTCGAGCAATTCCATCGCAAAATCGACACTGCCTTTGCCTTTGGAATGCTCCTTAGGAAAACGCGTCCAGACAAACATGGATGCACGCGGAACTTCGACATCCCAGCCAATCCGTTTCAGCCCATCGCAGACAACATCCCGCCGTGCCTGATATTTAGCATTCTGTTGGACTATTGCATCTTCACAATGACGCATTGCGATAATGCTGGCAATCTGAATCGGCTGGAAAATACCGTAATCATAATAGCCTTTGACTGTAGCCAGCGCATCAAGCATTGCCTTATTGCCCGCTGCAAATCCGATGCGGAAACCCGCCATTCCATAGGGTTTGCTCATCGTGGTAAATTCCATTCCTACCTCTTTGGCTCCCTTAGCAGAAAGAAAACTCGGCGGTTTATACCCGTCAAATGCCGTTTCACCATAGGCAAAATCGTGAATCACCGCAATATTGAACCGTCTGGCCAAATCTACCACCGTATCAAAAAATCCGGGCTCTACTGTCATTGCAGTCGGATTATGGGGGTAATTTAGAATTAAAAGCTTCGGTTTTGGATATAAATGCTCGCATACATAGGCAATCGTATCGAGAAATTTCTGGTCGTTGCCCAGCGGAACAGTGATAACATTTGCACCGGCCAAAGCTACGCTGTAGATATGAATTGGAAACGCCGGGTCAGCTACAATCGCCGTATCCCCCGGTCCAAGCATAGCCAGACACATATGGCTGAAGCCCTCCTTGGAGCCGATGCAGGCCAAGACCTCACTGTCGGGATCCAGCGAAACATTCCATTTTCGCTCATACTTTAATGCCATTTCCCTGCGGAGGTTGTAAATACCTTTGGACACGCTGTAACGGTGGTTGCGAGGGTCTCTGGCAGCTTCACACAGCTTGTCAATAACCATCTTGGGGGCTCCATCCATGGGATTACCCATCCCCAAGTCTATAATATCTATATCCTGACGCCGCTTTTCGAGTTTTAGGGCATTAAGCCGCCCAAACAAGTAAGGCGGAAGGCGTTTAATCCGGGACGATACTTCAATTTTAAATTCAGGAGTCATAGTGTCTCAATCTCTAAAGGTCGTAACTGTCTGCGAAATTTAGTGAGAAAATCCGAAATTTCAACACAAATCCCGCTTTGGGTATTTTAATTATATCGGTTCAAGGCAGCAAATAAAATCAGAATTGCCACGACAGTGTTAGCGAACCAACACTGTCCTTGCCCGACTGTTCTTCAAACTCTTGGGTAAAAAAGGTTTGGGAATATCCTATATCAAGCTTTTTATACCGTAAAACAATGCCTGCCTGCAATTGTCCTACAAGAGGTTCCGGCTCAAGTCCGGTTAAAAAACGGTTATATTCAACCGCTTTGGCAGCCCCGCGAAGATAAATATAGCCGGATTTTTCTACTGCTCTCCGCAGCAGAGAAATGCCATCGGGCTGGTCGAGTCGTCCTGGGGCAAATGTTTTGCCCATATTAAATCCATAGCGGCACGTCAGCCCGGCCTGAACAAAACGATGCACTGAACCAACTGTAAATCCATAATCAGCGATAAAATCCATCGTGGCAGAATAAGCCGGAAGACATGCGGCAAGCCGCTGCTGCCGAATGTAGGTGAAATCGGATGCAAATTCGTCGGTTATTTGTTTTTCCCAGCCAACCGGTTCTCCTGAATGAAAATAACGGTGGATACAGCGCTGTGCCTGTTCGGCCCCAGATGAAGGACCAATTACACCCACATTCACTTCAATATGGTCCAATGTATCCTCTGCTGCCCGCTGGATAAACATGCCGCTGTAGAGCCAGCCGGCAAAAAGCATATCCTCCGGACGGCGTTTTGCCGGTTCATCTGCGTGGTCTGGGGTATAAATATTCTGACCGATAAAAAAACCCGCTACTATATCAACCGGCCGGCCGTCCTGCCCAAAATGCCAGTGCGCAAAATCCTGCAGCCACAGCCAATCCGGCTGAGTCACAAAAACCAGCTTGGTGCCGGCTGTATAATGACGGTCGGTATTATGATTGGGCTTGAGCCGCTTGCTGTCGTTATCCATATAGAATGAAACGGCTTCTGCTGCCAATCCCCACCGACTCGGCAACAAAATCAGAAGACAAAAAAACAAACTTTGGTAAAATGAGAATGTATTGGTCATGAGTGAAGTACCCCGCGCTGACGATTCCTCTATTCCCATTCTATTGTAGCCGGCGGCTTGCTGGACACATCATAGACCACACGGTTGACGCCGCGCACCTCGTTGATAATCCTGCCGGCAATCCGTCCAAGCACTTCAAAAGGCACATGAGAAAAATCGGCCGTCATAAAGTCTGTCGTTTCGACACACCGCAGAGCAATGACATTGTCATAGGTGCGTTCGTCACCCATAACCCCTACCGTGCCGATCGGCAGAAGCACCGCCAGAGCTTGGCTGATTTGGCGATACAGTCCGGCCGCCCGGATTTCCTCAATCAGAATATCATCGGCCTCCCGCAGGATTACCAGCTTGGCTTCGGTAACCTCACCGATAATTCTTACAGCCAGACCGGGGCCGGGGAACGGGTGTCTCCAAACCATTTCTTCCGGCAGTCCCAAATACTCGCCAACCAGCCGGACTTCATCTTTAAATAAATCGCGCAGCGGCTCAACCAGCTCAAAGCCGAGCTGTTCGGGAAGCCCGCCGACATTGTGATGCAGCTTGATATTGGCTGCCAGATTGCCGTCCTTGCTGCCTGATTCGATGACATCCGGATACAGTGTGCCCTGCGCTAAAAACCGGGCATCTTTTATCTTTTTGGCTTCGGACTTGAAGGCCTCGATGAATTCGGCGCCGATAATTTTGCGCTTCTGCTGCGGATCGGTGACGCCGGCCAGTTTTGCCAGAAACTTCTCTTTCCAGTCGACGACATGCAGGTCGATATGAAAATGCTCCCGAAACATCGATTCCACGCCCTGCCGCTCATTTTTCCGCAAGAGGCCGTTATCCACAAAGATACAGATCAATTGGCTGCCGATGGCTTTATGCAGCAGTGCGGCTGTTACCGCCGAATCCACACCGCCGGAAAGTCCGCAGATAACCGTTCCTCCGGCAACCTGTTGTCGCACCCGAGCGATTGTGTCCTCCACAAAATCGCTCATCTGCCAGTCACCTGCACAACCGCAGATGTCATAGAGAAAGTTCTTGAGAATTTCTGACCCTCTGGGCGTATGGGTGACTTCCGGATGGAACTGAACCCCGAAAAACCTGCCGCTGTTGTGACGTACCGCCGCAAACGGACACGTCGGCGTGGCTGCCAGAGGCACAAAATCCTCCGTCAGCTGATTAACTTGATCGCCGTGACTCATCCAGACAGTTGTATGACGGCTGATGCCTTTGAACAAGTCTGACGCATCGGCAATTTCCAGCGAGGTCCGGCCGTACTCGCGGCTGGCGGCAGGACGCACTTCAGCCCCCAGAATCTGGCAGCCAATCTGCATCCCATAACAGATCCCCAAAACCGGTACTCCAAGCTCGAAAATCCGTTTGTCGCAGGTTGGAGCATTTTGAGCATATACGCTGGCCGGCCCGCCGGACAGAATTATTCCCTTCAGACCGGACTGCGCCAGCTGTTCAATACGAACCGACGGCTGATAAATCTGCGAATAGACCTTATGTTCGCGGACCCGCCGGGCTATCAGCTGCCCGTACTGACTGCCGAAATCAATAATGGCTATTACTTCGCGTGTCATCTGCTTTATCTGTGTTTTACTTTCCAAATGGTTCGTAGGCCGAGTAATTCGGCGATTCCTTGGTAATCATAATATCATGGGGGTGAGATTCGCTGACGCCGGCGGCACTGATGCGGACAAACCGCCCGCGCTTCCGCAGATCCTCAATAGTAGGCGTTCCGCAATAACCCATCCCTGCCCGCAGGCCGCCAACAAGCTGATAGACAAAATTGCTCAGTGTTCCGCGATACGGCACACGGCCTTCGACGCCTTCCGGCACAAGCTTGTCCTTTTCCGTCCCCTTGTCCTGCCCATAGCGGTCAGCTGAGCCCTGCACCATCGCTCCAATCGAGCCCATTCCGCGGTATTCCTTGAACTGCCTGCCCTTATAAATAACCAGCTGGCCGGGGCTTTCGGCCAGCCCGGCAAACAGCGAACCGAGCATCACGCTTGAGGCGCCGGCAGCGATGGCTTTGGTGATATCGCCGGAATGGCGAATTCCGCCGTCGGCAATCACTGGCACACCGGACTTTTCAGCTTCAGAAGCCGCAAGCATTACTGCCGTAATCTGCGGCACTCCCACGCCGGAGATGACGCGGGTTGTGCAGATAGCCCCCGGGCCGATTCCCACCTTAACCGCATCGGCACCGGCATCAATCAAATCCCGCGCCGCTTCGGCTGTTGCTATGTTGCCGGCAATGACATCGATTGCATAGTTGGATTTGATCCATTTGACCATCTCAATGACATTTTTCGAATGGCCATGAGCGGTATCAACAACGATAACATCCACTTCAGCTGCAATCAGTGCTTCGATGCGATCATGGTCACGAACTCCCACAGCCGCCCCAACCCGCAGACGGCCCCGGCTGTCTCTTACCGCGTATGGAAACTGCTGCACACGATCAATATCACGCATCGTGATAAGACCCGCCAATTCGCCGTTGTTTTTGACCAGCAGCAGTTTTTCGACTTTGTGCTTTTTAAGAATCTCGCGTGCTTGATCGAGTGTTGTATCGGCTGGTCCGGTCACCAGATTTTTGCTGGTCATCACTTCGCGTATCTGCACGGCGTCATCGGCCAGAAATTTCAAGTCTCGACGGGTCAGAATACCGACCAGTTTGCCATTTTCGACAATTGGAATACCTGAAACGTTCTGTTCGGCCATCAGCTGCCGCGCTGATGCGACCGTCATAGCTGGCGTCAGCGTTACCGGATCCAGAATAACGCCGTTTTCTGACCGCTTAACTTTTGTTACCTCCCGTGTTTGGGCCTCTATCGACAGATTCTTATGAATAATTCCAATGCCCCCTTCTTGTGCCAAGGCGATGGCCAGGGCTGATTCTGTTACAGTATCCATCGCTGCTGAAACAATCGGGATATTGATGCGGATATTGCGGGTCAGACGCGTAGCTGTATCGGCCTGACTCGGAACAAAATCGCTCCGGGCCGGAATCAGCAGAACATCGTCAAATGTGATGCCTTCGGCTACAATTTTCTCTGCATTCATACAACGGCTCCCGCCTTAAAAGGTCTTTGGAATTTTCACTCATTCTGTAAGTTGGTTAGTGTACATAACAGCCCGTTTTTCGTCAAAGAAATTCCCGACACAAGCAGCCAAAATCCCATACAAGACCCTTTATGTCTTTTTGGCAGGGTTTACAGGATATTGGAGAGCAATCCGATAGTTAATCGAATTGAGTAGCCGTCCATCGGCAAGGCATCTTTCACCAGTTTATGACACAGGATGGGCGGCAGCCACAACGGCAGCATACACCCCTGATGCTCCGGCCAGCTTAAGGGTTCTGGCGCATTCTTCAAGAGTGGCTCCGCTGGTGGTAACATCATCCACAAGGACAATTGTCTTGTTTGCAAATGGATGCCCCCTGCGGACAGCAAATGCACCGCGGACATTCCTCCGCCGCTGGGCAGGCGTCAGGTCCCATTGCTGTTCGGTATTGCGGACACGTATCAGATCGGCGGCTGTTGGGATATTTAACGACTGCAATTTCTTTGCCAGAAGACAAGACTGGTTAAAACCTCTCTGCAGACGCCTGCGCCAATGCAGAGGCACGGGAACCAGCATATCAATGCGGGACAGAAAGGGACTGGTCAGCAGAGCCTGCTGAAGCATCTGAGAGAGACGGTCAGCCAGCTGCGTTTGCTCTGAAAATTTCAGCAAAAGAATCAGTGCCCGCAAGGCCGACTCATAACGGCCTACCCGAACGATGCCGTCATAAGGCAGCTCCAGCTGCTGACAGTAACCGCAGCGTCCTCCGACAATTCCATACGGACTGACATCGTGTCCGCACCGGCGGCAGTAATCCCCTGACACCGCTTCGGATAAGTCCTGCCAACAGGACCGGCACAGCTGTTCATCGGCAGGATGAATGCTCTGGCCGCAGACCAAACATTTATCCGGCCATAATAAATGCAATCCCGCCTGCCAGACGGCTGCTGCACTGTTGCCCAAAACCTTCCTTGTTCCGATTTCCATGCTGATTATTATAGAAAGGATGCAGTTTTAGGAAAAGGGCTTATTTCAAGTCATACAGGGAATTGTCTGGCGACAGGAAACCAATTTTAATCTTGTTAGAGCAGTTGAAGGCTTCCAGTTGAGATTTATAACGCGGGTGTGTGTCCGTATAAAGCTCTCTTTGAGCGGTAACATGGCCGGCCGCCCACCCGATATTGGTTTGATTCATATGTCGGTAGCCCTGCGTACCGCCAGTCCGGACATCCCAATCGGTGTCCCCTTCCCAAACAAACGGCGAACGCATCAGTTTATTGGCTCCGCCGGCATAATGACCCTCTCCAAATATTACGCAGGAGGAGGGATTTCTGACATGTGACGTTCTGGCCGGCATTACGATGGACTGTCCAGAGGCGTCTTGAGCGGATTTGACGATTCCGGTAAAGACCGCCGGATTGACGGTTTCGCCCTGTCCGTGACCGATATAGCTGGTATTGTAGTTATAACCGGTATATGGATGTCCGCTCCAGTTATCGCTGCCTTTGTAGGAAGGACACTGATGCACTTTTTCCAACGTATCACTCTGCCAGAGCAGACCAGGGCGAATGAGCCGGCGGCCGTCAGCTGTAATGACTGCCGTAAAATCCCAGCAGAAAGAAAAGGAAATTGCTTCTGACAGGGCTTGAGAACCGCAATCGCCGGGCGGTTCTTGAGGAAGCAATGCCGAACCATCTTGTCCAGCCGAAAAACGCTGATAATAGGCAATCGGGTAGTAATCATCGCTATTCATTGCATAAGCCGCAGCAGCCGCGCACATTTGTTTGAGATTGCTGCGGCAGTAAATCCCGCGGGCCTGCTCTTTTGCCAGCAGCAGCGAAGGAGCCGCCACAGCCAGCAGAAGTGCTGTAATGCCAATAACCGTCAGCAGTTCGATTAATGTAAATCCTTTCCTGTCGGTCATTATCTTACTCGCATTTGTAGGTACATTCCAGCCAGCTAGCGGCCACGATCGCCAAATCTGCCATATCCACCCGGCAGTCCCGTGTAATGTCGCCGGAAGGATACGGGTGCGTGGGATCACCGCAGGCCGCTACATCCGCCACTGCATCCACCTGACCGCCCAAAGCAAACGGACCCTGACCACCTTCCAAACGAACATACTGAATCCAGCGATAACCGCTATTAGGATCCGGGAGCAATTGGTCATAATGGGGCAGATCGTTAAGGTCAAAGGACGTCCCGCCTGCCGAACCGGCATATAAATCAATCGCTTCGGCCGCTGTAAGACCTGAAAAATCGGCCAGCGTTAGATTGGGGTCAACCGGACGGGTAAAGTCCATTTCAATATCTGTCCACCGGGCATTTGCACGGTCCCATTGATAGGCCTGAGTCGGGAATAAATCATCGGCCCAGGGACCATTTTCAAATGTATGCCAGATTTGTCCGTCTTGACTGACAGAAACGATGATTTGACCAAATGCAGTCTGTGCGGGATTGGCCAATAGAACTGTATTTAGATTTGTCTGGTCGGAGATTTTAACCTGTTGAGAATACTGAAAAAATGCATTCCCAAATACAATGAAATCCTGTCCGAATGGATTTTGCGGATAATCTACAACCGGATGGTCAAACTTAACAGTTATCGACTCACCCGGATTAATTGTGGTGATAACACCGGCACCATCCAGCGAAAGGTTATAGGCTGCCTCTACAAGCTTGACGCGAAAGGAAACCGGCAGCGTTGGATCCCAGAGCCGGTCGTTTAGGCACTGCACGGCGGGTTTGCCGAGAACAGCGTTTGGATTTCGATAACGGCTGCCGTTAAAGCTGCCTTCTGCCGCCGTTACCTCGACGGCAAAATCTGATGTCGCCGGAACTTGGCAGACAGCCATTCCTGCAATCCAGCATATCAAACATAAATATCTCATTTTCACCGGTTTTAAAAATGCACACCAGAGGCGTTGGCCCTGCTGTGCAAAGATGTTAGCGTTTATTTTCTGTTGGATACAAAAAGCAAACCAATGGCCAAAAGTACAGCCGCCGTCGGTTCCGGCACAGCCACAGACGCACTCGGAGCGCCGCCATACCAGCCGTTCTGGGCTGCCCCCCAGCTCCAGCCATCCCAGTCGCCATCAGCCAATACTCTGGATGAGGCCCCGATCATGGAGGAAATCCATACACCTGCTTCATTATAAAAATAGCCCCAGAAGCCATCGGTTTCCCAGCCGCCGCACCAGACATCACCCGACTCTGCCGCAGACCAGCCGTCAAAGGCATAACCGGCCACAGCCATATAGCCGCTGCTGTCGAAATTGCTTGCGGATGCTGTTTTGCTGATGTCGAAGAAACCATTTCCATTTTTATCATATCCAAGTCCGCCTATTGCAAAGCCGTAAGGCCCTGATCCGCCCATCGCATAAAAATCAGCATCAGCCGCACAAACGGCCAGAACCAGATCCGCACCAGTAGCCGTACCATCCCAGCGGAATCCCCAGACCTTAACCAGCTCGTTAGGTCCATCATTCCAATCGATAACAAGGGCTGCCCTCTGAGTGCCCTGACCGACCCAAAAATCGATATCTTCGAATGTCAGACCGGCAAATCCTGCAGCAGCAATAGTTAAGCCAGCCATATAAACAACAAATCGCTTCATTGATGTTCTCCAAAGTTTCCATATTGCTTTTTTGAAAAGTGCCGCAGCTGCCGGCAGATTATAAGCAGCCGCGGCAAGCCCTTCGGCTTATTGTTCAATCCTCCGCCGGATTGAACGGTGGAAATAACACAGATTTTGAGCTTTTGGGTCTCCTTTCTGAATCTGCTCTGGGCAGATTCGAAAAAAATCCATAAAAAAAGCCGCTGTCGGCTTATTGCTGGAACAGCGGCTTATGAGTATCGATTGCAAACTCCATGTCGGAAAAGGCAGGTGTCCGGACGCTGCAAACTGGCCTTGACCGACAGGCGTGCCGCTGTTCCATACGCGAGAACAAACCAACACAAAACACCTTCAGGCAGGTTTTCTGACTTGCATCCTGCTTGACAACCCCTTCCCATCCGAATAGTGGACAGTGGGACGATGCTGTCAAGATTTGTGCGCTCGGCACAGCAGATACATACAGCGGCGCGACCGTCACGGATTTTCACCGTGTTCCCATTTCGTTATTCAGCCCGGAAAGTCCGGCCGAACCTGAAAATGCTTTTCCAATAATTTCAAAGAACTCACTTAACCATAGCAAGTACGGGCTATACCTGACAAGTAAAAATCTGGCTGATTCTTGACAATAGCAAAATACCGTCAATTTATGGTCATCGCAAAAATAAGCTAAGTCTTTTTCTGGAAAAGAAGTTAACACTAAATAAACAGGTTAAAATACAACAACAGAATCAGCCAGATACTTTTGAAAAACAGCAATACATAGAAACACTTGGCGTATCATCAACTGTTTTTTCCTCTTAAATTGATCAAATAAATCAAACATTTTTCACAAAAACATTATGATTATAAGACCTCTTAAAATATATCCAACCCTGTTATGTTCCGATTTGCACATCGCATTTCACAATATTTGCGCTTTTTTATGTTGAATTTTCCACTCAAATTGAATAAATAATGAGAAACAAAATCAAGCCCCTTTAATGTAGAAGCGGCATCAAGGCGACTTTTTTGTGAAAGGAGAAGAGGTCCTATGACAGAAGCCAAAAAAGGTATGGAGTCTCTGCTGACTGAACAGCGAAAGTTCCCCCCTCCCCCCCACATTCAGTCAAAAGCTTGGATTTCCAGTATGGAAGAGTACCAGAAAATGTGGGAGCAATCTATTCATAATCCGGATGAATTCTGGCTGGAGCAAGCCAAAATGCTCACCTGGTTCAAAGAGCCAACCAAAGCGCTCGAATATACATGGAATTCCAAGAACCGCATCATCCGGCATACCTGGTTTGCCGACGGCCAACTGAATATTTCCTACAACTGCTTAGACAGGCATTTAACCACAGCAACCGCCAATAAGATCGCTATTCTCTGGCAAGGCGAAGAGGACAAAGCCGTCCGGAAATTGACCTATGCCGAACTTCACAAAGAGGTATGCAAATTCGCCAATGTATTGAAATCAAAAGGCATCCAGAAAGGCGACCGTGTAGCCATTTATATGCCGATGGTACCCGAATTGGCAATTGCCATGCTGGCCTGCTGCCGCATCGGGGCCATTCATTCTGTAATTTTCGGCGGATTCAGCGCAGATGCAATCAAAGACCGTGTTAATGATTCCGACTGCAAAATGCTGATAACGGCCAATGTATCCCTGCGTGCAGGCAAGCATATCCATTTAAAAAATATTGCGGATGAGGCACTGGCCAAGTGTCCTACAATACAAAACTGCATTGTTGTTGAAGTCACCAATGAGCCCTGTGAAATGAAACCCGACCGCGACCATTGGTATCATGACGAAATGGCCAAGGTCAGTTCTAACTGCCCAGCCGAAAACATGGATGCTGAAGACCCGTTGTTTATCCTTTACACCTCCGGCTCCACAGGCAAACCCAAAGGCGTTGTTCACACTACCGCCGGATATCTTCTTCACGCAGCGATGTCCCATAAATACATCTTTGATATCCATGATAATGATATTTATTGGTGTACTGCCGATATCGGCTGGGTCACCGGACACAGTTATATCGTATACGGACCCTTAGCCAACGGCGCTACCAGTCTGATGTTCGAGGGAGTGCCGACGTATCCGGATGCCGGACGGTTCTGGCAGATATGCGACAAGTTCGGGGTTACCGTTTTCTATACTGCCCCTACCGCGATACGTGCTCTGATGCGTCTGGGAGATGAGTGGGTCAATAAATACAAGCTGGATACCTTGCGCATTCTGGGATCCGTCGGTGAGCCCATTAACCCGGAGGCGTGGATCTGGTACTATGAAAAAGTCGGACACAGCCGCTGCCCAATTGTAGATACGTGGTGGCAGACAGAAACCGGCGGCATTATGATCACCCCTCTGCCGGGCGCCATGACCCTTAAACCCGGCAGCGCTACACGCCCATTCTTCGGAGTGGATCCGGTTGTACTGCGGGATGACGGAACACCATGCAACCGCAATGAAGGCGGCAAACTGTGCATTCGAAAGCCCTGGCCGGGAATGATGCGGACCATGTGGGGCGCCCATGACCGATTTATCGACACCTATTTTTCTATGTTTGAGAATGTGTACTTCACCGGCGACGGCTGCCGCGTGGATGAAGACGGCGATTACTGGCTGATGGGCCGTATCGATGATGTCGTCAATGTCTCCGGCCACCGGATCGGAACAGCCGAGGTGGAAAGCGCATTGGTCAGCCATCCTAAAGTTGCAGAAGCCGCCGTTACGCCTATCCCGCATGAAATCAAAGGGCAAGGGCTTTATGCCTATGTAACGCTCAAAGAGGGGGTCCAAGAAAGCGAGGACCTGAAGAAAGAACTGATTCTGCATGTCCGCAAGGAAATCGGTGCTATCGCTGCTCCGGAAGCAATCCAGTTTGCTCCGGCTCTCCCTAAAACCCGTTCGGGCAAAATCATGCGCCGCATTCTGCGTAAAATTGCAGAAAAAGATACCAGCAATCTGGGCGATATCACAACGCTGGCCGATCCGAGCGTTGTAGAAAAACTCATTGCTGGACGAGGCAAATAGACAACTCCTTCATAATCTTCACGGCCGGATGCGCTGCCAGCAGCGTGTCCGGCTTTTTTCCAAATTCAAAACAGGAGATTGGTTATGAATGAACAAAATCCGCAGTATTCAATAAAAAATCTGGGGTGGCGCGTTACTCTTGCGGGAATGGGCATCAATTTAGCACTTGGAATTCTTTACACCTGGAGCGTATTCAGCAAGGCCATCCCAGCCGAATGGAATTGGACGGAAACCCATAAATCTTTACCCTATATGTTTGCCTGCCTGATTTTTTCGCTGGTAATGGTTCCTGCCGGACGAATGCAGGATAAACTCAGCCCCAAGCTTGCTGCAGCAATAGGCGGCATACTGGTAGGGGTTGGTTTTATTGTCGCCAGCCGCACCACCTCTCCGCTGGGTTATCTGATCGGCTTTGGTGTATTGGCCGGCGCCGGTATCGGCTTTGGATACGCTTCCGCAACTCCGCCGGCGGTCAAATGGTTTCCAAAGGCCAAAACCGGTATGATAGCAGGGATTGTCGTTTCTGGATTTGGATTGGCGTCTGTTTATACTGCGCCCCTGTCGAAATGGCTGATTTCCGAATATACCATTCAAACAGCGATGCTGATTCTCGGCATTGCTTTCTTTGTAATTGTTGTCGTGCTGGCCCAGATGCTGACTCCCCCGCCGGCCGGTTATTCAGCCGAAAAAAACAGCAGCTCCAGCGGTGTATCTGCCGATCCCACCAAAAAAGAGCATTTCACTCCCGGTGAGATGCTGTCAACCGCACAGTTTTATATGATGTGGTTTATGTACGCCTGCGGGGCAGGTGCCGGGCTGATGGTGATTGCCAAATTGGCAGCTATTGCCGAGATTCAGGCGGGTATCAAACTTGGCTTTCTGCTGGTGGCAGCATTGGCGATCGGCAACGGTGCGGGGCGGATTCTTCTGGGTATGCTCAGCGACAAAATCGGACGCAAAGCCACTCTGTTTCTGTGCTTTGTCATTCAGGCAGCCGCTATTATGCTGTTGTCTGTGACAAAGCAGGGAACTTTTCTTGCATCTGTTCCGATTTTAACTGTCTTATCCGCACTTATCGGAGCCAATTACGGGGCTAATTTAGCGCTGTTCCCTTCGCTGACGAAAGATTATTACGGACTCAAAAATTTCGGGATAAACTACGGGCTGGTATTTACAGCTTGGGGCGTCGGTGGCTTTATGCTCTCGTATCTGGCTGGCAGGATGTACGACATTTACAAGACATTTGCAATCGCTTATTACGGGGCTTCTATTCTGCTGATACTGGCGGCAGCATGCGTTTTCTTTATTAAGCCGCCGCACCGGCAAATATCCAATCCTCAATAAGCAGCTGGATTGTTATTGGCAGTATCTGTACAAAAAGCTAATCAGTTAGCCAGGGGATTTCAATCTATTGACTGGCTGCCGGTCTGCTTGCGGCACGATCGCACAAGATTCGGATATTTTCGAGAGCCTCTTCTTCCGGTAATATCTGTTTGAACAAGGCCAATGCTTCTTCCCGGCGTCCCAGAAGCGACAGTGCCGCGGCCATGTTGGCCCGATAGCGGGTATTGGTGGGCATAACAGCTGCCGCTTCGGTGAAATAGTCCAAGGCCTTGGCATAGTCTTTACGAATCAGCCAGCATATCCCCATATTGTTCAGCAATACGGGGTCGCGCGGACTGATTTTCAGGCCCGCTGACAGCGTTTCCATCGCTTCCGCAAGCCGGCGCTGGCGCATCTGCATTGCTGCCAAGTCGTTATAAGCCGGAAGAAAATCGGGATATTCCCTCTGAATCCGCTTGAACAACTGCTCGGCAGAAGCATCGCGTCCTTGGCTGG
Organism: Phycisphaerae bacterium; assembly: GCA_018052735.1. Classification (GTDB taxonomy): domain Bacteria; phylum Planctomycetota; class Phycisphaerae; order Sedimentisphaerales; family Anaerohalosphaeraceae; genus 4572-13. The sequence goes on along the minus strand of JAGPMT010000026.1, from coordinate 8,501 downwards.
ACAGAATATCGGCCATTAGATACAGTGTTTTTGCTGTCGGCGGACGGTCGGGATTAAATGGATCCTCCATAACCGGTTTGGCAGTTTTCCGATTATATTGCCCGTGCTGCCCCGCACAGCCGCAGATAACCGCGGCACACAAAACCACTGCAATCTCTCTTGGTTTGAACATTACGGAATCCTTCTGGGTTATTGCATTCTCAATTCGGTCATACCGGTTGAAGCTGTATCCTTGAAAGTTGTTGTTTGAGCATTTTCCAGAATCTCAATGACCGCTGTTGAGGGAATTCCTTCTCCGCCGGCAAAACCGCTGCCAATCTGGATTTTCTCATTGGGGATGCCGGCCTGCAGCAGTTTTTCATAAACAGTCTGTGCTCGGCTCTGATACAGCAGAGGTTCAGTTTGCCCCTGAACCAGTACGATTTTCCCCGGATTCTGCCGGAAATGTGCAGCCAGAACCGCCAAATCCCTTTCACCCAGTGCATTAAGCTGGGCGCTATTGTTGACAAAATGATAGGGGAAAAGCGTATGCTGTGCAATAATAGCGTTCTGTATTGCCAAATCTGAATAGGACGCTGTCAACTTTTGATTCACTGTGTTCTGGTCGATCGGGGCAGGCCCTATAATCTTTTCCTCACCGCAGCCGTTTAGAATCATTCCGCAGACAACACCAAGCAATAACATTGTTTTTCCGCATTTCATTTTGAACTCTCCTGCTTAAGAAGGTTTTTAAAACGCCGTTTTTAACGCCAGTATTGCCGGCCCTACCATCACAATTAAAACCGCCGGAAAAATAAACAGAATCAGAGGGAAAAGCATTTTGACACTCATTTTTTCGGCTAATTCCTGAGCAGCAAAATTTCTCTCTTCACGAATAGACTGAGCGAATACCTGAAGGGTTTCAGCAATGCTGGTGCCAAAGCGATCGGTCTGGATTAATATGGCCGCCAATGATTTTAATTCGTCCACACCCGTTCTCTCCGCCATATGCTTCATTGCTTCGATGCGGCTGACACCCAAATGCATCTCAAAATTAGCCAGAGACATAGCCCCGGACAGCACACTGCTGACCTGACGGATTTCATCGGCAACAATGTTCCAAGCCATGTCCAGCCCCAGTCCGGAGGACACGCAGATTTCCAGCAGATCTACCGCTTCCGGCAGGTGGCGGTAGATCTCATCGCGGCGGTGTTTCATCCGGTAGAGAATATACAAATTCGGCAGGAAAAATGCCGCTGTCGCACCCACAAAAATCAGGGTCAGACGAGAACTGAGCATCAGGGTTTCGCTGTCAAAAGGAAGCAGCAGCAGCGCAGTAATAAAAAAACCGATTACAAAAAGAAGAACTTTGATGCCGGTATAAACCGTCGGCGCATAAGGATTCAGATAACCGGCCTGAATCATCTGTTCCCACAGCGATGAACTAGCGCGTCCATGGGAAGCAATATTGCCCAATTTCACCAGAAATGAAGACAAACTCCGCTTGGGGGGTTTTTCTGCAAACGGATCATCTTCAAAAACTCCCAGCATGCGGATTTCCACCGACTTTTTCTTCTGGAGATGCGCCATATAGAGCAGAATAGATAATCCAATTGAAAACACGGCGCAGAAAATCAGTATTCCAATAATAACAGCAGATTCGGAATGAAGAAACTCCATCATATTGTTCTATCGCATCCTTTATCCTAAAAATCGATTTTTGCCATTTTGTTCATGACCCACGAGCCCAGCAGCAAATTGACAATCATCAGTATCAGCAGAACATTGCCGCCGGCCGTTGTATAAAGCGGCTTCATATATTCGGGATCAACGGCATTCAGCAGAAAAAACATCAGAATCGGCATGGCAATCAGAATCACCTTGCTGAACTGCGTCTGCGCGGTAAGAACCCGAATCCGCTTATTAAGCCAGATGTGAGAGCGAATAACCGAAGCGAGGGTATCCATCAGATCAGCTAGATTACCGCCGCTTTGCAGCTGAACAATGACGGATGTCGAAAACAGTTTGAATTCTGTATTTCGAACCTCCCGCGCAGCCTTCTTAAGCGAATCTTTCAAGTCGCTTCCAAATGCCTGTTCCTGATAAATCTGCCGGAAAAGGCCGCCCAGCGGGTCGCCGATTTCCTCGCCAATCAGCTGAAAAGCTCCCACCAAAGGATGCCCTGCGCGAAGCGCCCGCGCCGCCACGCCCAGTGCATCAACCAGCTGCCTCTCAAACAGATTCGCACGATGCATAATCCGTTTCTGGGCATACTGCACAAATAAATAAAGCGTAATAAACACGCCGCAGACAGCCAGCCAAATACCGCCGAATATATTGTAAACCATCACGAAGACTAACGCTGCCAGACCGACTACGCCCAGAGCTACTGTACGGAATGGCACTTTCCATCCTGCATCCCTCACCCAATACTCCAGCTTCTTTCCGAGGCCAATGGAGTCTTTTTCCACAGTTTCCTGCGGCATCTGCCGAATCTGCAGATCGCGCCATAGACGAAGTGTTTGGGAATCCTCCTGACCGGCCTTGGAAATACCCAGACGCCGCTGCACCGCTTTGAGCTTCAGCAGGTATCTTCCCAGCCACAGAAGCACCCCAATGCACCAGACCGATAAAACCAATCCGAAAACGGTAACGCTGATGATTAAATTGATGGTCTTTGGATCCATAGTCGCCTGTTAATGCACATCCTTTTTTGCAGAGGCTGTTTCCAATACGCGGCGCTGGAAAAGGGTCGGAGGCAGTTCAATGCCCTGAGCAATCAATTTGTCGACCAGACGAGGACGAACGCCGCAGCTTTCAAAGCGTCCAAACGCATTGCCGTTCTCATCCACTCCCTGCTGCTGAAAGCGGAAAATATCATTCAGACAGACCGTTTCTCCCTCCATGCCGGTTATTTCTGCAATATTGATAATTTTTCTTGCACCGCCAACCAACCGGCCGATTTGAATCAGAATATCCAGAGCAGAGCTGATCTGCTCACGAATGGCTCGAACAGGGAAATTCATTCCGGCCATACTGACCATATTTTCGAGCCGGCGGAGAGCATCACGCGGACTGTTGGCATGTATGGTAGTCATCGACCCCTCATGGCCGGTATTCATCGCCTGAAGCATATCAAGGGCCTCATCGCCGCGCACTTCGCCGATGATAATGCGGTCTGGACGCATTCGCAAACTATTCCGCACAAGGTCGCGCTGCGTGATTTGACCTTTGCCTTCGATGTTGGGCGGGCGGGTTTCCAGACGAACCACATGCTCCCGCTGGAGCTGGAGTTCCGCCGCGTCTTCAATAGTTACCACACGCTCGCCAGCAGGAATCCAGCGGGATAATGCATTCAGCAGCGTTGTTTTGCCGGTTCCGGTTCCGCCGGAAATAAGGATGTTTATTTTGCACTGGACGCAGGACTCAAGAAAAAATGACATTTCCTCAGTCAATGTGCCCAGTTCCAGCAGCGTATGGATATCGATGGGATTGGTGCCAAACCGGCGAATGCTGAGGGCCGGTCCATCCAGAGCCAGCGGCGGAATAATAGCATTAACGCGCGAACCGTCAATCAGGCGGGCATCCAGCATCGGGCTGCTTTCGTCAATCCGCCGGCCGACATTGGTTCCGATACGCTGAATCACCCGCATCAGATGGGCATCATCCTGAAACGTAATATCCGTTCGCTCCAGACGCCCCCGCCGCTCTATATACACCTGCTGATACCCGTTGACCAAAATATCGCTGATGGTAGGATCGCGCAGAAGCGGCTCCAATGGTCCCAGACCGAAAATCTCATCCAATATTTCATCTAAAAGCTGCTGCTTTTCCGGCCCTGTAAGAGGGTATTTTTCCTGCATCAGGAGAGCATCAATCTTGGCGGTACACTCCTTCTGCAGCTGCTCTATGGGGAAACGCTGTGCCTCCTTCAGGTCTAACAGTCCCAGCAGCCGCTGATGCACCCGGGACTTAATCCGATGCAACGCTATTTTTTTATCACTATCAAAACCGTTCATTCCCGCATCTGTGCCAGTATTCATTGTGCCGCCTGTTTTTTGGTGTCTTACCGTTTCTCTTCCGATTTGACTTCCTGAATAACTGCCGCCAGCTTTCGGAGGTCTTTGCGAATCGCCGATCGCGGAGCACCTTCAGCCAGCGTCTGGCCTTTATTGAGACACCGCATAGCATTGCGCCAATCGCTGCGGACCAGATACATCGTATCGGTTCCCAGCGCGCGTTTGCCGTCATCAATCCTTAGCAGCGGCCCCCGTTTGGCAAAGCGATTTGCCAGAGGAATGATCTTTTCATCGGGCAATCCCAGAGTCCTGAACATGGAAATAATCGAACGGGCAAACGCCAGATCCTTAAGCGTCAATTGAAAAACAACAATAGTAAAATCGCTCTGCTCGCTCAATTCCCGAACCGTCTGCTCATCCATTCGAGGCGCATCAATCACCGTATAGGCATACGCTTCCCGACAGGCCTGCAGAACCATTCGGAGACTTTCGGGTTTGATATCAATGCCCGTCTTGCGGGATGCCCCTGAACCTTTCAACAGCACGTGAAAATTTTCCTTGTAGCAGCAGGAACTCGACTGAATCAGATGTTTGTCAATTCGGCCCTCATAGGTCAGTACATCATCAATGCCGTATTCCGATTTGACATCCAGATAAGCTGCGGCAGCGCCGTAGCAGCGATCGAGGTCAATCACCAAGACCGGTTTGGATGTGGAGACATGCATTTCCATAGCCAGATTCAGGGCTATGGTTGTCGCACCACAGCCGCCGCTGGCCGAAAAAACTGTCATAATCGAGCCGGTTTTGCGTTTGGCGCCGGTATGCGTCAGCAGCCGTGCCATAACTCCGGACAGTTCGCTGTGAATAGAGCCTTTTTGGAGAAAATGTCTCGCTCCGGCCTGCATGGCCGAAAGAATCAACTCCTGCGTAATCTGTTCGGAAATGACAACCGTGCACATCTTCGGATAATTTCGAATCAGCTCTTCCAGCTCGCTGAGCGTCTCCTGCGGGGCCGGATCAATATCAACGATTCCTGCCGCAGGCTCGCCCTCGTCAAGATAGGCCGGAACATGCGAGATTTCCGGAAACACCTTGTCGATTTCAATCGGCGAGCCGTTGCGGGCAACTGTTTCAATATGGCTGACCGTCTTGGGGTCTTTCGTGACCAGAAATATTTTTGTTTTTGGAGTCATGAATATCACCTCATCTATGGCATTATCATCTTGGTTTCTTGTGTCATCCGCATGGGCGGATTCCTATCCATTACTCCCCTGTTCATCCAGTTATTCTGCCTGCAGCTGTGCCCGGCTGAGTGGAGCCGGCGATTGATACGAATCCCAAGCACCGGGGCCGCTGACTTGGTCCAAACCGAGACGTTTGAGCCAATCTGCATCCACTCCATCCAGACCAGCCGGCTGACGGGATTCTATACGGCCTTCCAAATACAATTCCCAATCGCTGGGAGCTTTATGGAGGAATCCGGGCAGCGGCGCTGTTTTCGGATCAATATCCAGCGGCGATACCAGATTAGCCGTAACCAGAATCACCAGCTCGGTTTCGCCCTGCTGGTAGCGTGTCGAACGGAAAAGAGGGCCTAAAACGGGCAGATTCCCAAGTCCCGGAATAGCCGAATTGGCGGCACTGATGGTATTTTTAAGAAGGCCGGCGATAGCAAAACTCTGTCCGCTCTTGAGTTCAACCGTTGTTTCAGTCTTGCGGCTGAGCACTCCCGGCACAACCGTCCCATTGATGGAGGTGCCGTTGGTATAATCCAGCTCGCTGACTTCCGGTGCGGTATAAAGCCGAATGGTATTGTCGCCTAGAACGACAGGCTTGAAATTCAGCCGAACACCGTATTCCTTATATTCAATGGTGATGGTTGCGGCGGTTCCCGTCCCCGATTGCGGAACAGGAATGGGGTACTCCCCGCCGGCCAGAAAACTTGCCTCCTGCCCATTGAGGGCAATCAGCGTAGGATTGGCTAAAATCCGCAGATACTGATTTTCCTGCAAAGCATCCAGAAAGAATACAAGGTCAGCACTGGTAATATGACCGAAGGCCGTTGCTGTCGTGCCGACTTCGTAGGCATTAATGGCACCGGGCCAGAACGAAACGCTTTCGGCAATCGGGCCTCCGGGAGCAACACCGCTGGAAAAGTCGCTTCCTGCCTGAGTCCAGTCAACACCGAGAGACCGCAATCCTGTCTTGCTGACTTCGGCCACACGCACCTGCAGCTCAACCTGCTGTACGCCAACCACTTCCGACATATCGATAAACGGGATTTTCATCTTACTGAGATATTCCTGAAGCTGTTGGGCATGAAGCGCATTTTTATGCTGGCCGCGAATCACCAGATTGGAACCGGATTGACTCAGCATCAGGGATGATGTCGGAAACAATTGACCAATATCGGCTTTCAGCGTATCCATATCCAGCGTTACTTGGACTTTCTTCTGCACAACCTGAGTTTCATCCTCACTCCAAAGAAGAATATCGGTTGTTCCAACAGCAAGGCCTTGAATCAGTACCTGGTTGGCAGTCAGCACCTGCACATCGGCAATAGCCGGATCGGTAACGGCAACCCGGGACACCTTCCAAGGCGTCTGCATAATTTGCGATTGATGATACACAATAGCCACTTCGCTGCCGACAGCATCTGCGGCTATTGCTGCCATCCCCGGGCTTGCCAGTATAGCCAGCACCATTGCCGCTATCCAACTATTCATCTGTACGCCTGATTGACTCGCCGTTGTTCTCATTGCTTAATCCCCTTGCCTGAAACTTCCCTTCATTATTTACATGCTCAACGCCATAATCCTGCCGTAAAGCATTCTTATTGAGACGATTCCTCGGGAACCTGTACTTCACTGGTTTTATTTCCCCGGATAACTGTAATGGCTGTACTCCGCTGAGTGGTTTTACTGCCTTCTTCAGGATTGCTGCCGACTACCGGGATAACCGGTCGTCCGGGTCCGCTGAGCTGGCCGCTGTTGAGCACCATCGGCTGGGGATCCACCGCTTCCATATCCAGAGGATTCCGCAGCACCAGTGAAATGGAACCGTTATTGATAGCCAGCTGCAGAGCTTCGGCCTGTTTGGAATCAAGTTCAAGGGTCACCGTCAGTTTTTGGGAGGTGCGGGCTGAGGCGGCTGTCTTATCCTCTTTGGATGCAGCAGACAGAATAGATTCGCCGGCGATTGCCAATACTTTAACCCGTTCCAGCAGGGTTGTTGCCACGGCTTCGCCTTTGGATTCGCTCCGCATTGAACCGGACAGCTTGAATGTCGCCAAAACGTCCACAAAACATTGCGGATACAAAAGGCCGCCGGAGACCTGATCGCTGGATACGGTAACGCTGACCGCCCGCATCCGCGGAGCCAGAATAGCGGCAATTTCCTGCGGGCCTCCCTGTGTGAGAATTTTTGATTTCGTAATCGCCTGTCGGATAACCACATCCGAAGTCAGTACTTTGCCCACAACCAGAGCCGTATTGCTGTAGGCATCTGCCGGGGCTTCTTTGCGGGGAACTTTAATAACTTCAACATCTTCAACCGTCAGCACCTTCCAAGCCGACAGGTTGTCTTTGGCAACAACCACTTCAACATCCTCTTTAATTGTCGCTGAACCCTGCAGAGCCGAAACAAGCACTACCGCACACACACCCGCTATAATGCCCAACACCACCAGCAGCACAATTGTCCATTTCATAAAACGCTCCTTAAATCCTTTGAGCCGATAAAATCCTTATCATTCTGAAAGCTGGAGACAGCATTAGGGCCCTTCTTTTGACATGACCACCCGTGCTGTTAAAGATGTCGGAGTCGGCAGACCAATTAGGGGACCCTTGAGCCTCAAAATATCCACATTCGCGGCAGGAACAGAAATCTCAAGGGTCAACTCATTGCCTACACCCGGATTCCACCCATTCGGGACAGAGATTGAAACGCCATTGGCAGGAATGCCGCATTCGGCCAAACGCGTGGAAATCAGCGCTGCAACTTCTCCGCTTCGATTGCCCGGAAGGATGGCGATACGGGCAGCGTGACGTGTAATATTGGTAATCTGCTGCCATTTGAAAAAAAGCCAGCCATATTTGAGGGCACCAAATGTCAGAATTAAAAGCAGCGGCAGAACAACTGCCGTTTCAACAATTGTTGTGCCCCGACTCCTTAACGTGCTCCGTGTATTCATCGTTCACCTCACGATAGCGGTATAAATGGCAGTGCCGACAAGGCCGGCAAAAATGGCCGGACCGTACGGCATGGTCAAGGCCCTTTTGTCATCGGCCGTTTCCATGCCGCCGGCGTATTGAACCTTGCCTCTGGTACCGACAAAAAACATAAAAGCGATCATCATGACCCGAATATTGCCGAGTACTTCAAAGAACCGCCGGCTATAAAACGCCCTCAACAGGGCAAGAATTACCGCACAGATTGAAATCCCAACCAGCGCCTCAACAGCAGTAGGCAGCCCCAGCCAGGCACCGATGCCGGCCATCAGCT
>JAGPMT010000025.1 GCA_018052735.1 Phycisphaerae bacterium | reverse complement strand
CGGCCGTTGTAGGTATTATACTGCGGCTCGAAAGCGACGCTGAATGTGTCAATCTCCAGCAGTTTCTTTTCGAGATTTCCCATCCCGAAGCCGATACAGCGGACAGCTCCGCTGGCATCAGCAATCGAAAGCTGCAGGTGGTCATTGCGGGCGCCGACCTTGCGCGGGGGAGCAATCAGTTTGACGCCGCGAACAGCAAAGAGGGGCTTGGGATTGCCCTGCCCGAACGGCTCGAGGTAGTTGAGTTCTTTCATCAGCCGTTCGGTAAAATCGGCTATACGCACTTCGGCATCAATCGTCAAACAGGACGCGGGCATCTTTTCCCTGAATGCCTGTTCTGCGGATGCCTCAAATGCCTCTGCAAACGCCGCTATGCGCGACGGTTCGATTCTCAAGCCAGCCGCCATCTCGTGGCCGCCGAAACTTATCAGATAGTCCGAACAGGCCTCCAGATGCGCATGCAAATTAAAGCCCTCGATAGAGCGGCCGGAACCCTGCCCAATTCCCTCGCCGGTGTTTATCAAAATCGTCGGCCGATAAAAATCATCTACAATCCGGGCAGCAACGATGCCGATAACACCAGTGTGCCAGTTCTCATCAGCCAGCACAATGGTTTTTCGGTCCGGATGATGAAGCCCCATCTGCACAATCCGCTGGCGGGCCTGCTTGAAGATATCCAATTGATATTTCTGGCGGAGACGGTTCTGGTCTTTGAGGTACTGTGCAATCTGGATTGCTCGGACTTCGCTTTCTGTCGTCAGCAGCTCGACTGCCAGACGGGCATGTCCCATTCGTCCGGCGGCATTGAGCATCGGGGCCAGACGGAATGCTACAGCATAGCTGTTGACATCAGCGGCATACAGCTCGGCTGTCTGCACCAGCGTCCGAATCCCGACAAGATTGGAGGCCTCCAGCGCCTTCAATCCATAGCCGGCCAGCACACGGTTTTCACCCCGAAGGTCCACCACATCGGCAATCGTGCCGATGCCGGCCAGCGTGGTGGCATTGAGCAGATATTGACGCAGCGGGGCTGATAATTGAACTCCTTTTTTGTAGGCATTAGCCACTGCCCAAGCCAGCTTAAATGCCACCATCGCACCGGCCGAGTGCGGATTGCCGTAGGCGGGATCCAGCCGCGGATGAACGATAGCCGCCGCATCAGGCAGAACTGCCCCCGGCTGATGATGATCGGTTATAAGGGTTTGGATGCCCATCTCCCGAGCCAGCCGCACCGGTTCGACAGCGGTAATCCCGCAATCAACCGTTATCAGAAGCTCTGTGCCGCCGGCGGCCAGTCGGCGCACGGCGTCGCTGTTGAGACCATAGCCCTCATCGATACGATGGGGAATATAATAATCCACCTGCGCCCCCAGCATCTGCAGCAGATGCCACAGAATTGCCACACTGGTGATGCCATCCACATCATAATCGCCGTAAATGGATATTTTTTTGCGGCTTTCAATCGCCTGACGAATGCACGCCGCCGCTTCGGAAATGCCGAACATCTGTTCCGGCGCAATCAAGTCGCTCAGTTTGGGAGATAAAAAAGCACGGGCTGGTTCGGTCTGGTCAAGCTGGCGGTTAATAAGAATTTGCGCGACCAGCGGCGATATATTCAGCGACTGGGCCAATTTAGCCGCATCACGGCTGGCCGGACGTATCTGCCAGACCTTTTTCTGCATCCCTGCCGCTATATTTCGCATCGCTTATCCAATCCCTATCTATTCTGCTCGGTTGACCTGCGCTATTATACACCCTGATATGTCAATTTCCAACCCCCAGTATCTAAGGCGTTCAGAAAAGCTCGCTGATGCAAATCTGCCCTTATTCTTTGGAGAATAGACCTGCCCTGTTATCAGTCCAGAGCTGCTTTCCTTTCAGCATCCGGCAGTCACCTTGATACACCGGTCACACAGGTCAGGGTAGTCGGCATTCTGGCCGACAGTAGGCCAGTAGTTCCAGCAGCGCTGACACTTGGGGTACGGACTCTTAGACGCTGTAATCTTAAGAGCCGCTCCCTTGGCCGCAGAAACCTGACTGACAATGCACAGAGCAGCAAAAGTCTCAATGCCTATCTGATTGAGGATCGTCAGCAGTTCCTCATCATTTGTTTCAATCTGTACCGCCGCTTCCTGATTGCTGCCGATAAGCTGATTTTTGCGAAGCGGTTCCAGCACTTTGAGCACGTCATCCCGCAGAGCCATAATTTTTCCCCATCGGCCGGCATTGGCAGAGGGATTGATGGACGCATCCGGCTGCGGCATCAGCGCCAAATGAACGCTGTCAACGGGCTGACTTTTATAGGGGATCGCAGCCCACGCCTCCTCGGCAGTGTGGACAAGGATAGGCGCCAGCATCCGCACCAGCGCATCGAGTATGCGATACATCGCAGTCTGTCCGCTGCGGCGGCTGCGGCTGGCGGCTCCATCGCAGTACATCCGGTCTTTAAGCACATCCATATAGATACTGCTCATCTCGACTGTGCAGAAATTGTAAATCAATCCATAGACGCGATGGAACATAAAGCTTTCGTACGCTTCGTGCACCTGAGCAATCAGTTCCTGAAGCTTTTCCATCGCCCACTGGTCAACCACCTGCATATCCTTATAGTCCACAGCCATTTCGGCCGGCACGAAGTCATTGATGTTGCTCAGAAGGTATCGCAGGGTATTGCGTATTTTGCGATAGGCCTCCTGCAGACGGCCAATCAGCTCATCGCTGCAGCGCATATCTTCCTGATAATTGACGCTGGCAACCCACAACCGGAGAACATCAGCCCCGTATTTTTCTATTTCCTCCAGCGCACTGACATAGTTGCCTGCCGACTTGGACTGCTTCATTCCCTTTTCATCAACAGTAAAACCATGCGTCAGCACCGTTTTGAACGGCGGCCTGCCGGTTGCCCCCAAGGCCGGCAGAAGCGACAGCTGAAACCAGCCGCGATGCTGGTCAGAACCTTCCAAGTATAAATCCACCGGTACGGGCTGGCCGGCCATCCGTATGACACTGTGCCAGCTGCAGCCGGACTCAAACCATACATCAAATATATTTTCTTCCTTGCGCAGGTCATCCCAGTCAAATCCGTCCGGTAGAACAAAATCGCTGCCTAAAATCTCTTTGGGGGAATCGGTAAACCAGCTGTCGGAACCCTTTTTGCCGATATGCCGCGCAACAGCCAAGACCGACTCCTTGGTCAACAGCGACTGCCCTCTGCTGTTGACAAACGCCGGTATCGGCAGCCCCCAAGCCCGCTGGCGGCTGATGCACCAATCAGGGCGGGATTCGAGCATTCCCTGAATCCGCTTTTGCCCCCAGCTCGGCACCCAGGTTACATCTTTTATCTGTTCCAGTGCCAGATTGCGAAGACTTTTACCGCCGAACTTTTCCACATCTTTATCCACACTGATAAACCATTGCTCGGTGGCACGTAAAATTACCGGCATTTTGCTTCGCCAGCAGTGCGGGTAGCTGTGCAGAATGCTGTCTTCATGCACCAGCAGCCCCAACTGCCTGAGGTAGGCATTTACTTCGGTATCAACCTCAAGTACTTTTTTGCCGCGCAGCCATTGAGGCACCGTATCATCATACGTACCATCATCACGAACCGGCGAATAAACAGCCAGCCCGTACTGCATTCCGGCCACATAGTCTTCGGCTCCATGCCCGGGTGCAATGTGCACAATGCCGGTGCCGTCATCGGTGGTAACAAACTCCGCATTAATAGCAAAATAAGCGTCCTTATCGGTCGGATTTTTCTCAATATAGGGATGCAGATACCGCAGTTTTTCGAAGGCGCTGCCTTTGACGGGCTGGCTGACAGAATACTGCCCTTCCGGACAACCGGCGGCCTTAATAACTGCTTCCAGACGATCCGCACAGACAATCGAGGTAAATGTCGTGCCGTTTCTGTTATACGTCAAACCCACATAATCATGCCATGGATGCAGTGCAACAGCCAAATTGGCCGCTAAGGTCCACGGGGTCGTTGTCCATATCATAAAGCAGACCTTGCTGTCTGCAGGCGCCAGACCCATCTGCCGAACCTTTTGCGCCGAGGCGGCATCCATCGGAAAATTAACATAAATGCTCGAAGATGTAATATCCTTGTATTCCAGCTCGGCATCGGCCAAGGCCGTTTCACAACCCACAGACCAATGAATGGGCTTGAGCTGCTTATAGACCAGTCCATTGCCGACCAATTCGGCAAAGATTTCCAGAATCCCCTGCTCGTACTGCGGCTTGAGCGTCAGGTACGGATGTTCAAAGTCGCCGAAGACACCCAAAGACTGAAACTGTTTCGTTTGGAGTTTGACATATTTCGATGCGTATTTATGGCACTCCCTGCGTATTTCGGGCTTGGACATCTGCTTGGCCTTTTCGCCCAGTTCGGCCATCACCTTAACCTCAATAGGCAGGCCGTGGCAGTCCCAGCCGGGAACAAAGGGGGCACAAAAGCCCGTCATTGTTTTATATTTAACAACAAAGTCCTTCAGCACTTTATTGATGACATGGCCCATATGAATATCACCATTGGCATACGGGGGGCCGTCGTGCAGAATGTACAGCGGGGCCTCTTTCCGGGCGGCCATGATTTTGCCGTAAATATCTTCCTTTTCCCACAGTTTTCGCTGCTGCGGCTCGCGCTGGGTCAGGTTGGCCTTCATCGCAAAACTGGTTTGCGGAAGATTCAGTGTATCTTTATATCCTTTTTTGCCATCTTTATCCGACATACTGCATCCTTTTACTGAATTTCAAAAAGGTTATGGTATGTCTGTTTCCCTGTTCTGTCAAGTCTGACCTTGTAATAATGGATTGCCCAATTTAAGATAGCGCTATGACTATCGAAGCAGATATCAAACAAAAGGCCCTTGACGTTGGCTTTGATGCAGTGGGAATTACGACGGCCGAGCCGATAGAGTCTGCTCAGGCAGAGTACTTCCGGCGATGGATAGAGGGCGGCAATGCCGCCAAGATGGCGTATCTACACCGCAATATTCAAAAGCGGTTCGACCCCGGCCAACTGCTGCCGCAGGCAAAGTCTGTCATTTGCGTCGCCCTCAATTACCGCCCTAAACCAGAGGAGCTGGTTAGAAATCCTTCTGTCCGGATCGCCCGCTTTGCGCTGTATGAGGACTATCATCCATTCATCAAAAAGCGGCTGTTTGAATTGGCTGACTTTATTGGCAATTCCGGCTGTACGGCGGTTCAGGCGGCAGCCCGAAGGACAAGAATACAATTCAAAGTCTGTGTTGATTCTGCTCCGTTGGCAGAACGGGCTTTAGCACAGCGTGCGGGATTGGGCTTTATCGGCAAAAACCATATGCTTATTCACCCTGAGCTGGGCAATCAGATATTGCTGGGCGAATTGATTACGACGCTTGAACTGAAACCCGACAGCCCGCCGGAAAAGCAATCCTGCGGCGACTGCGGCCGGTGCATCCGCGCCTGCCCGACAGGCGCACTGGCTTCAGACGGCACTTTTGATGCCCGAAAATGCATCAGCTTCCAAACCATCGAAGCACCCGCAGCTGCACCGCAGCCCACGCTGCCCGATGGCAGCTCAGCCAACGGCTGCGCTCCCCATTATATTTTCGGCTGCGACGAATGCCTTCTGGCCTGCCCCTATGAAGCAGCCGCCCCGCTTCGGAAAAATCCCGATTTCCACATTCATCCGGAATGGCAGAATCTCACAGCCAAGCAGATTAGGAGCATGCAGCAGGAAGAGTTTGCCCAAATTTTCGCCGGTTCCGGTTTTATTCGACTGGGCTTAAACCGTCTCAAGCAGAATATCGGAATATGAAGACTAAAAAAGCATCTGAAAAAAGTCTTGTTGGTGATAAAATTGCTCTTGCATCGAGGGATTTGAATGCTTAGCATAGCAGCATAGGAAATAACTGTGTGCAGAATGCACAGCAGAAACTATTCAACTTTCAGGAGGTAATGTCATGAAACGAATTATCGTAATGGCAGTTGCCGCAATCGTTGTTTTATCGCTGGGTATCGCAGGCTGTTCTAAAAAGACACAGCCGCCGGCTGAGCCGGCTGAAACGACTGCCCCGGAATCATCCCAGCAGCCGGCCTCGGCGTCAATGCCGACTGTCAAGCTGTCGTACAGTGTGTTTTTCCCGCCCACACACATCCAGACAAAAACGGCTGAGGCCTGGGCCGAGGAAATCAGGAAGCGCAGCGGCGGCAGCATCGAAATCACCATTTATCCGGCCCAAACCCTCACCAAGGCCGACCAGTGTTATGACGGAGTGGTCAGCGGAATTTCCGATATCGGGATGAGCTGTTTTGCCTATACCCGGGGAAAATTCCCTTTGCTGGAAGGTCTGGATCTGCCGCTGGGGTATCCGAGCGGCACAGCTGCCACACGGATTGCAACCGCAATGGCGCAGGAATTTGCGCCTGCTGAACTGGCCGATGTGAAGCTGCTTTATATTCACGCTCACGGTCCGGGTATTCTGGCCTCCAAGAAGCCGGTGCGCAAGCTGGAAGATCTGTCGAATCTGAAAATACGTGCCACCGGCCTTTCAGCCAAAATCGTTCAGACGCTGGGAGCAACACCCATCGCAATGAGCCAGCCGGAAACCTACGAAGCCCTGCAAAAGGGCGTGGTGGATGCAACGCTGTGCCCGGTGGAAACTCTCAAGGGCTGGAAACAGGGCGAGGTCATTCAATATATGACCGACAGCTCCATTATTGGCTACACTACTGCAATGTTTGTGGTAATGAACAAGGCCAGCTGGGCCAAGCTCAGCCCCCAGCAGCAGAAGATTGTTGAAGCAGTCAGCGCCGAATGGGTCGATAAGCACGGCCAGGCGTGGGATCAGGCCGATGAGGAAGGAATGGCATTCATCAAAGAGCTCAACCGTGAAATAATCCCGCTTTCCCCTCAGGAACAGCAGCGGTGGAAAGAGGCTGTCAAGCCGATATTGGATGAATACATCGCTGCAGCAGCGGCCAAAAATCTGCCGGGCAAGGAATTTCTGGCCAAAATCCAAGCTTTGATTGAAGAACAAAAGGCAGCAGGAAACGCTCAATAAAATGGATTCCCACAGCGAACATGACGTGGTGCGGCGTATCCGACAGGCCTATCTGCAGTTTCTTAAGGGAGTGGTGTTTGGGCTGACCGCTGTCTCGGGAGTTGCTGTTTTTGTCATGATCGGCATCATCTGCGCGGATGTTCTCCTTCGTCTGCCGTGTATCAATAGGCCTTTTGTTGGGGCTTATGATATTGTGCGGATTGCAGGAGCCGTAGCTTTGGCCGCTGCTCTGCCCTACACAACAGCCGTCAAAGGCCATGTGGCTATCGAATATTTCTTTCACAAGCTCGGCCCTGTCAGCCGGATTGCGGTGGACAGCGTGATGCGGCTTCTGTCGATTATGCTGTTCGGCTTTCTGGGCTGGCAGAGTCTCCTGTACGGCCGGTCGATGTATATCAGCGGGCAGGTTTCACAGACACTGCAGATGCCGCTGTTCTGGCTGCCGTGGATTATCGGTATCTGCTGTTTTGCTGCAGCGCTGGTTGTTGTATATCAGCTCTTGTTCCCCCGGCAGGAGATGATAAAGCCATGACACCGCTGCAGTATGGAATCATCGGATGTGCGGTGCTGTTTGTGCTGCTGGCGGCCAGCATGCCGGTGGCCTTTACGATGGCGATTGTGGGATTTGCGGGCTTTGCGGCCATTGTAACGCCCAAGGCCGCCACAGCCATGATGACGACAGAACTCTATGAAACATTCACCCAATACAGTCTGACCGTCATCCCGATGTTTGTTTTCATGGGGCAGATTGCCTTTCATGCAGGCATCAGCCGCCGTCTGTTTGATACGGCCTATCACTGGCTGGGGCATTTGCCCGGCGGTCTGGCGATATCCACTGTAGGGGCCTGTACAGCATTTGGGGCTATTTGCGGTTCCGGTCCGGCTACAGCCGCTACGATGGCCGCCGTAGCCCTGCCGGAAATGAAGCGGTACAAATATCACCCCGAGTTAAGCTGCGGGGCTGTTGCTGCCGGCGGTTCCTTGGGTATGCTGATTCCGCCCAGCGTGGTATTCATCGTCTATGCGATTCTGACCGAACAATCCATTGGAAAACTGTTTATCGCCGGCATTTTCCCGGGGCTGCTGATGGCCCTGCTGTTCTGCTTGACAATCTACATAAAATGTAAAATCAATCCCGCACTGGGGCCTTGCGGTCCGCGGCTGGGCTGGGGGGCAAAAATTGTTTCTCTGCTGGGCATTACAGAAACGCTGATACTGTTTTTGGCTGTTATCGGCGGAATGTTTGCCGGCTGGTTCACCCCCACCGAAGCTGCGGCTGTCGGGGCTCTGGGCAGTCTGATTATTGCGGCACTGCGCAGGCAGTTAAGCCGCAAAATCCTTATCCAGTCGGTTAAGGAAACCGTACGCACCTCCTGTATGGTGATGATTATCGTCACCGGAGCCAATATTTTCGGACGGTTTCTGGCAGTTACCCGAATTCCGTTTGAACTGGCCAGCTGGCTGGCAGGGCTGCCCCTGCCGGGATGGATTATTATGTTTATGATTATCCTGTTTTATCTGCTGGCCGGCTGTTTCATTGATGCGCTGGGGCTGATTATGCTGACCATACCCATCTTTTTCCCTGTCGTTCAGGAATTGGGCTATAACCCCATCTGGTTCGGCGTCATCATTGTGACGGTTACGCAAATGGGAGTCATAACCCCGCCGGTTGGCGTCAATGTCTATGTGGTCGGCGGGATTGAACGGGATGTATCGCTGCAGACTATTTTTCGCGGCGCTGTTCCATTTTTGGGCGCTATGGTTCTATCAGCGGTTTTGTTTGTGATGTTTCCGAAAATCTGCACCTTCCTGCCGACACTGGTCGGCTGAGCAAATAATTCATTATGCGGTGAAATGGTATGCAAAACCAAATACAAACAACCTACAGGCGAATTCTATTCTGCACCGATCTGTCGGAAAATGCGGATTTCGCTTTCCAATTTGCAGTGGACGCGGCAATGCGGCGGCCGGGCAGCGAATTGTATCTGCTGCATGTCATCCCCGAAACAGAAGCCCAGTTCTGGAAAACCTACATCTACGAGGTCGAAAACGTTGATAACAAGGCCAAACGCGACTTGGATGAGCGAATAGCAGAGGCCTATGTATCCAAACTGCCCGAGGGATTGAAACTGCATATCGAATACCGCATCGGAAAAGACTGGCAGGAAATTGTGGCATTTGCCAAAGAGATGGAAATAGACCTGATTGTGATGGGGCGGCAGGGCCGCGGCGCATTGCAGAAGACACTATTCGGCAATGTCAATGAAAAGGTAGTCCGCAAAGCCGATTGTGCTGTACTGGTGGTGCCGCTGAGCTATCAAAAGCGGCTTCAAGAAAAAGGATGAGCAATGCGGGCTGTCATCCAGCGCGTCAAAAAAGCATCTGTCAGCGCAGAGGGGCAAATCACCGGCCGCATCGAACAAGGATTGCTGGTGTTTCTGGGGATCGGCAGAGACGACTCCCGCGCAGATATTGATTTTATCGCCGACAAAATAACCAACCTCCGGATTTTCGAAGACAAAGACGGAAAAATGAACCTGTCGGTTCGGGACATCGGAGGCGGCATCCTGCTGGTCAGCCAGTTCACATTATACGGCGACTGCCGCAGAGGGCGTCGGCCGGATTTCTCCGCTGCCGGCACGCCTCAGGTGGCAAAAATACTTTACCAACAAACAATCGATGTCCTCCGAAAAAGTCAACTGGCCGTCGAAACCGGAGTTTTCGCAGCGTATATGATAGTGGATGCCGTCAATGACGGTCCGGTAACAC
Source organism: Phycisphaerae bacterium (assembly GCA_018052735.1). Classification (GTDB taxonomy): domain Bacteria; phylum Planctomycetota; class Phycisphaerae; order Sedimentisphaerales; family Anaerohalosphaeraceae; genus 4572-13. Next base: position 33,818 of record JAGPMT010000025.1, on the reverse strand, counting down.
TTATTATCGATAGCAAAAAGGACATAAAAAAGCTATAAGTTAACTAAATTTTACAATTTTCTATTGACTTTTTTATCATACATATGCGTATATATACATATATGCATAAAAGGAGCATATAAATGAAACAAGAAGCGGCCATTTTGAAGGTTCTTGCCGATCCCATTCGGCTTCGGTTGATGACACTGCTGGCACAAAGCGGCCAGTTGTGTGTATGCCAGCTTGTCGATGCGCTTAATGAACCGCAGTTTAAGATATCGCGGCATTTGGGTGAGCTTCGCAAGGCAAGATTGGTTACCGCGCAGCGTCAAGGGACTTGGATGCACTACCGATTATCCCCTGCAGCAACAATGTTTGAGCAATCCCTGCACAATTTCTTTCGCGATTATTTAAAAGACCATCCGCAAGCACAGCAAGATCTCAAACGGCTGGGGGAATCCAACTGCAGAGTGCCGCAGAAGGGGAAGAATAAACTGAAAATCCTCTTTTTATGTACGGGCAATTCCTGTCGGAGTCAGATGGCCGAGGGGTGGGCCAGACACTTAAAAGGGGACATACTTGAACCGTATTCAGCCGGGATTGAAACACACGGATTGAATCCCTGCGCTGTCAAAGTAATGGCAGAGGCAGGAGTGGATATTTCACAACATCGCTCTAAACATCTAAATGAATTAGCGGAAATAGATTTCGATTATGTAATTACCGTCTGTGATAATGCACGGGAAAGCTGTCCGCTGTTCTCCGGCAAGGCAAAAAGTATCCATATCAATTTTGAAGATCCCCCGCGACTGGCAAAAGATGCAAAAACAGAAGAGGACGCACTGAACTGCTATCGCCGCATACGGGATGAAATTAGACAGTTCATTGAGACTCTGCCGGAAGCGTTAACCGATCAAAGGAGCGGCTTATGAAACTAAAACAGCGCGTGTTATTTTTTTGCAAGCACAATTCCTGCCGCAGCCAGATGGCCGAGGCCTATTTGAAGAAACTGGCGCCGGATCAATTTGAGGCCATCAGCGCCGGCCTTTATCCCCAGATGATTCATCCGCTGGTTTATCTTGTCATGCAGGAAGACGGCATTGATATTGCCGGTCAGACTGCCAAAAGCATCGACTTGTATCTGGGTAAAGAACTGCTGGATTGGGTTATTATCGTTTGTCAGGAGGGGGAGGCGGAATGCCCCCAGCTGATGCCTTTGGCACTGCATACCGAACGGTGGCCTTTGGCAGACCCGGCAAAGAAAACCGGTCCAAAGGAAGAGGTAGTGGACGCCTTTCGCCAGACGCGCGATGCAGTTAAGCAGCGCGTTCAGAATTGGCTGACAATGCACAACTATCCAGACAAAACGGATTAGAATAGGGAGTTTTTATGACTGGCAAGGGAAATAATAAAATCAGAGATGCAGTGCGTCTGGGGTATGCCGATATTGCCCGAGGTCAATCGGGCTGCTGCTGCGGTTCAGCAGAGCCGAACAAGCTGGCTGAGGGCATCGGCTATCGCCGGGAGGAATTGGACATAGTGCCGCAGGGCGCTAATATGGGGCTTTCCTGCGGCAATCCGACGGCTATCGCCGACCTTAAGCCCGGTCAGGTTGTCTTGGATTTGGGCAGCGGCGGCGGACTGGATGTGTTTATCGCCGCCAGCAAAGTCGGTCCGACAGGCTATGTTATCGGCGTCGACATGACTGCCGAGATGGTCAGCAAAGCGAGGGCGGGCATTGAAGCCTTTGCAGAAAAGACGGGGCTATCCAATGTGGAATTTCGTCTGGGGGAAATTGAGCATCTGCCGGCAGCGGATGCCTCGGTCGATGTGGTTATTTCCAACTGCGTCGTTAATCTCTCACCGGACAAGCAGCAGGTCTGGAAGGAAATTGCCCGTGTTTTGAAACCCGGCGGCAAGGCCTGCATCTCCGATTTGGCACTGACCAATCCGTTGCCTCAAAAGGTTCAGGAGTCAATCGCTGCCCTTATCGGCTGTGTGGCGGGAGCAGTTCTGATCGAGCAGACGCAGACGATGATTGCTGCGGCGGGTCTGGTTCATCCGCAGGTTGCTGTAAAACCATCTAACATGGATAGGATGGCCAGCTGCAATGATTCTTTGTATCAGTCGATTCGCCAACATCTGCCGGCAGATAAGAAACTCAGCGATTACATTGTCAGCGCAGATTTTATCGCGTATAAGGACCATTCGGCAACTGTCAGCAGCGCCACCAAGGAACTGATTGCCCTCGGCGCATCAGTGGCGTGCAACTGTCATCCGTGTGTCATATTCCACACGAACAAAGCACAGCAGATGGGCCTTGGGCATACAGAAATACAGCAGGCCGTTCATATCGGCAAAATGGTCCGGACAGGAGCCGCAAGGCAAATGGATGAACTGCTGGAAAAAGAGATACCGCACCATAACAAGGAGTAGCAATGTCTAATCCGCAAGCAGCAAAAGGGCTGAACATATTTGAAAAGTATCTTACCGTCTGGATTATTTTGTGCATTCTGGGAGGTATTGTGATGGGCAAGCTGGCACCGGGCTTGGCCGCATCTCTGGATGGCATGGCCATCTATGTCAATGGGGCACCTGTAGTCTCCATTCCCATAGCGGCCTGTCTGTTTTTGATGATGTATCCGATCATGGTCAAGATTGACTTTGCCGAAGTCCTTAAAGCCGGCAAAAGCATCAAGCCGGTAGGACTGACGCTGTTTATCAACTGGGCAATCAAACCCTTTACCATGTATGCGATAGCGTTGTTTTTCCTCGGTACTTTGTTTTATCAGTTTATCGGCCCGAATGCTGTCGATTGGGTCAAGATGCCGTTGGGGCTGGATCTGCCGGTAGGCGCAGAATACGGCGTCGGCACAATCGTACTGAAAAACGGCGTCAAAATGCTGCAAGTTCCGCTTTGGAGAAGTTATTTAGCCGGCTGCATCCTGCTTGGCATCGCACCGTGTACGGCAATGGTGCTGGTCTGGGGGTATCTGGCCAAAGGCAATGACGGGCATACGCTGGTAATGGTGGCCATTAATTCATTGACAATGCTGCTTCTTTATGGGCCGCTGGGGGGTTTTCTTCTGGGGGTCGGCAAACTGCCGGTGCCGTGGCAGGCCTTATTATTGTCCATCGCCATTTATGTCGCGCTGCCCCTTGCGGCCGGTTTTATTTCCCGAAAATGGATCCTTGCTCATAAAGGGGCTGATTGGTTTGAGCAGAAATTTCTGCACATCCTGACGCCGATTACTATTCTTGCCCTGCTGCTGACGCTGGTGCTGCTGTTCTCCTTCAAAGGCCAAACAATTTTGAATAATCCTCTGACCATTCTGTGGATTGCAATTCCATTGTTTATTCAGACCTGTCTGATTTTTGCAATTGGGTATGGATTGTCCAAAATGCTGAACCTGTCTTATCCGGATGCCGCTCCCTCGGCCATGATTGGGGCATCCAACCATTTTGAGGTCGCAATTGCTACAGCCACGATGCTGTTCGGCCTTCAATCGGGAGCGGCTTTGGCAACCGTCGTCGGCGTCTTGATTGAAGTGCCCGTGATGCTGATGCTGGTTAAAATCTGCCTCCGCACACAGAACTGGTTTAGCCGCTCCGTAAGGCCATAGCTTACTTCGACGGGCTGAGGCGTTTTTGGACAGCCAGAAGAAGCGGCAGAGAAGCCAGTTGTGCCGCAATCGAAAATCCAATCAGGGCGGGCAGCGAAACATCATAGAGAATGCCCATCAGAAAGCTGCCGGCAAACCAGGCAATCCCGAAGCAACTGTTGAACAGCCCGAATCCTGTGCCGCGGCGGTGTCTGGGCACCATATCCGCCACAGCTGCCCGGATAATAGATTCCTGCGCGCCCATGCCGATGCCCCATAACAGAATGCCCGCAATGACTGCGGCAGGTCTAAACGAAAAAGCAAACAGAGCAAAAATCGATGAAATAATCACGGCTCCGGCCAGTGCCAGAACGCCGTTTTTATCATACCAGCGTCCAAAGCCTAAAGCGGCCAGCGCATCAATACCCATCGCACAGGCATACAGCAGCGGAATCCATTTGTCCGCCAGCAGCGCATGCGATTTGATGTGAAAGGCAATCAGCGGGTAATCGGCAAAACCTGCCGCCACAAAACCAACGGCCGCCAGATAGAGCCAGAAAACCGCTGGAAATTTTCCGTCCCCCTGCTGCGGAATTTCCTCTTCCAGTTTATGCGGATGCGGAAACATAACGCGCGCTGCAATCAGCACACTCAGCGCCAGAACAGCCGGAATCGCCAGAACGGCAAACGCGAACCGGTAAGAGCCGTTGACGGCCAGCACAATCATGACAATCAGCGGACCGGCCATCGCCCCGATCTGGTCCATCGCCTCATGCACAGCAAAACCCCACCCGCGCCCCACCACCGATGTGGCGCAGGACAGCATTGTATCCCGTGCGGGCGTGCGAAGCGCCTTGCCGAACCGTTCGGCCATTATCAGACCGACAGCCCAGCCCCAGTGACCAGCCAGCGCCAGCAAGGGGACGGCTAAGAGGTTCACCGCATAGCCGGCAATGGTCATCAGCCAATAACGCTGCGTCTTATCGCTCAAAAGGCCCGAAAAAAACCGCAGACCGTAGCCGAGCAGTTCACCCGCGCCTGCCGTAAAGCCGACAATCGCCCCGCTGGCCCCCAGAATCGCCAGATACGGCCCCGAAAGGGACCGCGCTGCCTCATACGTCATATCCGCAAACAGCGAGACAACACCCAGCAGCAGCACAAACCCCATCGCCCGTCTATGGGCATGATTGTTCATAAAGAACTGTCCCTTCTGTTCAATCGGCGACAAAATAATCTCTATGGAAAATGCCACAGCACCAGTATAATTCCATGCTGATCCAGAACAGATATCTCAGAAACAAAAAAAGCGGTAAATGAATCCAGAGACTATTTGGGTCTTACAAAAACTGCCACAAAAACAATCGGAAGGAACGCCAATCGCAGTAATCTAATTCGTAATTTGCGCAGTACCATACTGTCCTGTCTATTCCATAATTTAAAAAGTCACCGCTAAATAAACTTATCGATTCCCATTTTCGCAGCGGTAGGCAAATACGGTCACTTTTTCCAGCGTCACCAGTCCCTCTTTTATCATCCCATCCAGTTCGGCAAGAAGATCTTTAATCCGTTCGGGCTTATCGACAATCTCAATAACTATCGGCAGGTCTTCCGAGAGGCGAAGAATTTTGGCTGTGTGCATACGGCTGTGCGCACCGAAACCCATCAGCCCTCTTACTACTGTAGCCCCGGCCATGCCCTTCTGGCGGGCCAGATGAACAATCGCTTCATACAGCGGTTTCCCGCCGAAACGGTCCGCTTCTCCGATAAAGATTCGCAGCAGTTGTGCTTCCGAGGGCAATTGCATAACCGGTCTCCTTTTTAAGATTAAATCCACCTGCCAACCGTCAAGCCGGTAATCATACCGGCAAGGCACAGAATGTTCTGCAGCAGGATATTGCCCGCTGCCCACAGCCATTGCGATTCATCCAACAGCTGACTGGTTTCAAAAGCAAATGATGAAAATGTAGTAAAGGCCCCGAAAAATCCCAGAAAAATAATTGTGCGCATTTGGCCGCTGATAGACAGCCGGCTCTCGATAAAAGCCCACAGCAGACCAAACAGCAGACAGCCAACAATGTTTACCGTCATTGTTCCGATTGGAAAATCAACCGAAACATTTTTTTGGACCAGCCCTGACAGCCAATAGCGTGTCAATGTTCCGGCTGCCCCGGCAAGACCCAGCCATATCAATTTCTGCAACATCCTTAATCTCCGGCATTTGGGTAATACTGTTCGTGTTATTGTTTCCTGCGGGGCGTTGTGAGTCAATAAAAAACTCCCGCAGCAGTTCCTGCAGGAGTTATCAGCTTTTTGAAGCGGTTATAGGGGGAACTCCATCCCCGTCTGAATACTATTTTATATATCAATCGGCAAAAATCAATTAAATTATCCTCCCTTTTTGCCAAGCCCCGTTTAAGCCGTATAAATCAGCCACACCCCGCCCAGCAGCACCAGCAGACCGCATATTTTTTTAAGATTATCAGCGCCTTTTGATTTCTCATTCCAGTTCATATACCGCTGTACAACCTCAGTAAATGTACCCGCAAAGACAATAACGGAACAATGGCCAATGCCGTAGGCCAGCAAGAGAACAACACCGTATGAGAAATTGGTCATTGCCAGCTTGAATGTGACCCCCAGCATGGGCGCCATATAAGCAAAGGTGCAGGGGCCCAACGCAATGCCGAACACCAGCCCTAAAATAAATGCAGCCAGCATTCCTTTACGCTTTATCCCAATCTGCCCCGGCCCGGACCCCGGCATCGGGATAACATCCAGCAGATGCAGCCCGACTGCAAAAAATAGCAGCGCCACAAAATAATTACCGTATCTGCCCACATCGCCCATCATTCTGCCCAAGGCGGCCGTAATGGCTCCGATGGCACCAATTGTGATAAGAATCCCCACAGCAAAAACAGTCGATATCCAAAACGCCCGTTTGGCAGAAATTCTACCCTGTCCATCAATAAAGCCGACAATCAGCGGAATGCTGGCCAGATGGCACGGACTGAGTAGAATACTTAAAATCCCCCAGATCAAAGAGGCAGGCACCGCAATAAACCATGCGCCCTCGACTGCACGAGTCAGTTGTGTAAACAAGTCCTGCATGAATACGGATTCTCCTGCAGATTTACTGTGCCGGCCGCTATTTCGGCGTACATTCACCGATTTTGCAGGCCTTCTGTATCTGTTCCGGCGACAGCTTCATCTTATCGGCCAGCGCCTGATGAATGCTGATAAGTCTGCCGGTTTCATAGGGATTCTGTTCGACCCATTTTATCAGATTATCCGGATTGACAAAAAATCCCTGATGAAAGCAGCCGGCAGAGGTCCAGGATCCGTCGGGTTTCTGACGCTGCCCGAACCACGCCACTGCTGTAGGCGGATCCAGCGACAGGATGCTGCCGTTGAGCGTTTTGACAATAATCGGCTCACCAGTCAGTCTGTCTTTTTCGTGAATTTCAATATCCTTGCCCGTTCGGGCAGCTACCCCCAGCGCACAATGCGAGCAGCAGCCCCACGTGCGCAGTCCGCCTTCAACAATCACCTCGGCGGCGTCCTGCGGATAGCACGCACGGTCGCAGAATCCGCATCGGCAGGACAGTTCATTCTGCCGAAGCGCCTGCAAACCAATCACATTGCCCCCGTCGGTCTGGCGGGCCTGATTGGCCGCATCAGCATTTGCATAAGCCCGCAGCATCGGACGGCCTTTGGCATCGGTTCCTGCCAGAAAGACGGCTTCGGTCAGCGGCACCGGCCTGCCGGATTCAAAATCCGAAACCGTCACTTTGTTTTCAAAATCCGTCTTGTCTTCCATTAAGCAGGAGTACATAATAAAATAGCAGTGCAGCCCGCATAGCCGCACATCGCCCTTGTCAGTTTTAACCGTCACCAGCGTTTGGGGTGAAATATCCCCGTCACACATATAGCAAATCTGTTCTTTGGGCCGCGTATCCGCCCGGGCCGGCACAAGCCGCTCAAATGCCGGCGGCATACCCCCGGCATCTGCCAAATTCACGCCCAGCTCTTTCCACTTGGTCAGAATATCTTCTTTAGAGATAAACCCCTCGTGTCGAAACAGCTCCCGCCCGCCGGCATCATAGAAAATCTGCGTAGGAATCAGTCGAATGCCGTATCGTGAGGCCTCATTGGGATTGTCCCACACATCGATAAATACCACATGGAGTTTGCCCTCATATTCCTTTTTCAATGCCTCCAGAATCGGCGCCATCATCTTGCAGGGAACGCACTTGTCAGCCCCCAAATCCAGCAGCATCGGCAGCGTACCGGGCTTTGCTGCCGGCATCGGAGAAGCAGCCTTGTTTTCTACCGGTAATTCAGATACGGCTGTTTGAGCTTGCTGTGTCGAGGTATTCTGCAAAGCAGGGCTTTGGGGCTCCTGCTGTTTCATGACAATGACAACCCCAACCAGAACCGCCAGCGCCATTACAATCATTATTTTATGCATTTTATTCATCGGCAATACTCCCTTGGACCTAATCAGCATTTTTATGCAGTAAAACAACAACCATGCTCCTGCAAAGATTACCAGAAGCAAAAAGGGATGCGCCCCGCCGCTGTCACAGGGACATTGAACTGTCTTGTCAATTGGCAGAGGTTCCATAAAGCCGCCGTTGTGCTATGCCAGCATCAGCTTGGCTTTGTCGGCAACCCGGCTGACGGCTTCTTCTGTAACCGGGCTCTTGCCTTTTTCCAGCCCCAAATCCGCAAGCTGAAGATGCTTGAATGCGGTAAAACCGGCCTTCTCAAGACAGGCCTTAACACAGTTCAGCGGGCAGCCGTCTATAGCCAAAATCATGGAGGCGGCTTCGGTTGTTTTCATAATGCCGTCAATGCGCCCGCCTATGCCGGCCAGACAAAACATTTTGCCGATGCCGTCTTTTGACATTTTTCGAGCCGCTTGGTCGGCTATTGCACCTACATCCGCTGCCCCGGAACAAGCAAAAATCAGTTTGGGTCCGCCCGAACACAGACAGCTTTCTCGATCCGCCATTTTTGTATCCTTTCAATGTTTTGCTTTGTTAAAGAAGCTTTTTTATTTCCTCAACAGTCAACACTTTGCCGGCCGTTTTAACAACCCCATCCACAGCCAGCGCAGGAGTTACCATAACCCCCATCTTCATCATGTCATTAATCTGGGTAATTTTTTCGAGCGTATATTCAATCCCCATTTCTTTGGCCGCCGCTTCCGCATTTTCCGAAAGCTTTTTGCATTTTGGACAGCCCGTGCCTAATATTTGTATCTTCTTCATTGCCTATCCCTTTTATTCACTTGTCTGCGGTTTCCAAAAACGTCCATCGGCCTTCGGATTGCTCGTATCGACCGCATCCATCCAGCCGTTATACTTGGTCTCAAAAACATCAAATCTGCCTGAATAGGGTTTAATATCCAGCAGCGGCGTCTCGTCCAGTGCATCAATATCCCGGACATACAGCCGGCGGCCTTCGATCCGCACCAATCGCACCGATGATATGCCGATGGGATTCGGTCTGGCCGGCGCCCGTGTAGCAAACAGTCCCCGCTCAACTGTATCCAGATAGGGCTTGGACAGCGGTTTCCACTCGGCCGCCCGGTGGCAATAATAAATCAGCCAAATCCGCTCAAAGCCGTCCAAATCTTTCAGTGCGGCCTCATACGGCTCGAATATGTCAACGACACCTTCGGCACCTTTGGCAAACGCCGGCTGAATCGGAGCCTCCTGCGGATGCTTAAAAGGTGTCCGAATAATGCCTATCGCCTTGACAGTAAATTCATCGGCCTTATCTGCCATTTTTTTTCCTTTAGAAAAACGCCCCGAAGAGCATTCCCGAAATCGCTGCCATCACAATCACCAGCAGCACATACACAACTGTTTTCTGTGTGCCCATTATTGAGCGGATAACAAGCATATTGGGCAGCGACAGGGCAGGTCCTGCCAGCAGCAGCGCCAATGCCGGTCCCTTGCCCATGCCGGATCCCATCAGCCCCTGAAGAATCGGCACTTCTGTCAAGGTGGCAAAATACATAAATGCTCCCGCCACCGCCGCAAAAAGATTAGCGCCAAGGCCATTGCCGCCCAAAGCCTTTTCTACCCAGATATTCGGAATAATTCCTTCCTTGCCCGGCCGACCAAGGAAAAATCCCGCCGCCAGCACACCTATCAGCAGAAGGGGCAGAATCTGCTTGGCAAAAGTCCAAGAGGCATCAACCCACTCAATCAGTTCCGGCTTGGTAAACCAGAAGATGCACATAGCCGCCAGAAGCACCCCTGCCGCGGCAACAATGCCCCAACGGGCCTGAGATATCCATTCATAGACCGGATTTTTCTTAATCGGCTCAACACCTTTAAACTGGTCAACAGGAATCACGTGTTTTGTGCCTGTATTGTCCACTACCGTTACCGTTGTATCCGTTTGTTCAAGAAGCTTGCCCTCCACGGCGTAGGTCTGCAAGCCGCCGGGGCAGCATAAAAAGAAAGCCCGTACATCGCCGCTTCGTGCCCAATTGGCCGCCACAAGAATCAGCACCATTGCCGCAAAAAAAACCGCATTTTTCCACAAAGGCCGGCTGGATGCGGCCTGCGGCACAGCCATCGCCGCCTCGGCCTTGGCGATTTCCTCTTTACGATAAATCAGATGCATCAATACCCCAATTACAATGCTGAACAGAATCGCCCCCACCGCACGGGCTATACCCATTTCCATTCCAAGAATGCGGGCTGTCATAATAATCGCCAGAATATTAATCGCCGGTCCTGAATACAAAAAAGCCACCGCCGGTCCTAAACCCGCACCCATGCGGTAGATGCCCGCAAACAGCGGCAGCACCGTACAGGAACAGACAGCCAATATTGTCCCCGAGACCGATGCCACACCATAGGCCAAAACCTTGTTGGCCTTGGGGCCTAAATATTTCATCACCGAACCTTGACTGACAAAAACACCAATCGCTCCGGCGATAAAAAACGCCGGAACCAGACAGAGCAGCACATGCTCCCGTGCATACCATTTGGTCAGCGACAGGGCTTCACTGACGGCATTATCAAAACGCCCCACACCCACCGGCAGATAAAAACACAGCAAAAAAACACTGATAATCCATGCCAGCTTTTTCCATTCCGCCTTGAGATTCATAAGAGTCCTCAGCTTATTGATTAAGTATGCTGTTAATGTATGGCTTCCAGAAATTTCCTCTGCTCGGCCGCCTGTTCCCGCAGGCACCCTGTCAGACATTCGAGAAACCGCAGTACACAAGGTGTCTTGATGCGATACATCACCTTTAGCCCATCCTTTCGGGATTCGAGCACGCCAGCCGCCACCATCACCGACAGATGTTTGGAAAGGTTTGTTCGTTCGGAACCGACTGCCGCAGCGATGTCACAAACGCATTGTTCGCCAGTACGGAGAAAATCCAGTACCGCCACCCGCACTGGATGGGCAATTGCCTTGGCAATCGCAGCTTGTTTTTCATATAAATACTGCATTTGAAATATCCACAATAATTGTGTCTATATGAGTATATACTCACATAGTATAACAACTGTTCATTACTATCAACAAAAAAATAATTGCGAACTTGCTTTGTCCACATATAACGAGCATTTTATATTGCAGTTGAATTCCTGCATCTGTACAATTTTCAAATCGGCTGCAATATAAATATTCTCTTGGAGCAATTCCTATGGAAACTGAAACAAGTAATGCCAATTATTTGGAAACGATTTCAATACTTCATTATGTGCTGGCCGTGTTGATTTACTTCAAAGGTTTAATCGCACCATTCATTATCGGCATTGCGGCAGTTGCTCTGTCGCATAGTCCGCATGATACCAACTTGTTTGTTTTGTTCTTGACCTTCTTTGCAGCTTTACTGCTGATTTTGCCCCTTACCTGTATTTTTGGCACTCTGGTGCTGCTGGCCGGACGATATATAAGCACCCGCAAATATTTGGTTTATTGTCAAATTATCGCGGGCTTGGAATGTCTATGTGTGCCGCTGGGAACAATTTTAGGCATCTTTACGCTGATACAACTAACCAAACCGACAGTGAAGGCGACGTTCAAATGATGCCTGCTGGTTACTGCGGATTATTTGCCGGAGATAAGACAGATTTACAAAGATTGGAACCGTGATATAATCACCCTAAAAAACCGGCGGCCTATTAAATGATAAAAGTGAATAACCAAAAAGCAGACAGCTCCGCGAGCAAAAACAACGATATCAGTTTGGAAACGCTGCCTCCTTATCAGCCGCGTCGGTTTGTTCCGGCCGGACTGGAGCTGACAAATCGGGATTCGGTCGCGGCCCTTTACCGCCAGCTGGCCGATAGGCCGATAGATAATACAGACCAGCTGGAGCAGTGGCTGGCCGACCGCTCGGAGCTGGAAGCCGCTGTCGCTCAGTGTCAAAGCATTCTTTATATCCGAATGACCTGCCAAACCGATGATCCGCAGCGGGCTGCAGCTTATCGGACTTTTATGGACACAGTGGTTCCGGCGGTAAAACCTCTTTCTGACAAACTCGACCGCAAATGGCTCCTGCTGACCGAACAACTGCAATATCAGCCGCCTCGCTACGCCGTTTACAGCCGCACCGTCCGCAGCGATGTACAACTGTATCGCGATGCCAATGTGCCTCTGCAGACGCAGGATGCCCTGCTCAGCCAGCAGTATCAGACTCTAACCGGTGCAATGACAGTGCCCTTTGAAGGCCGCATCTGGCCGATTGTACAGATGCGCAAATTTCTGCTGGAAACCGACCGTCCTCTGCGCCAGCGGGCTTGGATGGCTGCCTCCCGGCGGTATTTGCAGGATAAAGACCAGCTGGATGATATTTTTGACAAAATGATTTCTGTCCGCAGCCGGATTGCCGAAAACGCCGGCTTCAGCAATTACAGGGACTACAAGTTCAGGGAATATCACCGGTTCGATTACACCCCGCAGGACTGCCGGCAGTTTCATGCCGCTGTGCGCCAGCATCTTGTCCCGCTTTTGAAGGAAATGCTGGGCTATCGGGCAAAACAGATGGGCTTGGACAAACTGCGGCCGTGGGATCTGAATACGGATCCTCTCGGGCGGGCGCCGCTGCGGCCGTTTGAGACAACACAGCAGTTCGCTGCCGGCGTTTATCAGATGTTTGCTCAGCTGGACAGGCAGTTCGGCGAGGGCTTCAGGATGATGATGGACAGCGGCCTGTTGGACTTGGAAAGCCGCCCGGGCAAAGCCCCCGGGGGGTATCAGTCGACCTTATATGAGGCACGCAAACCCTTTATCTTTATGAATGCCATCGGCACTAACGATGACCTGCGCGTGCTGATGCACGAAGGGGGACATGCCTTTCATACGCTGGCCTGTGCGGATGAGCCGCTGTGGGCTTATCGGCATGCTCCGATGGAGTTCTGCGAAGTGGCTTCGATGTCCATGGAGCTGCTGGCAGGGGCACATCTGTCGGTATGCTATGATCAAGCCCAGCGGCGGCGGTGGTGGCGCGAGCAGCTGGAGACGATTGTCCGCACGCTGGTTTCCGTGGCTGTCAATGATGCCTTTCAGCACTGGCTCTATGAACATCCGGCCCATACACCGCACCAACGAAACGCTCAATGGCTTGCCTTGAATCAGCAGTATGAAGACGGCATTGTGGACTGGTCGGGGCTGGAAGACTGCCGGGCGTCGATGTGGCAGCGGATTCTGCATTTCTATCAGGTTCCGTTTTACTACATCGAGTATGGAATCGCCCAGTTGGGAGCATTGGGGATATGGCTGGCATCTTTGAAAAACCGCCAGCAGGCCATCGCTCAGTACAAAACAGCGCTGGCTCTTGGCGGTAGCCGGCCGCTGACGGAACTGTTTGCGGCAGCAGGCATCCCGTTCGATTTTTCGGCCGACACCATCAAGCCGCTGGCACAGGCCGTTCGAAGCCAGTGGATGGAATATTGCATAACTTAAATCGGGATAAACAATGAAGCACACACAAAAAGCGGTGCAGCTCTTTGGGGCGGGTTTGAACTGTGCCCAAGCTGTATTGGCAGCCTTTGCGGAAGAGCTCGGCATGGATACCCCGACGGCTCTGAAGGTGGCCTCGGGCTTCGGCGGGGGAATCGGCCGTACGGGTCAGGTATGCGGGGCACTAACCGGTGCGGTCATGGTGCTGGGGCTCAAGTACGGCTGCGGCCAAGCAATGGATAAAACGGCCAAGTATGAGCTGTATCGAAAGGTCCAGAAGCTGACAGAAGAATTCAAACTCCGCACCGGCTCGCTCTACTGCCGCGACCTGCTGGGATTTGACTTCCTGACGCCGCAGGGACAAATGATGGCCGCCCAGCCGGGCGCATTTGAACAGTGCGACGGATTTGTCCATACCGCTGCTGAACTGGCGGAGGAAATGCTGCAAGCCGATGAATCCTGCAGTGCTTGAGATTGTTCGACGCCTGCTGCATCAGCCGACAGCCCCCTATCGCGAGGCCGCTGTCCGCCGGTACATTGCCGATTTCTGCAAGGCACGCAGCATCCAGATTCATCAGGACCGCGTGGGCAATTTAACAGCCGTTTACGGCACTTCTTATCCGGACTCGAAACTGGCTTTCGCAGCCCATATGGATCATCCCGGCTTTATTATCGAAACGGACGCGCACCGCAGGCGCACAACGGCCCTTTTTTACGGCGGCCTGAAGGATGCATACTTCCGCAGCGCCGGCATCTGCATTTTTTGTCAATCCCAAATCGTCAAGGCCCGGATTATAAAAATGCAGTCTGACAAGCGGTTCCGAAGACGCCGCATATGGCTGCAGGTATCAGGCGATGTACGGCAAGGCGCCGTCGGAATGTGGGACCTGCCGGCCTGCCGGATACGCGGCAGCCGTCTGTACAGCCGTGCCTGCGACGATTTAATCGGCTGTGCCTCGATTCTGGCATTGCTGGACTTGCTGGCGCAGCGACGCATCCGCAAAAAAGTAACGGCTCTTTTCACGGTCGCCGAAGAAGCCGGCCTCCATGGCGCCAAGCACCTCTGCTGCAGCGGCCGGCTGCACAGCGGGCTGCGCATCATCAGTGTGGAAACCAGCGCCGCACTACCAGCGGCCAAAATGGAAGACGGCGTAATTGTCCGCGTCGGCGACCGAGCCAGTCTGTTTTCACCCGGACTGACGGCTTTTCTGCTGGAAGCAGCCCGACGAATACAGTCAAAAGACAACACATTCAAATACCAGCGGAAACTGATGGACGCCGGCACCTGCGAGGCAACCGTGTACAGCCGCTTCGGCTATGCCGCCGCGGGGATATGCATTCCATTGGCTAATTATCACAACTGCAATGCACGCACCGGCAGAATCGCTCCTGAATGCGTTTCGCTGGGCGATTTGGAAAATATGGTCAAGCTGTTTGCCGGCGTTGTCAAATATTGCCGCAAAGCGGATGAATTCCTGAACGCAGCGCCGCCGGCCTATCAGCAGTCGTCGGGCAAACTCGGCGAATTCTTTTACACCTGATTTTGTGGAGGTCTTTATGCCGCTGTCAAAACACATTATTCTGGGCGTTCATATTACCGACCGCATTCGGCACGTCGAAGCCGTACAGCACCTGCTGACCGAATACGGCTGCAGCATCCGAACCCGTCTGGGTCTCCATGAGACAGACAAGGGCTTCTGCTCACCCAACGGTCTGCTGATTCTGGAAATGACGGATGACGATGCCAAGACAACGGAACTGATGGGCAAACTGAACGCCATCGAAGGCGTCGAGGTCAAAAAAATGATCTTCGACCATGCGTAACAGTGATCAGTCAACAGGTATCAACTATCCGTGACCGGCCAGAAAACTGCATCGCCCCCCTCGCCCCACAAAGCCGGCCTGTCGTGACTATCCTTACTCCGGGTTCCGCCGTCATCCATAAAATTCAAGCCCACGCTGTACAGTGTAAATCCTCCGTCGGTCTTTTTATAAACCAACGGTTTATCACTGAACGGATCGATGGGAATCTCTTTAAGTAAACCATCTTTAACCAGCACATTCAGATTTTCCGGGAGTACTCCCTTTTGCTTTTGATATTCCAGTATCGCCAATACTGTTAATGTTGCTTCACTGTCAATTCGATTTCGATAGGTACGGCTTATTACGGCATTGAATGCAGGCATCAGGAGACCCAAAAAAATGTTGTCGTTGAATATTTCCTTTTCAATTTTATCGGCTTTAGTTTCCGTACCCAGCAGTTTAATTTCGGCGGGTGTTTTTCCGGCGTTTGCTTTTATAGCTGAATAAAACTCCTCACTCATTTTTAACGTTTCCTCTTTGCCGGGATGGGTGAAAAGAATCCGAAACCAATGCTTCACTAATTTCCCTTGTGCTCCAAAAGCTAACGCGGGTACATTTTGTTCAAGACGTTTTATATACAAGTGACTTTTCCCGATTCGGGATTGAGTAAAGCTGCGTTGGATTTCATCATATATAAACAATTTTTCTCCGTCAAAATCAGCTGTAAAATCTTCGTCGGCAATTTCGGCTTCAAATCGTTTTCGGGCGGATTCCAGAATTGCTGCGTCAATGTGTTCGCCATATTCCGATAAGACAATTCGCAGGGTCTTTGTGGACATCGCTTCCAGGGCAATTGCTACAAGCTGTTCAATCAGCATCGTATGTTGACCCCGAAGATGCTTCCCGAACGAGTAGCTCTCCAGAACTTCCTGAAAGGCCTTATCCAAACGACCCGCTTCAGCGCTCAGCAATCCCTGCCAGCACAGGAGTTCCGCTAATCTTCGATATTCTTTCAAATGGGGAATGGATATCGCTATTAACTCCGGATTTTGACCTTCCTGCACGTCATAGACCGGCCAATAGTAAGGTCTTTGATTTCCCTGGCGGATCAAGTCCAGCGATTGCTGATTGCCGCTGATTGATTTTTGAACAAAACCCCGCTCCTCCGTTGACAGTGTCGAGGGGTTTCGAAAATCAAATTTTTCCCGTTCTTCATTCGCTTCATATTGAACATATTTTTCGACGGCCTGTTTATAAAACGGCCATGCATTTTGACTGTCATCGGCGACAGGCCGTACCTGCCGGTTGAGGACCTCCAGGTAGTTCGTAGTGATAACGGGCTTGCCGGAAAAAAACCAGCCGATATACAGAACCAGTAATACAAAAAGAACGCCGACAAGCTGAAATGCCCGCGCAACCATCGTCCGCCACAGCGGCCGGCAGCGTTTTTTGGCCCGGCGAAGCAGCGTGCCCAAGAGTTTGACATCGCCGAATTCGGCTATCAATTCTTCGGCCAGCTTTTGCTTTTCGTCGTTTGTTTTACAATCCGCCAGCGCATCGGCAAAATGGTCAATCAATTCCTGCCGCACTTCAATCCGTACATTCCGGCGGTATTTCATCGCCTTGATGACCGAATCGATATATTCGACCGCAACCCGCGGTAAATCTGATAGGCATTTCTTTTCCATGTTTGACTCCTGCGTTTTATCCCCACGGCCAAGCAGAGCTTGACCGTGCCAGCCAAACTATGCCGGACTTAAGCTGCCCAGTCCAAACACCAGATTGATGCCCTGCTGCAACGCCATCCACTGCTCCTTTTTGGCGGCTAGTTCTGCCTTGCCGCTGCTGGTGATGGAGTAATACCGCCGTTTGCGGGCGGATTTGCTTTCCTCCCATTCGGCGGCAATCAGACCTTTGGCCTCCAGATTATACAGCAGGGGATACAGCGTACCCCGGCCAAGTGTCAAAATACCCCGGCTTCGCTGTTCAAGGGCCTCGCTCAGTTCATAACCGTACATTTTACCGCGGCTTAGAATTTCAAGGACCACCACTGGCGCAACGCCCTTCAATAGTTCCCGTTCAAATTTCATTGATTTTCTCCTGAAAACAAAGATTATTATATTGCTTTATATATTATGTAACACATACCTTGTAATGTCAACTATATTTTATTTAATTTTGATTAAAAACATTACAGGATATTACACCTCCGAATAATGCATTTTGTAAATGAAAAATAAACCCAACATCCCTATCGGGAAGAAGCGTATGGCGAATCAGTTGCAGGAAGGTTAAAGAAGCATAAAGCACTGTTTATAGGTCGTCATCGTAAGTCTCTGTCGCTGTCTGGCAGGCATCGTGTCATCAGGACCGGCTTTCGACGGCTGGCTGGCGGAGGTATTTCGTCAGGAGGGCATCCAGTTTCTGGCGGTTGATGGGCTTTGAAATATACTCATCGCAGCCGCACTGCAGGCATTTCTTTTCGTCGTCGCTCATCGCATTGGCCGTCAGCGCAATAATCGGCAGAGTGCACCCGGCCGCCCGCAGCTGACGCACGGCTTCGTAGCCGCTCATAACCGGCATCAGCATATCCATAAAAATCAGGTCAAAACTGTTCTTCTGAACCGCTTCAATGGCCTGCTGGCCGTTTTCAACAAGCGTAACTTTATGGCCTTTGCGCTCCAGAAGGATAGTTATCAGCTTCTGGTTGGCAACAGCATCTTCAGCCACCAATATCCGACCGGCCGGATCCGGAGCAGGCGGCTGAGCAGCCGCTTCGGACAGAGCGGCCATTTCATTCAGTACCGGATACGGTTCAATAGCCGGTTTTTTAGAGCAGGTCCCTATCGGCAGACGCATCGTAAAGACAGAGCCGCGGCCTTCTTCGCTGCGGACGGTAATATCGCCGCCCAGCAAATGGGTCAGCTGGCGGGTAATCGTCAGCCCCAGACCGGTGCCACCGAATTTGCGGGTCGTGCTGTTGTCGGCCTGTGTAAACGCTTCAAAAATCGCATTGAGCTTGT
The DNA here is from genome assembly GCA_018052735.1 of Phycisphaerae bacterium. Taxonomy (GTDB): domain Bacteria; phylum Planctomycetota; class Phycisphaerae; order Sedimentisphaerales; family Anaerohalosphaeraceae; genus 4572-13. The sequence goes on along the minus strand of JAGPMT010000025.1, from coordinate 15,469 downwards.
CCTTGGGAATGCCAATGCCGGTATCTTCCACATCAAAGCGGATGAAATCCTTCTTCCCGTCGCGCTCGGTGGATACATTGACATAAACATGCCCCTGGGCGGTAAACTTCAGGGCATTGCTGCACAGATTCAGCAGACACTGACGCAGACGAATGGGGTCGGTATAGATTTTGACCGGCAGTTCATCGCAGCAGAGCACCTTGAAATCAACGCCCTTTTCCCGAGCCGCTGGACTAAAGAGCGATTCGATGTCGCCCAAGAACCCCTGCAGATCACATTCGATGATTTCCGTCTGAAGCTTGCCGGCCTCAATCTTGGAAAAGTCCAGAATATCATTGATGATCCGAAGCAGGTTCTGGCCGCTGTTGAGTATGGTCTGCACAAAGGACCGCTGCTGCTCATCGAGCGGTTCTTCAATCAGCAGCTCGCTGAAGCCGATAATGGCATTCATCGGCGTCCGGATTTCATGGCTCATATTGGCCAAGAATTCGCTCTTGACCCGGTTGGCTTCCTGCGCCTGACGAGCCATCAGATTGGCCTTTTCAACCGCCATTGCCAGATTGTAATTGGCAGATTTCAGCTCACTGGTCCGCTCGGCGACCATCTCCTCCAGCTGGTCGCGATGCTGGATCAGCTCGTTCTGCGCCTTGATGCGATCCTCCATCTCCTTCTGAATTTCATCCAGCATTTGGTTAAATGCTTCGGTCAGAATACCTATTTCATCTTGGGATATGCTGGCAGCCCGCTGCGTATAATCCCGCTTTTCACGGACAGCACGCGCCAAAGCTGCCAGCTCCAGTATCGGCTTGGACACAATCTGCTGGAATTTTCGCGCCAGCAGATACCCGCCAAGTGCCGCAGCAATGGTAACCGCTGCAATAATAAAGCCGCTGTTCCGGAAATTTGCCTTCAGCGGTTCAAGGTTGGAAACCAGCACCACCGTGCCGATTTTTTCCCCGTCAAGAACGATCGGCATAAATATCTGCAAATAGCCCTTGTCGATACGATGCCCTTCGTTTTGAAGCGTCACGGCAGTATGATGATCCGCAAAATCTTTGCGAATGTACGCTGCAAAATGCTTCCCCTGCGCATTGTAAATGCAGCAGCTTACAATGGAGGGTTTGGCTGCAAAGGAGGCCAGGATTTTTTCGGCATGCGCTGCATCATCAAAAGCAAGCGCAGCCGAACAATGACCGGCAGTCATTTCCGCCTGCACCGTCATACTGGAAATCATCTCATTGCGAAACGAAATATAGCTCCATAGACTGAATGCGGCGCCGGACATCACCAGACACACCACGCAGATGGTCATAATGATGCCAATCAGCTTTTTCCGAATCGTATGAATAACCAGCTTTTTCATATCCTGCAAAGACTTAAAGTGTCAGATGAATTGTCTCCCTGCTGAATGCACAGATGTTACTGGTGTACCTGTCGGGCCAAACCGAGCAGCTGCGAGCCGATTTTGAGATTCTCCTTCTGGGCGGCTTTGAGATTTACTTCAAATCGGACTTTGTTGTCCTCCTTTACAAAAGAAATCATCCCGCCGTTGCTGATAAAATTCGCCATATCGCTGACAGTCAGAATACTCCGGCCGGCTGTCAGAGTAATCAGTTCACTGACAAAGGATTTTTCGCTGTCGCAGATGAACAAAACATCGCATTTCGCAAGCGTCTGCTCATTGGCTTTGCGGTAGGCATCCAGCGCATCGGAACGGCGGCCGTAAGAACGCTGAAACTCCGCAAAGCTGCCGATTTCCACCAGTTCCATGCGGCGGCCGACATCCTTGTTCAATATAGGCACAAAGGCATCTTCGAATGGATTTTTTCCTAAAATACCGATAAACAGCGGCTTGGTCTGACTTGCTTGACCATTCTGCTGTTCCGAAGATGCCTGATGTTTTTCCGGCGGCCAAACCGTAAACTTTGTGAAGTTATAGATAAAGGCCGCTTTTACCTTGTACTCAATCGATTGGGCACCCTTATTATTTAAATCTGCCGTGATTGCTGCCGGCGGCTGGACAACGGCTTGAACCGAGCCGACGATAACCGTCAGCAAAACAGAAAACCAACAAGCCGCAGCAGTACTTTTCCATAAAAAACGGCTGAAAGACATTTGTACCTGTTCGATTTGTAAGCAATTTGATTTCATAGCCGTTTCTAAATCCATTATTTGCCGGCGGTTATTCCACACCTCTCTGGTCAGCCCTGCAAAAACATTACCATACCAATTATGGCAACAAACAGCGAAAACTGCTATTGGTCTCGACAAAGAAACCCTGCGGCTTAATGAAAAAACCGCTTTTAGATAAATTTTCGGTATTGTTAAACAGATTTGAGGGGAAGTGTCTTACAAATTTCCGTCCGTATTTTTACGGAGATACAGCTGACATTAAGTTATCGGACGCTGCACTAAAACGATCCCCAACTCTGGATTTCGTGAGACTTCCAATTGCCCGCTCTGCTGTTTTGTCTTGTGCCTACTCACCGGCGTCTTGAACTCTGCCGGCCGTTTCTGTGATGATTCCTTTTTCAACATAGACCGGACGGACTATCCCCCGCAGCCGCGGCAGCCGCAGGGCAAACAGCCCGCTGGCCAGAAGGCACAACAATCCCCCCATCAGCAAGGTCAGATGCAGCCCCAGCCGATGTGCCATAAAACCGGCCGCCAGACTCCCCAGCGGTGCCATCCCAATCAGCGCCATCATATAGATGCTCATCACTATCCCCCGCTTGCTGTCATCAACCATCGTTTGAAGAATCGTATTGCAGCCGGCCATCAAGACCATCATCCCAAATCCGCACAGCAGCAGCAAAGCCATTGAAAATCCCGCGGATTCGGCTGCCGAAAGCACCAGTAGCGAGCCCCCAAACAGCGAGCCGCCGAAAACCAGTATCCGGCCCAAGCCCCGAACGGTTTTCCGCCACGCCATATAAAGAGCGCCGAACAGCGCTCCGGCTCCGGCGGACCCGATTAAAAGACCATATGTCTGCGGTCCGCCGCCCAGAACGGTTTTGGCCAAAACCGGCAGCAGTACAGCATAGGGCATGCCAACCAGACTCATTGCTGCAATAAATCCGATAACATCGCGAACAGGGGTAAATCGATAGGCATAGGCAAATCCGGCCTTGAGCTGTGCAACAGGATGAACCGGCTTTGACGGCGGTTCAAAACGGCCTATCTGCATCTTCAAAAGGGATAGAATAACCGCCAGATAACTGACAGCATTGAGCACAAAACAGAGGCTTTCGCCGAAAATGGAAATAATCACGCCTGCCAGCGCAGGCCCTGCCAGCCGAGCCCCGTTGAACATCGAGGAATTCAATGCGATGGCATTGCCCAGATCGCCGCTGTCTTCAATCATCTCGATAACAAAGGCATGGCGCGTCGGCATATCAAATGCATTAATGGTTCCCAGCATCAGACTCAGCAGCCCAATCTGCCAGACCTGCACAGTCCCGCTCAAAACCAGAACCGACAGCACCGCAGCCTGCACCATGGAAAGCATCTGCGTCAGCAGCAGAATGCGGTGCTTGCTGCAGCGGTCAGCTGTGATGCCGCCGACCGGCGCCAGAAGAAAAACAGGCGCCTGCCCCGCAAAAGCAACGGCCCCCAGCGCAACGGCCGAATGACTCAGCCGGTACACCAGCCAGCTGACGGCCACCTGCTGCATCCACGTGCCGACAAGAGAAAGACCTTGGCCGATGAAAAACAGGCGGTAATTGCGATACCGCAGCGACCGGAAGGTCGTTCGTATCGAGTCCCAACAGCGCTGGTACAGGCCAATGAATGGAAGTTTTTGTTGATGCGACATGGGTGTTTCGGTGTCCTGACAGAGTCGGCCGGCAGAAAACGGCTTACCCCCTTTCAGCGGCCAGTTTTTCTTTGAGATAGCGGGCCGTATAGCTGTGGTCATTTTGTATTATTTTCTCGGGCGTGCCGGCCGCAATAACCCGTCCGCCCTCCTCGCCGCCCTCCGGGCCAAGGTCAATGATATAATCGGCCATCTTGATAACATCCAGATTATGCTCAATCACAATCACGGAATTGCCCATATCCGTCAGCCGCCGCAGCACATTCATCAGATTGTGAATATCGGCAAAATGCAGCCCTGTTGTCGGCTCATCCAGAATGTACAGCGTATGGCCGGTGCCGGGCTTGCCCAATTCTGCCGCCAGTTTCACCCGCTGGGCTTCGCCGCCCGACAGCGTCGTGCTGGACTGGCCTAACGTCATATACCCCAGCCCCACATCGCAGAGGGCCTTTATCAGCCGCACTATTTTGGGAAAGTTGGCAAAGAACTGCCGCGCATCGTCAATCCGCATATCCAGCACCTCGGCGATGTTCTTTCCTTTATAGGTGATCTGCAGCGTTTCGGGATTATAGCGGGTTCCCTTGCATTCCTGACAGGTCACAAACACATCCGGCAGAAAATGCATTTCTATCTTTTTCGTGCCCTGCCCCTGACAGTGCTCGCACCGCCCGCCTTTGACATTAAAGCTGAACCGGCCGGGCTTGTAGCCGCGGATTTTGGCCTCTCGCGTCATCGCAAAAAGCTGGCGGATCAGGTCAAACACACCCGTATAGGTAGCCGGATTGCTGCGGGGAGTGCGGCCGATAGGCGACTGGTCAATTTCAATTACTTTATCGATCCGGTTAATCCCGCTGATGCTTTTATGCCGGCCGGGTTTTTCGGGCGAGCCGTACAGACGACGCTTCAGGGCTTTGAGCAGAATTTCGGTTACCAGCGTGCTCTTGCCCGAGCCGGAAACGCCGGTTACACAGGTCAGCACACCCAGCGGAAATTTAACCGTTATATTCTTCAGATTATGCTCTTCGGCCCCGCGGACCTCGATGCAGTTGCTCATCAGCACTTTTCGCCGCTGGGCCGGCAGTTCGATGCGCTTGGCCCCGCTGAGATACTGACCGGTAATCGAGCGCTCGCAGCGGCAGATAGCATCCAATGTTCCGGCCGCAACCAGCTCGCCCCCGTGCCGGCCGGCAGCCGGACCGATGTCAATAATATGGTCAGCCGACCGGATGACATCATCATCGTGCTCTACCACCAGAACGGTATTGCCGATATCGCGCAGCTTCTTGAGAATGCCCAGCAGCCGGTCATTGTCGCGGCGGTGCAGTCCAATCGTCGGCTCATCCAGAACATAACAGCAGCCGACCAGTCCGCTGCCGACCTGTGTGGCCAAGCGAATCCGCTGGGCTTCTCCCCCGCTCAGCGTGCGGCTGGTGCGGTCTAAGGTCAGATACCCCAATCCTACATCCTTCATAAATTTCAGCCGAGCCAGAATTTCCTTGAGCGGCTGGGCGGCGATCTGCGTTTTCTCTTCATCCAGCCGCAGCGATTTAAAATAACTGTACGCCTGATCGATGCTCATCCGCGTGATTGCGCAAATATTTTTATCCCCAATCGTCACAGCAGCCGCCTCCGGCCGCAGTCGCGTCCCCCCGCACTGCTTGCACGGCTGTTCGGACAGATACCCATGCAGACGCTCCTTGACAAACTCGCTGGTCGTGTGCTTCCAGCGGTGCACCAGATTGGGGATAACACCCTCAAAGCTGACGCCATAGGCCGCTTCATCAGCGTCCGTGGTTCCGTACATCAAAATCTTGCGGATATCGGCCGGGATTTCGCTGAACGGCGCGGCCTTGTCGATATTGAAATTGCGGCAGAACCGCTTGACCAGCCGGTTATAATAAATATTCATCCGCTTTCCGCCTTTGCGCCACGCCTCAATAGCCCCGTTTTCAAGTGAAACACTTTTGTCCGGCACAATCAGGTCCGGATCAAATTCGAGAATTGTTCCCAGACCGTCACACGACGGACAGGCCCCATAGGGACTGTTGAAACTGAACAAACGCGGGCTAAGCTCGGCTAAAGACGCCTGCGGATGGTCCACACAGGCATATTTTTCGCTGTAAACAACATCCGTCCAGCCCCCGTTGCCTCCTTCGGTTTTTTGCGCACTCGGCTCCTGCTTCATCACCAGCACAACCCCATCGCCGATTTTCAGGGCTGTTTCAATCGAATCGGCCAGCCGGATGCGAATGCCCTCTTTTAAAACCAGCCGGTCCACCACAGCAGCAATATCGTGCTTTTTGTTCTTGTCCAGCAGCGGCACCGCTTTGGCATCATAAATCTGGTTATCCACACGCACCCGCACAAATCCTTCCCGCTGAATCTGAACAAAAACATCCCTGTGCTCTCCTTTCTGGCCGCTGATAAGGGGAGCACAGATTTGAATCCGCGTTTCAGCCGGCCATTGGAGAATGGAATCGACAATCTGCGTGGCGTGCTGACTGCTGATAACCTTGCCGCAAATCCAGCAGTGCGGCGTGCCGGCACGCGCAAATAAAAGACGGCAGTAGTCGTATATCTCCGTCGTCGTCGCCACCGTTGAACGCGGATTGCTCGAGGCGCTGCGCTGCTCAATGGCAATTGTCGGCGGAAGCCCCTCGATATGCTCCACCTGCGGCTTCTGCATCTGCTCCAGAAACTGCCGTGCATAGGCGCTGAGCGATTCGACATACTTCCGCTGGCCTTCTGCATAAATGGTATCAAACGCCAGCGAGCTTTTGCCCGAGCCGCTCAGCCCTGTCACCACCACCAGCTTGTCCCTCGGGATATCAATGCTGATATTCTTGAGGTTGTGCTCACAGGCACCGGTGATTCGGATGTATTTGGCTTCACTCACGTCTTTTTGTAATTCCTATAAAGAGTCCTTTTTTCGGGGATTAACACAAACAGGTAATCATACCTTGATTGGCTGCCCTTGTAAACGGCTTTTATCACACCATATCCGGCTGACTGCAAACAATACTGCTGTTTTCAGGTAAATTATATATAGTATATTTTTTTTTGTTATTTTTTGTTGACATGCCAATCAGCAGACCGATAATTACAAAATAGGCGGGTAATATCTATCAGGAAAATTTTTTTAGAAAGGAGTAGTTATGAACAAAGGAATGATTGTTTTAGCAGTGCTGGTTGCGTCGATGAGTGTCGGGGCATTGGCAGTTGGCTTTATGGGCCCGCCAACCGCTGAGCTGAAACAGGGACAATGGAATCTCGGGTACAACTACACCTACTCTGATATGGACCTCGAAAAGACCTCGCTGAAATGGGCTTGGTTTGACGTTGGTGTCTTCGACGAAGGAGGAGCAGGCAAAATCCAGTTTAAAAATTTTAAGACCCAGCGGCACTACATTGCAATCGGGTACGGCCTGGCAGATTGGTGGGAAGTCTATGCACAACTGGGTCTGGCTGACGTCAAAACGAAAGGGAATGCCGTTTATGATGACGGGGATTCATGGAAAGGCGGTATAAACTTTGACAATGATTTTGCTTGGGGATTGGGTACCCGCTTCACATTTGCCGAACAGGACAAGGTCAAATGGGGTCTTTCCGCTCAAATGAACTGGCTGGACACCAGCTGGGACGAAAAAGGCTCTGAAGATGGTGAAATAACTTATTTATGGAAAGACACTATTGACATCGAATCTTTTGATCTGCTGGTGGCTTTAGGCCCCACTGTGGATATGGGATGCTGGAAACTCTACGGCGGACCTTTTTATTACTATCTCAATGGAGACTATGATTACAAATCAGTAGATAACTTGGGCTGGGTTTACAAAGAGTCTGCTGACCTTGAAGAAGACAGCAGCTTCGGCGGATTTATCGGCGCCATTTTCCCGATCGGGAACAATATGGATTGGACAACCGAATTTTCCGCCACCGGCGACGGCTGGGCTATCGGCACCGGCATCGGCTGGAAGTTTTAGCCAATCGATTACATGTCTGTTTAGCATTAGGACAGCATAAAAAGGAATCGCAGCCGAGCGCTGTGGTTCCTTTTTTATTTTCTCCGCCAACACCATGCAGCCGATCAGCAATCTTCATCAATGGGACCTCTCTCCTGCACAGGCAAAGCAGCTGCAGAAAACATTGGCCGGCAAAGTCCGCCTGCAGCCGATGCGAAAACAGCCGCGGTTTGTCGCCGGCTTGGACTGCGCTTTGAACAAGGCCCAAACCGCCATATACGCAGCAGCGGCGGTGTTTTCATTTCCCGACCTCAAACCCCTCGAAACCGCCGTCGTCCGGCTGCCGCTGGTTTTCCCCTATGTGCCGGGATTGCTGTCATTTCGGGAAATACCGGTCTATCTGGAAGTCATTAAAAAGCTGCAAAATCCGGTCGATTTATTCCTGATTGACGGCCAAGGCATCGCCCACCCCCGCCGGCTCGGTTTGGCAAGCCATCTGGGCCTGTTTCTGAACACCCCGACTATCGGCTGCGCCAAAAGCCGCCTGATCGGCACATTCGATACCCCACCCCTGCTAAAGGGGCACTTTTCGTGGCTCTATGACGGCGCAGATAAAATCGGGGCCGTCCTGCGCACCCGCAGCGGCACAAAACCCCTTTTTGTCTCCCCCGGCCATTTGTGCAGTTTTCAGGATGCCGTTGACTATACGCTTGCCTGCTGTACAAAATACCGCCTGCCCGAACCGGCACGGCTGGCTCATCAGGCCGCTTCGAACGCTAAAACATCAGCCGCTTTCTGAATCTGCCAATAGCCCCCTACACACAATTGCCCAGCTAATCTTCAAAAAACTCGTAAACCTCGGGCTGCCGATTCCCGACAAATAAGCATCTTATTCAAGTTAGTAGCAGGAGAAGTTTTATCTTTATCAACAGGAGGCGATTTATTTAAAAATTGGAACTGGATGGTGTTTCCTGCATTGCTGTTTATGCTCGCATCGGTTGTTTCAGCGGCCGATAATAACAGCTCGCAGGAGGATTTTTTCAATATGCCGCTGGAGTCCCTGATGGATATTGAGGTGTACTCCGCTTCCAAACATACCCAGCCGGCCAGCCAGGCCCCTTCTTCTGTTACAGTGATTACACAGGAAGAAATCAAACGGTATGGATACCGCAATATAACGGATATTTTAAACTCCGTCCCGGGCTTTTATGAAACCTACGACCGCAATTACAGTTACATGGGCGTCCGAGGATTCGGCAGACCGGGGGATTTTAACTCCCGTATTCTGGTGCTGGTGGACGGCCAGCGGCTCAATGACAATGTCGGCAATACAGCCCTGCTGGGCAATGAATCGCTGATCGATGCGGATTTGATCGACCGCGTTGAAATCGTGCGGGGACCGGGCTCGGCGCTGTACGGCAGCAATGCCCTGTTTGCCGTTGTCAGCATTTTTACAAAATCCGGCAGCCAATACAACGGCGGCCAGATAGCCGGCAGATTCGGCAGCCGCCGCAGTTTCAGCCGTTCTCCGGCAGCGTGAAGCTGTGCATAAAAACGTTCCGGCAGTTGATACTGTCCATCGTCTTTCAAATACTCCCGGCCAAAACCCAACAGCCGCACAACCAGCCAAACGGTCAGGATTGCAGTCCCCAGCATCCATGTGAGCATCAGATACGATTTCCACGAGAGCGCCGCAGGTTGCTCAACGCTGGTTTCAACAGAAGAAGTAACAGCCGCAGAGATTTCAGCCGCCAGAACATCACTGCCGCGTTCCGGCTCTGCGGTTCTATTACGGCTTACCCCAGCTTTTTCTGCCGCCTGCTATCTATTGGATGCGATAGTCGTCCAGTTTGTTTCCGGCAAAACCGATATTTTATCCCCTGCAGGGTCCGGCGCCGCCTGAGGCACAGGCTTGAACTGGATGCTGACGATTTGCTGCGCCACGTCTGGAATCTGGGATGTGACGCTCACCGGCGACGCGTAAGCGTCGGCAGAAGCAACAACTTAACCAAAACCAGCAGCCACAGCGCATAACGCACCTGCGGCCACGCCCATTTACGAATCAGAACATCCAGCATCCAGATAATCGCGATTAAAACCGCCGTCTGCCAAAGCATTGCCCATTGAAATGCTAACCACTTGTCTGAAATAGTATTAAAAAACTGGATCATTGTGTGCTCCTTTCTGCTCGCCTTGCTGCAGTACCCGCAATAATTCCTCTTTTTGTTTATCCGATAACTTCTGATCCTCTAATAAAAAATGCAGCAGCGGCCCAAATGCTCCGTCAAACGCCTGATTGACCAGCAACTTAAGCGCGTTGCGCCGGGCGTTTTGCCGTGTCAGAATCGGCTCATAGACCCCGACATTGCCATTCTTGATCTCTTTAACGGCCTTTTTATCGGACAACCGCTTTAGCATTGTTTTAATGGTGGTATAAGCCCAGTTGACATCTTTCGGCAATCGCTCTGCAATCTGCCGGGCGGTGGCGGGCCAATCCTGCCACAGGGCATTCATAATTTGCCATTCGGCTTCAGTCAGTTTCATAAGCAGTCCTTTCTGATTTTCTACAAGTGTAGAAGATATTTTACTACATATGTAGAAGCCGTCAACCAAAAAATGTTTCAAAAAAAATTTTTAAAAAAAATTCGGGCTCCCACCCCGCAATCCTTTATCCGCCCCGAAAAGTCCTGTTTTCGGCAGTTCGGGATTGTATTTAGCCGTTTATTTGGTTATATTGCCAAGTGTATATTGCCCCTTCAGGGTATTTTTTGTATCGTTTATGATTCCCTTAGGGCGCTGCTCTGGGCTGGATGACGTTGGCCCTTCGGGCCGCCATTGATGACGAGGCTTGATTTTTGAGCGAAAAAACAGGCAAAAAAGGATTCGTGCTGTGGCTGACGGGGCTGTCAGGGGCAGGCAAAAGTACGCTTGCCGAGCGAATTTACAATCATCTGGAGCAGATGGGCAAACCGGTCGAACGGCTGGACGGCGATGTCCTGCGGGGGGTATTCCCCAACACCGGCTTTTCCAAAGAGGCCCGCGATGAGCATATCAAGCGGGTGGGCTTTATGGCTTCGCGTCTGGAGCATCACGGCGTTATCGTCATTGCCTCGTTCATTTCGCCGTATCGAGCGGCCAGAGATTTTGTCCGCAGTCTGTGCAGAAACTTTATCGAAGTGTATGTCAAGGCCTCGCTGGAGGAATGCCGCCGGCGGGATGTCAAAGGTCTCTACCAGAAAGCGCTGGCCGGCCAAATCAGGGAGTTCACCGGCATCGACGACCCGTACGAAGAACCGCTCCATCCCGAAATCGTGGTCGATACCGAACAGCAGACGGTTGAACAGTCCGTCCGGCAGATTATGGACTATCTGAAACCCTATTTACAGGAATAAAGCGTGGATCATCTGGAACAGCTTGAAAATCTGAGCATTCACATCCTGCGGGAGGCCTATGCCAGCTTCAAAAACCTCTGTATGCTCTGGTCAATCGGCAAGGATAGCACGGTACTTTTATGGCTGGCCCGCAAGGCGTTTCTCGGACATGTGCCGTTTCCGCTGGTGCATATCGATACCCATTACAAAATACCCGAGATGATTGCCTACCGCGACCGCCTGACCCGTCAATGGAATCTGGATATGATTTACGGCCAAAACACCGAGGCGCTGGAAGCCAAAAAGACCTTCCCTGACGGCAATGCCGACCGGCTGACCTGCTGCAAGCTGCTCAAGACCGAGGCGCTTAAGCACACGCTCAGCGGGCAGTGGCCGCGGTACCGGTTTAACCACGCCGCCGGCCACTATGAGGCTGATGCCAATACCGAGCCGTTTACCGGCGTGATTGTCGGCCTGCGGGCGGACGAGGAAGGATCCCGCTCCAAAGAGCGCTACTTTTCGCCACGCGACCGCCAAAGCGAATGGGACATCGCCGACCAGCCGCCGGAGTTTTGGAATCAGTTCAAGACTGATTTTGCGCCGGGAACCCATGTGCGCATTCATCCGCTGCTGGACTGGACAGAGCTGAATGTCTGGGAATACATCGAACGGGAAAAAATCCCTACCGTGTCGCTGTATTACAATCAGGGCGACGGCAAGCGCTACCGCTCTCTGGGTTGCTGGCCCTGCACCTTTCCCATCGACTCGCAGGCCAGAAATCCGCAGGAGATTATCGACGAGCTCCGCAGCGGGCAGCTGGCCAATATTGCCGAGCGGTCCGGCCGGGCGCAGGATGCCGAAGACGGCGGCGGACTGGAAACCCTCCGGCGGGAAGGGTATATGTAAGATGATTTCAGACACTGCAAGAAGGACAGAGTATGGCACACTGCCCCGATACAGATGAACGGATGAACATTGTGATTGCCGGACACGTGGACCACGGCAAAAGCACGGTTATCGGGCGGCTGCTGGCCGACACCGATTCCCTGCCGAAAGGCAAACTCGAGCAGGTCCGCCAAACCTGCCGGCGCAGCAGCAAGCCGTTTGAATATGCCTTCCTGCTGGATGCCCTCAAAGACGAACAGTCGCAGGGCATTACCATTGATGCCGCCCGGGTTTTCTTTAAGTCCGCCAAACGGCACTACATCATCATTGATGCTCCCGGACACATCGAGTTTCTCAAGAATATGGTTACCGGCGCCTCGCACGCCGAGGCGGCTGTGCTGGTCATCGACGCCGAAGAAGGCATTCAGGAAAACTCCCGCCGGCACGGCTATATGATTTCCATGCTGGGGATCCGCCAGTTGGTTGTACTGGTCAACAAGATGGACCTTGTCGGATACAGACGCGATGTCTTTGAAGCCATTGCCGCCGAATACCGGGCCTTTCTGGACAGCATCGGGCTGTCTGCCGAAGCCTTTGTGCCGGTCAGCGCAATGGAAGGCGCCAATGTCGCTGTCCGGAGCCGGACAATGGACTGGTACGGCGGCCCAACGGTCTTGGAGACGTTGGATAACTTCCGCAAAGAGCCGCCGCCGGTGGACAAGCCCTTTCGGATGCCGGTGCAGGGCGTCTATAAATTCACCAAAGCCGGAGACAAGCGGCGGATCATCGCCGGCACAGTCGAAGCCGGCCGGATTGCCCCCGGCGACGATGTGGTTTTTTACCCATCCGGCAAACGCAGCACCGTTAAAACGCTGGAGCGGTTCAACGGTCAGCCGCCGGCGGCCTTCGAGGCCGGCAGCGCTGCGGCCTTTACTCTGGAGCAGCAGATTTATATCAGCCGCGGCCAGCTGGCCGCCCGTGCCGACCAGCCGGCACCCTGCGTCAGCAGGCGGATGCGCGTCAATCTGTTCTGGATGGGCAAAAAGCCGATGGAGCCGGGCAAAGACTACCTCCTGAAAATCGGCACGGTCAAAGAGCCGGTACGCATCGAAACAATCATCAGTACAATGGACGCATCGGATTTAAGCTCGGCCTGCCGAAAGGATAAGATTGACTACCACGATGTCGCCGACTGCATTCTCTGCTGCCAGCATGCCGTGGCCTTTGATGCCGTTGAAACGCTGCCTGCCACCGCACGCTTTGTTATCGTCGATGACTATGAAATCCGCGGCGGCGGCATTATCCGTCAGGCGCTGCCCGATGCGCAGGAGCAGATGCGCCAGCAGGTTATCCAGCGCAATCTGAAATGGTCCGGCAGTGCTATCAGCCGCGAGCAGCGGTGGGAACGGTACAACCAGAAGGCCGCCCTCATTCTGATAACCGGCAAGCGGAATGTCGGCAAGAAAACGCTGGCCCGCGCTCTGGAGCAGCGGCTGTTTGCCGACGGCAAAACGGTGTATTTCATGGGCATTGCCAATGTCCTCTACGGGGTCGATGCAGACATCAAAAAGCCCGGCGACGACCAGCGGCATCGGCCGGAGCACCTGCGGCGTCTGGCCGAAGTCGCCAATATCCTGCTGGATGCAGGCGTCATTCTGGTCGTTACCGCCATCGGGCTGACCCAGCAGGATATGGAGATTATTCAGAATGTCGTGGACAGCGACCTGATTGAAACGATCTGGCTGGGCGAGGACCCGACCGACATTGATTTTTCTATGAAGGTCCCCGATTTAAGCAATCTGGACGAAACGCTCAACCGTATGAAGGTTCTGCTGCAGAACAAAGGCATCATCTTCAAGCCCTGAACGGATGTGCGATGGGATATGCGGATGTATTAAAACGGATTGAGGCAGCACTGGAGGCCGCACAGGAAGCGCTTCAGGATTTCACCTCCGGCCGGATTCAAGCCGCCCTCAAAGACGGCGGCGATCCGGTTACCGAAGCCGATACGCGGCTGGACAGCATTCTCAAAAGCCGGCTGCTGCGAAGCGGCGAGGGCTGGCTGTCCGAAGAAACCCAAGATGACCGGTCGCGCCTGAAGCAAAACTGCGTGTGGATCGTTGACCCGCTGGACGGCACGCGGGAATTCATACAGGGCATCCCCGAATGGTGCATTTCGATTGCCTATGTCGTGGACGGCTGTCCGCAGGCGGCCGGAATCTGCAATCCTGCGGCCGGACAGACCTTTCTGGGAGTTCGCGGACAGGGCATTACCCTCAACGGCAAGCCGGCTGCGGTCAGTCAAAAGCAGGACTTGAACGGAGCAGCGGTATCCGCCAGCCGCAGCGAGGTCAACCGCGGCCAGTGGAAACCGTTTGAAAATGCCCCCTTTCGGATTATCCCGATGGGGTCGGTGGCCTATAAGCTGGCTCGTGTTGCCGCCGGACTGGAGGATATGACCTTTACGCTGGTAGCCAAAAATGAATGGGATGTTGCCGCCGGATGGCTGCTGGTGGAAGCGGCAGGAGGGATAATACTGGATAAAAACAGACGGATTCGCCGATTCAATCAGCCCAATCCTCTTTTGGACGGTTTATTCGCAGGCAACGCGGCGATTTTGCAGCATCTGTTCAACACCACCCTGCAGCAGCAATAGCATCCAATCCGGCACAACATTTCCCCTGCGTCCAAAACAAACCGCCTTTTTGAGAAAGAAGTTTGAAATGGCCGGATTTTTCGTATAATCATTTCGTTCCGAACAAAGAATATGGACTTTCTGGAGCCGATATAAATGACTAACACAGGCAGATTTTTCGGCTGTCTTATAGCCGCAGGATTGCTTTTTTATTCCGGCTGCGGTTCAAAACCCAAAGGCAAGTTTACCGAAGAACAAATGCGCCAGATTCCTCTGGCCAATAAAACCAATCTGCCGCAGGCCACCGGCGGGATGGTGCTGGGTGTTTATTCGGAGACCATTTCCTCCGATGAGATTCTGCTTGCCGTGGAAGATTACATCAAGCCGGACGCCGCTGTGCTGGACCAGCAGAGATTTGAAGCAAAAGCGCTTCCCATTGTCCGCAGAGCCATCCGGGGCAAAATTACAGATATTCTGATTTATCGGGAGGCGCGCCAAAAAGCCCCCGACAACATCGACGAAAATCTGGATAAGGCCGTTGAAGCCGAAACCGCCCGTTTTGTAGCCAGCTACGGCAACAACTATGCCTTGGCCGAAAGCAAGCTCAACGAGATGGGGATGGACTGGCGCTCCTTTCGGGATTACCAGAAGAAGATGATTATGATTCAGTCGTATCTGTCCAGCACCTTAAAGGAGGAAAAGCGTTTTTCCTACCAGCAGCTGAAGGACTATTACGAACAGATTAAAAACGCCCAGTATTGCCGGGAAGGGCGGGTGGGCTTCAGCATCATCGAGATACAGC
>JAGPMT010000050.1 GCA_018052735.1 Phycisphaerae bacterium | reverse complement strand
GGGCAGTAGTCGTACTCGATGGCGTAGGCGTAATGGACGATGCGGGCGTGTTCAGTGCCCGGCAGGAGGCGAATCATTTCTTCCTGCACATCTTTGGGATACGAGGTGCTGATGCCGTTGCAGTAAATGGTGGAGATTTTTTCATCTTCCGGCTCCAGAAAGACCTGATGCTGCTGTTTGTCGGCAAAGCGGACAATTTTTGTTTCGATGCTGGGACAGTAGCGCGGGCCGACGGATTGAATCTGGCCGGTGTAGAGCGGGGCACGGTGCAGGTTGTCGCGCAGGAGTGTGTGAATCCGGGGGGTTGTATAGGTAATCCAGCAGGGGACAGACGGGCGGACAATGCGGTCGTTGAGAAACGAAAACGGCAGGGGGTCGGGGTCGCCGGGCTGGAGCTGGAGTTTGTCGTAGTCGATGGTGGAGCCGTCCAAGCGGGGGGGAGTGCCGGTTTTGAGCCGCTGGACATCGAAGCCCAGCCGGCGGAGGCAGTCGGACAGTTCGCTGCTGGCCGGTTCGTCCAGCCGGCCGCCGGGCCATTGCGTCGGGCCGATGTGCATTACGCCGCGAAGGAATGTGCCGGTTGTCAGGATGACGACCGGCGCTGTGAAGGTGCGGCCGTCGGTGCAGGCGATGCCGCAGACGGCGCCGGCTGCGGTGAGGATGTCGGCGGCGATTCCTTCCTCAATTGTCAGATTGGGGCAGTTTTGCAGATACTGTCGGACGGTGTCTTTGTAGAGGTATTTGTCGGCCTGTGCGCGGGGACTTTGCACAGCAGGGCCTTTGGAGCGGTTGAGGATGCGGAATTGGATGCCGGCGGCATCGATGGCTTGGCCCATCAGGCCGCCGAGGGCATCGATTTCGCGGACGATTTGCCCTTTTGCAAGGCCGCCAATGGCCGGATTGCAGCTCATCTTGGCGATGGTATCGCGGCTCATTGTCAGCAGCAGCGTCCGCGCACCCATCCGCGCCGCCGCCCATGCGGCTTCGGCTCCGGCATGCCCGCCGCCGACAACGATTATATCATATGAATGATTACCCGACATCTTTACTACCAACCCGCTACCCAACGATTGCATCATGCTGTAATTCTATACTGTTGCCCTCTCCAGAAGCTGCCTGAATACTCTGCTGCCTTTTCTGAGCTGCAAGTGCTTTGACAGAGCGGCATTTTTTTAGGCTGTGTTTGTTCCCTGCTGCGTATTATCGTTTAATGCGGGATCGGCCGCAAGGTTTTATTGGTTAAATCGGCGGCTGCTTCGGGCTGGCGGGATGGGGGGGTGCTCGGTTACCACAGGTCGGGATTATTGGCCGAGGGGCAGCAGTCGGCGATGGGGCAATGGGGGCAGTCGGGCTTGCGGGCGGTGCAGATTGTGCGGCCGTGCCAGATAAGGTAATGGGAAAACATCGTCCAGCCGCCGAGCTTGGTTTTAGGGACGATTTCCATCAGGTCAAACTCGAGCTTGACCGGATCGCTGTTTCGGCTTAGGCCCAGACGGCGGCTCAGCCGGATGACGTGCGTGTCGCACATGACGGCGGGGATGCCGAAGGCGTTGGCCAGAACGCAGTTGGCGGTCTTGCGGCCGGTGCCGGGCAGGGTCAGCAGTTCATCCATTGTCCGCGGCATCTGGCCGCCGAAATCGGCAAGGACTTTTTTGGCAGCGGCGCGGATATTTTTGGCCTTGTTGCGGAAAAAGCCCGTCGAGCGGATATCCTGCTCCAATTCTTCCTGCGTGACCTTCAGATAATCTTCGGGACCTTTGTATTTTTTGAACAGGTCCTTGGTGACGATGTTGACGCGGGCATCGGTGCATTGGGCCGACAGGACGACGGCGACCCACAGGTTCCACGGGTTGTCCCAGTTAAGGGCGATTTTGGCATCGGGGTAGGTCTTTTTGAGAATCGGCAGGATTTTCAGCACCCGCTCCTTTGCCTGCGCCGGATCAACCGCCAGTTTTGACTGTTTTGCCTTTGCCATAGCCGACAGTATAAACCGGCAGGGTTCTGTTTGCAAGAGCGGACTTGTGGGAATGCGGCCGCCGGATTAGAATAGCCGGTATGGCACAACGGACAGCACAGGCCGGAGGCGTTTTTGTCGGCACATCGGGGTATGTGTATGACCACTGGAAGGGGACATTTTATCCTTCCGACCTGCCGCAGGGGCGGCGGTTTGAATATTATGCTTGCCATTTTGCCACCGTCGAGCTGAACGCCACATTTTACCATTTGTTTAAGGACAGCACATTTGCCAAATGGCAGGCGCAGGCGCCGGCCGGCTTTGTCTATGCGGTCAAGATGTGGCGGCGGATCACGCATCGAAAGCGTCTGCACGACACAGCAGCCGATGTGCAGACCTTTCTGGAGCGGGCGATTTTGCTCCAGCGGCATCTGGGGCCGGTGCTGGTTCAGCTTCCGCCCGGGCTGCATCGGGAGGATGGGCGATTGGAGGATTTTTTAGCAGTCTGCACGGCGGCGGCAGAAGCGCTTAAAAAGCCGCTGCGGTTTGCGGTGGAGTTTCGCCATTCAAGCTGGTTTGAGGAGGCTGTGTACGGGCTTTTGAGGAAATACAATGCTGCACTGGTGCTGCCGGATATGCCGCGGCTGTACGGCATTCGGGAATGCACGACCGATTTTATCTACATCCGCTTTCACGGCAGGCCGCAGTTGTATCAGAGCTTGTACAGCGCGGATGTTCTGACCGACTGGGTGCGGTGGCTTGAACCGCATCTGCACAGCGGTACCGATGTCTATGCCTATTTCAATAATGACGGCGATGCGAATGCCTGCAAAAACGCCGCCCAGCTACACGGGCTTCTGACGGCCAAGCGCTGATTATCGAAAAGCGCTGACTGTCAGGATCTTTGGCGGGACGGGTGTGCCGGCGTGCAGGGCAGATAGACCCTGTTGGGGATAGAGCATCAGGCTGTTTTATGCGGGGTCTAAAAGTTCTGGTCAAAACTGTTCGTTCAGAAGGCGGCGGAACTCATCGGCCGAAAAGATGCCGCGGAGTTTGATGAGGGTTTGGGTTTTGGGATTGAGCAGGATGGTTACAGGGACATTTCCGGGCTCGCCGAAGATGCGTTTCATATCAGCGGAAGCGGCAAAGGCGGCCTGCGTGGTGTCGGCCAGCACGGCGGCAAAGCCCTTGTCGCTGACGAGTTTGGCGATGTCGGGCTGCTGGTAAACATTTTTGTCCACGATTTTGCAGTTGGTGCACCAGTCGGCGGTGAACTTCAGCAGAACAGGCCTGCCGGCTTCAATGGCCTTCTGCACAATCGCGGCATCATAGGGCTGCCAGTGAATCGGCGTCGGCGGCGTCGGGGGCAGCAGCCAGAAACCTGCCGCCGCGGCAATCGCCGCCGCCGTCAGGCGGACAGCCCATTTTTTGGCTTTGGGTGTTGAAAATCCCACCCATGTGCCGGCCATCCACACGCAGAAGGCAAAAATCACGCCGTAGATAAGGACATTGAGCAGATGATCTTTGGCCAGAGCGGCCAAGGCAAATTTAAAGGCGATAATCAGCAGCAGAAAGCCGCCGGTTTTTTTGAAGATGTCCATCCATTTGCCGGGCTTGGGAACAAAATCGAGCAGTTTGGGTATTGCAGCCAGTGCCGCATAGGGCAAAGCCATTCCGATGCCCATCAGAATCAGTGCAGCGCTGCTGACATAAAGCGGCTGGGTTTGTGCCCAGACCAGCACCGCCCCCAGAATGGCGCCGCTGCAGGGGGTGCTCAAAACGCCGGCAAAAAAGCCCATGCTGACCGAGCCGGCCAGTCCTGCTGAACGGCTTTGACCAGCGCTAATCGATGCCGGCAGCGCCAGCGTCCAGATGTCCAGAAGCCCCAGTGCAAAAAACACCAGCAGGATAAACAGCCCGATGACTCCTGCCGGACTGCGGTACAGGCTGTTCATGTCCAGCGCTGTTCCTGTGGACAGTTTGACAATCACCGACAAAGCGGCAAAGGCGGCAAAGAACAGCACAATCCCTGCACAAAAGGCAGCCCCCAAACCGATGCGCCGGCGTGCGGATTGGCTGGCCTGCGAAACCAGCCGCATAATAATCAGCGGGATAATGGGCAGCACGCAGGGCATAATATTGATAGACAGTCCTGCCAGCAGGGCCAACAGCAGATAGCCTGCTGAACCGTAGGCCCCGGCGCCGACGGTTTGCTCTTTCCAGTCGGCCAGAGTTTCAGCCAGCGGACCAGCTGGCGGGGTATTGTCAGGGCTGGGGATTGTCAGGCTCGGCTGTGCTGCCGGCCGGGGCGGAGCCGGTTCGAACGCAACTGTCGGCCACGACTGTGCCTGCGAAAAATCGACAGCGGTGCGGATAAGCTGGGTAAACGGCGTCAGACACAGCTTGCTGGTGCAGGCCAAGCCGGAAATGTGAACGGTTACTTCAGCCATGCGCGAGGGCAGGATATCCTGAACAAGGGGCACAAAGACCGTAAACCGGCCGACATAGACTTCCACTTTTCCGGCCGCCGGGTCGTTGAAGAAGCTCCAGACCGGATACACCGCAGGACCGAACTGAATGCCGTCGGCGTTTGCCCAGACTGTCAATTCCAGCCCCGGTGCTGGAGCTGTAGAAGCGCTGGCGTAGTAATGCAGGTCGTCCGTGCCTTCAAATATGACGGCGATGCCCGGCCGGCCGGCCATCTGCGCCGGCTCAATGCGGGCGGCGGACGACTGGTTTTCATACTGGACTAATAAAGTTTGGGCCGGTATGGCTGCAGCAAAAACAATCCATACTACCGTCAGCAGACCTGCATATTGTGTGCGGTTCATTGTCGTCTCCTCAATCCGGGCGAAGCGTCAGCAGCGGTCTCAGGCTGCCGGCGCTATCTGTTTGTTTTGGCAATACATACGTTTTACCGATTTGATTGTTCTTCAATAAACCAATTGCCGGCAGTTTTGAAAAGCAAAAAATGCATCCGATTATAAAGCAATTCTGTATCAATATTGCCCCTAAACCGCAGGGCTATTTCAAAGACAGTTTGACAACTATTGAGCAAGCACAGGATTTGCCGGATAAGGTTCATGCTTCCGGCGGTTTGTTTTGGCTGGGGTGCATAGATAAAAAATCCAATTGTGCTTGAAACGAACAGAGTTTGGCTGTAATAATTGCGGTTTATGCCGTTTTGCGAAAGCATCGGCAAGGCAGGTCTGTAATCCATAGATGATAAATCTAATCTGAAATAGAGACAAATCTCAGATTGCAGAACAGTTGCGGATGTATCAGTTACTATCTGTTGAGAAAGGATAAACCAGTGAAAACGTACACAATTGGCGTCATCGGCGGCGATGGGACGGGGCCGGAAGTCATTGCAGAAGCGGTTAAGGTGATGGATGCGGTCAGCGCAAAATTCGGCTTCAAAGTGGAAAAAATCAACTATGATTTTGGCGGCGAGCGGTATAAGCGGACGGGTGAAATCCTGCCGGACGGCGCGATTGCGGAACTGAAAAAACTGGATGCCATTCTGCTGGGGGCGATCGGGCATCCGGATGTCAAGCCCGGGATTCTGGAGAAAGGTCTTCTGCTGCGGATGCGGTTTGAGCTGGATCAGTATATCAACCTGCGTCCGGTGCGGCTGTTTCCGGGGGTGGATTGTCCTTTGAAGGACAAAGGTCCCAAAGATATTGATTATGTCGTTGTACGGGAAAACTCCGGCGATATCTATACCGGCTCCGGCGGGCTGATGATGAAAGATACGCCGCACGAAGTAGCGACCCAGACGGCGGTTTATACCCGGTTTCAGGTGGACCGGTGTCTGCAGTATGCGTTTGAGTATGCCCGCAAGAAGGGCAAAAAAGCCCGCGGCGTCGGGCCGGACAATACGCTGGGTCTGGTAGGCAAGACCAATGTATTGACCTATGTGTATGATTTGTGGGAAAGGGCCTTCCACGAGATGGGGGACAAGTATTATCCGGACATTAAGCGGGAATACTACCATGTGGATGCCACCTGTATGTGGATGGTCAAGAGTCCCGAGTGGTTTGATGTGCTGGTGACCGGCAACCTGTTCGGGGATATCATCACCGACCTCGGCGCTATCACGCAGGGCGGAATGGGCATAGCAGCCGGCGGCAATATCAATCCCGAAGGCGTTTCGATGTTTGAACCTATCGGCGGCAGCGCTCCCAAGTACACGGGCAAAGGGGTCATCAATCCGCTGGCGGCTATCTGTGCGATGCAGATGATGCTGGAAACACTGGGGCAGGAACAAGCCGCCACTGCAGTGGAGCAGGCGGTTCGCTATGTAACGGCCCATAAGCTCAAATCGCTGGCGGCCGGAAAGATGGGCTATTCGACCAGTCAGGTCGGCGATATGGTCGCCCAGAAAGTATCCGAATAGAACGATGGCACACCAGGCAGATCCTGACAGGCGGGGTCTGCCGGTGTTTGAAAATGCACTTGTTGTCAGGGAGGTTATTATGAGAAATAGCATGCTGCACAGGGGAATTCTTCTGGCCGGAGTTTTGTGTCTTTTTTCTGCTGCTTGGGCGGAGAATCTGGTGACCAATCCGTCGTTTGAAGACAGCCGCAATAACCGCCCGGTTCGCTGGCGGACGATGGTCTGGAATGGTCAGGCGTCGCTGGAGACGGCCACGATCGGCCACACCGGCAATGCCAGCGTAATGATTGAATCTGCCGGCGGCGGCGATGCCGCCTGGACGCAGACGGTACGGGTCGAACCCAACAGCCGGTACCGGCTCAGCGGCTGGATTAAGACGGAAAACCTGCAGCCGGGCAGTTCCCGCGGAGCGCTGCTGAATGTGCACGATTACGAAGGCGTCGCGACGCCGGCGGTCAGCGGCACGACGGACTGGACGAAGGTGGAATGCGAATTTGTGGTCGAAATGGGCGACTCGATCCAGATTAACTGCCTATTCGGCGGCTGGGGGTCCGCGACGGGCAAGGCGTGGTATGATGACATCACGCTGGAAAAAATCGGGACCTTTGCCTACGAATCCAAGACAGTAGAGGCACAGGTGTCTGTGGATGCCTCGCAGACCTTTGAGCCGATTTCCAAGTATATTTACGGCCAGTTTATTGAGCATCTGGGGCAGTGCATATACGGCGGCATTTGGGCGGAAATGCTGGAAGACCGCAAGTTCTACTTCCCGGTGCCGGCCGAACGGGATATCTGGCGCCGCACGGGATCCGGAGCGCGGGTGCTGGCGGCTTCGCCATGGAAGGTTATCGGCCCGAAGGAAGCGGTTGCGATGACCACGGACAATCCGCTGTCGGGCAAGCACAGTGTGCAGATTGGCACGGCAGCCGGCCCTGCGGGCATTTATCAGGAAGAGCTGGCACTGATGCAGGGGCGTTCCTATACAGGACGGATTGTGCTGCGGGGCGAAAAGGCCGCCGGACCTGTACAGGTCAGCTTGGTGTGGGGCGACGGGGCTTCCCAGCGTCAGACGGTAACGATACGCACACTGTCCAAATCATTCGAAACCGTGCCGCTGAAGTTTGAAGCCGGAGCGGATGCCGACAACGGGCGGCTGGAAATTGTCGGAAGCGGGAAAGGGACATTTGTGGTCGGGGCGGTTTCGCTGATGCCGGCTGACAATGTTGAGGGCTTCCGCAGGGATACACTGGAGCTGCTGCGGCAGCTGAATGCGCCGGTGTATCGCTGGCCGGGCGGCAATTTTGTCAGCGGCTATGACTGGCGGGATGGTCTGGGCGACCGCGACCGGCGGCCCACACGGACCAATCCGGCCTGGACAGGCATCGAAACAAACGATGTGGGGATGCATGAGTTTATCGCTCTGTGCCGTCTGATTCATACCGAGCCGATGATTGCCGTCAATACCGGATTCGGCGATGCGTATTCGGCGGCTGCGGAAGTGGAATATGCCAACGGCGATGCCCGCACCCCGATGGGCAGGCTGCGGGCGCAGAACGGCAGCAAAGAGCCGTTTGCCGTCAAATGGTGGTGCGTGGGCAATGAGATGTTCGGCAATTGGCAGCTGGGCTATATGCAGCTGAACCACTATGTCCTCAAGCACAACTGGGTGGAAGAAAAGATGCGTCAGGTTGACCCGACCATCAAGACGGTGGCCAGCGGCGAAATCGGCGGCGGCTGGACCGAAGGAATGCTGCGCAGCTGTGCCGACCATATGGATTTAATCAGCGAGCATTTTTACTGCCAGAACCGCAATGATATTACAGCGCATGTGCGGCAGATACCCGATTCCATCAAGAACAAATGCGATGCGCACCGCCGTTTCCGCCAAACCATTCCGGGGCTGAAAGACAAGGATATCCGCATTGCGATGGACGAGTGGAATTACTGGTACGGGCCGCATGTCTTCGGGGAACTGGGGACGCGCTACTTTATGAAAGATGCACTGGGCATTGCCGCCGGTCTGCACGAGTATTTCCGCAATTCGGATATCTGCTTTATGGCCAACTATGCCCAGACGGTCAATGTGATCGGCTGCATCAAGACCACCAAGACAGCGGCTGGCTTTGATGCAACGGCCTATCCGCTGATGCTGTACCGCAACGAATACGGGACGATACCGGTCAAGGTGGACGGTTCCAGCGAGCGTCTGGATGTAGCCGCCGCGCTGACCGACGACAAGGCATTCCTGACCGTTGGCGTGGTCAATGCAACCCGGGATACCTATAAGCTGCGGCTGAATCTGGCCGGGGCAAGCGGCACAGGTGCAGCCAAGACATGGGTGATCGCCAATGCCAATCCGCTGGCCTACAACGAGCCCGGCAAGGAGCCGGTGATTGCGATTCAGCAGGCCGCGGATACGGATCTCGGCCAGCCGATTACAGCGGCTCCGCTGAGCATCACTCTGTTCAAGCTGCCGCTTAAATAGGTTCATTTCAGGATAGGGAATAAGGCGCCGCCGGCAGATTTATGCCGGCGGCTTTTTTTATGGGTGCCCCCGCCGTCCGGCTCAGCGGGACAGCGGATTTTTCTTGAGAATCTGCAGCAGGTTGATATGGTCGTCGGTCCAGAGCAGGACATCCTTGCGGCGCCGGTCCTGCGGGCTTGCGTTGAGCCGGATGGCCTCAGAGCCGAGGAAGCGGTCATCCTGCGCCAGAAGAATCCAGTCTGAATCCAGCGCCCCGGAGGAGTCGTCTTTGTAGCTTTCAATCCAAGCGGTCTTGAGACCGAAATGGTCGGCCAGCTTCCAGATGACCGAATGCAGGTCCAGATGCATGGTAGAGATATGAAATGCCAGAACGCCTTCGGGTGCCAGATGCTTCAGGTAAATGGCCATGGCTTCGGCGGTCAGCAGATGGACGGGTATGGCGTCGCTGCTGAAGGCGTCAATCGCCAGCACATCGAAATTCTGGGACGGCTGGTGCTCCATAGACAGTCGGGCATCGCCTTTTACGATGTCGATCTGCGCAGGGCAATCGGACAGATAGGTGAAATATTTTCTTGCCAGACGCTCCACATCGGGATTGATTTCGTAAAAGCAGAGGGTGTCGCCGGGATGTCCGTAAGCGGCCAGCGTGCCGACGCCCAGCCCGACAATGCCGATGCGGCGGTTTTCCTGTTTGGGCAGATGGCGCAGGAGCAGGCCGATGCCGCTGTCGGGACTGTAATAGGCGGTGGCAAGATGCCTCTTTTGAGCCGACTGGAACTGCAGACCGTGAAAAGTGGTTCCGTGCTGCATCAGGAGCTTATGATCGGCTGGGTTATCCCATGCTTCTTCCCAGATTCCCAAAACGCCGAAAAAGTTGCGTGAGTTTTCTATGGAGCGCTGGCTGTCGGAGGTGCGCTGTCCCATCAGAAAGATGCCCAGCAGCCCCACAACAAAGACCGCCGCAATCCAGAACGGCCGACGCCGGGCACCGGCGGCGGAAAGAGACTGATCGGCCAGCAGCAGAAGACAGGCGCAGACCAGCAGCCCGAGATATAATTCAATGTACACATTAAAAATCACCGGGCAGATGACGGCGACAAAAAAACCGCCCATTGCCCCGCCGGCAGCAATCATCAGGTAATAGACCGTCAGGTGTTCCTGCGCCGGACGGAGACGGTAGAGTTCCCCGTGGCAAACCATGCAGCAGCCCAGCAGCATAAAGACATAAATGCCGACCAGCGTATAGGCGGACATCCCTTCTTCAAAAAGGTGGACATACATTATTCCGCCCATTCCGAGAATAAACAGCAGCAGGAATACCGACCGCTTGTACCAGCGCTGATGGTCAAAGCAGATGATGAAGCTGAGCAGATAGATGCTCAGGGGAAGAACCCAGAGGAAGGGAATAACGGTGATATCCTGTGTAATTTTGTTGGTGACGGCCAGCAGCTCCACGACAGCCGCCGCCGGCAGGGCCAGCCACAGCCACCGCCGCTCCGGCTGGCGTTTGCTGCCGGATGGACAGGATTTAGCAGCGGGCTGGACGGGTGCGGCTCTGCCTGCCAGCAGCATACAGGCCGCAAACAGGACCGCAAAAACGGCAAAGGCGGCAGACCACAAATAAACCGTCTGCAGGCGGGTGAAAAACGGCTCAAAAACGAATGGAAATCCCATCAATCCCAGCAGCGAGCCGGCGTTGGACAGGGCATAGAGCCGGTACGGATTTTTAGCCGGAAAGGTTTTGGCAAACCATGCTCCAATCAAAGGGGAAGCAGAAGCCAGCATCAGATAGGGCAGGCCGACGGTGAGGGTGCAGATCAGCAGGATTTGCAGCAGGGGATTGCTGTTGGGTGTCGGCTTGAAATTGTCGCTGGGCAGGATGGGCAGAAACAGCAGGGCGCCTGCCAGCCCGGCGATATGCAAGGCCGCCTGAATGCGGGGATTCCGGATGCGGATTAGAAAATGGGCATACAGGTAACCAGCCAGCAGAAACAGCTGAAAGAACAGCATGCAGGTTGTCCAGACCTCCGGTGTTCCGCCGAACCACGGCAGTACATCCCGGCCGAGCAGGGGCTGAACCTGAAACAGCAGCAATGCCCCCCACAAGACCGTGGCGGAAAAGACAACACCGTACTGTAGGAATCCTGTTT
>JAGPMT010000024.1 GCA_018052735.1 Phycisphaerae bacterium | reverse complement strand
GAATTTGTCAATCCCATTCGGAACAATTAAACAGTAGATTCTTAAGCTTGTATTATTCCGACTCTATCAGGCCGAAATAATGTAAACGGACTTTAAAAACTCTGTTCTGGTGTTTATTGATTTCCATTTCGTCCTTATTTATAGGACTATGAAGTATTTAAACTAAGTCAAATTACCATAAAAAACAGCATTTCACTCAATTTGCTGATGGGTCAGGCATTTTCTAACGAAAATCAAAATACCTTGTTTGTATTGCTTTATAAAGTAAATTAACAAAAAAAATATCTTATAATACTTTTATTATGGAAGATTTTTATAAATCGCTATTTTCGCAAATGCCTTCGGAACAGTTCAGGCAGGAGGTTTTCGGTCTAACAGAGCCGGAAGGCCCGGTTTTGATTTTTGTTGATGACCGCTATCAGGCATATGCAAATGATCCGGAAAGAGCGGCATTTCTAAGGAAAAATCCGGATATTCTGCAGTACCTGTGTCGTCGAATTGACGACGGGAATGATCCTTGTGTTCTGCCGATGAAGGATGGTTGCACAGCCGGAACACAACTGGCTGATGAGCGGGGGCACTGCGGTTATTTTCTGATTTTTCTGCCCGGCTATACGCGGCAGACTGCACAAGCCAATATGGACCTTATTGAGCTGATTCTCGCCCAAGCCCAGCTCATTTTTTGTTTGATTGAAAAGAATAGCCGGTTCTGCGGCTGTCAAACAAGCATTTCGAATCTCATTTCTCCAGAGAAAACCGCAAACTGCCTGTAAAACCGGGGCGTTTTATAGGGGAAAAAACGGCCTTCTGCTTTCCAATTGCCTTATAAAGATTCCTTTGCAATCTCCGGCATATTTGCTATAATCCTTACTTGAATTGTAGAACATCCAATCATAACCATTGATGCAAGGGGTTGTTTTGAAATTCCAGTTATTTAAAAATGGAAAACCTATAGAAGAGTATTCGCTGGCCGGGGCTTATCTTTTTGGAACCGATATGATTCCGCTTCGGCATGTCGATAAAATCGAGTTTAAGGATGGGGAGATAGAGTGCATCAAGAAATCGCAGGATGCGGCGGGTCTTTCACTCCTCTGGCCGGTTGAAGACAACGGCATGCTGATGCTCAACACCACCCGCCTTCCGGATCGGGCAGAACCTTATAATCTTAATGTCGAACTGGCCCGTGCCCGAATGATGCAGATAACCCTGAAACGGGAAGATTGGGCATTATTTGATCCCAGCGATGAGCTGGAGGGTATGGCTCAGGAAGTACAGGACCTTTTTATTCAGGCCCTTCAGCACAGCGGAGTTCCGGAGCGGGCTTCGATGTTTGCAGATGAAGCCCTGAAAAAAGGAATTGAATTCTCCGAAAAACTGGCCGCCAAGCATGCCGAACAATACCTTGCAGTGCGGTTTCGCAACAAAGCTCTTGGCAGACACTCGCTGGGGTGCGAGCTGAATTTAGATCAAATAGCAGACGAAAAATACCGCAAATATCTTCTGGACATGTTCGGTTTCATTACAATTCCTGTCAAGTGGGCAGAAATTGAATCAGAAAAGGGAGAATATGACTTTTCCAAAATGGATCAGTGCATACAGTATTTATCCGGTCATCGTTTGGCTTTGTGCGCTGGTCCGCTTCTGCGGTTCTCGCCGGATTCGGTTCCTGAATGGCTGCTGAATGAAAAAGCGGATTTTGAAAAAATTCGCGAATACGCGTATGATTTCGTCACCAAGGTGGTTTCTCGATACAGCAAATTCATCCACGCTTGGCGGGTCATCAGCGGGATGAATGCACTGAATTGCTTTGGGTTCAATTTTGAGCAGGTCATTGAGATGACCCGGACTGCATGTCTTGCGGCTAAGGCCGTGGATGTAAAAAGCCGCAAGATGGTTGAGCTGCTGTATCCTTGGGGTGAGTACTATGCACACGACAAAACCACTGTTCCGCCGCTGGTGTATGCCGATATGGTTATTCAAAGCGGCATCAGCTTTGATGCATTCGGCGTTCAGATTCATTTCGGCCGGGATATTCCGGGAATGCATGTTCGGGATATGATGCAGATTTCTTCGCGTCTGGATTGTTTTGCGGCCGTGCCCAAAACCGTGCATATCACTGGAGTTTCCATACCCGATGCTCACGGTCCGGGGGACCGGTCATCAGAACGGGCAGGAAGCTGGAGAAAAAGCTGGGATCAATCCCTGCAGGCATCTTGGATTGAGGAGTTTTATAAGCTGGCGCTGGGCCGACCGTTTATCAACACGGTAACGTATTCGTGTCTTGCTGACTCCAGCGGTTCGCCAATGAACAGCTGCGGTCTGCTGACGGAAAATCTAACGCCCAAAAAGTCCTTTATGGTGCTGGCCAAGTTCCAGAGAACAATCCTGCAGCGCTGAATTCGAATGAACGGACTATGCGGCAAGCACCGAGCCATTCAGAGTATCTCCAGAAGATTCACTTGTGGGCCAATGGCTGTGCGTCAGCAGCGGCGGCTGGCCTGCTGGCAATGATGCTGCCGGCTATTTGCCTTTATACAGTGTACAGAACGCCTCCGCTGGAGGCGCGGCCGGAGCGAATCAATCCAAACACTGCCAGTCTGGCCAGTCTGGTACGTCTGCCCGGCATCGGCAAAGCCCGGGCGCTGGACCTGATTGCCTACCGCAGCGCTCAGCCGCAGCCGGCTTTCCGGTCCGCTAACGACTTGGAAGCAATCAAGGGCATCGGTCCCAAAACAGCTGAAATGCTGGCCCCATGGCTGACATTTGAAGAAGAACAAGAACTGCAAATGGACAAACCAGATACGACGCATTTTCGGTCAGCAGTTCCTCAAAAAATTCTGCTGTACCCTACATTACCGGATATAAAGTAAAGCATAATGCGCTTGCAGTGCGACCGAAAAGATGCTGTACTGTATCCGCCGCAGAAATACAAGTGAAACATGAAAGCGAAAAATGAGTAATTGCTATGGTTAGATGAACAGGCACTTTATGAGCAATAACAAGGATTTTGGAGATTGTCAAAGGATTACGATAGATCATGGCAGACTGGGAAATCAAAAAACCTCTTGGGCAATGCAGCGGCACAGGCCGGCCGTTTGAAATCGGCGAGGAATTTTTCGCCGCGCTGGTGGAAACGCCGCAAGGACTTATACGGCAGGATTTCAGTGCCGCCTACTGGAATGAACAAAAGCCGGCGGTGTACTGCTTCTGGAAAAGCCGGATGCCCAATCCGGAGCAGAAAAAACGGCTGTTTATCGATGATGAAATGCTAATGGCCTTTTTTGAGCGTTTGGCCGAAGAGACCGAGCCGGAAAAGATTCAATTCCGCTTTGTGCTGGCGCTGATTCTGATGCGCAAGCGCCGGCTGAAATACGAGGGCTGCATATTCGAGAATGGACGCGAGGTCTGGTCTGTCCGCATCGCCGGTCAAGACCGCATCGAAAAAGTAATGAATCCCCGGCTGACAGAGGATCAGATTGAGGGGCTTACCGCTCAGATGAGCCAGATTCTGCAGATGGATATCGAAGGAAACGAATAGACCAAATCGGGATTGGACGCCTCTTGGGCTTTATGAATGAAAGCAATCGGATTTTAATGCGGATTTAGCATTGGGCAATCAATTGCTTCAGCAAACCGGCCGCGGGGGGGCTGTGGAGGAGCGGATGACAAGTTTTTCATCTAATACAATCGTTACTGGGCTGGCCTGCTCGGGATGTTGGATTTGCTCCAGAAGCAGTTCGGCTGCTGTTTTACCCATTTTTTCAGAGCACAAGTCAATAAATGTCAGCCGCGGGCTCATCACACGGTTGGCATATTCATCGCAGAAACAGATTATGCTGAGCTGCTCGGGAACAGCAACATGGAGCGAATGAGCAGCCTGAAGCAAATTTAGTGCGCCCATATGGCCGTATACCAGCACGGCTGTTGCCCCTTTTTCATAGACAATTGTATGCAAGTAATCTTCCGCCGTATCCGGCATTTCGGCAGCGCTGGTGATGGGCTCTAACCCATGCTGGCGCATCTGAGATAAATAGGTTTCATACCGATCGCGGAGACTGCTGTGGCAGGTCAGAACATCTACTTCAAGCCCGAAATTGCGAAACTGAATCGGACTTCGGTAATCCTCCGGCGCATCAGTGCCCGCCTCAAACGGCGGCAGCGGGCCGGAATAGGCAATCCGCCGGTGCCCCAGCTCAAACAAATGCTGCATTGCCAGTTTTGTGCCGCCGATATCATCGGGCACAACAGAAAAACCATCCTCAGGACAAGGGCCATTTACAACTACATAGGGGATTCTCATCTGGACAATTTCATCCATCGTAACCGAGGTACACTTGGCCAGAATCACAGCACCATCAATTTTCCATGCCGGCATTTCGCTGACATCGGTGGAATGACGGGACATATCCACCGTTACATCGTAATCTTGAGATACAGATTCCATCACCTGTGTAATATTGTTCACAACAGTCTGATAAATATTTCCCAAATCGCTTAGGGCGTGGTTGCCGCCGAAGATATGAATCATCCGCGTAGACTGCATTGTCAGGCTTTTGGCAAACAGATTAGGCCGATAATTGAGCTTGCGTACCGTATCAAGTACCCGCTGCCGCACCTCATCCCGCACCGAAAAGCCGTTGCCCAGACGATTATTTAAAATTCGGCTGACTGTTGATTTGCTGACACCTGCTATCCGTGCGACATCTTCCAGACTCGGAATTCCGTTTTTCATAAGATTGTACTAATAAATGAGTTAGTATTGTTTAGCAACCGATTGCTCTATTTTTGTATTATATACGTCGCCAATTCGAAATTCAAGCAAAATGTTGCTAACACGCCCCTCCCCTTACAAAAACAATTTAGATAAACTGTCAATCGAGTCATTATTGGATCTTTAATATTCAAAATAATCATTAATAATTTGGGATTGCTTGAAAAACTGAGAAATAAGGCAGGGCAGACAATTTGCTCAGTCTTTATGGAATCGCGCGATTCTGGGGATTGCAGAACCAAATCATATCATTCATACTTTTATCCCCATCCAGAGAGTCAGGAGGATTGTAGTAAAAAAGTATCTCCTTCTTTCGAAAGTCGATATGACCGTCAAAATAAGCGGTATTTGCTCCTTGACTGTGACGAAAATAAACCGGATACCACATATTCCGACTGCGGTATCTAACAATATTTTGCCCATCTCTGTCCCAATAAAGCCGGTAATTAGCCCCCGGCTGGTATGCTGCCCAGTCTCCGGCATCTACAAACATAATCTTGCCGGCCGGCGACGGAATAGTACTGATGCGAAACCGGCATGACCAATTCGAAGAGGGGATATTGCCGGCCCAGACAGCTGGACTCTTGGAGGTAGGCCCCCAGTCTGTAAAATTATAGCCGTAGCTGACATAATTCTGATAAACAGCCCCCGTCTGCTGGAGCCAATAATCTTCATCTGCCTGCTGGTCCGCGGGACAGAGGTATTCTTCGGGCATCACAAAACGGCTGCCGGCGGAAGCCTCTTCCAGCCCGACAATGCTGCGAAATTCCGCGTTGGAGTTCCATGTCGGTTCGCCGCGGGCTGTCATTGTGGTATCTATCAGAGGGACATACCAATTGTCCCATTTAGCGGCGTAAATCGCGTTGGACAAAGCCAGTGTTTTAAGGTTGGTTTGGCAGACAATGCGCTGGGCATAGAGTTTGGCCTTCTTCAATGCCGGCAGAATAACCGACAGCAGCAATGCAATGACAGCAATGACCACCAGCAGCTCAATAAGCGTAACCGCCGCTGCTTGGGAGCCTTTGATGGATTTTCTGAATCCGCCGGTCATCGTCTGGCCCTTATAAAAAAAAAGGCCGGGTTAACAAGCCCGGCCTTTTTGCAGTATTGCTTTATCGATATTATCTCCGGGCCTTCCTTCCTACGGTGTACAGCCAAGCTTGTCGCTTAAGCAGTCCAGCCAAGTAGCCGCCAGAATCGCAAAGTCAGCCATATTGACTAAGCAGTCGTTGTTGACATCGCCGATGTAGGGGTATGTATGATAATGGTCGGTCGGATCGCCCTGCGCTGCTTCGCAGGCGCTGCCGTACACAATCACTTCCACAATATCCTCGGCATGGGCGTAGGCATCATCCGCGCTCAGACGGAAGCGATAAAAGCCCGTTCCATTTATCGTAACAACGGAGTCTACCTGCGTCGGCGTGGCAATATTCACCACAGTCGCCGGGTCCTGTTCGGAATAAATCAACTCCCACAACAGTGACACCGGACTCTTGCCGTCATCCGTCAGTGTACCATCCAGCATAAAAGTTACCTTGGTCGGGTCGCCGTCGCCGTCAGCCATCGACAGCCACAGGTACTTATTGGAGCCGGCATCAACCACCGGCGGATCGTCATCCAGCGTCGTGAAGGTCCATATTGGTCCCTGCGTCAGCTGTGGAACGCCGTTATTGGGATCAGTTGAATTGACGCGCCAATAGTATTTTGTACTTGGCTGCAGAAAAATCCCAAGGGAAGACAGATTAACAGAATTGGTTGTCAGCCCTACAACAATCGGTGCAGATTGGAAATTTGGATCCCCATCATCTTTTTCAAGATAAACGGTTGAATGAATGGATTCAGCCGGATTATAGGGCAGCGGATTGGTCCATCGAAGCACATTCGTCGAAGGCGCAACAATCTCCCCATTATAAGGATGGGGGAATTTTGCCTGTTTGGAAATTCCGACCGGCCCTAAATATATATCGTCGTAGAAAACAATTCCGCTGGGCGGGGTGCCGGTATTGGCCATCATTAAATTGAGCGTGAGGGTCGTCGCGTAAGGAATGGAGGAGTTATCGATGATGCCGGACTTAAAGTACCATGTATTAACAGCATCGCCGGGCACAATGGCCAAATCTACTTCAGAAGGACCAAAACTCGCTCGGATGACGCCGTTGCGGTTGACCATTCCCTGCGTGGTCATTATTTTGCCGCCGAATTCATACTTTCCTTGGCCAATCGGGATAGTTTGGAAAATCCCGTCATCATGCCACCACACACCCGCACAGTGGTTGGCCGGATTCAGCGGATCAGTAACATAGCGGTTGGAGTTGCCCCCCCACCACACACTCCACCCTGTCCCTCCGGGAAGCTGCTCAAAGTCGCCATTGATGATGAGATTATCTGCCCAAGCTGTCCAAACTGCCGCAATTACCATTAAAATTAATGAAACTTTCCTGCTCATCGGAACCTCCCATAAATATTGTTGTGCTTTATTCTCACACAAAAACACCTTTCTTATTATATTTTTTATTCGACATAAAGCAAGAATATTCTTCTTAAAAAACATAAAATACAGTGATAGCAACCGATTGCTAATTATTCCTCATAAAGGGCATTCAATACATGATTGGCCATTTCAACAAGAATGTCTAATTGATGTAACATCTTTTCTAAAAAAAGCTTACGATAGATATAAATAGTCCAATAATACTTCTTATAAGAAATATGCTATATCCCCTATCCTGCCAATTATAAAACAGCAATTGCCGTCTCCGTATTGGACACTAAGAATCAACATCTGCTGTTTTTAGAAAACGCGTTTTAAATTAAATTATCGCAATTCCCCTTGACTTAATTCTCTTAAAAGGATATAATTCATTGCAAGAAACCGGTTGCTAATTTGCCGAGAAATAGTTAGTGTTTACGGCTGGAGTGAGAGGAAAGATGACCGATACAACTCTTAAACAGTGCAGTGCGGCGAGATATGTCTGCCCGCATTTTAACCATTCGACCAAATTTATCCCTCAATTAAAACAATCAATCAAAGGATACTTTGTGTAAGCAGAAAATTACTAACCTATTTTGGAGGAAAGAAGATGAAAAGAGTAATGATTTTGCTGTCAGTTTTGGCAACTGCGGGATTGGCAACTGCAAATCTGTTGACCAATGGCGACTTTGAAGACCCTGCAGGTTCAGGATGGTCTCAGTGGTGGGGCGGCAATTCCAATAAATATGCCCCTGATCCGATTGAAGGCGACCACTGTGCAGGCGTTTGGTGGATGGATGACGGAATCTTCCAGACCATTCCTATCGGCGCGGCAGTTTACACCGTCAGCGGCAACATTATGCAGGAGAATCTCGGAAACGGACGAATCGGCGTCATCAAGGCCGAAATCAAAGACGGTGCCGGCAATATCTGGTGGACACAAGAAATTCCTATAACTCAAGATGATCCAGCCGGGACATGGCTGAGCGGCTCTATGACCATAGACAATTCCACCGCGGGTGCCTCCCTGATGACAATCAATCTGTTTATGTGGGATAAAAACGGCTGGGGAAGCGGGGCAGGCATTGTCCGCTGGGATAATATTTCCGTTGTCCCAGAGCCGGCCACGCTGGCTCTGCTGGGGCTTGGCGGTCTGCTGCTTAGACGCCGCAAATAAAAATTGCTTCTCTGTGTGATGGAAAATGAAAGGCGCAGCTTTTGCTTGAGGCTGCGCCTTTTTGCTTGCTGCATTTGCTAAACAGGGTACAAAGGGAATATGCAAAAGTTCCTGATTGTTGTTCTTGGCGGCTTCATCTGCAGTTCATGTCCTGCTGCTGGGGTCAATTTGCTGACCAACGGAAATTTTGAATCCGGCGGTATTGGCTGGTCGCAATGGTGGGGCGGCAATTCCAGTGTAAATGCAGCCGACCCTCTCGAAGGCGACCGCTGCGCAGGGGTGTGGTGGCATGACGATGGGATTTATCAAAACCTTGTCTTAGATGCAGGAACTTATCAATTCGGCGGCAAACTAATGACAACCCAGACAGGCGGCTTAAAAGACCGACGCATCGTCATTCAGGTTCAGGCCGGCGGCGGCTCTCCGACCCAGCAGCTCCAGATTGGTCCCGGCGATTCGGAAAATATATGGCATTCCGTATCCGGTTTTATCACTCTGACAGCTCCTGCTTCTGTAACGGTTACATTGATGCTTGTCAGCGACTTGGGGTCCAATCCCAGCGGTATCGGCCTTTTTGATGACATTTACTTAAGCGAGGTCGCCCAGCAGGCAAACCGGAATTATTACGGCGCCAAACTCGAACCGAGAAATCGGGTGATGCATACGGCCGGACAATCGGCGGGCGATTTCAATGACTATTGGAATCTGATGGATATAGGCGAAAAACCCGCCTGCTATATGACGTACTGCAATCTGGTTGATCCTTTTGTGCCTGCACTGCGGGCGGAGCTGGAACGATACCGGCGGGATTATGGAGTCTATCTGCCGGTGCAGCTGGGGCTTTATATCGTCGGCATTGAGAATGAAATCGCTGCCGGCTTATGGGATGCCGATATTGAACGTTTCTGCCGAGACCTCAACCAGCTCGGATACCCCCTCTATATCCGCATTGGTTACGAGTGCAACGGCGATCATAACCACTATGACCCGATTGCCTATAAAGCCGCTTTCATACGTATCACCAACGCTCTGCGGAGCAACAACGTTGAGGCAGCCACGGTTTTCAATGTCATTCAAGGTCCCTATCAGAGCTGGTACCCCGGCGATGCGTATGTGGACTGGATGAGCATAAATGCCTTCGGCGTCTGGAACATCCAGCATCCTTATACACCCCTTTTTCTCAATGATGCACACGCCCGGGGCAAACCTGTTCTCATCGGCGAGGCCAGCCCTGTCTTTTGGCATACAGATCAAGGCGAAGCCAGCTGGAATGGCGATTTCGTGCCTTATTTTAATCTAATAAACAGCTGGGCAGGAATCAAAAATTTCTGCTATATCAATACCAATTGGGGCGGCCAGTGGGGCGACTGCCGCCTGCAGCCGTATCCGATTGTTGCCCAGCATTACAAGGACCAGATGGACTCGGCGCTGTACCTGCACGGAACAGATGAAGTTTCGCTGCGAGCGGATATTACAGGCATAATCGACACTATCCCGCCGGCAAAAATAAATGATATTACCGTCACTGCCACCCAACATGGAATTTTGCTGCAATGGCAACCCCCGGCAGATGATGTCGGCATTAACCGGTATGAAATCCTGCGGGACGGCATTTTGGCCGGCTACAACACCCAGCATTATTTTGAAGATACAACTGTTGCTGCCGGCAAAACCTGCCGCTACCAAATCACAGCCATTGACAAGGGCGGCAACCGCGGTCCGGTCTCTGAGCCGATTATGGCGGTTGCGGCGCCGAGTATTGACAAGGTCATCAATGGTCAGTTCGATCAGGGCAGAGGCCCGTGGGCAACAGCATGGAATGCTGCCGGACTGTCAATGTCAAGTTCCATCGATTCGACGTCTAAACTCTCAGGGGAAAACTCCTGCAAACTAATCATTAATTCAGTAAGCGGCATCCCTTGGCATCTGCAGTATTACCAAAATCTCAATACCCAAGCCGGATTCCGGTATACGCTGACATTCCAAGCCGCAGCCGACAGAAACACATCTATCAGCGTCGCCCTGCAGGAAACCCATTCACCCTACAGCACCTTTATCAGTTATACGGCCGACTTAACGCCGGTACCACAAACATTCACGGTAAGCGGCATCTCGCCGGACAAAGACAATGTCAATCTCGTCTTTATGCTCGGCGCCAGTGCCCCTCGGACGATTTGGCTTGACGCAATTACACTGACGGAAACATCCAGCAATCCCGACCCGCAAAACTGCTCCGAAGTTTACGCAGCCGGCTTCGAACTGCCCGCTGACCTATCAGGAGATTGTTCCGTTGATATAGAGGACCTTATTGTATGGGCTGCTTTCTGGCTTGATGCCGACTGCGGTCCAGATAACGGGTATTGTCAGAAGGCCGATGCAGGATTGGACGGTTCCGTAACATTGGCAGATTGGGAAGCCTTCTGTCTCTACTGGCTGGAGTGCAACGATCCTCACAACAGCTCTTGTCAGCCGACGTGGTAAACTTTTGGGCTGCGCCCTCAGCCCTGCCGGTGCAGAGAGCAATTATTCAATTTCCTGACAGGTCGTATCCGATACAATAGGTATATGAAAAAACAGACGCCGGCAAAACAGAATTTATCTATTGCTTCATCAACGGGCAGCTCCAGCAGAGTACGTCTCTGGCTGTTTCGCCTTATCTGCGTTTTTGTCGGCCCTATTCTGTTTGCGGGCATCTGGGAATGCGGACTTCGATTACTGGGCTGGGGTTATTCAACCAAAGCAATCGTCAAATGCACCCTCAATGGCGAAGAATTCTGCTGTCACAACTACCAGTTCGGCTGGCAGTTCTTCCCCCGCCGGATGGCCCGCAATTTTGACGGATTTGTATTTAAGGCCGAAAAACCGCACAAAACCTGCCGCATTTTTGTTTTGGGTGAATCGGCCGCCATGGGAATGCCCGCTCCCGCTTACAATTTTGGGCGAATTCTTCAAGTAATGCTGGAGGAATTGTATCCCGGTGTGCGGTTTGAAGTTCATACAGCCGCAATGGTCGCAATCAACTCGCATGCCGTTTTGAAAATTGCTGAGGAATGCACCCGCTATAATCCGGATGTGCTTATCCTGTATATGGGCAACAATGAAGTGGTGGGCCCGTACGGACCGGGAACTGTTTTTTCGCCGCTGCTGTCCAGTCTTGGGCTTATTCGGGCGAATCTGGCCGTTAAATCGACACGGACAGGCCAGCTTTTAGAGCAGGCTCTCGATTCGGCTAAATTCAGAAATCCGGCCCCGTCTCGATGGGGAGGACTGGGTATGTTTCTGGGCAAACAGGTTCGCTGCGACAGCCCTGCAATGGACTATGTCTATCGTCATTTCGAACAGAATCTCACCGACATCTGCAGTATTGCCGGCCGCCGGCGAATTCCTGTCATTATTTCAACCGTGGGGGCCAATCTCAAAGATTGCCCTCCTTTTGCATCGCTGCATCGGGAAGATCTCACAAAGGCCCAGCTGCAGGAATGGGAAACGCTGTACCAAGAAGGCATTGATTATGAAACAGCCGGCCAGCATCAGTCAGCTGTTGAAAAATACCATGCGGCTGAACAAATTGACCCGACTTTTGCAGATTTGCAGTTTCGGCTGGGACGCTGCTATTGGCTGGCCGGCAATTTCACAGCCGCCAAAAACCATTACCGCAGCGCTGTGGAATATGACACATTGCGGTTTCGGGCAGATGCACGGATTAATCAAATTATCCGCTCGGCCGCTGAAAAATTTAAACAATCAGGCATTGTATTTGTTGACGGTGCCGCCGCCCTCGAAGAACACAGCCCGCAGCAAACGCCGGGGGGCGAGTTGTTTTACGAACATGTGCATCTGAACTTCACAGGCAATTATGTACTGGCAACTGCCCTTCTGCCGGCCGTTCAACAGTGCCTGTCGGGTTTTCCGGCATCTTCGGCCGGAGCTGTTCTAAGCGAACAGCAGGCCGCAGAGCGGCTGGCTTACACTCCTTTTGAGCGGCATGATTTTCTGAACCGTCTCTATCAGAAAATGTACAGCCAGCCGCCTTTTACCAATCAGCTTTACCATGCGGAGTTCATGCAGACCGTCCAGCAGCAAATTCGGCAGCTTGAAACCATGCTGCAAAAGGCCGGCATATCCGACTGCCGCCGGCAGTACACACAGGCAATGCAGCGGCGGCCGGACGATTGGCAGATATTGTGGCAATATGCCGTTTTTGCAGGCACAGGTCTCAACGACATCAAAGCACAGGAAGAAGCCCTGCGCAAGGTCATTCGGCTCTGCCCATACGATGCGGCCTACCTCAGTTTGGGCAAAAATCTTCATCAGCAGGGCAAATTGAAAGAAGCGCAGGAGATACTCCGCCGGCTGCTGGACCTGAAAGCCGGCTACGACGGAAAAGCCCATCTGGAACTGGCGATGATTTATCGGCAGATTGCCGATACCTCCAACTATATCAAGCATTTATCCAAAGCTATCTGGTTTGATCCAGCCGGTTCCATCGAAGCCTACGGCGCATTGGCCGAGGCGTATGAAAAATCCGGAGAACTCAACAAAGCTGTTCAAACGCTTTACAGGGCGGTCGCTATTTTCCCGCGGCAACAGACAGCCGCCGCCCATGCCACGCTGGGTTATATGCTCAACTCGCAGGGCAACTATGAAAAGGCCCTTGAAGAAATGAAAATCGCCTTGGAAATAAATCCGGCGTTTGCGGAAGATAAATTATTCAAATCGCTTTTGAGCCACATTGAAACACGCCTCAGCCGCAGGCAGAAAACAAATGACTAAACCGGTTTATATTTTGGGAATTTCGGCATTCTATCATGACAGTGCGGCTGCCCTGCTCAAAGACGGCCGGATTCTGGCAGCAGCTCAAGAAGAACGCTTCAGCCGAAAAAAACATGACGCCGACATGCCGACCAATGCCATTGGCTATTGTCTGAGCGAAGCACACATCGGGCCGGAAGATCTGGATTATGTTGTATTCTATGAAAAACCGCTGATCAAATTTGACCGGCTTCTCGAAACATGGCTGGACTATGCCCCGCGCGGCTTCGGACAGTTCCTAACCGCAATTCCCCAATGGCTGCATCAGAAGCTTCAGATTCCCCGGCACATGGACAAGGTTTTGGGCGGCGGTTTTAAAAAGTCTTTTATTTTTACAGAACATCATGAAGCACATGCAGCCAGCGCATTTTTCCCCAGCCCCTTTCAAGAAGCTGCGGTCGTCACATTAGACGGCGTCGGGGAATGGACAACCGCCAGCATTGGAATAGGAAAAGACAGCCGCATCGATCTGCTCTATGAACTCCATTTCCCCCACTCCTTGGGCCTGCTGTATTCGGCATTTACTTTTTTCTGCGGCTTTAAGGTCAACTCCGGGGAATACAAACTGATGGGGCTGGCTCCCTACGGACGCCCTGTTTACGCCGACCTTATTTTGAATAACCTTCTGGACTTGAAGGAAGACGGCTCATTTCGATTGAATATGGATTTTTTTACCTACGGCTATACCAATTATATGATAGGAAAAAAATTTGCCCAACTCTTCGGCGGTCCAGCCCGAAAGCCGGAGTCTCCTCTCACCCAGCGGGAAATGGATATCGCCGCTTCCATACAGAAAGTAACAGAGGAAGTTATGCTGCGGATTGTCCGTTTTGCCGGCTGCAAGACGGGAATGAAAAATCTGGTGATGGCAGGCGGTGTGGCGCTAAATTGCGTCGGCAACGGACGCATCCTGCGCGAGGGACCGTTTGACAATCTCTGGATACAGCCGGCCGCCGGCGATGCAGGCGGGGCATTGGGGGCAGCGCTGTTTGTTCATTATCAGCTGCTGAACAATCCGCGGATCGCCGACGGCCAGCAGGACCAGCAGGAGGGCTCTCTGTTGGGACCGGCTTACTCAAACGAGTACGTTCGTTCCCGCCTGAATGCAGCAGGGGCAAAGTACCGCTTTTTCGACCAAGAAGAAGACCTGCTGGCCCGCGTGGCAGAAGCCATCGAGGCAGGACAGGTGGTCGGCTGGTTTCAGGGGCGGATGGAGTTCGGACCGCGGGCGCTGGGAAGCCGCAGCATTCTGGGCGATGCCCGCAATGAACAGATGCAGTCCCGAATGAATCTGAAAGTCAAGTTTCGGGAGTCTTTCCGGCCCTTTGCCCCAAGCATCCTGCAGGAAGACGCTGCCGAGTATTTTGAGCTTTGTCAGGAGAGCCCCTATATGCTTTTGACAGCGGCCGTTCGGCCTGAGCATCGCATTCCTCTGACACCGCAGCAGGAAAGCTGCTGCGGCCTTGAGAAACTGAAGGTCAAGCGCAGCATGCTGCCGGCTGTTACGCACGTGGATTACAGCGCCCGCATTCAAACCGTGGACCCCCAACGGCATGGCCGATTTTACCGCCTGCTTAAGCAATTCCGCCAGAAAACAGGATGTCCAGCCGTTATCAATACCAGTTTTAATGTCCGCGGAGAACCGATTGTCTGTACTCCTGACGATGCCTTGAAGTGCTTTATCCATACCGATATGGATGTGCTTGCCATAGAGAACTTCATTTTGTACAAAAAAGAACAGCCCCAGACTTTCCTGTCTGCAGCCGGCAACTATCCTGTCCTTGTTAATCCGGATTAGACAGCATGACCTTGATAAAGCCCCCTTTAAACCCTTCTGATAAAGAGCTTCGGACGTTCGGTTTTGCCTGCCTGACAGCGGCAGCGGCCGCCAGCCTGATTTTGTTCAAAACGGCAAGAGCAACAGGCGTTCAATGCCTGTTTATATTTTTCCTCGGCGCCGCTGTGTGCGGTCTGGGACTGATTCGGCCCTTATGGGCAAAACCGGTTTACAGAGTGATGATTCTGCTGGGATTTCCCATCGGATGGCTGCTGAGTCATATGATTTTGGCATTCTTTTTTTATTGTATTTTTACCCCAGTGGGTCTTTGCCGGCGGCTGCTGGGAAATCACCCGCTGCGCCGATACGACGAATCCCGTTTAGAGACTTATTGGATACCCCGCCCCAAAAAACCAACTGCAAAAGACTATTTCCGCCAATTTTAGGAATAATCCATGACAGCCGAAACCAATTTTGAACAAATGGCCCGTGAAAAACGTCCAACGCTTCTCCGCGAATTCTGGGAATTTCTAAAACACAATAAGAAATGGTGGCTTTTGCCGATTATCCTCATGCTGCTGGCAATCGGTTTACTGCTGCTTCTAAGCAGCACCGCAATTGCACCGTTCATCTATCCGCTGTTTTGAGGCCTCTTTGGATATATGTTTGCCGGCGGCACTATGGTGCAGTTTTCTGATAAACCCGTACCCAGTCCACAAGCATCTGCTGCGGGAAAACCGCAGTAATGCAGGATGCACTTGTGCAGCCGGTGTAGTTGCCGCCGACGGCTGTATTGAGAAGAAGATGGAAACGCTGGTCAAACGGCGCCCGGCTGTTGCCGGGGGCACCGTCACTGTACCATTGGCTGCTGGTTTTGGTCGAATACAGAATGCCGTCTACATACCAGCGCATTATATCCGGTTCCCATTCGAGCGTATAAATATGAAAATCCTGCGAAAAATCCACACCGGCCGGCTCATATTTGCCGGTTGAACTTTGCTGGTTCGGCCAGCCGCCGCCGTAAAAAATTGTCCCTTGTATAAAATTGGTGTTGTTTCGGGTTTCCATTATATCAATTTCACCGCTGGCCGCCCAGCCGCCATAAACACTGTCGGTAGGCATCATCCAGAATGCCGGCCACATTCCCCCGCCGGTGGGAACCTTGATGCGGGCTTCCATTCTCCCATACAGAAAATCCCGCTTATTGGCGGTTCGAATGCGTCCGGATGTAAACTGCTTGCCCCCATAATTTTCCCGTCTTGCTTCGATTATCAGCATACCATTCTGAACACTGACATTTTCCGCCCGGTAATACTCCAACTCGTTATTCCCCCAGCCGCATACTCCGTAACTGCATCCATCCCCAATCATATATTCCCAGTCGGCCAGATTGAGCGATGATCCGCTGAACTCATCCGACCAGACCAGCTC
Source organism: Phycisphaerae bacterium (assembly GCA_018052735.1). Lineage (GTDB taxonomy): Bacteria > Planctomycetota > Phycisphaerae > Sedimentisphaerales > Anaerohalosphaeraceae > 4572-13. The sequence continues at coordinate 31,252 of JAGPMT010000024.1, read as the reverse complement.
ATATCCCGGATAGGTCGGTGTGTCCATCAGCCATGCCTCAGCAAATACCGCCAAATCATCCATGTCGATAACAGCCGGACCGCTTAAATTGCAGCTCAGCGATTCCAGCGCCCATTGACCTGAAAACTCCGAAAAATCCAGAAGATTCACTGCCTTGTCATCGTTGTAGTCGGGATCATTGACCGCAGCCTCAGGCGTTACGGAAAGATTGTCATAGCGCACAATTCCGTTGCCGGTATGTTCACCGTCGCGGTCATACATAAACAGATTGATGTTTAGAGAGGAAGCTCCGGCGGTTCGGTTGTCGACAATCAGCTGGCCGTCTATCCATTTGTCACGGGGAGAGGTTTGGTCTATCACAATCTGCTGTTTCCACCATATCTGTGTTCCATTGCCCACTTCGGCCTGAATAATACCGATGCGATTGTTGCCCAGCGGAGCCGCCGATGTGTGGAGCATCTGACCGCTTACAGTATAAAGACCGGGGCCGATTGAAAGACGTTGGTATATCCCGACATCCGACCACCAGACTCCGGCGCAGTTATCCCCTTCAACAGGATCGCTGACTGGAAAACCAGCATTGCTGCTGTTCCACCACTTTGTCCATCCGCCAGTTCCCGATTCAAAATCTCCATTAATAAGCAGATTCTGTCCCAAAACCGACACAGAAACCGATAAACAGACTATTATGATAAGCTTCATTTTGATACTTATTCCAATAAGGGAACATTGCCGGCGCCCCATTATCAGGATTATAGCAAATTCACCCCAGTCAAACAAGACTTAAACTATTATTTATATTTATTTTCCGAAATTAGCAAACGGTTGCTGGAGTTTTTTTATAGAGTCGGATTATAAATACCCAGCCGATAACCAAACGCAGAATGTTTATTTTTTTAGGAATAATTATTGCTGCGGAAAACTATTGCATAAAAATCCTGCAAGACACTGCATTTTCAGGTGTTTTGAGATTGTTAAGGATTTATTGTGCCAATTATTGCTGGATTGTAATTGTGTTGACACAGGAGGGCATAGATACTCTAATTAAAAAATGAGGAACTGGTTTCTGGATATCTTTATGAACACAACAAACATTCTATTCTTTTTATTCATCGGTTTGCTTATGCTGATACCGTCTGCCGCAGAAGGCAATTCACAGACACCCGGGCTATCCATCCAAAACACTCATTCGACGGCTGTCATTGAGCGGCGGGGAGAGCGGTTTGAACTGCTGCTGAACGGGAAGCCCTATTTTATCAAAGGTGCCGGCGGAGCCAGATATTTGGAAAAGCTGGTTGAAGCCGGGGGCAATTCCATACGGACATGGAGCAGCTCCCGGCAAGCACTGGACAGTGCCGGCCGGTACGGATTGACCGTCTGCATGGGTCTGTCAATGCAAAGCCCTCGTCATGGCGCCGATTACCGCAATGAAAAATGGCTTCAAGAACAAAGAGAGCGCATCTGCAAAGAAGTCGAAGAACTGAAAAGCCACCCCGCCCTTCTGCTGTGGGCTGTCGGTAATGAAGTCGAGCATCTGGCCCAGCCCGAGGACTGCATTCTTGTCTGGAAAGAAATCGAAATCCTTGCCAAAAACATTAAAGCAATTGATCCCCATCATCCCGTTATTACAGTTATAGCCGGTGCGGGCAAGAAACTTGAAGACATTAAGCAGCTCTGCCCGACATTAGACGCCATCGGCATCAACAGCTATGGGACATTGAGCTTCATACCTTCTGAGATCCGCCGCTGGGGCTGGGAGAAGCCTTATATAATAACGGAGTTCGGGCCGCGCGGCTGGTGGGAGGCACCCCGCACAGCTTGGGGACTGCCCATCGAGGAAACCAGCACAGAAAAAGCCCGGTTTTATTTCGAGGCATACAAAGCCGCTATTGAGGACAAGCCCAACTGTCTGGGCTCTTATGTCTTTCTCTGGGGAAATAAGCAGGAAAAAACGCACACATGGTTCAATATGTTTCTGCCGGACGGCACCCCCACTGAAATGATGGATACGATGACATACCTGTGGACAGGCAAATGGCCTGCCAACAAATGCCCGAGTATCGGGGACAAAAAAATCTGGGTCGAAGGGAATGAGATGCACCATATCTACAGGCCCTCGCAAGAGGTTGTTTTCAGAGTTCAGGCAAACGATCCCGAGGGAGACCAGATGACTGCTGAATGGGACATTCGCAAAGATGAATCAGACAATCCCAGCGTCGGCGGGGACTGGGAAAGACGCGTTCCCCCCATAGACGGAGCGGTGGTCTCCTCCGAAGCGGATCGTGCGGTAATCAGAATGCCTCAGGAAAAGCGGAAATTACCGAGTTTTTGTTTACATCCGTGATGCATCGGGCAAAACGGCCACTGCCAATCTGCCCATTCAGGTCAAGTAATCCCATCCGGCAGCCGTATCGCTTCTATTTGAGCAGACCGCTGTACATCGTGTAGGGAATATTCTGACCGGTTGTTTCGCTGATTTTGTCAACACTGCCGTCAGCAAATAGGACATTGACATTGCCGTTTGGATTTTTATCTATCTGGGCCAATCGTGCTGCCAGCTGGGAAGGTTCATCCCAGTTTTTGTTCTTTTTGGAATGCCGGAAAATGCCGCCGTAAAAGGGCTGGCGAGTACCTGTACGATACTGAACGAGATTAAATGTACTTCCGCTTGGAACATACAGCGTATCGCCCTGCTCGCTGCCGCTGGAATTGCCCTCCATCTTCGGCTCCATATGGTCATGTGCCACTATAAAGCGGCTGGGAGATCTGATAGTGCTGATTTTCCTGTGGTTTCGGTATACATCCGATGCAGGGGCCTCCGGGTCCCGGAAAAAGAAGCTGTTCAGCCCATAGCCCGAAGCTCTGGTTAAATCTGTCCGTGTTGTTTTATAATTTGGATGGTCCGAGTACATCAGCCCGGCCACATCTTTGAGCACAAACGATGGACAGCTGAAAACTCTCGGATCCGAAGCGTACATCCTATAGCCCAATCCCCAGTAAGCATCCGCCCACCAGACTGTATTGTCCGGCGTGATGATTTTGCCTGCCGCATCATACCAAAGGTGTCCGTTGGATTCCCGATTGTTGAAGGCGCGGGATTCATTGTCGCTCAAATAGAGCAGAACCGCTACGCCTATTCCTTTAATATGAGCCCGGCAGATAACATCTTTGGTTTTATCTTTGGCCTTTCTTAAACCCGGCACAACAATGGACAACAGAAGCGCAATAATAGCAATAACGACAAGCAATTCGATGAGTGTAAAGGCCTTTTTCATCCCCTGTCTCCCCATTGTGCAAGAATGATCCTCTATTATAACGGTCTGGAGCTCAGACATCTAAATCCTCAATCCCAAAAAATACGGATTTTCTTTGTATTGTATCCATTTTTTATTTTAAAAACAACCTTTTGTACAGCCAATAAACGGTCAATTTAAAAATATCGAACTTTATCAAATAATGTAAAAAAATGTTATAATTCGTTTGATTTAGCATTCCTTTGTGGTATATTACTCTAAGTATTTGTACCGAAATGAAGTTTTGTTGTGATTGAATGAACATTAAAAAACCGGCACTTTCTCAGCAAGAATATTTATAACTTATGCATATTAAACCATTTAGAGCATATAGATTTAATCCGGAAGTAGTAGGCAATGTCGGCGATTGTATTGCTCCTCCTTATGATGTCATTGACGCAGCTATGCAGGAACAGCTGCATCAACGAAATCCTTGGAATATTGTCCGTGCTACACGCGGAAAAACCTCTCCAGATGACACACCGCAAAGCAATGTATATACCCGTGCGGCCGAGTTTTTGGAAAAAGCCTTCGCCGAAAAAGCCCTCATAGCCGAGCCGTATGATGCAGTTTATGCTTATGTTCAGGACTTTCAAATCGGTCAAAGACGGCTCGAACGAAGCGGAATCATTGCCTTGGGCAAACTGCAGCGGTACGGCGGCGGGGTTCAGCCCCACGAAAAAACACTCGAAGGCCCCAAGGCCGACCGGTTGAATCTGACACGCGCCACCGCCTGCCAGCTGGGTCAGATATTTATGCTTTATGACGACCCGGCCAATACGGACCGGACTGTCATTGACTCAGCAATGAAGCAGACGCCGGTTGTCGATACCATCGACACAGAGGGCGTACGGCATCGGCTGTATGTCATCAGCGATGTGCAGCTTATCAGTATGTTTGCCCAGATGATGACAAACAAGCAAACAATTATTGCCGACGGCCATCACCGATATGAAACGGCATTGAATTACTGGGCCGAAACACAGAATGAGCAGGCAAGCTGGCAAATGATGACCTTTGTAAATATGCGCAATGAAGGTCTGGTTATTCAGCCGACGCATCGGCTGCTGGTAAATATGCCCGATTTTGACAGCACCGCCCTGCTGGACGGCCTTGGCAGCGAATTTGACATTGCTGAATATCCCTTTCAGAATAAGGCCCAAAAGCAGCAGGCGCAAAAAGATATGTTTAGGAAAATGGAAGCCGAAAGGAACAGCAATTGTTTCGGGTTCTACGCCGGCAGCGGCGCCTTTTATACCATAAAGCTGAAGAATACGGAAACAATGAGCCAGCTGTATCCCGATATGTCCGAGGCCGCGCAGAAATTGGATGTCAATGTGCTCCATAAGCTTATTTTGGAAAAGCATCTGGGCATCTGCGATGTGAAATTAGCCAGCCAAAGTCACCTTGTATACATCAAGGATCTCGGCGATGCCATCGAAAAATCGATTGCACGGGTGGACAGCGGCCGAAGTCAGGGCGTATTCTTTATGAATCCCACGCGGATTGAACAGGTACAGGCCGTTGCCAGTGCGGGTGAAAAAATGCCTCAGAAATCTACCTTTTTTTACCCCAAAATCTTCTCTGGATTAACCATTCGTAAAATGGACATACAACCCATTCAACCTCAATTTACTCAATCTAACCTTATTGAAGAGGAGTGTTCGAAATGACAGACTGGAAAAACCCCCCGAAATTATTCATTCCGGGTCCGGTACATGTAGTGCCGGATGTGCTGCAGCAGTTAGCCCGGCCGACACTGGGCCATCGCCGCAAAGAGTATTCCCAGCTTCACAGCGAAGTAACCCAGATGCTCAAAAAGGTTCTGTTTACCGAACAGAGCGTCTTCTTGAGCACTTCATCAGCCTCCGGCATCTGGGAAGGCAGCATCCGCAACTGCGTACGCAAAGATGAAACCATTTTGTGCACCATGTGCGGTGCTTTCAGTGAGAAATTCGGCGATGTTGCCCGTTCCTGCGGACGGCAGGTTGAAGAACTCCGAGTTGAATGGGGACAGGCCATCACGCCGGAAATGATTGATAAAAAAATGGCTACCGGCAAATATCCTGTCCTGACACTGGTGCACAATGAAACCAGCACCGGTCTGACCAATCCCGTCTATGAAATCAGCGCCATGATGAAGGAGAAGTATCCGGATGTGCTGGTGCTGGTGGATTCGGTCAGCGGAATGGTCGGCATGCCGCTGGAGTTTGACAAGCTGGGCTGGGATGTGGTATTTGCCTCTGTCCAGAAGGCGTTTTCGATTCCGCCGGGGCTGGCCGTGTTTGCCGTCAGCAACCGTGCCTTGGAAAAAAGCAAAACCGTTCCCGAACGCGGGTATTATTTCGACTTTCAGGAATTTGCCAAGTCGGCCGCAAAAGACCAGACGCCGACAACGCCGTCGATCCCGCATATTATGGCGCTGCATTATCAGTGCACCAAGCTGCTGGCCGAAGGAATGGAAAATGTCTGGAAGCGGCATAAAGAAATGGCCGACTACGTCCGCAACTGGGGTCAGGAACACGGTTTTGAGCTGCTGCCGCCCAAGCAGTATGCATCCAATACCTTAACGACCTTTAAAAACACCCGCAAGATAGACATTGCAGCCGTGAATAAAGCCCTGCAGCAAAAGCATAACGTCGTATTCGGCAACGGCTACGGCAAGCTCAAAGACCTGACCTTCCGCATCGCTCACATGGGCGATACGACTTTGGCAGACCTGAAAGAGCTGCTCGGCTGGATGGCCGAAGAGATAAAGTAATAACAGAAGACTTACACAGTAAGAGTGCACCCTGCCGTGCGCATGCGTATAAAACCCGGCTGAAGCCTGCACACCTACGCCTGAAAACAGAAAGCCCGCTGAATAATCCAGCGGGCTTTTTTATTAAGCAAGCCATTATTTTGTCAGAAATTTAAAAATAGTGGTGCTGCGGAATTTCTGCCCCGGACGAAGAACTGTAGAAGGAAAATTCGGCTTGTTGGGAGAGTCCGGATAATGCTGCGTTTCCAGACAGAAGCCGAAGCGGCGGCCGTAGCGTTTGCCCCCTTTGCCGACCAGCGATGCATCCAGATAATTGCCCGAATAGAACTGAACTCCCGGCTCGGTTGTCCAGCATTCCATCACCCGCCCTGTTGTCGGCTCGCTGACCCGTGCTGCCAGTGACAGCGCTGCATCGGATTTATTCAGCACATAGTTATGGTCGTAGCCGCTGCCGTACACCAGCTGGTCATAATTTTCATCGATGCGCAGGCCGATAGGCGTCGGGCGGGTAAAATCCATCGGGGTACCCTTAACCGGTAGAATCTCGCCGGTTGGAATAGCCCCTGCATCCCAAACGGGGGTGAAGGCATCGGCATTGATCATCAATTGATGCTCATAATGGGTTCCATAACCGTGGCCGGCCAAGTTGAAATAACTGTGATTCGTCAGATTGCAAACAGTCGGTTTATCCGTAACAGCCGCATACTCAATCTTCAGCTCGTCAGCATCCGTCAGCGTATAGGTTACAGTTACATCCAGATTGCCGGGGTAGCCCTCTTCCATGTCCCTGCTTAAATAATGCAGTTTGACGCCCTTGCCCTCCGCATTCTCGAACGGCTCGGCCTGCCAGACAACCTTGTCAAAGCCCTTGATGCCGCCGTGAAGATGATTGGCTCCGTTGTTAATCGCCAAACCGCTGTATTCCACACCATCCAGCGTGAATCGGCCTTCGGCAATACGGTTGGCATACCGGCCTGTGATACATCCGAAATAGGGGCTTTTGGTCTCGTAATCGGCCAGATTATCAAAACCCAGCACAACATCATCCAAAACGCCTTTGCGATCAGGCATCCACAGTTCGGTAACAATACCCCCATATGTTATGATTTTTGCAATTCGCCCGCGGGCATTATTCAGTGTAAAGCAATCTACTTTCTGTCCGTCCGAAGTCGTGCCAAAAAACGCCTTCCCTACCGCCATCGTCTGGTTCCTTTCGATTGATTTTGTGCTTGTCTGACACTGCTTATCGTATCCGAAAGCCGTCTAAATGCAACGAATTTGATATGATTTTTCTCGACCGAAGCGGCTGTTTTCTCTATTATTCTTACAACATCGCAGAGGATTACAGGAAAATGGATATCAACTATAGACAAATAATCAGGCGAACTTTGTTTGGCCTGCTGATTGCTGCCGCTGCAATCGGTGCGATGATTGCCTTTATTCTGCCATACAAGCGCATTCCCCCTGCCCCGCCTTTGCCGCCCGCTGTGCGGCAGCCGGCATCCTTTGGCAATCAAGCATGGCCTATCTTTCGGGGCGATGCGGCCCTGACGGGACAGGCGGCAGGAACTTTGCCGGACAAACTCAAACCCGACTGGACTTTCAAGACCAAAAACGCCGTCAAATCAACCCCTATCGTTGCTGACAATAAGACCTTTATTTCCTCAATGGACAGTTGTCTGTATGCCCTCGAACTTCACACCGGCAGGGAAATCTGGCGGTTTGAAGCCGATGAGGCCTTGGAGGCCAGCCCTGTTTATCATAACGGCATGGTTTATGTCGGCTCTAATCGGGGAACCTTTTACGCCGTCAAGGCTCAAACCGGCCAACTCGTCTGGTCGTGCAAAACTGATGGCAAAATTACCGGCTCAGCCAATATAGCTGTTCATCCAAAAACAGACCAAACTCTCGTGATTTTCGGCTCCTATGACAACAATCTTTATGCCGTCGATGCCGCCGGAGGTCAGATTGTCTTTCAGTACCCGGCTCGAAACTACATTAACGGGGCGATTGCTGCTGCGCAGAATACCGCCGCTTTCGGCTCCTGCGATGCCAATCTGTATCTTGTCCCCATCGATGCACCCGAACAAACACGCACCATTGACGCCGGCTCATATGTAGCGGCCAACCCTGTGCTCTTCGAAGGCGTTATCTATGCAGGCAATTATGACGGCGTCTTTTTGGCCGCAGATGCGGCAGGCGGTTCTATTCTGTGGCGTTTTGATAAGGCAGAAGATGCTTTCTTTTCCTCGCCTGCGGTGAACGACCGGGTTGTCGTGGTCGGCTGCCGCGACGGCAAGGTCTATTGCTTCAGCCGTCAGAGCGGCAAGCTCCTGTGGACCTTTGCCGCACAGGACAGCTTCGACAGCAGTCCGCTGCTGTGCGGCGATAAAGCCGCTGTCGGCTGCAGCGACGGCCGGCTTTATCTGCTGGATATAAACAGCGGCAAAGAACTGTTTGCCTACACGCTGGGAGGCTCTGTTTCATCCTCACCGGCTGCCGCCCAAAACCGGCTGCTGGTCGGCTGCGAGGATGGCTCCGTTTATACATTTGTTCAGGCCGACTAACTTTCAAAAATACCTGCTTAAAACCTCTTTTCTTCATTTACCTTTGGTGCTACAATACAGCCGCTAATCCGTACTTTTTCTCGTGATGGAAACAATTGTTATGGAACAGACTTACACAATTGACGATAAATGTTATCCTGCCGGCGAAGGAAATTTTTTAAGCATTAATGATATGCTGGCCTATTTTGAAAAAATGGGGGTTATGCGCGTCTCCGACCTGCATATCAAAAACGGCACTCCGCCGGCCTACCGCATCGACGGCGAACTGGTCCGTCTCAAAGGAGCCGCTGTCAGCCAGACGATTGCAGAACGATTGATTTACCCCCTGTTAGGCGTCAAGAATATTGAATCGCTCAAACGCGATTTGGCCGTGGATTGCTCCTACAAGTTCGGCAGCCTTCAATTCCGCATCAATGCGTTTATGGACAACGACGGGCTGGCCGCCGCCATTCGGGCGCTGGGAACGCATATTCCGGCTCCTGAAACTATCGGCTTTCCCAACAATGCATGGCAGGATATCGTGCGCCGCAAGCACGGCCTGATACTGTTTACCGGCATCACCGGAGCCGGCAAAAGCACAACTATTGCCTCACTGCTGGACCGCATTAATGAAAACCGCGCTTGCCGCATCATTACACTGGAAGACCCTATCGAATACATTTTCACCCAAAAAAATTCGATGATATCCCAGCGCGAGCTGGGACGCGATGTGGACACCTTCGCCCACGGCTTGCGCTCGATGATGCGTGAAGACCCGGATATCATTTTTGTCGGCGAAATGCGGGATTCGGAAACCGTCGCCCTGACCCTGACGGCTGCCGAAACAGGCCATCTGGTCTTTTCCACACTCCACACCCGCGACGCAGTCGGCAGCATCACACGCATTCTGGACTTCTTTCCGCATCAGAAGCAGGATGAGGTCCGCAACCAGCTTTCGTTAGGGCTGCGCTATATCATCAGTCAGAAACTGATTCCCCGCAAAGACGGCACAGGACGCGTGGTGGCAATGGAAATTCTCAACAGCAATTATGCTCTGGCCAACCTGATTCGCAAGGGCAAAATAGAGCAGATGTATTCGCAGATGCAGGTGAAAACCAAAGACCAGCCCGATGAGCGGATGATTACAATGGAGCGGCATCTGGCCTTGCTGGTCAAAAAGGGTATAGTAGATATTCTGGAAGCCCAGAAATGGGCCAATGACCTCAAGAGCTTTCAGGATGCAATGAAAAACGACTAAGATGACGATCTCGTGCACTTGTCCCCAATGCGGCCGTGTGTGCGGCTTCAAGGACCAATATGCCGGCAGAAGAGCACGCTGTCTGGCTTGCAATGCCCGCTTTATCATTCCGGCCGCCGACGGCGCAAAAGCGGTACCCGTCCAGCCGTCGCCGCAAGAACCGCTGCCGGGTTTTTTTCGAGCGGCACTGGCGGACAATTTCAGCGTTTTCATTCAAAAAGAAAGTCTGTTTGGCATTATCCTGTGTGCCGCTTTGATCGCATTTCACTTCTTTGCCGGAAATGCCGATTATTCATTTACAGTCGGCCATTTTCGCCCCCCGCTGATTGTCGGCTGGATCGTGACATTCGGCTGTGCCGGCTATTTGCTGTGGTATTGCATGGAAATCATCAACAGCACCTTTATGGACAATGATTTTCTGCCGGACATCTTTGTCGGTATAGGTTTTGCTTTTCTGGGCGAATCGGTGAAAAATATTTATTTGTTCATTGCTGCCGCTGCCGCTGCCGCCATTCCCGGATCAGCCATTACCGCGCTGCTGGAAATAATTGGTTTGACGCATCAAGGACTCCAGACGGCTATCGTCCTGCTGTCGCTGACGATGTGGCCGATGATGTTGGCAATGCTGGGCAGCGGCGCCGCCCCGTGGGAGCTGTTCCGCTACGACCGAATCATCCGGATGATAGCCAAAACAGCTGGGGCCTATCTGCTAACGGCATCTGTCACATTTGCGGCCCTGCTGGCGGTTTATGTAACTGTCGGCTTGTTCGCACAGGATATAAAATCATCGGCCGGGATTCTGGCGGCTCTGGCGGCTCGGCTGGCAGCGGCGGGGGCACTGCTTTTTGCGATGCGCACCATCGGACTCTATGCCCGTCATTACTTCCGATGCTTTCCCGAACTTTTCCCATCGTAAAACTCCCAAAATATGCGCTTGAATCCGGAGGGCTTTAAGTTATACTTTTACCAATCGGACAAATGCCTTATCGAACGGAAAACGACATTTTGGGAGATTCAGGAATGAAACAGATTGTTCTCTCTACCGCAGCTGCTATAGGAATCCTCTGTATGGCATCGGCATTTTCTATCGCGCAGACAGTTCCCGACTGGGAAAATCCCGCTGTATTCGGCATCAACAAGGAAAAACCGCACTGCACACTGATTCCTTATGAATCAGCCGGCAAAGCCCTTCAGGCCGACCGCAGCAGGTCCGATTGGTATCAGTCGCTTAACGGCAAATGGAAATTCCGCTGGTCGCCTGATCCCGACAGCCGGCCAGTGGATTTTTACAAGCCCCTGTACAATGTCCAATCGTGGGATACCATACCTGTTCCTTCCAACTGGCAGTTGCTCGGTTATGATACCCCGATTTACTCCAACACCCGATACCCGTTTGCCAAAAACCCCCCGCGCGTAATGGATACACCCCCGGTTCAGTACACCACGTTTCAGATGCGCAATCCTGTCGGCTCCTATCGAACAGAGTTTTCCATCCCCTCCAAATGGAAAGACCGGCAGGTTTTCATCGTCTTTGACGGAGTAGAATCCGCCTTTTATCTGTGGATTAACGGCCAGAAAGTCGGCTACAGTCAAGACAGCCGTACTCCTGCCGAATTCAATATCACAAAATATCTCCAGCCCGGCCGCAACATCTTGGCCGCAGAAGTCTATCGCTTCAGCGACGGCTCCTATCTGGAAGACCAAGACTTTTGGCGGCTCAGCGGCATTTTCCGCAATGTTTATTTGTATGCGACCCCTCAGCTGCACATTCGGGATTTCTTCGTCCGAACGGATTTGGACGACAATTACCGGGATGCTGTACTGGATGTCGAAACCGAGCTGGTCAATTTTGCATCCAGCCCGGCGGCCGCTGGTTTGACAGTTGAGCTGGTCGGTGCAAACGGCAGCAAAACCGCCTCGCTGACCGTTGACAAAATTGCTGTTGCAGCCGGCTCAACTGCTGTTTGTCGTCCTTCCCTGAAAATCTCCAATCCGGCCAAATGGTCTGCAGAAGCACCCAACCTTTATACTCTGGTGCTGACACTGCAAGACAGCAGCGGCCGAACGCTGGAATATCTGTCCAGCCGCATCGGTTTTCGGAAATCCGAAATCAAAGGCGGCCAGCTGCTGGTCAACGGCCAGCCCATCTATATCAAAGGCGTCAACCGCCACGAGCATGACCCGGATACGGGCCATTATGTCAGCCGCCAGTCCATGATTCAGGACATCATGCTGATGAAGCAGAACAATGTCAACACCGTTCGCACCTGCCATTATCCGGATGCCCCGGAATGGTATGATCTGTGTGATGAATACGGGCTGTATATTATCGATGAGGCCAACATTGAATCCCACGGGATGGGCTACGGCGCCGAGTCGTTAGCCAAGAAGCCCGAATGGAAAGAGGCCCATATGGCCCGCACGCAGGCGATGGTAGAACGCGACAAAAACCACCCCTGCGTGATCATCTGGTCGCTGGGCAACGAAGCCGGCGACGGCCCGAACTTTGAGGCCACCAGCGCATGGATAAAGCAGCGGGATCCTTCGCGTCCGGTTCATTATGAGCAGGCCGGACAAAAGCCACATACGGATATCGTCTGCCCGATGTATGCTACCATTGACACAATCGTCCGCTATGCCAGCCGCGAACAAACACGTCCCCTGATACTCTGTGAATACGAACACGCAATGGGCAACAGTCTGGGCAATATACATGACTACTGGGTCGCCATCGAGCAGTACAAGCACCTGCAGGGCGGCTCCATCTGGGACTGGGTAGATCAGGGATTGCGCAAGAAACCGGATACCGTTTTTACAGTTAAAGACCTCAGCCCGTCCAAGCTGACAGCGGTTCTTAACGGCAAGCTGACAGAAGGTCCCGGCGGTGCCAAAGCCGTCAGCGGCTATCTGGAAGTCGAACCGGCTGATGCACTGGATATCACCGGAACGGCCCTGACCCTCGAAGCACGGGTAAAACCCTTCCGGGCAGGGCAGGAACAGCATCAGCCGATTATTGCCAAAGGCGACCAGCAGTACTCCCTGAAAATCAACGGCGAACGGGCGGAATTTTTCATTTATGACAACACGTGGCACAGTGTGTATGCAGACCTGCCGGACAACTGGTTCGGCCAGTGGCACCATCTGGCCGCATCCTATGACGGAAGCGCATTGAAACTCTATATCGACGGCAAGCTGGCAGGCACCGAAACCTACACCGGCCGAATCGCCCATTGCGACTATCCGGTCGGCATCGGCATCGATACCCAAAACCGCGGACGGCGCTTCGGCGGCGAAATTGCCAAGGTCCGCATTTACAAAGCCGTTCTTTCCGATGCCCAGATTGCCGCCGCCAATGCCAAACCCGATGCTTCCGCCGTGCTGCAGCTGGACTTTAATCCATCGGATATCAAGAAAACCACCCCGTCCAAAGATGTCTGGTTCTGGGCCTATGGCGGCGATTTTGGCGATTATCCCAACGACGGCAATTTCTGCTGCAACGGCCTCGTGCAGCCCGACCGCAAGCCCAATCCGCATCTGTACGAGATGAAGAAGGTCTATCAGAATATTTCCGTCAGTGCCGATGACCTGTCTGCCGGCAAGATAACCATCCGCAACAAATACTTTTTCATTCCGACGGATTTTGTCGATGTTCAGTGGGAACTGGCAGAAAGCGGCACGGTCATTCAGAAAGGATCTCTGGGGGCTGTCAGCATTCAGCCGCAGCAGAGCCAATCGGTAACGATTCCCTTCGCCAAGCCGGCTATCAAGCCCGGCCGGGAATATCTGCTGACGGTCCGTTTTGTCCTCAATGCCGACCAGCCCTGGGCTCCCAAAGGCCACCTGATGGCATGGGATCAGTTTGTCCTGCCGTTTGAGCCGCAGCCGGCGCCCGCCGTATCGCTGGAGACAATGCCGACTCTGACAGTGGAAGAAAACACCGGCAGCATCCTTGTCAAAGGCCAAGATTTTGTCCTGACATTCGACAAAGCCGCCGGCGCGCTAGCCGGCTGGAACTACCGGAAAACCGAATTGATCGCCTCGCCTCTGGTGCCCAATTTCTGGCGGGCTCCCACCGACAACGACAACGGCAATAATATGCCCAATCGCTGCGGCATCTGGAAAAACGCCGGTCCCAAGCGGACCGTATCGGATGTGGCGGTCAAGCAGCTTTGCCCTCAGGCAGTTCGGATTACTGTCAATTGCAGGCCGGCCGCCGGCGATACGGCGCTGCAGACTGTTTATACCGTCTACGGCAGCGGCGATGTCCTGATGGATAACACCCTGACCTGCGGCGCTAATCTGCCCGAACTGCCGCGCATCGGCATGCAGATGGAAATGCCGGGGCAATTTTCAACAATGACTTGGTATGGGCGGGGTCCGCAGGAATCGTACTGGGACCGCAATACCGGCTATGCCGTCGGTCTGTACCGGCAGGATATTTACAAGCCCGACCACATCTATGTGCGGCCGCAGGAAAACGGCAATAAAACCGATGTGCGATGGGCTGCCTGGACCAGCAAAAAAGGCATCGGCCTGCTGGCTGTCGGCCAGCCGCTTATCTATGCCAGCGCTTGGCCCTATACCATGGCCGATTTGGAAAAGGCCCGTCATCGTCATGAGCCGGCTTTCCGCGATACCATCACGGTTAACATTGACTACAAGCAGACCGGTGTAGCCGGCGACAACAGCTGGGGTGCCCGTCCGCACAGGCAATATACACTCTGGCCGCAGACTTACCAGTGGCAGGTTCGCCTGACCCCTGTAAAAAATGCTGACGCTGTCAAGCAGGCAGTATTTCAGACGCTGCCGAAGCTGTAAATTAAAAAGGATTTTCATTTTAGAAAGGGACTGACAATGAAAAAAACAAGCATCATTGCCGTGCTGGCGGCCGTACTGTGGCTTGCCGGCTGCGAAAACAAAGAACTGACAACCTGTCAGCAGGATAATCAAACCCTTCAGGAGCAGGTCCATACGCTCCAGCAGCAGCTTCAGCAGGCACAGGCCGCTGCTGCCGAAAAAGACCAGAAAATTGAAGCCCTGAAGGCCGAAAACACCAAAGTGCAGACACAGGCGATGGAAAGCATCAAGACAATGATGGAAAAACAGGCCGCCCATGACGCCGAAGTGAAGAAAAACCTCGACGCCAAGACACAGGAAGCCAAAGACCTGCAGCAGAAACTGCAGGCCTCGCAGGCCGTCATGGAAGACCTCCAAAAGCAGCTCAAAGCCGCTCAGGAACAGCTCAAGGCCGCTGCTCCGAAACCGGCCGAAGCACCCGCCCAATAACAGCGATTGCCATTCCAGAGCCGTCTGCCCGTGAAGCAGACGGCTTTTTTATGCGCGCAAAACTGCCGCTGCAGTCTTTACCACATCGACCATCGGCTCTACATCATGCACACGCACAATGGAAACGCCTTTCTGTACCGCCAGCGCCACCGTTGCCGCCGTTCCAAAAAGCCGCTGTTCAGGTCTGTCTTTGCCGGTAATCTGTCCGATAAACCGCTTGCGGCTGGTACCGACCAAAACACGATAGCCCAGCCGGCACAGCCGGTCCAGCCGGCTGAGAATCTGCAGGTTATGCTCTGTGGTTTTGCCGAAGCCGATGCCCGGATCAAGAAAAATATGCTCCGCCGGAATGCCGGCCTCTTGTGCCGCCGCTGCACGCTCTTTTAGAAATGCAAAAACCTCTGACGCCGCATCCTCATAAAACGGCGCCGCCTGCATCGTCTCCGGCGTCCCCTGCATATGCATTAAGATAACAGGCACCTTGTGCTTTAGGGCCAATGCAGTCATCCGCTCATCGGCAAGGGCTGTAATATCATTGACCATAGATGCCCCCGCCTCAACCGCAGCGGCGGCAACCTCGGGATTGCGTGTATCGATGCTGATAGGTATATCAATCTGCTTGGCCAATTTCTCGATAACCGGCACAGCCCGTCGGATTTGCTCCCCAGCGGATACAGGCTGCGAGCCCGGCCGGGTAGATTCCGGCCCCACATCGATAATCGCCGCCCCCTGCTTGGCCATTTCGATGCCGTGAGCCGCCGCCGCATCGGCATCCAAATAGCGCCCGCCGTCACTGAACGAATCGGGGGTTACATTTAATATCCCCATGACCAAACAGCCGCCGGAAAAATCCAGCCGGCCCCCGGGCCAAATGACAATATCAGGCAATGGCTTCACCGTAGTACACCCGTCCGAAAGCCGATACCCTCCAGCTTGCGGGCCAGAGGACTCTGCGTATCGGCCAGCAGAACTGCCGTATTCTGAAATTCGCGCCGAATCGGATAGTTTTTTCGCAGATTGTCAAAAAAAACCCCCCGCTGTTCTTTCGGCTGCAGCAGAATCTCCCGCATATTGAAATCATCCCGATGGATGGCATAAACCTGCTGGACTGTATGATGAATAATCTGCTCACTATCCTGCTGCTCTGTAATGCGGATTTCAGGAACAGCCGGAGCAGGCAGAAATTCGGCGGCAGTATGAACGGTTTTCAGGCCGAAATGTCTGCACAGGGCTTCATAGACCATCAGCATCCCGACAACCTTGCCGTCAAAGGAATAGCCGGCGATATGCGGCGTGGAAATATCCACATACCGCAGCAGCCAGCTGTCCACGTTCGGCTCGGTTTCCCAGACATCCAGCACAACCGCCCTCAGTCGGCCAGCCTTCATGGCGCTTTTCAAGGCGGCTTCATCGTGTACTTTGCCGCGTGAGGTATTCAGGAAAACCGCCCCGTTTTTCAGCGAAGCGAAAAACCGTTCATCAGCCAGATGGTAGGTCTTATCAGGTCCCTCTTTGGTCAGCGGCGTATGCAGGGTAATAAAATCGCAATCAAAAAGCTCTTCCAGCGGGCGGTACTTGGCATCGCCGGTCTGCCGCGCCAGCGGCGGATCATTGAGCACTGCCTTCATCCCCAAAGCCCGGCATTTTTTTTCAACCCGGCTGCCGACATTGCCCACCCCGACAATGCCGATAGACTTGCCTTCCAGACGAAATTTGTACTTCCTGCCCAGCGCCAGCAGAGCCGCTGTGATATACTCGGCCACACTGTTGGCATTCGAGCCCGGAGCTGACGCAAAACCAATCCCATTGGCCGTCAGATAATCACGGTCAACATGCTCAAATCCAATCGTCGCCGTAGCAACAAACTGAACGCTGCTGCCGGCCAGCAGGTCCTTATCCACCTTGGTAATGCTGCGCACCAGCAGGGCATCGGCATCCCGAATCAGCGCCGGGGTAATCTGCCGCCCGCTGACCAGCACAACTTCCCCTAGGGATGAAAAACATTCTTTTACAAACGGGATATTCTGATCCGCTACAATTTTCATATAAATCCTTATCTTTACTGTCGGAAATGGCAACAGGCAGGTTACTATATCACATTCCGTTCTTTCCGGCAACCGCCTTGAACCATGTATAGAAAAAAGTGCCCTCCTCAACTTCATCTACGCGCAGCAAATCCGCGATGCCTTTCTGATACATATCTTGGGGCACAAGATTATCCGCCAATATCTGCGTCTCGGCCGACTGCACCATCGGCACGATGATGTGATTGACCATCCCGTCACGCAGGGCAGGGTTGAGCCGGTCTGCATACAGCCAAGCCGGCCGGCACGATTGCAGCCGAAATCCGGCCTCCGTTAAAAGAGGCGTCAGGCGGCGTCCGATAGTCGGGTCATGGCCGATGTTCTGCTGGGCTTTAATCAGCCCGTACCAGGCGGCTATGGATTCCGGCGTCTGCGGGTGCCAAAAACACGAGCCGTGGTCGCCTTCGATAATGGTAATTGTCCCGCCCTTTTTAAGCACCCGCTTCAATTCCTTCAGCGCCGCCGCAGGTGCATCCAGATGCTCCAGAACAAAACAGACAAACACATGATCAAATGTCTCATCGGCAAAGGATAGATTGTGTATATCTTCCTTCTGAAAGCTAACATGTTCAAAACCGGCCTGCTCTTTAAGCCGCCGGGCAGCAGCCAGCGACTTTTCGGAGATGTCAATGCAGGTAAACACCGCATCGGGGTTGCGCTTAACCAGCAGCCGTGTCTGTGCACCTACCCCGCAGCCGGCCTCCAAGACCCTGCTGCCGGCCGGAAACAAAGTCCCTGTATGCAGAATCTCTTCTAAAATCTCGGCCTGCTCATACAGCCGCTGCATCTCCCGCTGCGAATACCCATGTATATACGCCATCCCATCTCTCCAATTTCAAAACGCATTTTTAGCTCTCTTTCTGCCTTTCCATATCTCCGTCATAACCGAGGCGGTAATAATGCAGGTAAAAACAAAGAAGGCCGTTGGTATCGCCGCTTCAGGGCCGAGATTGTGGATAGCCAAGACCGTGCCCAGTCCGGCGTTCTGCATCCCGACTTCTATGGCCAGCGTCCGCCGCTGGTCAAAGCGCATGCCGAACAGCGCCCCTACTACCCATCCGCCGGCCATTCCGCCGAGGTTCAGCAGCAGCACCGCCAGCACAATCAGTCCCGTTGCATCAAGCATTTTCTCACGGTTGGAGGCAATGACTAAGGTGCAGACAAAGATAATGAATGTCACCGAAATGGCCGGGAATACATCCTTGATCCGCTCGACAAATCGGCCGAAGAAATACCGCACCGCAAATCCGGCCATCAGCGGAACAATCACCATAAAGATGATTTCCCAGAACATCTTCCAGAACGAAACCGGCAATTCCGTCCCGGCCAGTAGCTTGGTCAATGCCGGCGTCAGAAGCGGGCACAGCAGCGTCGAAACCGTCGTCAGCGAAACCGAATACGCCACATCCGCTCCGGCCAGATAGCTCATCACATTGCTGCTCATTGCTCCCGGTGCACAGCCGGCAATAATCAATCCCGCCCCCAGCAGCGGCGGCAGATGAAACGCTTTGGCAATCGCATACGCCCCGACCGGCATAATTGTAAACTGCGCAATCGAGCCGATCAGCACAATCACCGGCCGCTTTGCAATGTTCTTAAAATCGTTTATCGTCAGCACCGCCCCAATGCCGAACATCGTCAAGGCAAAAAACCACAGATTGGGACTTCGAAGCGATTGAAACACCGCCGGCCAGCGGTCTGCCCACGGGCCGAACATTTTGCAGCTGTTCAAAAACACAAACGGCTTGGGAAAAAAATAACCGACTGCCGCAAACAGCAGAATCCAGAAGGCAAACAGCTTGGTATACCACCCTATTAATGTCTTGAATAAGCCGGACATTTGCTTCATGCTTCGTGTCTTGTCAAAACGCGGGCTGTTTCTTATGCGCTCTGCGGAGCTGCTTGGCCTGTGGGTTCCGGAAAGCCCCTATTAAGCTGGGCTTGGGCGTAGATCTCTGCAAGCCGCTCGACCATCCGGCTGACGCTGTGATGCTCGCTCAGATACGCCTGCGCATTCTGTGCCAGCTGCCGCGTTTTCTCCCGCTGGGTCAACATGGTTTTCAGGCAGCTGTATATGCTCAGTTCATCATGCGCATCCCAAAACAGCGCTGTCTGACCCTCTATCAGCAGACCGCTGCTTTCTTCCCGACAGCCCGCCACCGCCAATCCCACTGCCAAGGCCTCCAACAGCTGGGCATCAAAGCAGCCCCTGTCCTGCAGATGCAGGTAAATATCAGCACCGCTGAACACATCCCGCACCGGATGCATCGGGGGCACCAGTGCAACAACTGAGGTCAGCCCCAAGCTTCGGATGTGTCTGCGGATATCCCTTTCCGCACGCCCCTGCCCCATAATTGCCGCTATCAATTCCAACCCATCCAGCGCCAGATGCCGAATCGCATTCAGCAGGGGCTTAACAACCTCAAACGAATCCAGCGGCTGCACCGCCACCAAGCTCGGGATTGTGCCGGGACGCGAAAAACAGCTGCATTGATCCTCTGCAAAGCTGCCTACCGGAACACATACAATCCGCTCGGTCAGACCGGGCCACTGTTTCTTGAGACGCTCGGCAATCGGACCCGACGGGGCAATAATGCATGCAGCGTGACGAATCGGCTTTTCAAAACGCATCCACCGCGAGGGGGCTTGATGAAAGGTAATCACATAAGGCACATCCAGTTCATCAGCCAGCCACTGGGCCAAATGAATCTGCCCCGGATAAAAGGCATGCAGCAGGGTCGGCCTTTGCCGCAGCAGCCGATCCAGAAGCAGTCTGCGGTTCTGATGCCAGAATATCGGCAGCCGCAGCGCCGGATGCTCAATCCGCTCAACAGAAGGACAAAGTACACCTTCGGCCTGTCCGTGATCGGGACAGACCACAACCGCCCCCCGTGCCGTATCTGCCAGCCCAACCAGGATTCTGCGGATATAGCACGAATACGACTGCAACACACCTTTATCCGCAAGATAAACCGGCTTTATTGTTATTTCAGATGCTGTTTCGGCAGTCGGGTCAGGCATAAAAAGTCCTGTTTTAGGTCGATTCGTCCAGCATCTGCCTTAATCTTTCTAATTGGCCGGACTTGATATGATAGCAATGCTCATCCGAAGGATACTGCATCTGCCGAACCTGCTGCGCATACGCGGCAACAGCCTGAACAATCGGCTCATCCAGATGGGCAAAATTTTTGGCAAACTTCGGCTTGGCTTGGCCGCTGAGTCCCAAAATATCCGAAATAATCAAAATCTGACCGTCGCAGTCAGGGCCTGAACCGCAGCTGATAACAGGAACCGGATTGATTTGGGCAACAATCTTTGCCACTTCACGGGCTGTTCCTTCCAGCAGCAACATGCCGGCACCGGCCTGAACCATCTGCCGCGACAGATCAACCAGTTCCATCGCCAGCTCCGCTGTTGTTCCTTCGGCTTTGAGTCGGCCGAGTTTGGCAATCTGCTGCGGCCGAATTCCAATATGTGCCATCACCGCCATTCCGGAATCACTGATGGCCTTGACTACATCCAAATGCGCTGAAGCGGCTTCGACTTTGACTATCTGCACGCCGGCTTCCTGAAAAAACCGCCCCGCATTCCGAACCGCATCTGCCAAGCCGGTTTGATACGACAGAAACGGCATATCCGCCGCCAAACACACATTCGGGGCTGCCCTTCTGACTGCTGCGGTGATTGTAACCATAAAATCCATTGTTGCCGGCAGGGTTGTTTCGTATCCCAACATGACCTGAGCCGCCGAATCACCAACAAGGATCATCTCAATCCCTGCTTGGGCAACCAGCCGGGCAGTGGTATAATCATAGCAGCTTACCGCCGTAATCTTTCTGCCCGCCTGCTTGGCTTCCATCAGATCTGATATCGTAACTTTTTTATCCATCAGCAGTTCCTACAAAAAGAAGAGACCCACGCCAGTATAACAATCCGCCCCGTCTATTGGCAAGCGCAATTTTCACGACCTATAAAATCCTGAAAAACAGCCCTGTTTGCCCCTTTTGAGTGTTTTTGGATTAATTTTAATCGGTTTTCCGATAAAATTTTAAAGATTCCTGCTTATTTTATCGATACAGACAAAAGCCAGTTCTTTGATATTATACTTTCCAAACTTTTCATCACCCTCCTCCGAAGCCAGATTCTGCTTAGCTGGAATCTGGCTTTTTTTCATTTTCCCTGTCAAGTCCTCTCATCTTCTTTCCGATACAGCCGATAACAGCAATTTTATGAGGACTGACGATGGAACAAATCAATCCGAATATCCAAAAAGAGCGCAATGAATTCGAATCTGCGATGTCTGCTCTGCCGGAGTCGCTCCAGCCGCTGCTTTTATCCGGCAAATCCGTGGCCGACCTCGCTCATCTGGCTAAAAATATAATTCAGGTGGTGTCCGGGTGTGCGGAGATTATCGAACTGGCAATGGCACGAAACGATTATGTCCGCATCCAGCAAAGCTGGGGGGTCTTTGGACCCAATCTTGCCCGGCTTAAGAAATTTGTGCTTGACCTGATTAAATACACCCGCCATTATCCGATTCAGAAGACGGTTTGTAATTTAAATGAGATCATTGAAAAAGCCCTGCACTCCTGCCAGCCGCTGCTGAACAAACATGCTGTGAAAATCCAGCTGCACTTGGACAAATCCATTTCGCCGGTGCAAATGGATGCCGACCGCATGGAAGAAACGCTTGTCAATCTGCTGATCCACGCGCTGGACAATCTGCCCGCACACAGCGGCAGCATTTCCATTCAGACGCTTTTGCTGACAAATCCCCCTCAGATAGAACTGCGCATCAGCGATGACGGCCCTGCCCTGTCCGATGAGCAGATTCGTTCGCTGGCAGAACCGGCAGAGCGAAGTCAAAATATGTGCGGAACCGGTTTCGAGATCGTCTTGTCGAAGCTGGCTGTCGAACAGCACGACGGCTATATGGAAATTGCCAGCACCCCCCCGAAAGGAAACCAAATACACATTTATCTGCCTCTTTCTTGAAGCGCCTGCCGCAATAACCGGTCTTTACAGCAGGAAATTCAGTGCCTTTTGGCAGTCTTTGGCAATCTGCCTTTGGAGCAGCTGATGGGTCTCAAACCGCTGCTGATGCCGGATAAACCGCATAAAATCCAGCGCCAGCCATTTGCCTTTGAGGTCTTCTACCTTGTCTTCCAAAAAGTGCGCTTCCAGCAGAAGCGGATGGTCGCTGACAAATGTTTTAGCCCTGCCGATGCTGACAGCTGCCGGCCGGCGCAGCCCGCCGAACGCAACTTCCTCCAGCGAATCGCCGACGACTGCATAACCCGCATACACCCCTTCGGCCGGAATAACCTGCTTAATCGGATCGATATTGGCTGTTGGAAATCCCAATTGCCTTCCGATGCCGCGGCCGGCAATGGTCTTGCCAACCAACCGGTATGGCCGGCCCAGAATCTGGGAGGCCTGCCAGACATCTCCGGCCTCAAGAAGATGCCGAATTGTCGTGCTGGAGCACTTTACCCCCCGCCGGTCATTTTCAGTAAAAAACTCGGCAAAGGGCACTTCCACCACCTCGAAGCCCCGACTGGCTGAAAGCTCCCGCAACGTATGGATGCTGCCGCTGCGGCCATAGCCGAAATTAAAATCCGGCCCCTCTACCACTGCCGACGGCGCCAGATTCTTCATCAGAAACTGATCTACAAAGTCCTCCGGCGACAGATTCATCAAAGCCATGCTGTCTTTTATCACAATCAGGATGTCAACGCTCATTGCCTCAAACAGCAGTGTCTTGATGGGAAGGGGCGTCAGAATGCCCAGCACCTGTTCCGGATGCAGCACCACCGCCGGATGCGGGTCAAAAGTCATCACAGCAAAAGCGAGGCCCTTTTCACGGGCAAGCCGGCGGGCAGTTGAAAGAATCGCCTGATGACCGCGATGAACCCCGTCAAAATTGCCGATGGTCAGGACCGCCCCTTTCGGTATCGACGACATCTGCTGTTGGGTCTCAACAATCCGCATTTTCTGTCTCCATTAGCTCTTTATTTTATAGTGCTTCCCAATTAGTGGCAAGCGATTTTTTTACCTTAGTTCCGGCAGGAGGCATATTTCACCAAATTGCAAATATCCCATTGAAAACTCCGCGCCGCTCTTTATACTCGGATAAAAATCAATCGGTGCAGCCCAAAAGACCGAATAGGCAGAATCAAAAAAGGGTAACAAAACTCAAAATAATCGAAGAATCTGCATTTTATGTTAACCGTCAGCAAGCAGGGTAAATCAAAAAAAATTGTATGCACAGCGTACGATTTACATGCTGAAGCCTGACCTGTTAAAAGGGCAAAACAATGACCCAGCGAAAAATGATTCAGACCGACAAAGCCCCTAAGGCCATCGGGCCGTATTCACAGGCGCTGCTTGCGGGCAGCACCCTCTATATCAGCGGCCAGTTGGGGCTTGACCCCGCTACCGGCAAACTGGTCGAGGGCGGCACTGCACAGCAGGCCAGACAGGCATTGGACAATATTCGGGCTATCCTTGCCGCTGCTGACATGGATATGGGGAATGTGGTTCAGGTACAGGTCTTTCTGACGGAGATAACCGACTTTGCGGCGGTAAATGAGGTTTACAAATCCTGCTTCAAGGAACCTTATCCTGCGCGGGCGGCTTTTCAAGCTGCCGCTCTGCCGGCCGGCGCAAAGGTTGAAATCCTTGCCGTAGCGGTCAAAAACTGATTTTTTATCGATAAATCTAATATTTGGGGGGATGTTTCCTGCCATCTGCCTTTTTAACGAGATGTAAAGAAATTTTTTCTTGCAACTAAGTTGCAAATAAGTATATTCAATAAATGCAACTTGGTTGCAAATACAAATTTAGAGACTTTTTATATGAGAATACTCGGCAAACTGATATTAATCGGCAAGGAACTGCGGAATCACTCACCGTTTACCATGCTCGGTGCGGCCACAGGCATCATCTTTATGCTTGCCGGCCAGCGCTGGTTTAAGGAACAGGCCGAGGCAATGTTCTCGGTTTTTCATCCCTTGCATGTTGTTCTCAGTGCGATGGTTACGGCGGCTTTATTTGAGATTCACCGGAAAGCCAAGAATTTTCTCGTGATCCTCTTAATCGGTGTTGTTGGTTCAATCGGCGTAGCCACCCTAAGCGACTGCATTCTGCCCTTTTTTGGCGAAAGCATTTTGGGTGTTGCTGTTCCTACCCACGCTGCAGTCCATGAACATTCGACCGCCCAGAACGCCCTGCCGGAGCAATCTGCACAACAATCAGAACACATTCACACGGACCAGCATCATCCACGCTGGCATATCGGATTTATCGAGGAATGGTATCTTGTTTTTCCGGCAGCCCTATTGGGCGTTCTTCTGGCCTACTTCAAGCCCGCCACACACCTTCCGCACGCAAGCCATGTACTTATCAGCACTTGGGCTTCATCTGCCCACATGCTGATGAACACCCAAGCAGATCTGAGTCTTACAGTCCTGCTGGGTATGTTTATCGTCTTATTTATTGCTGTGTGGCTGCCCTGCTGTTTCAGTGATATCATCTTTCCCCTGCTGTTTGTCCGCTCTGACGGGGCCCATATCGGCCATTCCTGTATTCTATGCGGTAAAAAAGAACAAAACGCTGTCGTATGAAACAAAAGGCCATTGATTTGCTTCGTTCCTCTAATCTCCGGCGTACCGAGCCGCGAATTGCTATTCTCGTAGCAATGCTGAAGGCCGATGCCCCCCTGACGCAGGAGCAGATTGCCGAACATATCGGCGGGCAGCCGCCCAACAAAACGACTATCTATCGTACATTGATGAATCTGGTGCAGAAAAATCTGGTCCACCGTGTGTTTGTTGAGGAACGCACATGGCACTTTGAACTGGCTCATCACTGTTCCCTGCACCAATGCCATCCGCATTTTACCTGCCGGCGATGTCTTCAGACTCAATGTTTGACGGATGTGGCTGTCCCCCTGCTCCAATTGCCGGAAGGGTATACCATCCACCGCCAGCAGATTCGCATCGAAGGCATTTGCTCGGCATGCCGAAATAAACCGAAGAAGTAAATGCTTTTTTCTCTTGGATTTTCAGCCCCTGCCCGCTATATAGACAAAACTCAAGAGAATGAGGGGATTTAACCGATGCTTATAAGACGTTTGAAATCAAAATTAGGATATCTTCGACAGGAATAATTGTGCAGCATAACACAAAAAGATTACTCGCGGCAGTATGCATCTTAGGCTGCATCAGCTTGGTCGGCTGCGGCGGCAGTCAGCGGAAGACTTCAGCCGCCGTTGTACCCGCCTACTGCCTCAGCATTGAACAGCTGGCCGCTAAATTGGGGCTTTCCGTCCAGAAAGCCGGCATGCCTTATTACGAGCTGACCGATGCCAATAACCGGGTGCTGCTGTTTCTGTATGACGGCGGACGCATCTATGTAAACGGCAAAGCCATCGGCCCTGTAGGCACGGTAACACAGGTTGGCGGTTCTTATTATGTTTCGGAACTGCTTGTGCCTAAAATCAGAGGCAACTTGTCCGCTTATACCCCTTCTCCTGCGAAGCCCGGCTCAATGGATACGCAAATCCCGCGCTCCCTTACCGGACTGGTCGTCGTTGATGCCGGCCACGGCGGCCACGATCCCGGCGCCAGCAGCTATCTGGGCTATTACGAAAAAGGCATCAACCTGAGTATCGCCCGAAAAGTTGCATCTTATCTCCAGCAGCGGGGAATTAAAACGATTATGACCCGCGACAGCGATACCTTTGTGGAGTTAAACGAGCGAGCCGACATCGCCAACCGTGCCGGAGCCGATATGTTTGTCTCCATCCATGCCGACTCCAATGGTGACCGCACCCATCGGGGATACACCATTTATGTGGCCCGTTCAGCCAGCTGGGCTTCCAAAAAGGCAGGTCAGAATATTGAAAACACGATGGCTTCCACAGGGCTTCCCAGCAAGGGCCTGCGAAATGCGGATTACCGCGTGCTGGTTCGAACGGACTGCCCGGCCGTACTGGTCGAATGCGGATTCCTTTCGAATCCTTCCGACGCCGCCCTTTTAAGCGATCCCCAGTTTCAGGACAGGATTGCTCGCGCGATTGCTGACGGCATTGTCAAAAGTCTCTAAAACCAAACTGCCTGTTTGCCCAGAAGATACTGGACATATCGGATATTGCCGCTACAATGTCGCAGATGAAGTTATACCCCTTAAAATTTAAGCCGATTTTCAAGCAGCGTATTTGGGGCGGCCGGCTCCTTCGGGATTTTTTCGGCAAAGACCTGCCTTCCGGCGTGCACATTGGAGAAAGCTGGGAGCTGGCTGACCTGCCCGACGATAAATCCCAAATTGTCAATGGGCCTTTCAACGGGCAAACGATTGATCAGGTGCTTGCGGCATATCCAAAGGAAATAACCGGAAAACCCGATTATCATCCCCCGTTTCCCCTGCTGATTAAAATCCTTGACGCCCAAGATGTTTTAAGCGTTCAGGTCCATCCCGATATCGAAACCTGCCGGCGAACCGGCAAGGGAGAGCCCAAAACCGAGTGCTGGTATATCATCGATGCCCAGCCGGGGGCTGTCATTTACAAAGGCCTCAAAGCCGGCGTTACACGCAGCCGGTTTGCTCAGGCCATCGCCGACGGAACCTGTGCTGATTATCTGGTGAAAGTGCCGGTACACAGCGGCGAATGTCATTTCCTTCCGTCAGGCACCTGCCATGCTATCGGAGCCGGACTGCTGATTGCCGAAATTCAGCAGCCCTCCGATACGACCTATCGGGTCTTTGACTGGAACCGCATTGACCCGACAACCGGCAAACCCCGCCCCCTGCATATCGATGATGCTCTGGAGGCCATTCATTTCGATTCGTCCGGCGATACGCTGACCGTCCGCTCGGTCGGACGTCTGGCCGATGCGGATGAATTCAAGGTCGATAAAGGCCATCAAGCCGCCGGCTGTGAAGTGCTGCTGAGGGAACAAATGAAGGTCCTGATGATACTGACCGGCTCTGGACAGATTACGGCCAAAGGACTGGAGCCCGTTCCGTTCACAAAAGGCGATACCTTGCTGATTCCCGCAGCGTTTGAAGGCGTTATGCAATTCAAAGAAGACTGCCAATATCTTGTTGTGCTTACCGGATGATGTGCTGATTTGAACCTGTTGATATGCACGCCCTTTTTCGATACAATAGAACTCAGAACAGACCGGGGAGTCAGCAGCTGTGTTGAAAGTAAACGAAAATCCTCCGATGACATGGCCCGAAGCGGCTTCCATTGCCGAATTTAAAGGAACATGGTGGGTAGCGCATACCAAACCCCGCAATGAAAAAGCCCTCGCCTGGCAGCTGCTGTCAAAAGAGGTGGCGTATTTTCTGCCGATGCATTGGAAGGTAAGCCGCCGGCATCGGCGGACATTTCGCTCACTGCTGCCGTTATTTGCCGGCTACCTTTTTTTCTGCGGCAGCGAAGACAGCCGTCTGGAAGTCTTAAAAACCAACCGCACAGCCGGCATCATTCCGGTAGAAAATCAGAGTCAATTAATCAAAGAACTGCTTCCGATTGAAACCCTGCTGAAATCAGGCAAGCCCGTCCTGCCGCACGATTACATTCGGGTTGGCCAGCGGTGTCGGGTTATTACAGGTCCGCTGATGGGTACCGAAGGGATTGTCATCAGCACTCCCCGCCAAACCCGTCTGGTACTGAGCGTGCAGATTCTTGGGCAGGCGGCCAGCGTGGAAATCGGCTGGGATATGATTGAAAAAATCGACGGTTAAGCCCAATCGTTTTCACAAGGAAAGGAGCATTGGCGATGAGGCATATTGTATGGCTGGCAGGAGCCGTTACGGCTGGTATGGCCATAGCGGTCATCCTGAAACCCCTCTGGATGCGGCAGATGCTGGTCTTTTTACAAAAAGGCAAACTGGCGTATCCAGCGGCTGCTTTCAAATCGGCTGTGGGGATTCTCTTTCTGATCTTTGCGACCGGCTGCAGAATCCCGTGGATTATCATTCTGGTGGGTATCCTGATGACAGTGGGGCCGATTCTCTTCTGCTTTCTGCCGTTCGCAAAAATCCAGAGTTATCTGAACTGGTGGGCAGCCCGGCCGGCATGGATGTATCGGCTGTGGGCGGCCGCGGCGCTGCTGCTGGGTTTTCTGATTATCTGGGCCGGATGGCCTTATTGAGAAATATGGTCAGAACAAGATTCTGCGTGGCTGTCTTCTGCGCGGCGGGATTGCTTCTTTCGGCTCCGGCGCCGGGCTTAACAGAGGCCTGCGGGCCTGCCGGCACGAATGCCTATGCCCTCCACCGGCTCGGTATCACCGGCAGAGGCGTTTCTATCGGTCTGCTTTCGGCCGGCACAGTCCGCCAAAGCCATATCGCCTTTGAACGCAAGGAGGGCAGCGCCGTATCGCTTTACGACTTTACCGGCGGCGGTTTTGCCCCTTCGTGGCATGACACCCACATTGCCGGCATTATCTTGTCGGGCGGCTCGCCCAGTCACCCCGATCAAATCGGCGCTGCACCCGGGGCTGTCCTCCACAGCGCCCGCATTTCCAACAAGCAAATAACTTCCGCCTATATCACCGATGCACTGGACGAACTGATTTTCAACAAAAACTGCCGCATCATTCTGACCGGTCTGCAGATTACCCATGACTCCGTCCAGCCCGACGGCAGCTCTATTTGGACAAAAATATACGATTACTACGCCGACACCTATGACGTCCTCTTTATCAATGCAGCCGGCAATTCCTGCCCCCAGATTACGATTTTCGGCGATTCGTACAACGGCCTAACGATAGCCGGACTGGTAAAAGATCAAACAGGCAGATTTGGCAAAATCGGATCAATCAGCAATCGCGGCCCTACGCTCGATGGACGCAAAAAACCGGAGCTGGCCGCCCCAACCCAAGATTTGCTTGTCCCCACCAGCACCGGCGACGACCACTGGACAGGGCTGGATCCCAACGGTCTGGGATTGACCAGCTATGCCATACCGCATGCAGCCGCTGCCGCCGCCCTCCTGCTGGAAGCGGCCGGCAAAACCCCGCAAGCCGATGATGACAAAACCGAAGTCCTCAAAGCCGTGCTTGTCAATGCGGCCGATGCCGCTGCGTTCCAACTCCGCAGCGGCCAGCTTTCCCCGACAGATTCTATCACCCAATGGAAGCCCGACGGCGGCTACGGCCGGCTGGATGCCCTGCGGGCCTATCACATCCTGACGGCCGGTCCCATCGCCAAAGACCTGCCCAACTCGCGACAACAGGGCTGGGCCTATGCCGTCATTGAGGCCGGCCAACAGCACCACTATGGACTGGAAGCAAAAAAAGGCCGCCGGCTGGTCATCACCCTCACTTGGCATCGAAAACTCCTGCGAATTTCAAACCGGTTTTATGAAGAGCCGGACCGGTTTTATCTGGATTTAAAAATCCAATCCCCCTCCGGAAAAATGCTGGTTTTCGAGACACCCGGCCGAAATAACCTTATAAAAACCGATTGTGTTTTGCCGGAAACAGGCCGCTATGCAGTCATCCTGAAAAATCCGACTGCCGCCGGCCAGCGGGACTATGGGCTGGCCTTTGAGCTGCTGGAACCTGCTGAATAAGACAGGCGGGTACTTTGCTGTAATTCCTATTTTTAAATAGATTATATTTATCTTGTTTTTCTCCCTCGATTTTGTTATTCTGATGTAGGTTAATAGCTGATTAAGCGGAATGCGGTGATGAAAAGACCCTCATC
This sequence comes from Phycisphaerae bacterium, assembly GCA_018052735.1. Lineage (GTDB taxonomy): Bacteria > Planctomycetota > Phycisphaerae > Sedimentisphaerales > Anaerohalosphaeraceae > 4572-13. The sequence continues at coordinate 1,301 of JAGPMT010000024.1, read as the reverse complement.
TTATTTGCAAAGGAATCGGATTTCCGCATATTTATTTGTAGTTGGCCTTCTGGTGGGGGTCATCGGCGCAGAGCCATCTGACCAAACAGACACGCCTGCTGTGAAATTTGACCTCAATGACCCAGTCCAGCGGCAGCTTTTTGCCGAAACGCTTGCCCAGCAGCGGCAGCCGGGCATTGAAGAGGCACGGCAGTTTTTGCTCCGTACCGGCCGGCCGAAACGGTGGACCGACGGCAATACCCTTTATGAATTAATGGCTATCGAGAACGGCCAGCCGATTATCTTCATGACCCTCTGTGTGAATTCCGCTGTCAGCATTGCCGCTGATATTGTCCGCGATAATCCGTATTACCAAATACAGGGAGACGGTGTTCTGGCCGGCGTATGGGACGAAGGTGTCGGCCGGCTGACACATCAGGAGCTTGCAGGAAGAATTATAGCCAAAGAAAGCACCCCCGCGTCCAATCATTCTACATTGGTTTCGGGCATCTTGGCAGCTTCTGGAATCAACCCCAATGCCGCAGGAATGGCTCCGCTGGCCGTCCTCTATGGATATGACTGGTACGACGACACAGAAGAAATGGGATTGGCGGCAATGAGTTCAGCCGGCCAAGCAGATAAAATCCAGATTTCCAACCATTCCTATGGAAATGTCTGCGGCTGGCACAAAGAGAATGGAACATGGTCTTGGTATGGAAATCCGGCTTATCAGGAAAGCGACTTGTTCGGCCAGTATAACTATCTGGCAGAGGAATTTGACCACATCTGCTGGAATGCTCCCTACTATCTGCCGTTTCGAGCCGCCGGCAATGACCGCTACGACACCAGCCGCCCTGCGGAAGGCCAAACCTATCTGATCAACAGCACCACATCGGCTGTTTTTACAGCCGACAGCGGACCTTATGCCGATACTTGGGACAACGGCGGATTTGATACCCTCCTGTCCGGGGCCTGCGCCAAGAATGTAATGACCGTCGGCTCTGTCAATGACGCCGTCTCCGGCGGAAGTCGCGACTTGTCCAAAGCCGCCGTCAGCACATTCAGCGCATGGGGACCGACCGACGACGGCCGTGTCAAGCCGGATATTGTTGCCAACGGCTATACCGTCTTTTCCTGCAGTTCCGCCGGCGATGCCGCCTACGAAACCGCTTCCGGCACCAGTCTGGCCGCCCCTGCCGCTGCCGGCGCTGCCGGTCAGCTTCTGGACCTTTACAGCCGCCTGTTTCCGGGGCAATCTATGACAGCCGCAGCACTCAAAGCCCTGATGATTCATACCGCCGACGACCTCGGCAATCCCGGCC
>JAGPMT010000023.1 GCA_018052735.1 Phycisphaerae bacterium | reverse complement strand
GAATACGGAGTCGGCGCAGGATGTGAAGGTGGGGACGAATATTCAGGGGACGGTGTTTTTTGAAGGGCAGATGGACCAGCTGCGGCTTTACGATGCGCCGCTCAGCGCAGAGGACATAGCCGCACTGGCGGCAGATTGAACAAGGCAGCTGTCAGTTGACAGTTTTTTCCTGCTGGCGGCAGCGGCAGCGGTCGCAGGTGCAGGCATTGACCAGCCGCAAATGGCTTGAGCCCAGCAGGGATTTGCTGTCGATCAGCTTGGCGCCTTTGGCCTGCATCTTCCGCAGGGCGACATCGGCAGCAGTTTTCTCCCGTGCTCCGATGGCATCAATAATGACGGTAACAGGCTTGTTGCGAACCAGCAGGCCCAGCACAGTATAAAGAACCGATGTTTCCACCAGCCCTCCAATCACGATGAATTCCGACGCCCGCGCATCGGTCAGCACCCGCTCGGCACGGGGTTCTTCAAAGGGATCGTCAGTCCGTTTGCACAGAATGATTTGGTCATAGTCGCGTATCAGTTCACGGGGCATATCGGTGCTGTCGCTGGGCTCAAAAATCACATGCCGGCTGCGAAGCGTATAGCGGATTTTATGAACGCCGTCGGTCCCGGCAACGCAGTAGCTGCCCAAATGTCTGTCCGGACTGCGTATCTGCGCGGTCGAGATGATGCGGATTTTGTATTTGCGGGCCCAGGCCATCACCCGGCGGATGTTGGCTAAAATCCGCCGGTGGTTGCGGACGCATGCTCTGCCGTCGGCCACAAATAAATCGCGCTGCGTATCGACATCGATTAAAATCCTTTTTTTGCGCAATGTAATGATCGGTCTGATCATCTGCATTCCGAACCCTTTATAATTAAGGCCTGTTCCCGAGTTCTATACCCTCCTATACGTCTTGGCCTTCTGAGCGGTTCTCATTTATAGCTATCGAACAGATGAGGGCTTGACTTTATCGGTTTTTGGGAACAAAATAAGACAAGACCTTGGCTCGTAAAGTCGTTTTTGCAGGATTCTTACAAAATCTTTTCTTATGGGGTCCAAACACTTACAAAACTATCCGAATATTGCCGTTATGCCCGAAGAGCTGAACGGGATGATTGATTTTTCGGTTTTTTTCGGACATACGGGACCGGTCGAGCTGGAAATCGGCTCCGGCAGGGGGACCTTTCTGGTCAGTCAGGCGGCCGCCTTTGCCGAAACGCATTTTCTGGGCATAGAATGGGCGGCCAAATTCTGGCGCTATGCCGTCGACCGCATCGGCAGGCGGGGACTGGACAATGTGCGCCTGATTCGCACCGATGCGGCGGCCTTTATCCGTCAGCATATCCCCGATGCCTCGATACGGATGGTGCATCTGTACTTTCCCGACCCGTGGCCCAAAAAGCGGCATCACAAGCGGCGTTTTTTCTGCGATGAAAACCTCTGCCAGCTTTACCGCATCCTCGAGCCGGATGGAATTATCAACACCGCCACCGACCACGCCGACTATTTTGAGCAGATGACAATTGTCGCCGAGCGGGCCGTTGCACAGGGGCTGTTTGAGCAGATCCCCTTTATCCGGCCGGCCGGCGCACAGGACGGCGAAACCGTCGGCACCAATTATGAACGCAAATATAGGAAAGAGGGGCGCAGGACCTACACGCTTGCGCTGCGGAAGCGATGAACACAGCGCCCCTTGACCTCAAACCGGCCTGTCAGGCTCTCGAAGCATACCGGGCGCAGTTCGATAAATTCGCCCAAATGCTTATCGAAGCCAACCAAACCCGCAATCTGACGCGCATTACGGACCCGTCGCACATTCCGGTGCGGCATTTTCTCGATTCGCTGGCAGCACTGGCAATTCTTGACCAGCTGGCCGGACAAACCGGCAGGCCCCTGCGGATTGCAGACATCGGCTCCGGTGCAGGTCTGCCGGCGCTGGCGCTGGCGATTGCTCGGCCGGACTGGGCGATTGTCTCCGTGGAAGCCACCGAAAAGAAGGTGCAGTTTCAGCAGGCCGTCTGCGCGGCGCTGAAGCTGACCAATGTGCAGCTGCTGACCGCGCGGGCAGAGATTGTGGCACACAGCCCCGACGGTCGGCAGCGGTTCGATGCGGCAACGGCACGGGCTGTGGCCCCGCTGCCGATAGTGGCCGAGCTGTCGCTGGGACTTGTGCGCCAAGGCGGCATCGGATTGTTCTGGAAAGGACGGGCTGTCGCCGGCGAGCTGGCACAGGGTGTGGCGGCTGTTAGGCAGATGGGAGCCGCTGTGGAGCAGCTGGCAGACTATTGCCTGCAGATTCCGCAGGAGCCGCCGGCGGAGTTGGTGCTGGTCGTATGCCGCAAGATGCATTCCACGCCGGCCAAGCTGCCCCGTGCATTCGGTCAGATAAAGAAGCGGCCGCTGACAGACAACTGACATATTTTTAGAAAGGCATTATGAGCGAAAAAAAAGCATTTGTCGTGGAACTCAACAGCCAAAAGGGCTATCAGCGTCTCATTCCCGGCCCGCCGGCAACCTGCGGAATGAAGGTCGGGCGGGTCTATCTGGAGCCCGGCGCCGATTGCGGCCTGCACAGCACCGAAGACAAGGAAGAAACGCTGGTGTTTCTTGCTGGAAGCGGCACAGCAGTTATCGCCGGCCAAAAACTGGAGGTCGGCCAAGGCAGGGTCTGCTATATTCCCCCGCAGACGCAGCACAACATCTGCAATACCGGCAGCGAGCCGCTGATTTACATCTTCTGCGTCTCGCCGGCTGCCCGCTGAAGCAGCCCGGCAAGCCGGCCGCGGGGATGGCTGGACGAACTGACCGATCGGTCAGTAATTCACATAAGGCACACCTTGCGAATCCGTGCCGGTTTTGTTGATTTTAAAAGTGGCCGTTTCTTTCTGATACAGCCAGCCGGTGGTGTTGTCGGCGGCGGTTGAGAAATCGGTTGTCTCCGCGGAGACCATTTTAATAGTTGATAAGTTGTTGTAGGGATTGACCGGCAGCGACGACAGATAAGGCCCGAAGGGATAGGTTGTGCTGGGCACTTTGGACGACACCGCCAATCCGTTCATTGCCGATGTGCCCGTCAGCTGATAGCCCAGAATCGTAGGCGTTGCCTGAGTGGTGTTGATATAGCCGGGAGCCAGCCCGTTGTGCTGGAGTTTGTAGAGCTGAATCTGCGTGCGGACGGTGTAAAGAGTGTCCTTGACAGCCGCCTCTTTGGCCTGCACGGTATGGCCTTCCACCTGAGGCAGAACAATCGCCGCAAGGATGCCGAGGATGGCAACCACAATCATCAATTCGATTAATGTAAACCCATTCTTTGTCATTCAGACCGCCTGTTTGGCCCATAGACGTACTTGCCCAAGGTACACACAGTTATCGGAACTGCATTCACCGACGGCCTTCTTCTGCTGACCACATAGAAAACATAATAAATAAATCCCGCCGGGCAAAATAAATAACCCATCAAAAACATTAAGAAAACATTAAGAAAATATTTGCACTTGCCTTTTTTCAGGTTATATTTTATATAGCAATGCGAGTCTCTTTAAAAAAATGTTTCAATCTTTAATAAACGGGGGATTTTATGAAAACTAACAGTATCCATTCGAATATCCTGACCAGAGCGATATTATCGGTACTTATGCTGTCTGGCGGACTTGCTCTGGCCGATGACCTCTATCTCAACGGCGGCATTTTTGCTGAAATCGACAGCACCATCAACGGCTCGGTGTTTATTGATGATGCCACAGTCCATATGTTGGACAATGCCCATATTATGGGTTTTGTGGTAACCAGCTCGGGTGCGGTTCTGGGTATTTACGGCGGACAAATCGACTATATGCTGCTGATTTCCACCGCCGATCCTTCTCTGCCCGAGGGGCTTGTCACCATTTACGGAACGGATTTTGCAGTGGACGGCGTGCCTGTTGACCCCGCGACGACAGAGCTGTTTTTGCAGGGGCAGGTTCTTTCCGGCGTATATGCCTCGGGAACTCCTTTTGCAATCGTGGTGGACTGTGCGATTTCGGGCAATGCCAATAACATTTATTATCAGACCATCAAGCTCGGCTGGCTGGCCAGCCAGCCCGATATTGCCCTGTCGCAGACAGCCTGCGATTTCGGCTCGGTTGAAATCGGCACAGCGGCTGCCTGCACGGCGACTATCTCGAACGTGGGCAATGCAGCGCTGACCATTTTGTCGCTAGCGCTGACACAGGATAGTTTGATGCAGTTCGGCATTACGCCTTGGCAGGTTCTGCCTGTAACACTGGCGCCCAATGAATCCATCGATATCGAGTTTCTGTTTGGCCCTGTTGCCGAAGGGCCTGCACAGGCGGTTGTGCATATCGCCAGCAGCGACCCTGACAATCCTGTGGTTGATATTGTGCTGACCGGTCAGGGAATCCCTGCGCAATTGACGCCCCAGCAGCAGATAGCCGCCATCGCGGACTTTTACGCTCTGGCGATAGACGACGGAACCCTTTACGGTGTCGGCAAAGGCAAATCAGCCGCCAACAAGGCAGAAACCTTTGAAAAGATGATTGGGCTGGCAGCCGATTTGATCGGCGCCGGACAGACCGCCGAAGCCCTTGATGCGCTGTGTATGATTGCAGCCAAATGCGACGGCCTCAAATCGCCTGCTGACTTCGTCGAAGGCACCGCCGCGGCAGCTCTCCATGCGATGATTACCGATTTGATCGACGCACTGCGCCGCTAAAAAGCCCGCTGCATTCCGCCTTTTTAGGCAAGAGCCTTTTCCGCCAGACCGCAGAGAATATGGTATGCGGTCTGGTGGATTTCCTGCACGGCCGCTGTCGGCCCTTCCACACAGATGCACACATCCGCCAGCGCCTCCAGCGGCGAATGCTTTCTGCCGGTAAACGCCAGCACCCGGGCCCCTTTCTGCCGGGCCAGTGCGGCGGCGGCAAGAATGTTTGGACTGCTGCCGCTGGTTGAAAACGCCCACAGCACATCCCCCGGATGGACCAGCGCCTCAACCTGCCGGCTGAATATCTGCTCAAAGCCGTAATCATTGCCCACAGAGGTCAGAATCGATGTGTCGGTCGTCAGCGCCACGGCCGGCAGCCCTTTGCGCTGCTGCGCAAACCGCCCGACCAGTTCGGCAGCGGCATGCTGGGCATCGGCAGCAGAGCCGCCGTTGCCGCACAGATAAATGCAGCCCCCGCCCCGAAGACAGTCTGTCAGCAGACCGGCTGCCGACTCAACCGCCCCCAGACAATCGGCCTCAAACGCTGTCAGCAGCGTTTTGTGCAGGGTGAGCATCTGTTGGATATAGTGTTTGACAGATTCCATAAACTCACTCGCTTTTCTTTTTTTTCGAATCCGACCGCCTTCGAAAGTGTCCTGCCGGCCGCTGGCGGCAACGGCTGCGGCCTGAACCGGCTTGTTTTTTCTTTCGGCTGACAGCTGTTAAATCCGGCGCCGGCCCGATCCAGAGCGGTTCAATGCGGTTGGCCCGCAGGATTTGGGCCAGCTTGCGAAGGTCTTTGGCCGTGACCAGCGTAATGGCCTTGCCCTGCCGGCCCATTCTGGCAGTCCGGCCGGTGCGGTGGGTGTAATCTTCCGGATTGTGCGGAAGGTCATAGTTGAAAATATGCGTCGTATGCGAAAAGTCCAATCCCCGCGCTGCTATATCCGACGCCGCCAGATACTGAATATCCAGCTTCTTGAACCGCCGGAACAGACTGGTGCGCTTGTTTTGGTCCAGCCCGCCGTGAATCAGTTCTACCGATTTGACTTTTTTCTTCAGCTGGTCATAGAGCTTCTGGCAGCTTGTGCGGCTGGAGCAGAACATAATGGCCTGTGCGGGCTTTTCATGTTGGATCAATTCCAGCAGCTTCTCAAACCGCTGATGCGGCTGGACAAGCGTAAAATAGTGACTCAGCGATTCCGGCGCTTTCTGGTCAAGGTTCAGCTCAATCAAAACCGGATCTTTCAGATAGCGTTTGGCCAGCTGCTTGATTTCCGGCGGCATGGTCGCACTGAACAGCATCGTATGGTGGTCGTGCACCATGCAGGAAAAGATAAACTCAATATCCGACAGAAATCCCTGATTGAGCATCTCATCGGCCTCGTCGAGCACGAAATACCGCACATTGGCCAGCCGCAGGGGCGAATTGTACAGCAAATCAATCAGCCGCCCCGGCGTAGCCACCAGCGCCTGAACCCCGTGGGCCAGCTTGCTCTTCTGAATCTCCATCGAAAAGCCGCCGTAAACCGCAAACGCGCTGACGCCCGTCTCGGCCGCTATCCACGAAATCTCATCGACATACTGCAGCGCCAGCTCCCGCGTTGGCACCAGAATCAGCGCCTGCACCTCGTTGAGCGACGGATCAATCGACTGCACCACCGGAATGGCACAGGCGGCCGTCTTGCCCGAGCCCGTCTGCGCCAGCGCAATGAGGTCTTTGCCCGCCAGCACATGCGGGAATGTCTGCTCCTGAATCGGCGTCAGCTCAGTATACCCCTTTTTGTCCAGCGCCTTGAGGATTTCCGGCTTGAGGTTCAGTTCCGTGAACTTCACAGGTGTCCGTCCTGTCAAACTGCGGGTTGTTTATTCATCCGCCAGCGGGCGAATCCAGATATTGCGGAACCGCACGGGATTGCCGTGGTCCTGCAGCCGCAGCGGCATCTTGTCCGGATGCGGCTCGTAGGCAGCCGGCATCTTATGAAAAGTGCTGCCCTTGATTTCCCAGTGGTCCTGCACCAGCACGCCGTTGTGCAGAACCGTGATGGTGGCCGGCCGCACGACGGCCTGACCGTCAAATTTCGGGGCATGAAAGATAATGTCGTACGTCTGCCACTGTCCCGGTTTGCGGCAGGCATTGACCAGCGGGGGCTTCTGCCCGTAAATGGCGGCCGTCTGGCCGTCGGCATAGGTTACATTGTCGAAGCAGTCCAGCACCTGCACTTCGTATTTGTCCATCAGAAAGATCCCGCTGTTGCCCCGCCCCTGATCGCTGCCGGAGACAACCTCCGGGCAGGCCCATTCGATATGAAGCTGGCACGACCCGAAAGCCTCCTGCGTCTGGATGTCGCCGGTCTTGGTTACTTCCATATACCCGTTTTCCACCTTCCATTTGGCTGGACTGCCGTCTTTGGCGCTCTTCCATGCCGACAGGTCTTTGCCGTCAAACAAAACCACGGCATCCGACGGCGGCAGATGGTTTTCAGCCCCCGGCGCAATCACCGGCGGATTCGGACGCCTCCGGTCGTGTACTTCCCACTGCGTTGCCTGCTGCGCTGCATAGGCCGCCAGAGCGAACATCAGAATACCGGTTTGCCAAACGTGCTTTTTCATAATAAACCTCCGCTGCTTGTAATAGATTCTCTTTGTCGCAAGTCCATTTTACAGAAGGAAATTATACCGATCCGGCCGCCGATTTCCTATAAAAAAAACCGGCCGCATCCTCTGCTGGTCAAGGGTTTAGAGCTGATTCCCAGCCGCCGGCAGTCCCATCAGCCGGCGATCGCTGCGGCAAAACGAAAATTTTTACGGTTGTTTTCGGCAGAAAAGTCGATACACTTCTGATTATCCACAGGGTGCATTTTGCCGCTTAAAAAAGGAGACCGCTTATGAAAAGGACCAACAGGCTGGTCGTCATCTCTTTTGCATTGCTTGCAGGATTCAGTTTTCTTTTTGTATCCGGCCAAGGAACCAAGGGCATTCTGCTGCTGCCGGAAGGCATCAGCGTGGAGCTTTACTCATCCCAGAACGGAACACTGATGCTCAGCGCCAAAGACGGCAGGGCAGAGCTGCCGCAGGGACCCTACCGTCTGGAAAGCTGGACGCTGGAAAAGGCAGATCCGCAGGGGCGCGTTTGGAAATTATCCGGAGACCTGACGACAGCCAAGATGATAGATATCGGCCCCGAGCCGGTGCAGCTGGATATACAAGCCGAGCCGATCGCCTGCAAACTGAATGTCGTCATGACAAGCCAAACCGTCAATTTTGAGCTGTCGCTGAACGGTCCTAACGGCGAGCGTCTGCGGGTGGATGGCCCCGGCGTCAAGCGCGATAATCTTCCGCAGCCGGCTTTTGTGCTGTACAATAGCGACCGCAGCTTCTTGCAGACCTATGATTTTCAATCCCAGTGCTGCGGCAATTACCGATTGAATTGGACGCCGCCGCAGGGCGTGCAGGGACCGTTCTGGATTGACGTCAAGGTAACCGGCCCGTTTACGCTGGACTTTCAGCCCAAAACCTTAGACGAATTAACCGAGGAAACCATAGCCAAGATGCAGGCAGGCCAATCGGGCAGTTCTCCTGACAGTCCTTTGCGCGGCGGCTGGGATTCTGCTGGTTATGGCGATAGCGGTTTTTGTGGTGGCGAAGTTTTACAAACCTGTTTGGCCGGAACAGGCCAAATACAGCAAGACAATCCAACGGCTGACTGTTGCGCTGGCGGCTGCTGCAGTCTGTCTTTTGCTGGATATGCTGCTTCAGGCGGCCATTGGCCAATCCAGTGTTCAGACAGCTGCCCTTCAAATTCTTTCCATTTTAGCCGTTATTCTGATTGGCGGACTGCTGGTCAGGCTTGTTCGCAAGGCACCGGTCAAATGGCCGTTTGCGGCGATTCTACTGTATGGATTTTTATTCGTCGTGCTGTTGGTGCCTGTTCTGGGGGCGGTATTTTTTTCGGTCGGCCGTCCGTCTGATACTTTTTTCGATATCACTTTATCCGATTGGAGCGATTTTTACGGGGAACTGTTGGGCTTTTCGCAGCCGGAGGTATGGATTATCTGGCTGATTATCGTGGTGCTGCTGATTGTTCAGGCGTCGCTGCTGATTATCCCCGTGCGGGTGACGCACGGCCGTCCCAAGCCGCAGCGGGGCATCTGGTGGACGGCGGCGATGGCTGCACTGCTGTATACGATGCTGCTGTTTTTTGCGGCGCTGTCAATCATGGCCGCCGTATGGGGCGATGATATGCCCGAGACGCTGTTCTGGATAATTGTGGCCATTGTGCCGGTCAACTGGATTGTATGGCTGGCGGTGTTCGGGCTGTTCAGCAAGTCGCTGGACCCGCAAAGTTTCATCCGCCGGCTGATGCAGCGGCTGATTGCCGGCTCCATTCTTGAACTGCTGATTGCCGTGCCAAGTCATATCATTGTGCGGCACCGGGATGTCTGCTGTGCACACGGCCTGACGGCTGCCGGCATTACGGCAGGACTGGCGGTACTGTTTTTTGCGTTCGGCCCGGGCTTGTATTTTCTCTATGCCGACCGCATCCGCAGCCGCCGGCCAAACCTGTCTCCATCACCGCCCCAGCCCGAATCCCAACCGCAGGGATAATCCTGCCCCGATAGATCAGCCGGCAAAGAACCGCCGAGAACCTTTGACAAATCAGATGCTTCGGTTATGATATCGGGCTGAAAAAACTGTTGATGCAATATTATTTAGGATAAAACTATGCCGATATTCGAGTACAAATGTCCCCAATGCGGGTTTATCAATGAAGTGCTGGTCAAGTCGTCTGACACTCTGGCTCCGGCCTGTCCCCAATGCGGACACAAAAAAACCGAAAAGCAGTTCTCCAGTTTTACCCCCGTTGTCAAGCAAACCCCTTCCAGCAGGCCGGCAAAATGCCATAGCTGCCCCAGTGCCGGCTCATGCCCGAGTTTTGAAAAGTAATCTTTCTTCTGCATGAAATAACAAAAAAAATTGCCTGTCTGGAAAAATTTTTTATTTTTTTTCTCACTTGGCAGCGCTGGTCACATTAATATAAAATCTTAATATATAAATATTTATGACGATATAAATGTTTTATATGAGAACAGTTCAAAAATTAAACTGTTGACATATTAAAATATTTAAATAAAAATTAAAAACAGAGCGTATAATATTGTAGAACAGGGACGTTCGGCCGAGCTTGGAGAAAACACAATGGGCCCGGAACTTGAAAAGGCAATAAACGAGCTGAGTTTGCGGATGCGAATGCTTCGTGCGATTCAGGAAGACGCTGCACCGGCTGATGCGCTGACGGAACGGGAATGGCTGATTCTGCAGCTTCTGGCTGAACAGGGTCAGATGACCGTCACCCAGATTGCCGCCGCTTGGCCGAATGTCAGTGAAAGCACGATTTCTATGACAATTACAAAGCTCTGGCGAAAGCGCGGGCTGGTTTCCAAAACCATCGATCCTCAAAACCAGCGTGTTACGCAGGTGGCACTGACCGACAAGGGCAAAAAGGAATTGGAAACCTTCCTGCAGCAGCGAAGTCAGCGATTCAAGGCGCTGTTTGAATCGCTCCAGATGAGTCCGCAGGAACGCGAGGTATTGATTCGCATCTGCCAGCGAGGCGTCAAGGTCTTAGACCAGTATTTGCAGATGACCTCGGACAGAAAATAAAAAGTTCATAGTATCTCAACGCAGCAGACATACAAACGGCACATCGACGATTAGCCCCAACCGCGTACACAGGACAGGAGATTTTGCGCTGCGTCACATCGCCGGCAAAAAAATAAGGAGATTTTCCAGCCGGGGAAAGGAGACTTGCTATGTGGGAAAAAGCATACAAAAAATGGATAGTATTTGCAGGACTGCTGGCAATTGGCGGACTGCTGGCTGTTCCGGCTTCGGCTCGGGATAAAGCCGTTCCTGCCGGCCGTTCCGAAGCCCGTTCCGACTCGGCGCCGCGGGCGTCCCAGCCGGCCGTTTCCAGCCGGCCTTCTGCACCCTCAGCGCCTCGTGAATCGGCGCCAAGCGTATCGCGTGCCCCCAGTGCACCGGCAGCGGACAGGCCCTCTGCCGCCCGGCGGCAGATAACTCCGTCTGCACCCGCTGCACAGCCCAGTCCTTCTGTGCGTGTCAGTCCGCCGCGCACAATTGAATCGCCTGCGTCGGCAGCCAGAGCAGCTGCTCCTGCGGCTTCCGCGGCACCTGCCGCACCCGCAGCACGGCCGGCACGGCCTGTCAGCCGAACAGTCGAAACAACCGGCACTGCTGCTCTGAACAGAGAAGCTGCCTCGGCCCGTACGCCGGCTGTTGCCGGCAGCGCCGCAAGCATCGGCCGCACCGAACGGACAGCCGCTGCCAAGAAAGAAATTACTCCAGCGGCCGTAACTGAGAAAATCGAACCCGCTGCGGCGGCTTCTTCCCGAACACCCGCCCGCTCGGTTCAGGTCAAAGAATTGGCTGCGGCCACAACAGGCCGGACCGTAACGCCGGACTCTGTATCGGTCCGCCTCGATACCATCCGGGATGCCAAAGAGAAAACCATTCCGGTGGTCAGCACCGCACGGATGAACAGCAGGACCGACAAGCTGATTACCGCCGATATAGAGCCGCCCCGTATGACAGCCGCTGAAAAGATTGCCCCGCCGATTGGGCAAAGCCGCACGGCACACAGCAAGTCCGAACGGCCGATTGCATCCAGTCTTTCTTCCGACAGCATCCGTTCGGCTCCTGACAGCACAGCCCCGGCCGGCCACAGCCGCCCGCGGGAAGCCGACAGAACAGTATCGCTGTCCGGCGATGCTGCCCAATCCCGCACGGCTGTCACCCGCCAAACCCTGACCAGCCGACCAGAGCCGGAGGCGGCCCCCAGCCGGCAGCCGCAGCCCAAGATTGTCATCAACAATAACAATACCGTGATTGTGGAAAACAATGTCAGCAGCACGCATGTGCGCCCGCTGCTTCCGCGCCATCTGGCCGGCGACATCAGCTATGTGCATCGAGACCCCCATTGGTACAAACACCATGACAGCGGCAGCCGGTTTTACTTCTCCTTCGTCTGGTCCACGGCAAGCTGCGGCCGGGTTATCTATCTGCCTTACACCTACTGCCACTCTTGGTGCCATTATCCGGCGGGAACCTGCTTTGGGCTGTCGTATTATTATCCGGCCTATCACCGGCGGTTTATCTTCGTCAGCATCGGCGGCTATTGGCCCAGCTGGTATCGGTACCACCGCTACTACTGGTACGGCTGCCATCCGTATTACTGGTACGGACCGGATATCGTCTATTACCCCGTCAGCAGCGGCAATACCTACAACACCTACAACTATTACTACAACACCGCTCCGGCACAGACAACGCCCGCCTCTGTACCGTATTACGAGCTGGGCAAGCCCAAGCCGGCCGAGGCCGAAAAGCCCGCCGATGAGCCTCAGTTCCAAACGGCCGCCGATTTGTGCTTTGAGCATGGTGTCGAGCTGTTTGGAGCAGGCAAGTATGAGGATGCCGCCGCTCAATTCCGCGAGGCCGTCATTCTGTCGCCGGAAGACATTATTCTGCCGTTTACCTACAGCCAAGCCCTGTTTGCTGCCGGCGACTATGCCATGGCGGCCAGTGTGCTGCGGGCTGCCCTCGACAAGATTGCCGATGACCAGCTGACGATTTATTACCCGCGCGGCCTGTACACCGATGAAAAGGTTCTCACCGCACAGATAGACAAGCTTCAGGCCGATGCCGCCCGGGAACCCTTCAATGCCGATCATCAGCTCCTGCTGGGCTATCAGTATATGGGGCTGGGCGATTTGGATAAGGCCCGCGGGCCGCTGACGGCCGCCGCTCAAAGCCCGTCCAATGAAGCCGCCGTAGCCAAACTGCTGGAGCTGGCGGCGAAATTGGAACAGGAAGACGCCCAGCAGTAAGCGCAGGAAACGGAGGCCGTGATGAAAACAGCAGTCTGGCTCAGCGCTGCGGCAGCTGCCGCTCTGATGCCGGCCGCAGCACTGGGCTGGGAAGCCCAGCCCGTTTACCCCTCCGGCCAGATGCAGCAGTCCCCCGATGTCGATAACGGTCTGGTGGTGTGGCAGCAGTATGTTCAGTTCGGCAGCAGCTGGGATTGGGACATCTTCGCCAGAGACCTTTTGGATGCCGCCGCGCCGGTGCCGATTGAGGCCGCTTGGCTGGAAAACGACCAGCAGGCCCCGGCTGTCTGGAACCGCTCAATTGTCTGGCAGCACGCCTACGCCCCCGATGACTGGGATATTTATCTGACCGATGTGTCCAATCCGGACGAACCGGTGTGGTATCTGCTCAATGCCCAGCCGGGACAGTATGAAAACAATCAAATCGCCCCGGCCATTCACGGCAATACCGTTGTCTGGCAGCACGAATATATCGACCCCGTCACACAGGAAGCCGACTGGGATATCTGGGCGGCTGATGTAACCGACCCCGCAGCCCCGTCGGTGTTTTATCCGGCCAGCTTCTGGAAGAACCAGCAGGCCCCGGCCGTCTGGCGCAATACGGTTGTCTGGCAGGATGACGATGCGGGCAGATGGGATATCGGCATTGCAGATATCTGGCTCAAAAACGATCCGCAGGACCGCCTCTATGCCTACCCCGAGCTGAATCAGCAGACCCCAGCCGTCTGGGACAACTGGCTGGTCTTTGCCGTCGATTACGGCGGCGGCGATTTTGACATCCACGCCGCAGACCTTTCCAAACCCGATCAGCCGTCCTATGCGCTGGTCGATCTGCCGTCGGTGCAAATCAATCCGGACATTTCAGGCCATCTGGTCGTCTGGCAGGACAACCGAAACGGCAATTGGGATATCTACGGCTATAACCTGATAACGCGGCAGGAGTTTGCCATAACCGATGACCCTGCCGACCAAATCCATCCGGCTGTCAGTGGCACACTGGTAGTCTGGGAAGATTACCGGGTCAGCCCGTCCAACATCTATTATGTCTGGCTGGAAGGCCCGGCGGCCGCCGATTGTCCCGTGCCGCCGGAAGGCGACTTGGACGGCGACTGCCGGATCAGTCTGGCCGACTTTGTCCGGCTGGCGGAAAACTGGATGCTCTGCGCACGGGTCCCGGCTTCGGCCTGCGACCTGTGAGGGCTGCCGGAGCAGGCGGTTTAAATAAACAGATTCACCCCGGCTGCTTCGGCCTGCGACAGATACATCGCCACGCCGCCTTCTTCCACCCCGTCGATTAGTTCCTGCTTTTTGATGCCCATCAGGTCCATCGTCATGGTGCAGGCAACCAGCCGCACGCCGTTGGCTTGCGCTTTGGCAATCAGTTCCGACAGGGACGCTACCTTCTTGTGCTTCATCACCGTTTTTATCATCTGGGTGCCGACCCCCAGCATGTGCATTCTGGACAGCCCGGTCTTTTCAGCCCCGCGCGGCATCATCCAGCCGAACATTTTTTCAATCAGCGTTTTGGATACCGAAACGGGCTGCGGCCGGCGCAGCAGGTTCAGGCCCCAGAAGGTAAAAAACATCGTCACCCGGCTGCCCATCGCCGCGGCGCCGTTGGCAATAATAAACGCCGCCATCGCCCTGTCAAAATCGCCGCTGAAGACAATCAGCGTTTTGTTCTTGGCGTCGGCCCCGGGCAGCCCTGCGGCGGCCTGTTTTTCAATGCGGGCGGTGTAAGTGCCGTTGCGGGCGTTCAGTTCCAGCAGCCGGCTGCCGGTGCTGGCGCACCAGCCGCGGATGTCGGCGGCAAAGCCGGCATCGGTGCTGACAATCTCAACCGTCTGACCGGCGGCAAGCTGGTCAATGGTTTCCTTCAGCCGCAGGATCGGTCCCGGACACTGCAGCCCGCAGGCATCAATCCGCACCGTGCTTTCGGCCGCTTTGGGTTTGGTCTCCTCCTGACCGGTATCGCTCTTGATTTCCTGCGGCACCGGCCGGGATTGCTGACGAATCCCCAGTGCGGCCGCATAGGTCTTGTACCCGCCGGACAGATTCCGGCAGCGAAAGCCGTGCTGCGACAAAATCCGGCAGGCCAGATACCCCCGCAAGCCCACCTGACAAAACGCCCAGATTTCCTTGTCTTTGGGCAGTTCCCCCAGCCGGCTGCGGAGCTGATCCAGCGGAATGTGTGCCGCCCCGGGAATGGTTCCGGCCTGCACCTCCGGCAGAGTCCGCACATCCAGCAGCAGGGCATCGGCCGGCGGATTGACCGCATCGCTGAAATGGAACAGCCGCACATCGCCGTTGAGCACATTGGCGGCGGCAAAGCCGGCATAATTGACTGCATCTTTGGCCGAGCCGTACGGCGGGGCATAGCACAGCTCCAAATCCTGCAGCTGCTGGACCGTCAATCCCGCACGCATGGCTGTGGCGATGACATCAATCCGCTTGTCTGCCCCGTCTGCCCCGACGGCCTGTGCGCCCAGAATGCGTCCATCAGCCGGGTCGAACAAAAGCTTCAAACTCATCTGCATGGCACCGGGATAATAGCCGGCGTGGCTGGCCGGATGCACATAGACTTTCTCATACGGCAGGCCGGCCCGTTTCAGGGCTTTTTCGTTCAGGCCGGTAACCGCTGCGGCCAGATTGAAAACCTTGCAAATAGCCGTGCCCTGCGTGCGGCGATAGACGCTGCTGCGCCCGCAGATATTGTCGGCGGCAATCCGTCCCTGCCGGTTGGCAGGACCGGCCAGCGGTATCACGGCCTCTGCACCGGTAACAAACTCCGCCGTTTCCACCGCATCGCCGACAGCGTAAATGCACGGATCGCTGGTCTGCATCTGCGAATTGACGGCAATGCCCCCGCGCGGCCCGATAGCAAGGCCTGCGTCTTTGGCCAGCTTGCTCTCCGGCCGCACGCCCACAGCCAGCAGCACCATTTGCGCCGCCAGCCGGTCGCCGCTGCTTAAGACAGCTTCCAGACCGTCGGCCTGCCGGCAGATTTCCGTAACGCTGGTATTGAGGTACAGCTTGACGCCGTGCATCTGCAGCTCCTGATGCAGCGGGGCGGCCATTTCCGGGTCAATCGTGCCCATCACCTGTCCTTCCAGTTCCACCAGTGCGACGTTCACTTTCCGTTCGGTCAGTGCTTCGGCCATTTCCAGACCGATATAGCCGCCGCCGACCACCACGGCCTGTTCTACCTGCTGCTGGTCCACCGCCTTCTTGATGGCGTCCATATCCGACATCGTCCGCAGCACAAAGACTTCCGGCAGATCCGCTCCCGGTATCGGCGGCCGCACCGGTTCGGCGCCGGGGCTTAAAATCAGATAATCGTACGGCAACAAATAGCGGCGGCCATCCGTCAGATTGGCCACCAGCACTTCTTTCTTGTCGCGGTCAATCCGGAGGGCCTGACTGTTGGTGCGGACATCAATCCGAAAGCGGCTGCTCATGCCTTCGGGCGTCTGAACCAGCAGCCGGTTGCGGTCGGGAATGACATTGCCGATATGATACGGCAGACCGCAGTTGGCAAAGGAAATATACGGCCCCCGCTCCAGCAGAACAATGTGGGCTGTTTCGTCCAGCCGACGCAGACGAGCCGCCGCCGATGCGCCGCCGGCCACGCCGCCGATGATAACAATGCGTTTCGATTCTGACATACAATCTCCTTAAGATGTTCTTTTTCTTTATCGGATTCTTTATTGGACGGACTGTTCGGGCCGGCAATGGAGCCGAATGCATTCAATTAGCCCCGGCAGCTGCGGACTGGCAATCTGATAATACACCGTCCGTCCTGCACGCCGGCTGGTCAGATACCCGCAGTTTTTCATCAGCCGCAGATGCTCACAGGCCTGATTGGGATGCAGGCGGCAAAGTTGGGCTATCTGGTTGACCGAATACTCCCCCTGCATCAACAAATTCACTATCCGCAGGCGGGCAGGATGCCCCATGACTTTCAGGCAGTCAGCGGCTTTTTCCAGCACTTCGTCCGATAACAATTCGTATTCCTTTTCGACCAATGATATCGCCTTTCAAAATTTGCTGTTGACAAACTATACGAAACAATATATCGTAAGGTTTCGATATTTCCATATAATTTTTGCTCGATTTGCCGAAGTCTGTTAAGAAAAAAAGGGATAAAGGGTGTTTGCAGGCCGTTTTTTTGCGGTATAATAGGGCACATAATCAGCGGGTCAGACAATCGTTTGATTTTCTATTCACTGGATAAAGAAGAAGGACTTTATGAGAAAAGCAGGAAAACAGATATGGGCCTTCTGGCTGCTGGCGTTGTTGTTGCCGGCAGTGTCGGCAGACACCTATTACCTGTCCAGCGAGTCCGGCTGGCAGACAGCGGATTCGCCGGAAGGAAAGTACCTGCTGTCGATGTCGAAACTCAAACAGCAGCTGCTGACCGGCAAGCCGTCAGAAGCTGCGGCGGCTCTGGAAAAGATTAAAAGCGAGTTTCCCGATCTGGCCGGCAAAGAAATTGACAGCTATATCGCCGCCGAGAAACTCTATGCCGCAGGCAAATGGGACAAGGCCGCAGCGCTTTACAAGAAATTTATCGACGCTTGGCCGGACAGCATTCTCCAGCCGGCGGCAATGGAGCGGGTCTATACCATCGGAGCGGCCTATCTGCAGGGACAGAAGCGCACCTTCCTGAAGGTTCTCAAACTGCCGGCCTTCGATACCGGCGCTGACCTGATGCGCGATGTGGCCGACCGCGCCGGACAGGCCCCCCTTGCCCTGCGGGCTTTGACAACGCTGGCACAGAATCAGGAACGGCGCGAAAAGTTTATGGATGCCTATCAGACATGGTCGGAAATCAAAGACCGCTGGCCGACCGGCGAAACAGGCCGCGATGCCCTCCTGCGAATGGCCCGCGCGCTGCATGCTTGCTACAAAGGAACAGAGTACGATGCCTCGACGCTGCCCAGTGCGGCGGTCTATTATGAGCAGTACAGCAGCCGGTATTCGCAAGAAGCCGCGGGGCTGGACATCCCCGCCGTGCTGGATACGATTGCCCAGCAGCAGGCCTACAAGCTCTATGCCACCGGCTTCTATTACGAGCGGACCGGCAGGCCGGATGCCGCCCAGAAGTATTACACCAAAGTACTGACCAAACATCCGGACACAGCGGCGGGCAAAATGGCACAGGCGCGTCTGTCGCCCAATGCCCCGCCGGCAGTCAGAAAAACCCTGCGGCGGCGGGCGGTGGGTCTGACCGAGCGTTTTCTGGACTCTTGGTTCGGCTTGGCGCCGCTGTTCGGCGCAGAGGAAAAACAGGGAAATTGATGCGTGGCTGTAAAGGATTCAAACAGGTGAAAATCATACGCTTTGTCTTCATCGTCATTGCAGCCGCACTGCCGGCAGGCGGCTGCGGGGGCTATCAGAACAGCTGGCTTTATCCGCAGACGATTCGGACGGTCTATGTGGAAATGTTCGACACCACCAGTTTCCGCCGCGGGCACGAATACGCCCTGACCGATGCCGTCTGCAAGCGCATCGAGTCCCAGACGCCGTATAAAATCGTCTCCAATCGGGATACCGCCGATTCGGTGCTCAGCGGACGGCTGGGCATCCGCACCGGCGTCTTGGCCACCGATCGCTATACCGCCCGGGCGCTGGAAAAGGAAACGCTGGTAACGGTTACCGTAACATGGAAGGACCTGCGCACGGGAAAACTGCTGATTGACAGCCGGGAGGTCTATGCCTCCAGCAGCTTTTCCGAGCAGATGGGGCAGACTTTTGAGTATGCCATCGACCGGGCTGTGAACAAAGCCGCCGTGCGCGTCGTTGAACTGATGGAAACGCCGTGGTAAGATGCCCCAGCCCCAGACAGGACGGGGCGTTTGAGGAACCCCGACAGGGCTCAGCCGTGCAGTGGGATTTTTCGCGGATTGCTGCTGCGGTGCTGAGCTTTTTTGCCGGCACGGCGCGGGATGTCCTGTGCCCAACCAACAGCAAGAGAATATAGAAAGAAAAAAAGAGAATGGTGCCTAAAAAGAAAGTTCGGCTTCCGAATCCTGAAAGTCCGGCTCCCAAATACGGTCATGGACCGTTCAGCTGGCTGCTGGGCGGCTTGATTTTGATGACCGGCCTGATGATGCTGACGCGGATGACGCGGGTGGAAACGCTGACCTTTTCGCAGTTTGAAGAGTATGTCCGGCAGCGGTTTGTGCAGTCGGTGGTGTTCAACGAGTCGGCCCGCACCATCAAAGGCCAGCTCCATCCCAACGCCGTCAAACTGGTCGGCAGCGGCCGGACGGCGGCCTTTGAAGTGCATTATGCGCCGGAACTGATTCGGTCTGACTACGCCGAGTGGCTCAAAAGCAACGGCGTTGCCGAAATCGATGCCGCCGGCGACAGCATCTGGATGCCGATTTTGGTCAATCTGCTGCCGATACTGGCGATTGCGGCGCTGCTGTACTTTATCTTTCTGCGCAATATCCGTGCCGGCGGCGGAATGCTGATGAACTTCGGCCGTAGCAAGCACCGCATTCAGGGCAAAGGCACCAAAATTACCTTCGACAATGTCGCCGGCATCGAAGAGGCCAAAGACGAGGTTGCCGAAATCATCGAGTTTCTCAAAAACCCCAAGAAGTTCAAGAAACTGGGCGGCCGCATTCCGCGCGGCGTGCTGCTGGTCGGCCCGCCCGGCTGCGGCAAAACCCTGCTGGCCAAAGCGATTGCCGGCGAAGCGGATGTGCCGTTTTTCAGCATTGCCGGAAGCGATTTTGTGGAGATGTTCGTCGGCGTCGGCGCCAGCCGCGTGCGCGACCTGTTCAAGCAGGCCAAGGAAAATTCGCCCTGCATTATCTTTCTGGATGAAATCGATGCCATCGGTAAGAAGCGGGGTCCCGGCTTTGTCAGCGGCGGCCACGACGAGCGGGAGCAGACGCTCAACGCCATTCTGGTCGAGATGGACGGCTTTGACACCGATGATCAGGTGATTGTCATTGCGGCCACCAACCGCGGCGACATTCTGGACAACGCCCTGACCCGCCCGGGGCGGTTTGACCGGCAGGTGGTGGTGCCACTGCCGGATTTGAAAGGGCGGATGAAAATCCTGCAGATTCACGCCCGCAAGATACGGTATGCGCCGAATGTGGATTTCGAGCGGCTGGCACGCGGCACGCCGATGTTCAGCGGCGCCGAGCTGGAAGCGCTGATTAACGAAGCGGCTATCAGCGCCAGCATGCAGGACAAGGATTATGTGGAGATGTCCGACTTCGAAGAAGCCCGCGACAAGGTGCGGTGGGGGCGGGCCAAACGCAGCCGCGAAATCGACGAAAACGACCGCCGGCTGACGGCCTACCACGAGGCCGGCCATGCAACAGTGCAGTCGATGCTGGCGGATGCCGACCCGCTGCACAAGGTCAGCATCATTCCCCGCGGGCCGATGGGCGGGGCGACCTTTGCCCTGCCGGAAAAAGACCGGCTCTACTACTCCAAAAAGTACTGTCTGGCCGAACTGCAGGTCTGCTTCGGCGGACGGGTGGCCGAAGAGCTGTTCTGCGACGACATCACCAGCGGCGCCCAGTCGGACATCAAGCAGGCCACCGCCATTGCCCGCGAGATGGTGATGAACTGGGGCATGGGCGAGGAGCTGGGACCCATCAAGTACGCTCCCGACCTCGGCCCGGAATCCTATTTCGGAATCGGGCCGGAATACTCCCAGAAGACCGCCGAAGCCATCGACCGCGAAGTCAAGCGGTTTATCGATGAGGCCTATACGAAGGTGCGGGACCTTATCGAGGCCAACAAAGACAAGGTCGAAGCCTTGGCGCAGGCGCTGCTGAAATATGAAACGCTGGATGCCGAAGACGTCAAATTGATCCTCTCCGGCCAGTCGCTCCGCAAGCCGACGGTCTCCGACCTGCTTCAGCGGGAGCAGAACAAACGGCACGATGACCAAGCCGGCCCGTCCGAAACCGCCGGCGATTCAATGTAAGTCCTGCCGGCCGGCATTACGGCGTTATCCCTGCGCTGTGTGCCTCTGTGCCGCCGGCTGCGGCGGATGCGCGCTGTGCCGCCGGCTGGGTGGGACTGGTTTCGACAAACCGGCCGACGATATGCAGCAGAGCCTGCAGACGCTTCTGGGTAGCCGTGCCGGACGGCACATCAGCCCGTGCTTTCTCAAAGGCCCGCAGCAGCAGGGCGTGCTGGTCCGGATCCACAAAAAAGGTCATCGGCATCAGCAGCGTGCTGGTCTTCGGTGCCGGCTGGGAAGCCGACAAGCCGGCCAGTTTGTCGATGGCCGTGCGGCTGTCGGGCAGCAGACCAGCCAGCTGGCGGGAACTGAACCGCCGGCAGAGCATCTCAATGAGTTTGCTTTTCTTGTAGAGATTGTCCCGTCCGCTGAGCCGGTTGAGACTGATCAGATACACCAGTGCCGCATTGTCATCGGCCTCAAACACCACGCAATCGGCGTGGGAATACCCCAGCTGCTTTAAGGCGCGGGCGCGGTGGCGGCCGTTGAGAATCTGATACGCCCCGGGCGTCTGCGGATGGCGGCGGACGACCAGCGGTTCATACTGCCCGGTCCGCCCGATATGCCGCAGCAGTTTGGCAAAGGCCGCCTCACTTAACCGGTTCGGATTGGCCGGATGCGGCAGCAAGCTGGATAAGGGAAGCGAAAGAATCGTCTGCTGTGTCTGCATAAAGGCTCCTTTCTGAAAATGCAGGGAAAATGCAGGCAAATCCCCTGCGGGTATCTTCACGGCAGGACAAGGATAAAAAGGGTGCGTTCAGTCGGCGCAGCGGACAGCGCCCGCGGCCGGCTGAACGGCTCGGTTCGGCAGGTCTGTGCACACGGGGTGTGCACGGCGTCTAAACAGGCATCGAAAACGGGCGGCTATTGTGCCGCGGCGGCTTGGAACTCCTCCAGACGGGCTTTGAACTGGCTGAGCATGGCTTCGCTGCCGGCGGCCAGCTCAACGGCTTTGGTCTGGACGGCGATTGCTTCGGCGATGCTGCCGTTCTTAAACAGCGCCAGCCCATAGGTATCCAGAATGCTGGCGTCTTTGCCTTCGGCCAGCGTGTTGGCTTTTTGAGCGGCCTGAAGGGCTACGGCATAATCGCGCCGGGGCTGTTCCACTTCGGTCAGAATCGCCCATGCAAATTCGTTGAGGATGTCGGCGGGGGCCTTCTCGATAATCTGGCCGGCTATGGCGCGCATCTGCTCAGACGGCTGATTGCTGTTCAGCCCGCTGAAGTACTGTCGGAACAGTTCCTCGATTTGACGCTCCAGCTCCTCGCGTTCGGCGCGTGCTTTGGCCCATGCCGAGGGGTCAAAGGTGCCGGCGGCCACCTGCGCAAGGACTTCGTCCATCCCGTTGAGCGGATGTCCCAGCCAGACGATTTTGCCGGCCCCGTCCACAATGAAAGCCGTGGGGATGCCGTTCTGGCCGTAGGCCTCCATATAATTCTTTCCGGCTTTGCCGTCTTTGTCCACGGCGACGGTATAATCCATCTGGTCGCCCATTTTTTCCACAAACGACCGGACGGTTTCAGCGCTTTCATTGGAAATGCCGATGACGGTAACGCCTTTCTCTTTGAACTGCTTCTGAAGCTGGGTCAGGTGGGGAATGCTCTGGCGGCAAGGTCCGCACCAAGTGGCCCAAAACTCCACTACATAGACCTTCTGCGGCTGGAAGCGGACGGGCTGTCCCTTCAGCCAGACAAGCCCATCCAGCGGGGCAGCGTCGGCGCCAATCTGGCCTTTGGCGGCGGCCGGCTGCGAGTCGGGTCTTTGGACCGGGGCAGAGGGCCTGATGCGTGCGGCCGGCACGCTGGCAGGGGTGTTGCTGTCGGCAGGCTGCGGGGCAGGCGCCTTTCTGCGGCAGGCCGGCAAGGGCAGCAGGACTGCAAGGAGAACCAGTATAAACAGGATGTATCGGGTCTGCATAGAGTCTTATCCTTTCTTTTCTGTCTTGGGTAATTGGCTATTCTATCACTCTACGCCGCTGCCGGCTGATTGCAAAGCAAAAATTTGCTGCGGCAGCGATTTTTCGGGATTGAGCCACAGGTAATACCGGCTGGAGCCGGTCAGTTTCGACAGAACAAACTCCAGCCGCTTGGCTGTGTCTGTCAGCCGGCGCTGGCGGGGGAACTTCTGGATAAACCGCTCGATTTGCAGCTGCACAAAGGCCTTCTGCCCGTCGGGCAGGGCGTCGATGGCCGCCTGCACGGCCTGTCCGTCCAGCCACAGCGACCGGTCAATGCCGACGGTTTCAAGGGCCGCTTGCAGCCGGCTTGTCTTGACATCGGGCGGGCAGATGTACTCGGTCATTTGCGCCCGGACAAAAAACGGATGCACGCAGCCCATGGTGCTGACGGCTTCCACCATTGCCGCTTGGGTCAGGGGCAATGTTTCTTTTACCAGCCGGCTTGCCAGCCCAAGCCCGCGGTAGCGCGGTTCGATGATGACCCGCCGGATGCACAGCATACCGGCATTCAGCAGGGCCAGCCCGTCGGCTCTGTCCAGCCCGGCAAAAAAGCCCCCCAGCACCTGATTGCGGATTGCCAGATTGGCCGCCGGCGGGCCATAGACAATCACTCCGGCAGCCGGCACCGCCAGACGCCGCTGCGGATGCTGGTCAATCAGCTTGTAGATAAACCGAATCGGACCCGGGCTTGGATTGCGGTAGTGAAAGACGGCCAATTCCTCATAGTCGCTGCGGCTGCCGGCGGCAACCGTCAGATACTTCAAAATACTGACACAATCCGATGGATGCATAGACATATACTCCTTCCTTTTTAACGGATTATAGGACCAGAAAAAAATTGTGAAAAATTGGGGGAAATTACTTTACCCAATCGGTATTTTTACCGATAATTTATATAGACGAATGCATCGCTTTTTGTGATTTTAAGGCTGCCTTGGTAGAGTTGTCATACAAATGGAGCGATCGAAGTTCGTGGTTTGCTCGATGGGGATTGAATAATTTCGAAAAAAGGTAGCTTAAATGGATATGCTAAAGAAAATGAAGGGTGCAAAAGAACAAGGCGGGTATGTTTGCCCGTTTATGGAGCAGTGTCATTTTCTTCTGAGCAATTACGAAACGATGCCGGAACTGGTGGAGCGGACGGTGGAGCACTACTGCACCAACAGCCAAGCAAGATGTGCGCGGCTGGAGCTTTATGAATCGCTGGGTGCGGCTGCCGTTCCCGAACTGATGTTGCCCAATCAGTACGACTGGGCGCGTCAGATTGTAGAAGATGCCTTGGACAGCAGTACAGTGCTGCCCGAACGCAGAAAGTCCTGAGAGGTGCTGTTTCCAGCCGGCTGGCTGCAAGACACATCCCTAAAACACATCCAGCGGACCTGTCCGCCGGTCCTTCCTGTCGGCTGCCAAGCAGGCCGGCCGAAACTCTATGAACTTGTCAAAGAACCTGCTGCGCTTAATTGAGTCCCGTTCCGCGCCGCTTGTCCCGGTAGAAGGTCTCGGTTTTTCCCGTCAGGTATTTGACGATAAGGATATCGGGCAGCAGGTCGGGCAGGATATCCTCGTGGCAGGATGCCAGCACGAAGATGCGCTGGGTCTGGCCGGCGGCCCAGCGGAGGCGGTTGGCAATGACGGCGGCGGTAATGCGATCCAGCGAACTGGTGAACTCATCGGCAAACAGCACCGTTCGGCTGCTCATCAGGGCCCGTGCCAAGCGGTAGCGGGTCTTCTGGCCTTCGCTGAGCTGGTCGGGCGGCTGAAGGGCACAAAATACATCGCTCAGGCCGGCGCGACTGAGTATTTCCAGCGCATCGAACAGCGAGCGGTCGTCCACGCAGTCAATCAGAGGCCGGCCGGTTTCGATGGGGATGTCATCCAGACGAATCCGCTGGTTGTCGGGAATCTGCTGGTAGATGGCGTTGAGCAGGACTGTTTTGCCGGCACCGCTGGCGCCGGTGATATACACGATGTCGCCCGGCCGCAGCGACAGGCGGCAGGTGTGCTGCAGACGGCGTTTGCCCAGCTGCACCGGACGCAGACCGAACAGATGCATCAGCTGCCGGGCCTTGGGGGTTTGGGGTTCTTGCCAGTCTATCTGCTGGTTGATGGTAATGTCGTACATAGCGGCTTCTCCTTATTAGGCGGTTTTTAGGATTTTGGGTTTGCCTGCGGCAGGCCGGCGGATGCGATCCAGCGTCTTGCGGAGGCGATAGCGGCTGCAGCCGAGTTTGCCGATGACGGCCTTCTGGCTCATGCCGCACAGGAAATAATCCCGCAGAATGGCCGCTTCCAGCGGCGACAGTTTATCGCCCAGACGCAGCACATCGCGAATCAGTGGGTCTGTCAATCGGCGCATCAGGCGGTCGAACTGCCGGCTTAAGGTCGAGGCGTTCTGGCCGGTCAGGCGGGCAATCTGCTCCAGCGAGCTGCCTTTGTCCAGAATCATTTCCAGCAGGGCTTTCTGGGCCGGACTGAACAGCCACGCCTGTTGCTGAAGGGCTGCCGCCAGCTCCTCTGCCTTCCGCCGGCAATCCCTGCGCCGGTCCTGCCACAGGCCGGACATCAAAACGGGATGCATGGTCATGGTTTTCTCCTTCTGCCGTTTTTCGGTCTAAATATATCAACAATATGTTATATATAAATCTAACATAAATGTTAGTTTAACCTATCAAAACGGCCAGTCAAGAGAAAAAAAATTTTTTTTGAACAGATTGTTAAATTGTGCGGTTTGCTGTCTCCTAAATCACGCATAAAAAAGGGCTTAAAAACAGTCCGGCCCGCCGGATTTTTTTTATAGCCGCAGCAGGAGCAAACCGGCAGAAATTTTATAACTGCTTTGTTTTCAAATACATATGAATTTATCCGAAATGCCCTTTGGCAGAAGCACAGGATGGGGAAATTTTTTTTATGAAAAATTTATTTGACCGATAGAACAAATAGGCGGTCGTTGCATTATAATTTCCGGCCAAGAGATGAAATCTTTTTCATCACCCTCCTCCGAAGCCAGATTCTGCACGAAGCAGGTCTGGCTTTTTGATTTTTCCCGTCGGATTCATTGGTCCCAAGCCCCCGCTTATGCCGGCCTGAAACCAAACCGGCGTTGTACCGGTACAAAATGAGCCGCGATGGGATTCAACTGGCACCACAGCGAGCCTCAACCAGCGTTGAACTGGTACGCAGGTGTGCCTCTAATGCGTTCTACTGGTATCAAAGTGAGCCTATACCCATAGTTAAATAGGTACAAAGTGAGCCTATACCAGCGTTGAACTGGTACGACAATGAGCCACAGAATATATATAATATATATATTATATATAATATACCCCCCTATAGTCCCCCCAAAGGGGTGACGTGTGTGTGAAAGATAAGCAGCAGGTCTGCCAAAGACGGAGCATCCGTGCGGCAGGGGAGTTGACCTGCCGGGCGGATGGCTGGGAGCACAGGGGCATTTTGTTGTTTGCATTTGGGCCGAATCGGGTATAATCAACACTGCCTGCGGTTGGCGCAGACAGCTGCCTGCCGGCAGCAGGGTTTGAGCCGGCAGAACAATTTTGCAGCCGCTCTGGAGCCGTGCGATGGACGCCGGCGCCGGGGGCGCAGAGATAGCGGAGGACAGGACTGTGACAGCACCGAGGAATCACACAACTATCAGCCGACGGCATCCGCTGCTGCTGGGAGCCCAGATTTATATATTTGTACTGATGATCTTGGGCGCCGCTGCGCTGATGGCAAACAACATTCCCGAACCGCCCGAGACCGAACAGCCGCCGGCGTGGGAGAAAATTTTCTACAATCCCCACGATGAAGCGATTATGCTGCTGATTTGTCTGGGCATCATTCCCATCGTCGCCGTCAACTTCCGCCATCTGCGGAAGCTGCCGGATACGGGGCTTTTGCTGGCCAGTTTCGGCTGCATGAGCGGCTCGGCCGTGCTGACGGTGGCGGAGGGCTTTGTCTTTGGGGCGGCGCTGAACTGGGGCGAGCATCTCCTGCTGGCCTGCAGCGCGGTGCTGCTGGCTGTCTGGTGCGGGCGGATGGCCTTTGGCAGCCGGCAGGAGGGCTTCTGATGGAGCCGATTGCCTATGTCGATTTGGTCAGCGCAGCGGCCGCTTTGGCGGGGGCGTTTTTTGTGCTGTTCGGCTGGCGGCGGAAGCACTTATCGGCAGGGGTGCCGATTCTGCTGCTGGTGGTGCTGCTGCTGACGGCCTTTTACGGTTTCGGCTTGTTTCTGGAATGGTCGGGTCTGGCCGGACGGATTCAATGGAACTTTTTTGAAAACTTCGGCGGGGTGCTGGTGGCCTTTGTGTGGGCGTTTCTGTTTTACGCCCTCATCAAGGACCGCATCGAGCAGGAGCTGACCGACAGCCGCCGGCATTACCGCAATCTGGTCGAAACCACCAGCGACTGGTTCTGGGAGGTGGACACGCAGGGCCGCTACACCTATTGCAGTCCGCAGGTTGAGCAGATGCTGGGCTGGCGGCCGCAGGAGCTGCTGGGCAAAACGCCGTTTGATGTGATGATCCCCGACGAAGCGGCACGGGTGCGGGCGGTATTTGAGCGGTGTGTTTCGGAAGCCAAACCCTTCAGCGGGCTTGAAAACATCTGTCTGCACCGCGACGGCCGGCAGGTGTATCTGGAGACCAGCGGCGTGCCGGTGTTTGACCCGCAGGGCCGGCTTGTCAGCTACCGCGGGACGGATCGGGACATCACCGAACGCAGACGAATCCGGCAGATGCTGGAGACTTATCAGGCCGAAATCAGCAGCATTTTCAGCGCCTCTCCCATCGGCATCGGGCTGGTCCGCCAGCGCCGGCTGATACACGGCAATGAGCGCTTCTTTGATCTGTCCGGCTACAGCGCAGAGGACCTGCTGGGGCAGGACCCGCGGAAACTGTATCTGTCGCAGGCAGACTACGCCGAGGTCGGCCGGCTGTATGCCGAGGCGCTGTCCGGCGGGATTGCGGCGATAGAAACCCGCTGGCGCCGCAAGGACGGACGGATTATCGATGTCCAGATGCATATCGCCCCGCTGGATTCACCGGATGCCGAGAAAGGCTTTGTGATTATGGCGCATGATATTACCGCCGCCAAGGCCGCCCGTCAGGCGCTGAAGGACAATGAGGCGTTTCTGCGCTTGATTTTTGACGGCATTCAGGACGGGCTGTGCGTGCTGGATACCCAGTTCAATATCGTGCGGGCCAATGTCTATCAGCAGAAGCGGCACTGCCGGAAAGGCAGCCAGATAGGGCGCAAATGCTATGAGGTCTACCACGGCCTGTCGGCGCCGTGTGCGGGGTGTCCGTCGCTGAAGGCAATGGAAACCGGACAGACCCAGTCGGCTGTGGTGCCGATGACAGAGGCCGGCCGGCCGACCGGCTGGCTGGAGATCAACGCCTTTCCGATGCAGGATGCCAGCGGCGCTGTAACCGGCGTCATCGAGCATGTGCGGGATATCACCCAGCGCCGCCAGATCGAGGAGGCGCTGGAAGAAAACCGGCGTGCGCAGACGACGCTGATGGGCAATCTGCCCGGGGCGGCGTTTCGCTGCTTGGACCAGCCGGACTGGCCGATGCAGTTTATCAGCAAGGGCTGTCTGGAGCTGACCGGCTATACCGATCAGGAGTTTATCTGCCAGCATGTTGTCTGGCGGAAGCTGATTGTTCCGGCCGACCGCGCGCGGGTCTGGGAGGAAATCCGGCAGGCGCTGAAGAACCGCACCAATTACCAGATTGTCTATCGCATCCGCACCAAAGACGGGCAGGAAAAATGGATGTGGGAGAAGGGCTGCGGCGTGTACGATGCCGACGGAGAAGTTGCCGCCATCGAAGGATTTATTACCGACATTACCGAGCGCCAGAAAATCAGAGAGGCGCTGATGTTTACGCAGTTTTCAGTGGACCATGCCGGCGAGGCGATGTTCTGGATGACGCACAAGGGCAGGGTGGTCTATGCCAACGATGCGGCCTGCCGGTCGCTGGGTTTAGACCGCAGCCGGCTGCTGGAGATGTCGGTATGGGATTTTGCCCCGTCGCTTACGCCCCAGCGGTGGCAGCAGCACTGGCAGGAGCTGAAGGAAAAGCAGACCCTGCGGTTTGAATCGCAGCACCGGCGCAGCAACGGCAGTGTTTTTCCGGTTGAGGTAACGGCCAATTTTCTGGTCTATGAGGACGCCGAATACAACTGTGCGATTGTGCGCGACATCACGGAGCGGCGCTGTGCCGAGCAGACCCGCCAGCTTCTGCTGCAGCAGCTTCAGACGCGCAACGAGGAGCTGCAGAGCATTGTGTTCATTGCCGCCCACGACCTGCGCAGTCCGCTGGTCAACATTGCCGGTTTTGCCGGCGAGCTGGAAAAGGACCTTGCCCGGCTGACGGCGGTGCTGCAGGAGGCGGCGGGGTCCCTGCCGCCGCAGGCGAACACACTGCTGCGGCGGGAGCTGCCCGAATCGCTGCGGTTTATCAAGGCCGGCTGCAGCAAGATGCAGGCCCTGCTGGATGGGCTGTCGCGGCTGAGCCGCATCGGCACGCTGCAGGTCAATCCCCAGCAGCTGGATATGGCTGCCCTGATGCAGTCAGCCGTTGCCGACCTGAACTTTCAAATCACCGCCTGCGGGGCACAGGTAGATATCGAGCCGAACCTGCCGCCCTGCCGCGGCGATGCGGTGCTGATTCGGCAGGTGTTTGCCAATCTGGTGGACAACGCCGTCAAATACCGCCACCCGGATCGGCCGTGCCGGATTCGCATTGCCGGCCGCTCCTGCGGCGACGGCCGGGTGGAGTATGCCGTCAGCGACAACGGCATCGGCATTCCGCCGGAGCACATCGACAAGGTCTTTGAGCTGTTTCACCAGCTCTGTCCCGACCGCTCCAACGGCGGACAGGGACTGGGGCTGCCGATTGTGCGGCGGATTCTGGACCGCCAAGACGGCAGTGTGCGGATGGAATCGCAGCCGGATGTCGGCACGACCGTCTATGTACAGCTTCCGGCTGCCGGCCAAGAGCAATAAGGCGGCTGCTGCCGCTGTGCGCAAGGTCTGTGCGGCATTAGACCCTGCTGCCTGCGGCTTCGCTGCCGGCCGACAAGCCCGACAAGGCATCTTTATCCAGATGCTGAATGTGGAAAGCCGTCCGATCGGCCATAAAAGCGCAAATCTCCTCGGCCCCGCCGTCAGCATCCAGAAGCGGCCGGCTCAGGAAATCCTCAAAAAACCGATGCCGCTGCTGATGGTCCTCAAATACCGCTACATCGACTGTCCGCGCCAAAGAACTCTCTTGAGCCCGGAAATGCCGGCGGGCATACGGAGGAAAATCCCCCAGTAAGGCTGCAGCTTGGCGTGGATGTGCTTCGATGGCTTTGATTAACCTGTTTAGCCGGCAGAGGTAGGCTTTGTTGTGCTGGTCGATGACAGTGTTCCCAGTCTCAAACGAATTGTCCCATGCAATAGATTTCATTGTTTCTACTGCCTGCAAATCATGGAACATATGTATCTTATATCGGTATATTTACTGATGATTGATTTGGTATTTTTTCATAATTTTCCTAAATATTGTGAAAAAGGTGCGAAAAGGCAATTTATCGGACGTCTCAAGAGGGGGTGTTTGCCGACTACTTGAAAAGCTCACAGTGCCGCTTAAAGGCCGTCGGCAAAGGCGATTTGTCCGCAGGCGGCAAAGTGGTACAGCAGGCCCCATGCCTTGGCGGCGATTTTCTTGTTGGCAGCCAGCAGCGCCCGGATGTCGGGCACATCCAGCAGGTGGACCCGTATCTGTTCGCCCGGTGCATTCAGGGCGGTTGAAGGCACGCCGGCGGCGGTTACCAGCGCCATAATGCAGGATTCATCGGTTAATCCGGCCGAGGAGTAAACAGGCATGGAGAGGTGATGAATGCAGGCCGTATCGAGACCGGTCTCTTCTTTCAGTTCCCGCCGGACTGTCTGCTCGATGGATTCGCCGGGGTCAATCAGTCCGGCCGGAAAGCCGTATTCCCAGTCGTTGAGGGCGATGCGGAATTCGCTTGTCAGCACCAGCCGCCGGCCCTGCTGCGTCGGCAGAACCGGCACGATGACCACCGCATCGGGGCAGGCGGCATCAGCAATCGGCCGCTGCTTGCGCGAACACATCAGCCAGCGGTGCCGGCGGCCGTCCGGGGCGGCATACGAGGCCTCGTACAGGTTCAGCCACGGTTGTTGAGTCAGCTGCTTGAGCGTGTAATCTGCCATAGGGGGAGGCCTATTTGCTGTCGAGGGGGTGCCGTTCGGACTGCTCCAGAAAGAAGTCGGCGTGCTGCTGCTCCTGCTGGGCCAGCTGCTCGAGCAGACCGGCCAGCTCCGGCCGGTGCGTCATACGGGCTAAGGTGTGATAGAGCATGCGGGCGGACTTTTCCTTTTTGAGGGCATAACGGACCGCCTCGGCAATGGTCATTTCGGGGTGAGCGGGCATCGCATCCAGATAGCCGCTGGAGCGGAGCGATTCCAAGTCCGGCTCTTTGAGGTCAAATTCGTAGCGTTTCAGCTCGAACAGTTTTTTTTCGTGAAGCCGCTCTTCCTCGGCCAGCGTGCGGTAAAACAGCTGCACATCAGGGTCGAGAACCAGTCCGGCCAAGTGGGTGTAAAACTGCTGAGCGGCTTTTTCCTGCAAAATCGCAAAATCCAGTATATCTTCAAAAGTGCGAAACTCTATCATAACGGCCTCCGATGTTTTGGGTTTTTCTCATCGGCATTATACACCCCGGCCGGCAGCCCGTAAACAAGAAAGCGTCGAACGGCAAAAAACGCAAAACCGGATGCGTTTATTGCAGATTGTCCCCGCCGATAAAAAAAGCCGCAAGGGGTTGCCCCGCGGCCTCTATAGAATAGAGGTGATGAGGTTTTCATCACCCTCTCCACAACATAATGGTACTATTATACTTTTTCACCAGTTCCAAGTCAAGGACAATTTATCGGCTGCTGCTGCCGAAGGCCTTACAGCAGCAGTTTTTTAATAAAAGCCTGACGGCACCGCATACGCACGGCCGATGCCGTCGGGCACTGCTGATGGGTTAGAGCTTTCTGCGGATACCCATCATCCCCACTCCTCCGACCGCCAGGAGCAGCAGGGTTGCCGGTTCGGGCACGATGCATTCATGCCAAAACACTCCGTTGAAGATGCCGACATTGCCGGCCCCCTGCACATCGACCGAGACCCATTCCGGGTTATAGGGAATCGGCAGCCAATAGACGCCGCTGTCCCAGTGGCCGCCCGGATCGCCCGGTTCGAGATGGAAATACCAATTATCCAGATTGAGGTTGTACTCCGGGTCGCTGAGCCGCTCGATGTACATTTCCGGATTGTAGGCCGGCGGGTCCGACCAAATCGGCGGCGTGGTTTGGCCTACCCACTGGCCGTTGGTCCAGTTGATGGTGATGTGGACATCCCCGGGCAGGTTCTCATTGAGCAGTTTGTAATCAAAACTGACCCGAATCCACTTGCCGCCTTTGATGAACGGGTCATTCCACCACCATTCGTTCCACCACGGAAAAACCGGCTGCGGGTCTTCTTGCGGAGCCACATCCGGCTGCGGGTAGCGGTACCACTGGCCCTCAAAGCCGGAGTTCAAAGCCGGATCCCAAACCAGTTCATCGGGGCCAATCAGATCAACCTGAAAATACCCCTCACGAACCTGTGCGGCTCCAACCGCTGTCAGCAGCACTGCGATAGCTATTCCAAACACATCTGTCTTTTTCATTGTCAAACCCTCCAAAAAGTACCGTTCGTTGCTGTTCCGACTATTTTGAAAAGGCCTGCTGCGGCGCCGATGTTCTTCCCGGCTGTCCGAAGGCCTTGCTGACAGAACGGCAGCGCGTATGTTCTGCGATGCTGACTGTGCTGCAAAATCGAGAAATGGGCGTAAAAAAGAAAATGAATAACAACTCGCTGCGGGAAATGGGTGATCTTTCTTTTCTCGTCCTTTAATGTTTTGTCAAACAAACAATTAAATGTCCAAGAGAAAACTGCCAAGCGGTACATAGCGTATCTTCAAACCGCGCAAAAGCAAGCAAAATATCGTTATTTTTGCAAAAATCGGTATTTTTCCGGACGCTGCGGTTTTGCAGACCATCCAGTCTTTTTAGCCGAACCGGCATTTTTACCGCTGCCATGCGGTTTGTTTGCATCACAGACCGAAACCGCATTCCGGCTGCTGGGGATCGGTGCAGGCAAGCCAGTCTTGGGCCATCAGCACCAAATCCAGCAGGTTTACGAAGCAGTTTTTATCAAGGTCGCCGGCTTTATAGCCCCAATCGCCGCATTGCAGTTCAAGTGTGCCCTTGAATAAATCGATGAGTTCGGTTTGGCGGTTCCAGACCGACCAGACCACCTGCCGGCCGGAAATATCCGCTGCCAACAGTTCATCCGTTTCGCTTTCCAGCAGAGTCCAGACGGTAAAGTGCCCGTTGTCCATCAGGTAAGCCGCCTTGAGCCGATACTGGTATAGTCCGGCCGTGCCATTCATCTGGGCTAAAGCGGGCATCCGGGTAGTGGTAACCCACACGGCAATCGGTCCGTCAATCCTCGGGCCGCTGACCAGCTGCTCGCCGTCTTGACCCTCCTGCCAGAGAACCTGAATCTGCCAATTGTCCGTGTCCTGATAGTTGTGAACGCCCAAAATCCGATAGGGCCATCCTTCGGAGGCAACCAGCCACGAGCCGGAGACCTCAAAGTGCGTCCAGTATCGGTCGTAATCGCCGGGCAGTACTGCCGTGCGGATGACGGGCTCCTGCGGATTGGAAACATCGGCTATGCGGACCGACCGCGTGAGTTCGTTGTAATTGGTGATATACCATAAGATGCTGCCGGCCTCGGTAGTCAGCCCATAGACGGTTACCTCATCCGGTTCCACATAAACGGTATAGGTTTGCGGATTGTTCAGTTCAGACGCATCCACAGCATAGATGGTATCCCTCCAGCTGTTGAGCTGGTCATCGCCGGCATAAGCAATCAGCCCGCCGGCATAGTCGAAGTACAGTAGGGAAGGAATCTGCAGCCCGATATCCGCCAAGACCGGACTGCCCGGATCGCTGATGTCGGCCACCCGCAGGTACTGCTTGTCGAGCGGCCAAACCGGATACACCGCCCGATGCCCGCAAAAGGCCAGTGTCTGGATATCGGCAGCGTTGGTGTCAATTGCAAATTCCTGAAAGTTCGGATCGTCCAGCCGGACGCCGTACACTCTGGGAATCCACATCGGGTCGCGGTAGTCCAGCCACACCGCCGTGCTGCCGCAAACGGCAAACGACTGCTCCCTTCCGTAAACCTGATGGTCTGGGGCTGCGGTAATTTCTGCGATGCTGCCTTCGGCAAAATACATTGCCTTGCATACGGAACTGCTCAAAGCCGTCAGCACGGCCAGCAGGCAGATAAGTTGTGTTGTTTTCATTGTCATCGCCTCCTGTTTTTGTGGTGATGGATAAGAGTTGCGTTTTGGCTTTCTGCTGACTGCCAGCCCAACACAGACAGGCCAACATTCAACAGGCGGCAGGTTGTTGCAGTCCTGCCCGGCTGGTTGACAGAGATGAAGAAAACCGCACGTATTACGGTGCAGTATACCGCCTCAGAAGGCAAAAGCAAGAAAAATCCCTGTTTTTGGCTTAAAATCGGTATTTTTCCGGACTAAGATGTTTTTTACCTGCTGGGCGGGATTTTTTGACCTGAATGTCCGCAGCCGCGCATTTCGGATAGGTTTTGGCAGGTATGCAAGCCAATAGATGCCTTCATAGCGGATGCCAACTGTCCAGATAGTCCCAATTCTGCATGCACTATTTTGCTATCTGCAAAAAATTGAAAAAATTTTATCTTCTTGTATTTGCGAAAGTTAGAAAAAATCGCCTCGATTTTGAGCCGCAATTTTCGGACAAAATCTGCAGGATGCCGGGTAATACGGAGACAGTTGAAAAATTGAAAATTAAAAAACAGAAGGAAGCAGACAAATGGGATTTGACCTGAAGATTTTCAATGATGCCTCGCTGGAGCCGTCGTATGTGGAATGGCTTGTTGAGCAGCGATGGCCGCAGGCAGCCCAATACTTCGGGCGGCTGTGGGATTATTACACCAACCCGCTGACCGAAACAGACCGCAGCAGCGAAAGCAGCCGGGGGTATATGCAGGCGCAGGAAACGGGGCTTCCGCTGCGCATCACGGGCCAGCCGGCACGGGAAGGCGGTCAGATTCAGCGAAAAGAAGTCGTCATTGAAAACGATATCGGCTGGCGCATCAATGCGATGGTAGATTTTCTGTTCGGCCGGCCGGTTTCCATCAAGAGCAAAGCCGCCGCAGCGCATCGCCGCAGAGACATAGAGGGAGTTCTTAAAGCTGTGTTCGATGGCAGCGGCGGAACGGTTTTCTTTCAGGAATTGGGCACGCTGGGCAGCGTCTACGGTTTTGTGGACTGCATCGTCCGCTGGGGCGGCCAGCTGGCTGGACGTCTTGCCGACAGCACCTCCAATCGCCTCCTTTGCGTCCCTCCTTCATCCTACGACAGCGTGTTGCGTCTGGCCGGCGATGTGTCGCTGGAGCTGATTGATGCGGCCCGAGCGCTGCCCGTCCTGGAAGAAACGGATTACAAGCGGATTCGCTATTATGTGCAGCATTTTGTCCAGTGGAAAAATGCGGCCGCCGGGGAGTCATCGTTTCTGAGCCGGCTTCTGGGCACAGGCGCCCTCGGCCAGCGCCGCTGTGCGGCCGTTACCGAGATTCTCGGGCCGTCGGCGTGGCAGCGGTATGAAGACGGAATCCTGACGGCGCAGGGTGTCCATCCGCTGGGGCGGATTCCGGTGGTGCATATTCAGAATCTCCCCCAGCCGGGATGCTACGAGGGCTTAAGCGATGTTCAGCAGCTTTGCCCCCTGCAGGATGAGCTGAACACCCGTTTAAGCGACCGCGCCAGCCGGATTACCATGCAGGCTTTCAAGATGTATCTGGCCAAAGGGCTGGACGGAATCGCCGAGCGGCCTATCGCCCCGGGGCGGATGTGGTGCACAGACAATATGGATGCGGCCATCGAAGAGTTCGGCGGCGATGGCGGAAATCCCAGCGAGAACCAGCATATTCAGGAAGTGCGCGAGGCAATGGATAAAGTCAGCGGCGTAACGCCTGTGGTGGCCGGGGTGCTCAAAAACAAGCTGGGCAACCTGTCCAGTGCGGTGGCATTGAAGATGACCTTTATGGGAATGCTCAGCAAGACCTGCCGCAAGCAGCTGACCTATGGTCAGGGTATCAGCGACATCTGCCGGCTGGTTCTGGAAGTGCTGGACAAAGCGGCTGTATTTCCCACCCGTCCGGCCGAACGGCAGGTCGAGGTGGTATTCAGCAGCCCGCTGGACGAGCAGATAAACCGATAGAAAGCCGTCGGTCTGCCGCCGGCAGATTACGGGCAGTGCTTCTTTGACAAGTGAATAGAGTCCATTTTTTTTTAACTGGACGGCGCAACCGGCAGCAGTCAGAACGTCTGGAGCGTATCGGGATTCAATGCCGCCTCCAGCGGGACATTGCTGTTGGCGATGTCGTCCAGAATCTGCTGAGCCCATTCGTACTGATAGGGCATCATATGCAGGGGAAGCCATTCGATCCCCAGCTGCGACAGAATCTGCCGGCAGGCGCAGCGGGAATTGTCGGTTTGGCAGAATTCAGTCCGCAGCGGCTGGCTGACGGCAGGCATATAGGTTCGGCTCTGCTGATAAAACGAGCACTGATTTGCATAAGCGCATAATGTGTTTTCTGCAGCATTCATCGTTATTGTTCCCAAAGGCAGTTTCTTTTCTGAAGCTTGTTTTGGATGAGTATATTGTCGTACATTCGGGGGCGGATGCATTAGCAAAAATTGCCGTTTTTCCGGCTGATAATGGGCTTTATAAAGAGTTTTGAACGTTTTGCATATTACGCACGCAGATATCCAGAAACAATCTGGAAATCCCTGTGCGTGAATTGCAAAGTTCGCAGAAAAAAACAGATAACAGCCTCGAAAAACATCAAAAAACACGACCTTTGATTTCGGAAATATCTCTGCGATGAAGGCCGAACAGGGATGAAAAAAACTGAAAAAAATTTTTGAATTTGTGAAGGAGAAGGCAATGTTTGTCTCAAAAAAACAGAAATCCAGCAGCCGGCACAGCCGACAGCAGCGCTTTTGTGAGGTCTTGTACCGCACTACGGATATAACACTGGCCGATGCAATGAGCCAGTGCGGCATATCGCCAAAGACTTTTGCCGATTGGATGGACGATTCCAGCCTGCATGCAGCACTGCAGCTGCAGTTTCGCATCAAACTGATGGAAGGGCGAAGCATTATCGGTCGTGCCGTGCCGATGGCAGCGGCCAAACTGGTTGAACTGCTCTGCAAAGATTCGGCACAGGCAGCCGGTTCTGACAAAAACCGAGATGAGGCCATCCGCAAAACCTGTTTGGATATTCTGTCGCTGGGCAATGCCTATGAGCAGTCTATCGCCTGTCAGGATAAGCCGGATACAGCCCCGCTGCTTTCGGATGAAGAAGCCGAAAAGCTGATTCGGGCGTTGACGGAGGATGAAGATGATCCCGACGATGGCGACGGCCAAGACAATGGGCCGCTGTACAATCAGGCCAAAGGGGATACAGAACCTCTGTGAGCAGGGCTTTTGTTGTGAACCGGCCGGCGGGGTCAGCGTACAATTGAAAACAAGCAGATAAACCGTCCGGTTTATTGCAGACCGGCAGCGGAGCCGGCAGTGAGGCAAAGCCAAAACGATGGAAACGGCAGCAGACCATATCGAAGCGGTTCTTGAACAAGCCGCTGTATCGTCCGAACTCAAAGAGCGGGCGCTGGAGGCCACCGCCGAAGGGGTTGTGATTGCCGACTGCACGCAGGAAGGGATGCCGATTATCTATGTCAACAGCGGCTTTACGGCAATGACCGGATATGCGGCACAGGATGTTCTGGGGCGCAACTGCCGGTTCCTGCAGGGAGCCGACAGCGACCCGCAGGCCAAAGAAACCATTCGTCAGGCCATTGCTCGCCGGCAGCCCTGTTCAGTGGAGATTCTCAATTACCGCAAAGATGGAACGCCATTCTGGAATCGGCTGTCGATTACGCCAGTGCGCGATGCCGCCGGACGGGTGACGCATTTTATCGGCATCCAGACAGATATTACCGTGCGGCGCAATGCGGAAGATTTGCTGCGGGCGGCCAAAGAACAGCTGGAGCAGGCCAATGCCCTGCTGCATCGGGATTTGGAAGCCGCTGCGGCGATTCAGCAGACACTGCTGCCGGCCGAGCTGCCGGAAGCGGCAGGGTACCGCTTCGGGTGGCGGTATCGTCCCTGCCGACAGCTGGGCGGCGATACGCTCAACATCACCCGGCTGGACAAGCGGCATATCGGGCTGTATGTGCTGGATGTCAGCGGCCACGGCACCGCCGCTGCCCTGCAATCCTTTTCGCTCAGTCAGACCTTGGGGCGGCGCAGGGAGTATTCGTTTTTGTATCGGCAGTCCGGCCGGCGGCACCGGGTTTGTCCGCCGCAGGAGGTGCTGCGGCGTCTGAACCGGTCGTTTCCGATGGATATGCAGACGGGCATCTATTTTACGATGCTTTACGGGCTGCTGGATACGCAGACCGGCGTGTTTGCGTTTGCCAGTGCGGGGCATCCGGGGCCGGTGCTGGTGCGTGCCGGAAGCCGGCCGGAAATACTCGATGCAGACGGCTTTCCAATCGGCGTTGTCGAGGAGGCCGATTATCGCCTGCAGAAAGTGCAGCTTTGCAGCGGCGACAAGCTGATACTGTATACCGACGGTGTTGTCGAGGCGCTCAGCGCACGCGAAGCCGCATTCGGGCGGGAACGGTTCTTAAGGGCGCTTGTTAAAACCAGTGGCCAGCCAATTGAGGCGTGTCTGGATGCGGTGATGGCGGCGCTGGAGCATTGGGCCTGCCATAACAATCTGCGCGACGATGTCTCGCTGGCAGGGCTGGAAAGGATTTGACAAAGTCCGCCGCAGAGCGAATGCAGCGGAGCCCAATTGCCCTCTGCGAGGCGGCTGGAAAAGGCGGACGGCAGGTTACAGTTTCAGTCCGGCGGTTAAAGAAGCCGGCAGGGCAGAAAGCTGTTTTTCAAGGGCTTTATAAACCTTGACGGCTTTGGGGTCGGTTTTGCCGGCACGGGCATAATTGGCAAGCACCACAAACTCGCCGGGATGGCGTGTCAGCGACAGAAAGACAGGCTGTTCGGGATGCTTCCATAACCGTGCAGAGTCGGCCGGGGCAGCGGGATTGAGCTGTTCGCTGTCGGCGATGCTGAGCAGGTCTTCTTCCTCCGCCCGGGCGGTGTAGGGCACAAGGCCGGCCGCGGCGGCGATTTTCTCGACAGCGGCCTGCACATCCAGCGGCTGAATCGGCAGGGTTTGCCTGTCGGCTGCTGACAGCGGGATAGACATCTCGGCAGAATACGACGGCTGACAGCCGGCCAACAGCCAGCAGGCTGCCGCTGCGACCAGAACAACAAGATATTTTGCACTCATAGGCATTCCATTATAAATTGTTGGTTGCGGTCTGTATGGTAAGCCCGCCTTGCAGGATTGTCAAATCTTTTCCCAGCCAGAGCCGCTGCGGCAGCGTCAGGATTTAGAAGCCCACTGCATCGCACGGCACAGGAGTGCGGCGGCAAACAGCACCGAGCTGCCGACAAACACACTGCCGGCATCTTTGCTGAAGGCATCGACGGCGCTGCCGATGACCAGAAGACCGGAAACAAACAACGCCGCCATGACGATTAAATCGGCTTGACCTTTCTTTTCCATTGGAATGTCTCCTTAAATGTGTTCGCCATCCTTTGCATGCAAGGATAATTGTTTGTCGGAAAATGTAAACAGAAAAATGTTTTTGCAGAAAGGAGCAGTTATGACAGACACCAGTCAGCCCACGGCCGTAAATCCCGAACAGCCCGACACACCGGACAGCGGACAGCTGAACCGGCTGCGGGAGGAAATTGAGTCGCTGAAGGCAGATCTCCGCGCGCTGCAGGCCGCCGCAGCCGGCGGCGAGGCCCCGGGCGCAGGCGGCATCCAGCCCAAGACGCAGGGGGTGCGGGAATCGCTCGGGGCAGGCCGGCGTGCGGCTTTGGAACGGGCAGCGCGTGCGGCCGCCCGCAGCGGCAGCCGGATTGATGTGCAGGAATATATGCGCATCCGACGGAGTTTTGTGTAGAACTGTGCCGCAGGCCAACAGCACGATGCCGTGGCACACACAGCAGGTTTATAGCAATTGATAAGGAAGGAGTTTGCATATGAGTTTCAGCGGAAAGGCAACCTACAGTGCCGGCGTTAATCTGCCGGAATTGGCCGAAGATGTATCGGATGTGATTTCCATTGTTTCGCCGTATGAGACGCCGCTGCTGGATGCTCTCGGCGATCCGGTTCGGGCGGCGACCAGCACGCATCACGAATGGCTGGAAGATGCGCTGCTGCCGAACAAGGATGTGATTGCCGATACGACCATCGGCGATCCGGAAACGGAAACGGAGTTTGATGTAGCCCACCCGGACCGGTTTCGCCCCGGGGACCAGATTCAGCCGCAGGGGTCGGGAGAACTGATGCTGGTAACGGCGGTATCGGGCAGCACGCTGACGGTGATGCGGAGCTATGCCGGCACGGTGGCGGATGCGATTGCTCCCGGCCAGACGCTCTGCATTCTGGGCAATGCGGCGCTGGAAGGCGGCGACAAGCCGGCGGCGCGGTTTACCACGCGTCAGCGGTGCGGCAACTATACCCAGATTTTCACCGCCGCGGTGGAAGTCAGCGGCACCGACCTTGCGGCCTCGCAGCTGGGGCTGGCCGATGAGATGGATTACCAGAAGCAGGAGCGGCTGCGCGAACTGCTGCGGGATTTGGAAAACACCGTCATCAACGGCGGGGCCCCGACGGCCGACCCGCAGGGCAGCACCTCGGTGCGGCGGACGATGCGGGGGATTTTGGCGCATCTGGTCAGCCATGTGTTTATGCCGGGAGTAAACGGATTTCCGTCGGGTGCGACGCTGGATGAAGACAAGCTCAACTGGGCCCTGCGGAAAATCTGGGAAGACAGCAGCGGCACGGTGGATATGATTGTCGTCGGGGGTCTGCAGAAGCGGCGGATAAACGGCTTTTTAAGTGCGCTGCGGGGCTATGCATCCGGCGATACGGTCTATCGCGACGGCGTCAGCGCCTATGAAAGCGATTTCGGGCTGTGCCGGATTATTACGACGCGGTGGATGCCGGCCGATGCGGTTCTGCTGCTGGATTCGTCGCGGGTGAAGGTGCTGCCGCTGGCCGGCCGAAGCTTTCATTTCAAGCCCTTGGCCAGCGGGGGCGATTATGAATGCGGCCAGCTGATTGGCGAATATACGCTGGAGCTGCGCAACGAGTCGGCCCACGGGGTGATTCGCGGATTGGCAGTCAGTTAAGCTGTGCAGGGGGCGGCAGCGCCGATGGCGCTGCTGCCTTGTTTGCAGGGATAGGGGGATTGGTTTGTGCGGGGGATTATTCCTGCGCCGGCGCTTCGTGGAGTTGGGCAGCGGGTGGTGCATCAGCGGGGTATAATCGGTTCAGGACGGGTCTCAGGAGCCGGTTCCATTGGTCGTAGCCCTTTTGGTTGAGATGAAGGGCATCCGGCTCAAAGAGGGTTTCATCGGGCAATCCGTCCCCGCCCAGCAGCACGGAGGCGGTA
This sequence comes from Phycisphaerae bacterium, assembly GCA_018052735.1. Taxonomy (GTDB): domain Bacteria; phylum Planctomycetota; class Phycisphaerae; order Sedimentisphaerales; family Anaerohalosphaeraceae; genus 4572-13. The sequence continues at coordinate 6,706 of JAGPMT010000023.1, read as the reverse complement.
TCGACATAGAGGATGTAGCCGGCAGTTTGGGCGTATTGCCGGTTGAGCTGATTTACCTGCTGCATCTTCGGCCAGAGTGTCCAGCGGCTGCGGCTGGGCTTGACCGGCAGGCAGATAATCGGCGTGCGGGGCAGTTCAGCGTGAATGATTTGCGTCAGCCGGACAAAATCGCGGTGGACTTGCTCGGGGGGCAGGCCGCCGGCTATGTCGTTGTCGCCGGCATAAATGACCACAACGGCCGGCTTGTAGCGCAGGATGAGCCGGTCGGCAAAACAGACGCTGTCGGCCATCCACGAGCCGCCGAAGCCGCGGTTGATGACGGGCAGGCCGCTGAAGGCCTCGGCGGTTTTCCACAGCCGAATGCTTGAACTGCCGACGAAGACAACGGCATTCTGCGGCGGGGTGTTTTTGGCGTCCCAGTCGGCGAAGGTTTTCATCTCTCCGGCCCAGCGGTTGGGGTCGGGATAGTCAACGGTTTTCTCGGCGCCGGCCGGCAGTGCACAGCCCAGCCGGACAGTCAGCAGGATACAGAACAAACAGTGCATAGCGTTTTTTCCTTTCCCATTTGGTTTCGTGCGGAAGCATTGTACGGGATGGCTTCGGCACAGGCAAGGTTTGAATTGACCGAAAGGAGGTATTAGAAATGAGCGGATTTTCCAGCGATGCGGATTTGGCACGGTACGAGCCGGGGGTGTTCGACCGGTGGATTTTGAACGGACAGGTCCTGTGCAGAGGGACCAACGGACTTCTTGCAGGCACGCAGTTTGCCGCCGGCGGTGCGGATTTTACGGCCGCACAGGTCAAAGCCGGACATATCCTGTGGCTGCAGAGCACGGATGGAAGCATTGCGGGGGCGTATGAGATTGTCCAAGTGCCGGACAGCGGGCATCTGACAGTATCGGTGCTGCGGGCTGATCCCCAGCAGCCGGCGATACCGGCGGGTGCGGCGTCGGGGCTGCTGTGGCGGATTGTGTCGTATGATGTGCAGGCCTATGAGGTCCAATGCGACCTGCAGCAGCGGCTGGGATTGACAGGGACGGACTGGACCGGCGCCGATAGCCGGCTGCTGCGCCGGCCGTCGGTGTTTGGGACACTGGCGCTGGTGTTTGAAGCGCTGGATGCAGACGGGCAGGAGGCGGTGCGGCAGAAGAAAGACTATTACCGGTGCTGCTACCAGCGGGCTGTGGAGGGGCTGTGTGTGCCGATTGATGCCGACGGGGACGGACAGACGGATACGGTTCTTCGGCCTTGGGCTGTCAAACTGGCGCGGAAGTAGCGGGGCAGTTACCGCTGGCGAAGAAAGCCGACAAACAGATGTGCCGGCTGCTGCTGGATGGAGCGGAGCGGGTCTTCGGGATGCCAGCCGCCGCGGGAGGTATCGTAGGCGTAGATTTTCTGTGCCCCCAGCAGCGGATCTTCGAGGGTCAGGATGTACATGGACTGGCGGGGGAAATAATGGAGCCGTTTGCCGCGATAGAGCAGGACGGTTTGGTCGTCGGTGATTCCGGCCTGATCGAGCGAATCGGGGTAGCTTCCGTGCTGGGTCTGCCAAGCCGTCAGGGCGGTGATGATGCGCTGGGCTTTGGCATAGGCATCTGCCAGATGCATGCGGCGCTGCTGGTTCAGGCCGGCTTGGGCAAGGTGGAATGCTATCCAGCAGAAGGTCAGCAGCAGAAAAACGGTCAGCCACAGCCCGCTGCTGAGGCGGATTTTTCTGACTTCGCTTCGGCAGGCTGCGGCTGCGGCGGCGGCCCAAGCAAAGAGGAAGAAAAAGGCCGGAATCGCTTCAATCGTGCCGGACAGCAGCGGGTGTTCTTGGGCAAAGTCCGGCTCCATCGCACAGACCAGCGCAAAGCCCACCAGTCCGGCAAAGGAAAAGACAATCGCCAGCGAGCGGGGCACAACCAGCAGGCCGCAGTAAAACGACAGAATGCAGCAGGCAAACCAGCCGATGCAGTAGATTTTCAGGGCGGTGTAGTAGGAGTCATAGTCGGATGCGGCATAATACAGCCACGCGGCGGCAGCGCTGGCCGCAGCGATAACCGCACACAGCGGCAGGCCTTTGATGAAGCATTTTATGTTTTCTCCCATATAGAGCAGCCTCCTTTGATGGGGCCATTATAGCGGCAGGTCCGAAGGTGTCAAGACAATTGGTTGGAAGTAATGGGATGGAAGTAAAAGAGAAGGAGATTGTTTATGAGCGGTGGACAAAAGCGGTGGCGTCTGGAACGGCGGGTGAGTGTGTCGGTTTTGATAGAGCTGATAACCTTGGCCGGACTGATTGTAGGCAGCTGGGTCAATCTGCAGCGGCAGCTGGATATGGTCAGCCACGATGTCAAGCAGCTTCTGGCAGCGCAGGACGAGGTCGGCCGGAAGCTGGAGCAGCTGCAGGAAAGAAGCATCGCCCACGAATACCGGCTGCAGGCGGTCGAGAGGAAAATGCGGGATTCCGAACACTTCGTACAAGGCGGGGGCCCGTAAGACGCCGGCAAGGCAAACGGTAAAGACAGGCAAAAAGACAGCCGGATACAACGGACATAGCGGAGCGGATAGGACCAGCCCCCGCGGGGTAACCGCGCAGGGCTGTCATTGGGATATTTGGCAGCAGGCATTTTCAGAAAGGAGCACGGTATGGGACAAACGGGAGCAATCTGTTTACAGATTACCGCAGACAGCGGGCAGAAAAAAGACAGCACAAAAGGCATAATGGCACTTTCGGCGGCGGTGCTGCTGTTGGCCGGCTGCGGACTGCGGTATGCGGCGACGGAACAGCAGAAAGAGAATGCGTGGCTTCATTGGCGCGTCTGCAGGCAGGCGGCAGAAACGGCGGCCGAGGAAAACAGCTCATCGCCGCTGTGCGGGCTGACGGCGCTGGCAGAAGCGCAAAGCGAGGCGTTTGTGCTGGATTACGGGCTGCCGGCTTGGCGGCCGGAGGAAGACAACAGTGCAGCGCTGCTGGACGAAGCAAAGGCCGCAGCCGCCCAAGCGCAGGCGGATGCCGCCAAGCGGCCGGATGTGTGGGCGGCTGCCGATGGGCTTCTGGAACTGGCCATCGGACTGGCCGGACTGGTCGGTGGGGTCTATGGGGCACGGGCGGCGGGCTTTCTCAAGACGGCGCGGGCTAAATCGCAGGCGCTTCAGGAAATTATTGCCGGCAACGAGCTGTTTAAGCGGCTGTATCCGGATCAGGCCGGCCGCTTCAAAGAGGCGCAGGCGCATCAGTCGGCTTCGACACGGCAGATTGTGGCGTCAGAAAAGCATTGAGCGGCAGGATGGTTGAACACGGCAAAAATTTTTTTTGTTGGTTCAGCGCCGCCGGAGTGTATAATAGGGGCAGTCTGCCGGCAGGCAGCAGCAAGCCGGCAGAGATTGGAAAGCGCATTCACAAGGAGACTCTGTTATGAACCGTATGGTATGTATTGCCGTTGTTGCTGCTGCATTTGTTTTGTGCAGCGTGTCGGTGCAGGCCGGACAGGGTCCGGGCCGCAGCCGCCGCGGCGGGGCGGTGCAGACAAATCCAAAGCCCGCACCGGGGGCAGATACGCAGGAACAGGCCAACAAGGCCGCTGAAGAAAAGGCCCGAAAAGCGGCTGCCGAAGAAGCCCGCAGACAGGACGCCGAGCGCAAAGCCCGGCGGGAAGCCGCAGAGGCCAAAGGCGCCGCCAAGTCCGACGAGGCAAAAGCCGAAAAACAGGCACGGGCAGAAACTGACGAGGCTGTCCAGAAAGCCAAGAAGGAAAAAGCCGAACAGGCTGCCGGCCAAGAGGCCGAATCGGCCGGCTCCGGCAAGGGCAAAGGCAAGCCCGAAGCCGCCGGACAAGGCAAAGGCAAGGGCCAGCAGGCCGAAGCGCTGGGCAAGCAGTTTGTGCATGAACAGCAGAAGCACCAGCAGCGTCAGGCGCGTCTGGAGCGGATGCTCGAACTGGCCAAAGAAAAAGGCGATGCCAAGACTATCGAGCGGATTGAATCGCTGATGGCCAAAGAGCAGAGCCGCTATGACAGCAAGCTGGGCCGGATGATGGAAAAGGACGCCCGCATCGGTCAGGAAGCGTCCGCTGAGGAATAAAGCGGCAGGTGCCGGTTGTGCTTTGAAACGGAATGCAGGTTGGATTTGGGAGACAAAAATATGATGCGCGTACTGCTACTGACAGCGGTTCTTCTGCTGGCGGCGTCCGGCTGCGGCAGGAAAGAACAGCCCCCCGCCGAGCCGACGGTGAAAACAGCCGAGGAATTCAAGGCTGAGGCACAGAAGGAAATTACGGCAGAAAACCTGTCGGCCGAGCTGGATAAGATGGAAAAAGAAGTTGAGGCGGACATGGCGGTTGAGCCGTAAGTTCGCAACGGAGTGCACGAATAAGGCGGCGATGCTGTGCCGGCAGTGTGCAGCATCGCCGTCTGTTTTGAAGGGGTCTTTTGCGGCAGACAGATAGTGTTTCAGGGGCCCTGCAGCAGAGGCTGCAATTGGGGGTAGATGGCGGGGCTGGCGGCGGCAATCTGGAAGGGGATTTTATCGCTGCCTCCGCTGAAATCGGATACGATTGCGCCGGCTTCCTGTGCGATGAGCATTCCGGCGGCGATATCGTAGAGATTGAGATTGATTTCCCACGAGCCGTCCAGGCGTCCGCAGGCGACATAGCAGAGGTCCAGCGCAGCCGAGCCGAGAATCCGCAGTCCCCGGAGTTTGGGGGCAATGCGGTTAATCAGCGGCAGGTTATTGTCTTTGAGATTGGCCCGCAGGCAGGCAAAGCCGGTGGCCATGACGCAGTCGGACAGGACCGTCCGGCCTGACACGCGGATGGGGGCATCGTTGAGGCAGGCGCCGTTGTCTTTTTCGGCGATGAACAGTTCTCCCAGCACGGGGGCATAGACGGCGGCCAGAACGGTCTGGTTTTGCCGCTGCAGGGCGATGGAGATGCTGTAGAACGGCAGGTTGTGGAAAAAAGAAGTGGTGCCGTCGATGGGGTCAATGACCCAGCGGTATTCGCTGCCGGCACTGTGGCCGCTTTCTTCGCCGAGAATGGCGTGGTGCGGCCAGCGGCTTTTAATCTTTTCGATAAGAAACTGTTCCACAGCAATATCGGCTTCGGTAACGAGGTCTTTGTCGCTTTTGCGGTGCACAGCGACCTCGGCCAGCCGGGCTTTATGCGCCAGCGTGACAGCTCCGGCCTGAAGAATCATATCGTGCAAGAAGTTTTTCATTGTTGATTTCTGCATCAAGGTTTAGTTCACCAGTTCCCTTTTAACCGGTGCAGGATACCGGAAAGGGACAGAATAAGCAAGGAGGAATATAGCGATGACGATACGCAGGGCAGACGTGACAAGCAGCCGAGCAGGCGGAACAGACCGGCAGCCGTTGAAGGCCTCTTTGAGGCATCGCGCTCCGCAGAGCCGCCGCTGGCTTCGGTGGTATCTTGGCAGGTATCTGAATTACCGGGTTCCGGCGGTGCGGGTATGTGCCGGACACAGCAGCCCGATGGATTATCTGTGGCATGCCTACAGTGCGGATGGATGGCGCCGGCAGCCGGACAGCGGGCAGGGCTGCAGCGGGGATTGTATTGTGTGGGCCAACCGGGGCGGCGGCAAGACGCAGCTGGCGGCCGCGGCGACGCTGCTGGAAGGGCTGTTTAAGCCGCACTGCCGGACGCTGATTCTGGCCGGTTCGCGCCAGCAGTCGGGGCGGATGTATGACTACCTGTGCTAGTTTGTGCAGCGGGGCTTTTCGGATTATCTGGACGGGCGGATGCTGGCGGACGGATGCCGGTTTGTCAACGGCGCAACGGTTCAGGTTCTGGCCCAGTCGGCCGCGTCGGTGCGCGGTCTGCATGTGCATAAGCTCCGCTGCGATGAGGTGGAGCTGTTTGATCCGGAGGTTTTGGCTGCCGCCAACTTTGTAACACACAGCAGCCGGCAGCTGACGGCGGCGATGGAGCTGTTGAGCACGATGCACCGGCCGTACGGGCCGATGCAGACGCTGATTGATACAGCGGCAGGGCGGCGGATTCCGGTGTTTCGGTGGTGTGTGTGGGAGGTCATCGAGCAGTGCCGGCCGGAGCGGTCGTGCAGCCGGTGTCCGCTGAACAGCGACTGCGGGGGCAAGGCCCGGCAGGCGCGGGGGTATTTGAAGATTGATGATGTCATCAGCCAGATGCGGCGGAGCAGCCGGGCTGTTTTTGAATCGGAAATGCTGTGTCTGCGTCCGAATCTGGAAAAAGCGGTGTTTGCCGAGTTCAATCCGGCGGTGCATGTGCGGCCGGCGGGCTACGATGCCGGCCTGCCGCTGTACCGGTCGCTGGATTTCGGGTTTGTCAATCCGTTTGTGTGTTTGTGGATTCAGACCGACGGCAGCGGCGTTGTGCGGGTGATTGATGAGTATGTGCAGTCCCGCCGATTGATTGGCGAGCATGCGCAGGCCATCCGGCGGCGGACGCCCTGTGAGGAGTCGCAGGTGGTGATGACCTTTTGCGATCCGGCGGGATCGGGCTGCAATGATGTGACGGGCACCAGTGCAGTCAGGGAACTCAAGGCGCTGGGCTTTCGGCTGAAGTATCGGGCCAGCCGGATTTATGAAGGAATCGGTTTGATTCGCTCGGCGCTGCGGGCCGGCGACGGGCAAAGCCGTCTGGTGATTGACCCCCGCTGCCGGCGGCTGATTGAGGCGCTGCTGTGCTACCATTACCCGGATGCGGCTTCGGAGACGCCGTGCAAG
>JAGPMT010000049.1 GCA_018052735.1 Phycisphaerae bacterium | reverse complement strand
GGTATTCAGTTTTCAAACAGTCTCTCTATAATACCCGTCAACCTGCATAATTTGTCCGAAAATGGGCCGTCTGCAAGGGGGTACAATTTCGATAACTGCTTGCATATAAGGGATTTAAGATTTTTACGGATTTTTGAAGATAGCAAGATAGTGCATGCAGAATTGGGACCATCTGGACAATAGCTGTCGGGTTAGCAGAGGACTTTTCGGGGTCAAATGCAGCCTGCCGATAAAAGATAGGTCGTTTTTTTTGCATTGGGGATTGAAAGGTTTAGCGTTTGGAGGGATTTTCCGATAAGATAAGCAGGGAAAAACCAAAGAGGTTATTCGGATATAACGGAGAAGCTATGTCTGATTTTTATGTATCAGCCGAAGAAACGTGGCGAGTATTTCGGATAATGGCCGAGTTTGTGGAAGGGTTTGAGGAACTGGCCAATATCGGCCCTGCTGTATCGATATTCGGTTCCGCCCGCGAAACAGCCGGCAGCCGCTATTATGAGATGGCCGCTGAAACCGCCCGTCAGCTGGGCAAGGCCGGTTTTGCTGTCATCACCGGCGGCGGCGGGGGGATTATGGAGGCGGCCAACAAAGGCGCCCGCGAGGCGGGGGTCAAAAGTGTCGGGCTCAATATTGAGCTGCCGCATGAGCAGATACCCAATAAATACCAGAACCTGTCGCTGCATTTTCGCTATTTTTTCTGCCGCAAGGTGATGTTTCTCAAATATGCCCACGGCTTTGTTGTGCTGCCGGGCGGCTTTGGCACGATGGATGAATTCTTTGAGTCGCTGGTGCTGATTCAGACGCTCAAGCAGGCGTATTTCCCTGTGATTTGCATGGGCAGCGACTATTGGGGCGGACTGGTCGATTGGATCAAAACAGTGATGCTCGGGCGGCACGGGTATATCGCGCCGGAGGATATGGATGTATTTACCGTCTGCGATGAGCCGCAAAAGGCCGTCCAAATCATTGTCGATTTCCACGCCAGCAACGGCCGCGGCGGCATCAAGCAGCCGTGGGGCATCAAGCGGCCGCTGAACGGCTGTCAGTAAGGCACTTATACCCGGTGCATCATCTTGAAGATATTTTCGTGCTGGAAGGTGATGGTCAGGTGCAGTTCCTTGCCCAGCCGGGACAGCTGCCTGTGGAGATTGTCCATGTCTGCGGTGGCGTCGGTGATGTCGCAGGCCATTGTCATGACGAAGTAGTCTTCCATAATCCGCTGGCTGACGTCCACGATATTGACATTGGCTTTGGCCATGACCGAGCTGATGCGGGCGATGATGCCGACTTTATCCTTGCCGGTAACGGTTACGATGCAGATCTGCCGGGTTTTGTCTTTTGCCATAGGCGTCCATCCTCGAATGCTGCTGTTTGCATTTTGCTGTACCATAACACAGAGCGGGGCGAAATTCTATTGAAAAATTGAAATTGACAGTCCTCCGCCGGCGTTATTCAGATAAAACGAAAATCAAGGAGACGGCGATGAAGCGATTGCTTGTGGTGTGGCTGATGGGGTGTCTGCCGGCGGCGGCAGCGGATATGGTGCCCTTTGTGATTCCTGCCGGCGTGCATCCGGATTCGGCTATCCGCATGCAGCAAGCGCCGCTGACGGAGCAGGACCGCCTGCACGCCGACGGGCATTTTCTGACCGAAAGCGGCAAACGGGTGCGGCTGTGGGGGGTGAATTTTACCTTTGAAGCCAATTTTCCGACGCATTCGGATGCCCGGGAGATTGCCCGGCGGCTGGCGGCCTTCGGGGTCAATGCCGTCCGCTGCCATCATATGGATACCGCTTCGTGGCCGCGGGGCATCTGGGACCAAACCGGCCGGGCTCTGCATCCGGAGGCGCTGGACCGGCTGGATTATTTCATCGACCAGCTTGCCGGACAGGGCATCTATGTCAATCTGAATCTGCAGGTGGGCCGAAAACACAGCGAGGCACTGGGCCTGCCCGATCCGGCCACCGAATACAACAAAATGGCAAGCCTCTTTACGCCGCAGCTGATAGAGGCCCAAAAGGAGTATGCCCGCCTGCTGCTGACGCATCGGAATCCCTATCGCAGCCATGTTGCCTATGCGCAGGATTATGCTGTGGCCATCGTGGAGATTACCAACGAGAACAGTCTGTTTATGTGGGATTCGGAAAAGAGCCTGCGCGCCCTGCCGCCGTTTTATGCCGATATTCTCCGCAGCCAATACAGCCAATGGCTCAAAAGGAAATACGGCACAACCGACCGGCTGCGGCAGGTTTGGGACAAACAGGCCCAGCCGCTGGGGCCGTTCAATCTTCTGCGGGCTTCGCTGCCGGTGGAGGGCTGGCGCTTGGAGCAGCACGAGCAGGCCAAAGCCGCCGTGTCGTCGCCGGCTGCGGAGGCGGCCGGCCTGACGATTGACATCGCCAACGCCGACGGCATCGCATGGCATTTGCAGTACAACCATCCGGGGCTGACATTTGAACAGGGGCAATTTTACACCGTCATCCTCAAGGCCCGCGCCCCGAGACCGCGGCCGCTGAATGTCAGCGTCCAGCAGGCCCACGAGCCGTGGAGCAATCTGGGGCTGTACCGCGATATCCAACTGACGCCGGACTGGCAGACCTTTACGCTGGGCTTTACCGCCGCTGCCGGCGATGCCAACGGCCGGCTGAATCTTGCCTTCGGCATGGACGGCGGTACGGTCCAGCTGGGCACGGTGGAGCTGCGCACCGGCGGGCAGATCGGCGTCGCACCGGGCGAATCGCTGGAGGAGGCGACCGTTGCGCTGTTTGCAGAAAGTCCGGTTCCGGCGCGGCAGATAGACCAGATGTGTTTTCTGGCCGAGACGGAGAAGGCCTATTTTGACCAGATGCGGGCGTTTCTGAAAAACGACCTGAACTGCAGGGCGATGGTAACCGGAACGATTGTCTTCGGGCCGCTGGGGCTGTTTGCCCAAAGCGGAATGGATTTTATCGACAGTCACGCCTACTGGCAGCATCCGCAGTTTCCCCGCCAGCCGTGGGATTCCGGCGACTGGCTGATAGAGCAGAAGGCGATGAGCGGCAATCCGCCGGGAACACTGTACGAGCTGGCTGCCGAGCGTCTGGCCGGCAAGCCGTTTACCGTTACGGAGTACAACCACCCGGCCCCGCTGGACTCGCAGGCCGAGTGCGTGCCGATGATTGCTTCGTTTGCTGCCGCACAGGACTGGGACGGCGTGTGGATTTATACATACAGCCACAGCAACAACCAATTCAGCCGGCAGCACCTGAACAGCTATTTTGATGTCGATACCAATCCGGCCAAGTGGGGCTTTATGCCCGCCGGCGCTGTGATGTACCGCCAAAGGGCGCTGGAGCCGTTTGCGGGGAAAACAGCCGTGCCGCTGGTGTCTTCGGATGGGTCGCTGCTGGGTGCTCTGGCAGAGCTGCATCTGCGGATTGACAGAGATCTGTCCGGGCCCCTGCGTCGTCTGCCGGCGGAGAAGCTGGATGCGTTTTATCATACGTTCCAGCCGGACGGACCCGTGCAAACGGCATCCGGCGGCTCTGACGATGCGGCGGTTCTGGAATGGACTGCACAGGACGGCAGCGGGCTGTATTGGATGCACAACAGCCGCTGCGAAGTCTTCTGCGGCCACCGGAGCCGGCTGGATAAGGACAGGCACCGGCTTCAAATAGAACAGCCCGATTCGGCCGCGGTTGTCATAACGGCTTTGGACGGCCTGCCGCTGTCTGCCAGCGGCACAATCCTCATTACGGCCTGCGGGCGGTGTGAAAATACGGGGATGCAGTTTTCCCCCGACCGCCGGACCGTCGGGCGAAACTGGGGGACGGCGCCGGTGCGGATTGAACCGGTTGCAGGGACGCTTGTCCTGCCCCTGCCGGCCGGTCAGAGCGCGACACTGAAACCGCTCCATCCGGACGGCACGGTCAAGGACCAGATTCCAATCGAAAACGGCATCGTCCTGCTTAAAGCCGAATACGGCACGATGTGGTATCTGGTCCAGCGGTAAAGCCGGCCGGAAGAACCCGCCGCCTGCGGACCGATTGTCCCGGCTGCCGGCCTAGGCCAGCTGAAAAACCTCGTCAACGGTTTTGCCGAAGGTGCGGGCGATTTTGATGGCCAGCGGCAGCGACGGCGCATAGCGGCCCTGCTCGATGGCAATGATTGTCTGACGGGTTACGCCGACCCTGTCGGCCAGCGCCTGCTGGGTCATTTCCCCCGCCTCAAACCGCAGCCGGCGGATTTGATTGCTAAGCCGCTGGTCAGGCATCGGTTGTCCTGCCGTACAGACAAAAGACCGCAACGGACCAGATGATGCCAAACAAGACCGCAGCGACAAGGAACAGCCCAACAAGATACATCACCGGAACAGTCCCGCTTCGGATAACCAGCAGCGGACACAGGCAACCGGCACCGAAAATGTAAAACTGGCTGATAAAAGCGATTTTAGCCGCGCGGGTCATAATGGCTTCGTCCGGCTCATCAAAGGCAATCGAGCCGGCCTTTGACCAATCTATCTGCCGGCGGTCAACTTGTACCAGTGTGAATCTTGTAAGACATTATCAGATATGGAGTTATGCAGCAATCAACCCAGCGCTGCATCAGCGGACTTAAATGGCAGCCTTTTCAAGTTCGAGCATCCGTTTTTTTGTATCAACGCCGCCGGCGGCACTGAAATAGCCCAGAGAGCCGTCCTGTTTGATGACCCGATGGCAGGGGATAATCAGCGGCAGGGGATTGACGGCCATGACAGCCCCGATGGCCCGAGCGCCGCGGGGGCAGTCGGCCAGCCGTGCCAATTCGCTGTAAGTAATTGTTTGGCCATATTTTATAGTTCGCAGAATGGTTAAGATATGCCGCTGAAACTCTGTCAGGCCTTCCAGACAGACCGCTGCGCTGGAAAAATCAGCCGGATGTCCTTTGTAGTAGGAGATAATCTGTTCTTCCAGCTGCCGGAAGGTTTTTGGGGCAGGTACGGCCGCCGGAATGCCCGATAAAATACGCTGCTGTGTTGCTTCTTTGAAAGCAGTCGGCAAACAGGTTCGTATAAGTCCTTTATCGGAACCCAACAGGCCAAACCAGCCCCAATGGGTCTTGAATATGGAATAGAAATAATTCTGCTGTTGCGTCATAGGGTTTATTTTCATCATAAAATAATCAAATTCAAGGTTTTATTGCAGGAATAGAGCGGTTTTTTGATTGACGAAGGGAAGTTATTTTGGTATGAAAATCGTTTCCGTTTAAGGCGGAGATACTCTATTCAAACGCCGGTCTGGATAGGAACCGGCTTGGAAAGCAGCCAATGTCGCTGGAAGAACTGCGTAAAAAAATCGATGCGCTGGATACCAAGCTTGTCGAGCTGATCAATGAACGTGCGCGCATTGTCGTGGAGATCGGCAAGCTCAAGCAGGCCAGCGAAAGCCCCGTGTATATGCCGCATCGGGAAAAAGAAGTGCTCGACCGCATCTGTGAAATCAACAAAGGTCCGCTGCCGGACAAGACTTTGCAGGCCATCTGGCGGGAGCTGATGAGCGGGTCTTTCTTTCTGGAACGGCCGCTGCGGATTGGGTATCTGGGGCCGCGCGGCAGCTTTTCGCACAATGCGGCGATCCTGAAGTTCGGCCAAAGCGTCGATTACGAGGCGCTGGCCGATATACGGGGGATTTTTGAGGAAGTCAGCAAGGGACATTGCGACTTCGGAGTCGTGCCGATAGAAAACAGCGCCGGCGGGGGCGTCCGCGAGTCGCTGGATGCATTTATAGAAACGGATGTGATGGTCTGTGCCGAAGTCAATATGGCGATTCATCACAACCTGCTGGCTAACTGCCCGATGAGGGAGATCGCGCGGATTTATTCGCAGCCGGAAGTGTTTGCCCAGTGCCGCAACTGGCTGGCGGCTACATTCAAGGATGCCCAGACGATTCCGGTGGCTTCTTCGTCCAAGGCCGCCCAGCTGGCCGCCGAAGAGGCCGGTTCCGCGGCGATTGCGTCGGCGATTGCGGCTGAAATCTACGGATTGAAGATTCTTTGTCAGGACATCGAGGATATCTCCAACAACATTACGCGGTTTTTAATCATCAGCAAGCAGGATGCCCAGCGCAGCGGCGACGACAAGACGATTATTCTGTTCAGCACCGCCCACCGGACCGGCGCGCTGGTTGATGTGCTGAATGTGTTCAAGGACTACGACATCAATATGACCAATATCGGCTCGCGTCCGAACAAGAAGCGCGAGTGGGAATATTATTTCTTTGTGGATTTTCTGGGCCACAAAGAGGATCCAAATGTTAAGAAAGCGCTGGAAGAGGCCAAATCGCACTGTCTTCAGCTGTCGGTCCTTGGCAGTTTTCCTCGCAGTACGACGGTTTTATAAATCTTTAGAGAGCCATCTGACACACAGGAGACCAAACAATGAGAAAACCTTTTATTGCCGGCAACTGGAAGATGAATACCACCAGCACCAGCGCGGCAGCGCTGGCCCGGGGTCTGTCCAGCCAATTGGCCGGCATCGCATCGGTGGATGTGGCGGTCTGTCCGCCGTTTGTTTATCTGCAGTCGGTTGCTGCGGCGCTGAGCGCATCCAATATCGCACTGGGAGCACAGGATGTGTATTTCGAAGGCAACGGGGCCTTCACCGGCGAAATCAGCGTAGAGATGCTCAAGGACTGCAGCTGCACCTATGTCATCATCGGCCATTCCGAGCGCCGGCATATTCTCGGCGAGACCGACGGCCTTATCAATAAGAAGATAGCGGCGGCGATTGCGGGGGGTCTGCTGCCGATTTTCTGCGTGGGCGAACTGCTGCAGGAGCGGGAAGCCGGCAAAACCACAGCGGTGGTAGCCGAGCAGGTCAAAAAGGGACTCGATGGACTCTGCAGCGAGCGCGTGCAGGCGGTGACGATTGCTTATGAGCCGGTATGGGCGATTGGGACCGGCCGGACGGCGACACCGGCGCAGGCACAGGAAGTTCACCTGATGATTCGCAATCTGCTGGCCCAGCTGTACGGGGGGGACATTGCCCAATCGATGCGGATTCAGTACGGCGGGTCGGCCAAGCCGTCCAATACCGCCGAGCTGATGAGCCAGCCGGATGTCGATGGGCTGCTGGTCGGCGGAGCGAGTTTGAAAGTTGAGGATTTTGCGGCAATGGTCAAAACCGTTGCATAAAACGATATAGTACTGTATGAGGAAGATCTATGAGCTGTGTGCTTGCTTTGTCATTGATGGGAAACCTGATTGTCGGCTTGTTTATCCTTGTCTGTTTGGCGCTGATTCTGATTGTGCTGATTCAGAAAGGCCGCGGCGGCGGGATTGGCGCTGCCTTCGGCGGCGGCGGGGCCGGCAGTCTGCTGGGCACGAAAACGGGTGATTTTCTGACATGGGTTACGATTTGTCTGGTTGCTTTGTTTCTGGTGCTGGCGGTGCTGATGGGCAAGTTTATGCGTCCGTCCGGTTCGCTGAACCTCAGCGCCCCGCTGATGCCGGCAGCAGCGCCGTCTGAAGAAGCCGCTTCCGAAGCCGCAGCCCCAGCGGTGCCGGAAGCCCAGACGCCGGCCGACCAACCGGCCGACAGCGCAGCCGGCGCCCCTGCCCAGCCGGTGCAGGAGACACCCGAGCCGGCCAATTAACGGCGGAGCATTGCAATGATATACAGTATGACAGGATTCGGTCAGGCCTGTGCCGAAGTGGACGGTGTGGTTTATACTGTCGAGATTCGGTCTGTCAATAACCGCTTTTTCAAGGCGCAGTTCCGGCTGCCGGATATTGCCGCTTTTCTTGAAAGCGAGATTGAACGGCTCCATCGGGACACCATCGGCCGCGGGACCGTCAGCTACTGGCTGCGGATGAAGAATATCTCCGGCCGAGCCCTGTTCGATATCGACGAAAACACCCTGAAGACCTATATCCGACGGCTCAAGGATATTCTGGATGAGGACGATGCCCACAGCCGCATCGATTTGGCTTCGCTGCTGTCGCTGCCGGGAATCGTGCAGCCGGCAATTCCGGATGAAGCGTCTATCGAGAAGATGCGGCAGGTGATTGTGGCGCTGACGCAGGAGGCGCTGGCAATGCTGCAGAAGTCCCGTCAGGAAGAAGGGCGGGCGCTGGCGGCGGATTTGCTGGACCATCTGGACCGCATCGCCTTTCATCTGGACAAGATTCGCCAGCGGGTGGATATAGTGGTGCAGGAATATCACAGCCGGCTCAAAAGCCGCATCAGCCAGCTTCTGGCCGAGGCGCAATTGAAAATTGATGAAAATCTGCTGGCGCGGGAAGTGGCGATTTTTGCCGAGCGCAGCGATATTGCCGAAGAATGCTCCCGGCTGTCGGCCCATCTGGGGCAGTTTCGGGAATGCTGTCAGACCGGCGGCCCTGTCGGGCGGCGGCTGGATTTTATGGCGCAGGAAATGCTGCGGGAAGCCAATACCATTTCCAGCAAGAGCTCCGATACCCAGATCAGTCAGTCGGTCATCGAGATTAAATGTGCCATCGACCGGCTCAAAGAGCAGGTGCAGAATGTCGAGTAGCCGGCTGCGGCCGACCGGACGGGAAAGCGGACAATGACGAATACACAGGCAGCGGGCAAACTGGTTGTTATCAGCGGGCCTTCGGGCGTGGGCAAAAGCACGATTTGCCGGCGGATTGTCGAAAAACGGGATGCGTTTTTGAGCGTTTCGGCAACGACGCGAAAGCCCGGTGCTTCGGAAGAAAACGGCCGGGACTATTGGTTTGTCAGCCGGCAAGAGTTTGAGCGGCGCATCAGGGCCGGCGAGTTTCTCGAGTACGCCGATGTATTCGGCAACTATTACGGTACGCCGCGGCCGCCGGTGGAAAAGGCGCTGGCCGAAGGCCGGACGGTGATTCTTGAAATTGATGTGCAGGGCGGCCTGCAGGTCAGGCAGAAATGCCCCGAAGCAGTGCTGATTTTTATTCTGCCGCCCCGGCCGGAAGACCTGCAGCAGCGGATGCGCTGCCGCGGGCGGGGCGAAGATGAAGCCAGCAGAAAACGCCGGCTTGAAACAGCCGAGAAAGAGATTGCCGCGGCACGGAAGCATTATGACTATTTTGTCGTCAATGCCGATCTGGATGCGGCCGTACAGGAAGTAATGGGGATTATAGACGGTATTTGTAAGGGAAACATATGATAGAAGAACTCAAAGACACAGAAATCATCAACAAAATCGGAGGGCGGTTTAAGCTGTCGGCGCTGATTCAGAAGCGGATGCTTGAACTGATGGAAGGCGGCCGGCCCCTGATTGAGAACACCGAAGGCCTGACCCAGATGGAAATCGTGGTGCAGGAAATCAAGCAGGGCAAGATTGCGCTGGATATAACCGGCGACGAGAAAAAACCCAAGATTACGCCGTTTTAGGTGTGTTGATGCCGGAGCAGTCCAAACAACTGGAAGGGCGCCGCATCCTGCTGGGCATCAGCGGGGGCATTGCGGCCTATAAAGCGGCTGACTTGGCCAGCAAGCTGACCGCAGGGGGGGCTGTTGTGCGGACAATCATGACGGAAAATGCCTGCCGGCTGATAGCGCCGGCTACGCTGGAAGCCGTGACCGGCCAGCCGGTTTATACGAGCTTGTGGCATGGGCAGGACGATTTTAAGATTGGCCACATCCAGATAGCAGACTGGGCGGAAATGGTTGTGGTTGCTCCGGCGACGGCCAACCTGATTGCCAAAGCCGCCAACGGCATCTGTGATGACCTTCTGACAACGACCCTGTGTGCCTGCTGGGACAAAAAAGTGCTGCTGGCTCCGGCCATGAACAGCCGGATGTGGGCCAATCCCATTGTCCAGCGTAATTTGTCTATTTTGACAGATCTACTTAAAATCCATCTGGTTGGACCGGAAACAGGCCGCTTGGCCTGCGGCACCGAAGGCATCGGCCGTATGGCCGAAGTGCCCCAGATTGTTGATGCGATACAGAAAATTTTTTAAATAACATTCCTATCCGACTGACGACATGAGATACAGCAACCCAACAAGAAATGGCTGCAGCGACAATTATCGCTTGGCGGAGAAAGCCAGAAATGAAGCAGAAAATCGAAATGAGCGCAGTCCGGAGCATCAATCGCTTCTTTGCCGCTAACTATGTTCTGATGCTGGCCAATCTGACGGGATTCGTCATTGCCGCTCCCAAAGCCGATTTTGGTGCGGCGGTCTTTATTGTCTCGGTCATGCTGGCCTATGCTTTGGTGTATCTGATTCCGGCCGGGCTGCTGCTGAGTGTGGTGCGCGGGGTGATAGGGATTGGCCGGCTCTGCCGGAAGGGGTATGCACAATTGCTGATGTATGCGGCCGCCGTACTGGTGATGACGCTGACGCATTTGGTTATTCTCATCGACGGCATTATTTACCGGATGTACGATTTTCACATCAATGGTTTTGTGTGGAATCTTCTGACTACCAAGGGCGGCATTGAATCGATGGGTTTTGAACAGGGAGTGTACTGGACAGCCGGTCTGTTTTTGCTGGCTGCTTTGGCACTGGAGATATTTTTGCTGTTTCTCTGTATCCGGTGGGAGGACTGGAACATAAGCAGAGCGAGCCGGTGGCCGCATCGGCTCCGAGTGTCCGTGCCGTTTATGGCGGCGGGGATGTTCGGATTGCAGGCCCTCCTTTTCGGGATTTCCAGCTTCAGGGGCAATGCGGGAATTTTGGCGGCCTCGGGGGCTTTTCCGTTTTATATGCCGATGACCTTTCAGGGCATTCTGAAAGACCTCGGCTTTCAGCCGGGCCGCAGGGAGCTGCTGACAGTCCATTCGTCTAAGGGGCTGGCGCTTCAGTATCCGCTTGAGCCCATCCGCCGGCGTCCTGACAGCCCGCGCTGGAATATCGTCTGGCTGGTTGCCGAATCGTGGCGTGCCGATATGCTCAATCCGGAGGTGATGCCCCGCACATGGGAGTTTGCCCGGCGGGCACAGTATTTTACCAATCATTACAGCGGCGGCAACGGCACCCGTCAGGCGATGTTCAGTATGTTTTACGGCCTGTACGGCAATTACTGGTTCCGCTTTCTGAATGAGCAGCGCTCGCCGGTTCTGATGGATCTGCTGCAGGATAACGGCTATCAGATTGACCTTTACACCAGTGCCCGGTTTTCCTATCCGGAGTTTGACAAAACGCTGTTCAGCCGGATTCCGCCGGAGCATCTGCATGACTATTCGCAGGGGGAGGGCTGGGAGAGAGACCGCGTCAATACAGGCCGTCTGCTGGACTTTATTGACCGGCGGGATAAAGACAAGCCGTTTATGACCTTTCTGTTTTTTGAATCGCCGCATGCCCGTTATTATTTTCCGCCCGAATGCGAAATCTGCAAGGATTACCTGAAAGACTTCAATTATGCGGCAGCCGACCTGCAGCGGGACATTGGACGGATTTTCAACCGGTATGTGAATTCCTGCCGGCATCTGGATACGCAGTTTGCCCGCATTATTGACTATCTGCAGCAGCATCAGCTTCTGGATTCAACAGTTGTGATTCTCACCGGCGACCACGGAGAGGAGTTTATGGAGCATGGACACTGGGGTCACAATTCGGGATTTACGGAAGAACAGGTGCGGACACCGCTGGTGCTCTGGGTTCCCGGCCGGCCGGCGGCTGAATACGCCAAGATGACCAGTCATCTGGATATACCGGCAACGCTGATGACCCTTTTGGGCGTTGACAATCCGCCGCGGGATTATTCTTTGGGCTTTGATTTATTCTCGCCGGCGACCCGTTTCTATACAGTACTGGGGGACTGGGACTCCCTTGTTTACATTGATGCGGAATGTAAGATTGTGCTGCCGCTGAAAGCAACGGCGGTGTTTAACAAGATAACCAATGCAGATGATACGCCGGCGGAGGATTCGGCAGGCCTATACAGCAAGAAAATGGCAAATCTTGTCGGCCTGCTTCGGGAAGCCGGCGAGTTTACGACCCATTGAGATGAAGAAAACAGCGCCATCGCTGCGGTTTTTAATCACAGCCGGAGGAACGCGGGAATACATCGATCCGGTGCGGTTTATTTCCAATGCCAGTTCCGGCCGCATGGGCTATGCGCTGGCTCGGGCGGCCGTCCGGGCCGGCCATGCGGTAACGCTGATTACGGCGCCGACTGCTC
>JAGPMT010000070.1 GCA_018052735.1 Phycisphaerae bacterium | reverse complement strand
AGGGGGGGCGTGTGTGTGAGGATGCGCTCTTTGAGCAGTTCTGGCAGGCGTATCCACGAAAGACTGCCAAGCTGGCCGCACAGCGGGCCTTTGGCAAACTGTCTCCGGATGCGGGGATGCTGGCCGGAATGCTGGAGGCGCTGGAGCGGCATTCAGCCCAGTGCTACATCCAGCGACATCATCACAGCAAAGCCGACCATCGTTCCCAGTGTGGCCAAGTCGGTGTTGCCGGCCCGCTGGGATTCGGGAATCACCTCTTCAACCACCACATAAATCATCGCGCCGGCGGCAAAGCCCATCGCATAGGGCAAAATCGGCGCAACCAGCACCACCGCCGCAGCGCCGATAACGCCAGCAATCGGTTCCACCATCCCCGACAACTGTCCCAGCCAGAAGCTTTTAAGCCGGCTGATCCCCATCTGGCGGATGGGAATTGCCACCGCCATTCCTTCCGGCAGGTTCTGCAGACCGATGCCCATGGCCAGCGTACAGGCAGCGGTAAAGCTGGCCGACGCCAATCCGTAGCGGAGCGCCCCAAACGCCACGCCGACAGCCAGTCCTTCGGGGATATTATGCAGCGTGATCGCCAGCACCAGCAGTGTTGTGCGGCGCCAATGCGTAGGAACGCCTTCGGCCTCCGACATCGGATAGCCCAGATGCAGATGCGGCAGGAAGCGATCCATCAGCCGCAGGAAAGCCCCGCCCAGCAGAAATCCGACAGCCGCCGGAATCCATGCAATCTGGCCCTGCAGCTTCGCCATTTCAATGCCCGGCGCCAGCAGCGACCAGAAGCTGGCGGCTATCATCACTCCGCCGGCAAAGGCCAGCATAAAATCCAGCAGACGCCGGCTGATGGTTTTGGTCAGAAAAACCGATGCCGCCCCTGCGGCGGTCAAGCCCCATGTAAACAGCGTAGCCGCAAAGGCCTGCACAATCGGATGAAGCTGCTCAAAATGGTTCATCCCTGCCCTCTGTTCCGGTTAAGCAGAGTCCAGCAGACCCAGCCGGACCTGCACATCGCAATTGGTTATTTCGACCGCCGCATAACAGCCGCTCCGCAGCGGACCGGGATTAACCAGTACGGTGTCGCCAAGCCGGTCGATGCCGCGGGCTTCGTGGATATGACCGCTGACGGCCAGAAGCGGCTGATGGTCCTCGATAAACGACCGAATCGTCCGGCTGCCGGTATGGCGCATGCCGCCCTGCACATCCAGAGTAGTCCCCCACGGCGGCTGATGGGTAATCAGCACCAGCCGGCTTGGGGCATTCAGCCCCGCAGCCGCCTGCTGCAGCGAAGCCGCAAAGGCCGCTTCCCCCACCTCGCCGGGCGTTGCCCCCGACCAGCCCAGAGAGCCGCCTGCACCGGCAAAATACAGCCCCATGAGCTCTTTTGTGCAGCCGTGGACGGAAATGCCCCGCCGGCTCAAAACCTCCTGCACTACCGGCTGGTCGCAGTTGCCGTGGACGGCAAAAACCGGCTTGCCCAGCGGCTCCAGTGCCGTCAGCACTTCGGCAGTCTCATTGGCCCCGCCGAAATGGGTAATATCGCCGGCCAGTATGACGGCATCGGCATCCTTCACGAGAGGACGCAGCGAGGCAATTTTCTCATGCCGCCCGTGGATATCGGCCAGCACCAGCAGTTTTATTGTCGCAGGATTCATCTGTCCGATCATTGTACAGACCCCGGCCCTTTTGTCAAATCCAAAGCCGGTTGTAATTCGGTGCGGCTGGTGCTATAATTAACCTAAAACAACCTGCGGATTTACAGAGTAAAGGAAACCGACATGATTATTGTAATGAAGCCCGGCGCAACCAAGGAGCAGATACAGCATGTTATCGCGTTGGTGAATGACTACGGTCTCAAAGAACACCCGATCTACGGCACCGACCGGACGGTTATCGCCTGCATCGGGGACAAGCGGGCTGTCAATAAGGACGCCATCGAAAATGCCCCGATGGTGGAAAAGATTGTGCCGATTCTGTCGCCCTACAAGATGGCCTCTCTGGAGGTCAAAAAGGAGCGCACGCAAATCCCGATTGGACCGAAGGGGTTTCCAATCGGCGGCCCCGCTGTCGGGATTATTGCAGGGCCCTGCTCGGTTGAAGACCGCCGGCAGATTATGACCACCGCCCAAGCCGTCCGTCAGGCCGGATGCATCGGCCTGCGCGGCGGCGCGTACAAACCCCGCACCAGTCCCTACAGCTTCCAAGGACTGGGGCTGGAAGGGCTGAAGATTCTGGCCGAAGCGCGGGAAGAAACAGGTCTGGCCATCGTCACAGAAGTGATTGGTCTGGAACAGCTGGAGCCGGTTGCTCAGTACAGCGATGTGCTGCAGATCGGCGCCCGCAATATGCAGCATTATCCGCTGCTGGAGGCGGTAGGCAAGGTTCAAAAGCCGGTGCTGCTCAAGCGGGGGATGAGCGCCTCGATCGATGAATTCCTGCTGGCGGCCGAATACATCATCAATGCCGGCAATCCAAACGTCATTCTCTGCGAGCGCGGCATCCGCACATTTGAGGAATATGTCCGCAATACCCTGCCGCTGGCGATTATCCCGGCGCTGCGGGAACGGACGCACCTGCCGGTTATCGTGGATCCGTCGCACGGCACGGGGCATGCGTATATGGTTCCTCCCATGTGTCTGGCGGCTATTGCCGCCGGCGCCGACGGGCTGATTGTGGAGTGCCATCCGGACCCCGAACATGCCGCATCGGACGGGGCGCAGTCCATCACCCCC